>CAYOHP010000048.1:0-35806 GCA_964403795.1 uncultured bacterium | reverse complement strand
ACGCCCGGGGGAGCAGCGCAGGCGGAGTCCGACCGCGAGCGAGCCCCTCGCGGGCGAGCTGCAGACTGAATTAGTGCACCCAGGCGGTTCCCTCTTCGGGGAGCCCGGCGACCCGTAGGACGGTCACGCCGGGATCCTCGCAGACCTCCGGGGACTGGGCCAGGGCCGGGAGGATGAAGAAGACGTCGATCTCGTCTTCCTCCCCCATGAGCTCCTGGTAGGCCTCGAGATCGGCCTCGTCGTCGGGAGTCCGACCTGCCTGCGAGGGGGTATCCCCGCATCCGTTGCCCTTGATGGAACCGCTCATCGTCTATCCGCTCCGCCCGGTCGTCCCCGGGCCGATCCACGCCACTCCAGGGAAAGTCTTCAGACCAGGATCTCCGCCAGGCGCCGCGGCGACTGCCGATCGCCGTCGCTGGGACGAGGCCCGCGCACCTCGATCGACAGGGCGAGTCCGTCCGGCGACCGCCGATGGCCGTCGCCCCGGCGGACCTCGGCCCGCTTCAGGGAATTGCCGGGCGCGCTCCGTCGGGGTTCACGCACGCTCACCCTGCACCTCGTCTTCCGGAGGAGAGAACCTCCAGGAACCCCATCGACGGTTTCAGGCCCCGTCCTGAGGGCATTTGTCTTCGCGGGATCGAGGATCCCGGCCGGCCCGTACCGCCACCAGCTCGGCGGCCACCGCGACCGCGATCTCGGCTGGCGTCTCGGCTCCGATCGGGAGCCCGACCGGGCATCGGACCCGATCCAGGAGCTCCCCGGCCACGCCTTCCCCGGCGAGCACCCGCCGGAATTCCCGGAGCTTGCGGCGGCTCCCCAGGAGCCCCAGGTAGCGAGGCCTCCGGGCCAGGCAGGATCGGAGGCAATCCAGGTCCTCCCGGTGGCCCCGGGTGACGATCACCGCGTAGTCCTCGCTGCCCAGGTCGATCCGTTCCGCGGCACCCGCCAGCGCTCCCTCGACGATTCCGACCGTGCCCTCGAACCGCTCGGGGCGAGCGAAGTACGGCCGGTCCTCCGCCACCAGGATCCGGAACCCGAGATCCCGGAGGGCGGTGACCAGGGAACGCCCGACGTGACCGCCACCCAGGACCAGGACCCGGGGCTCCGGTACCCACCGCTCCAGGTAGACCTCGACCGTGGTCCCATCGGGCCCGGGAACCTCCACCCGACCCACCCGGCGACCCGGGCCAAGCCCGAGGGCGGCCTCCCGGAGGGCGTCCGACAGGAAGTCCGGAAGCGCATCCGAGACGGGACGGCCCAGCTTGTCCAGGATCCACCGGTGACCGGGAGCCAGCCCCGGCAGGGAGGACAGGAGGAGGCACTCGACCGAGCCCTCGCCCAGGGCGAGGCGGGAGGCCAGGAGCGGAAACGCGGATGCCGAGGTCTCCATCCGGGCGGCAGCCTACCGGGCCCATCCCGGGGAGTCCACCCGAAGAGATGCCACCTCTCGGGCCTTGCACGCCCTCCACCGGGCTGCGCTAGGGTGGAAGCGACCGAATCTCGGGAGGAGCCTCGTGAAGCGATCCGCCTGGACGTCCTGGATCTTCGCCCTGCTGCTCGCAACCATCCCCGGCACCCCGCTCCGGGCGGATACCGTCCGGCTCAAGGACGGGCGGAGCCTCGAGGGCACCGTGATCCGGCGGGACGGTTTCGTGACCGTCCGGTCCGGCGGAGGCGAGCTCTACCAGTTCCCCGAGGGCGAGATCGAAGGGACCCAGGCGGGGTCCACGTTGGTCGAGGCCGCCCAGGGGGAGCCCCTGCCCCAGATCGAGATGAAGACCAACTTCGGAACCGTGAAACTGGAGCTCTTCGAGGACGACGCCCCCAACACCGTCGCCAATTTCGTCGAGCTGACCGAGAAGGGGTTCTTCGCCGGGACCAAGTTCCACCGGGTCATCCCCCGCTTCATGATCCAGGGCGGCGATCCCAACTCCAAGGACGACAACCCCGGCGACGACGGCACCGGCGGTCCCGGCTATCGGTTCCGGGACGAGATCTCCAGCAAGAAGCACACGGGCCCTGGGATCCTCTCGATGGCGAACTCGGGACCCAATACCAATGGGAGCCAGTTCTTCGTCACCCTCGTGCCCACCCCCCACCTCGACGGTCGCCATGCCGTGTTCGGGAGGGTGGTGGAGGGACTCGACGTGATCACCGCGATCGGAGCCACCCCGACCTCCGGTCCCGGCGGCAGTCCCCCCGACCGGCCCAAGAAGGACGTCGTCATCGAGAGCATGACCGTCCTCCGCAAGCGGGCCCACCCCTATCAGGTGAAGAAGCTCTGAACCGGGGGCCTGGAATCGGGCGTACCTCGGCCGTGAAGACGGCCGTTTTGCCGCTCCAGGATTGACGAAGCCGCCCCGGAGGCTAAACTCAGGAGTGAGGCGGACAGGATCCCGGACCTTGCCGGTATCCTCGGGTCGGGAGGCGGCGATGCGCTATCGCGAGGTCATCATCGACGGTCGGGTCTTCCTCGAGATCGTCGACGACGAACCCGAGCCCGCCACCGAGGGGGACCGCGGTCCCGAGGCCGAAGAAGAGCGCCCTGGCCGCGACGACGACCGGGGTCGAGGCGTCTGGATCGGCGAGCTGGTCCCGCACTAGCCCTTCTGCAGCTCACCCCAGTGGGTTCGCTCGCGGTCGGGCAGCGCCTCCGCGGCTCCCCCGGGGTGAACCCGGGGCGCTTCGGCTGCGCCCGAGCTGCCGACCGGTCCCCGAGGATCCTTGCAGGAGCTCCTACCCGCGTCCGGAGGGCACCTCCGACAGACACCCTGCCAGGATCCCCGGGGCCGCGCTGGCCACCTTCCCTGCCCTATACTCGATCTCCGCGACCAGGGAAGGCCAAAGCCGCCATGAACGAGAAGAATCGCCGCACTCCCCCGAGTTCCAAGCAGATCCGCCAGGACTTCCTCGATTTCTTCCGGGCCCGGGGCCACGAGATCGTCGCCCCCGCCTCGCTCATCCCCGGCGACGATCCGACCCTGCTGTTCACCAACTCGGGCATGGTGCAGTTCAAGGACGTCTTCCTGGGGACCGGGAAGCGCTCCTACACCCGGGCTGCCGACTCGCAGAAGTGCATGCGGGTCTCGGGGAAACACAACGACCTCGAGGACGTGGGACGAGACCACTACCACCACACCCTCTTCGAGATGCTCGGGAACTGGTCCTTCGGCGACTACTACAAGAAGGACGCGATCGAGTGGGCCTGGACGCTCCTGACCGAAGTCTGGAAGATCCCTGCCGATCGCCTGCACGCCACCGTCTACCAGACCGACGACGAGGCCTATGAACTCTGGCTCCCCTACGTGGTGGACGAGGCCCACATCTCCCGGCACGGCAACAAGGACAACTTCTGGGAGATGGGCGAGACGGGGCCGTGCGGTCCCTGCACCGAGATCCACTTCGACCTCGGCGAGGCCCGCAAGTCGGTGGCCGACAGCCGGCCGAACGTGGACGACAACCGGTTCCGGGAGATCTGGAACCTGGTCTTCATCCAGAACGAGCGGCATCCCGACGGGTCGCTGACCGACCTCCCGGACAAGCATGTGGACACCGGCATGGGCTTCGAGCGCCTGGTGGGGCTGCTCCATGGGACCCACTCGAACTACGCCACGGATCTCTTCCAGCCCTATATCCAATGGGTCGCCCGGGAGACCGGCGCCGCCTACGGGGAAGGCCCCGAAGGAATGCCCCACCGGGTGATCGCCGACCACCTGAGGGCGGTGGCGTTCGCGGTGGCCGATGGAGTGGTCCCGTCCAACGAGGGGCGCGGCTACGTGATCCGAAGGGTGCTGCGGCGGGCGGCCCGCTACGGTCGCCAGCTGGGCCTCGAGAAGCCGTTCCTGCATCGCATGGTCCCGCTGCTGGTCGAGGTCATGGGCGAGGCCTTCCCCGAGCTGGCGGAGCGGAGCGATGCCGTCACCCAGATGCTGCTGGGCGAAGAGGAGCGCTTCTCGGACGCCCTGGGTCGGGGCATGAAGATCTTCGAGGCCGAGGCCGGGGACATCGAGGCCAAGGGCGGCAAGCAGATCCCGGCCGCCACGGTCTTCTCCCTCTACGACACCCACGGCTTCCCGATGGACCTGACCCGGCTGCTCGCCCGGGAGCGGGGCATGACCATCGACGAGCCGGGGTTCGAGGTCCTGGTCGAGGAGAACAAGGACCGGACCCGCCGGGACAGCCACGGCTTCAAGGCCGACGAGGGCGCCAAGCGCTGCGCCGAAGGCCTCCCCGCCACCGAGTTCACCGGCTACCAGACGCTCTCGGGCGAGTACCGGGTGCTCCGGGCGGTACCGATCGACGACGCCCAGGGCGAGTGGTACGTGGCCCTCGACCAGACCCCCTGCTACGCCGAGAGCGGCGGGCAGGTGGCCGACGTCGCCATGTTCGAAGGCCGGAGCTTCCGGGCTTGGCTGCGCCACGCCACCAAGGTGGGCGACGTGTTCGTGCACCGGGTGGTCGCCAAGGAGGGACGCCCGACCGAGGGCGAGCGGGTCCATGTGCAGGTCGACCCGGAGGCCAGGGCCAGGACCGCGTGCAACCACACCGCCACCCACCTGCTGCATGCGGCCTTGAAGCGGGTGCTCGGAGGGCACGTCCAGCAGGCCGGGTCGCTGGTGGCCCCGGACCGGCTGCGTTTCGACTTCGTCCATCCCAAGGCGCTGACCGACCAGGAAATCGCCGCGGTGGAGCGGCTCGTCAACCAGCAGATCGCCCGGGACCAGGGACTGGAGGTCTGCGTGGTCGACCGGGCGGCCGCCGATGCCAAGGGCGCGGTGGCGCTGTTCGGGGAGAAGTACGGCGACCGGGTGAGGGTCGTCGAGGTCCCGGGATTCTCGACCGAGCTGTGCGGCGGAACCCACGTGGACCGGACGGGTCGGATCCTCCGGTTCTCGGTGCTGGCCCAGTCCTCGGTCGCCGCCAACGTGCGGAGGGTGGACTGCCTGGCCGGCCCTGCCTTGCTGGATCACCTCGACGCCCGTTCCCGGCTGCTCGATCGGGTGGCCGCCGAGGCAGGCGCCGCGCCCGAGGCGATCGGGGCCCGCATCGAGGCCCTGAACGCCGAGATCAAGAAACTGAAGAAGGAACTGGCCCAGGCCCGCAAGGCGGGAGCCGGCCTGGACCCCAAGCGGGTCGCCGCCGATGCCGACGTCCTGGCGAGCGGCAAGACCAGGCGACCGGTGCGGCTGGCCCGGGAGTTTCCCGAGGGCCTCGAGGTGGATGCCCTCCGGGACCTCTCGGACGCCGTCATGCAGCAGCTCGGGAGTGGAGTGGTGGTCCTCTCCTCGGGGGGCCTGGTGGTCTGCAAAGTCTCCGACGACCACGTGGCGGCCGGCGATGTGAGTGCGGGCGACCTCGTCCGCCACTACACCACCAAGGCAGGCGGCAAGGGCGGGGGCCGACCCGGGATGGCCACCGGCTCAGCTCCGGATGCCGCCCGGCTCCGCCAGGTCATCGAGAGCGAACCCAACCCATTCCTGGTGCCGTCGGCAGGCTGAGGGTCCGGGGGCGCGATCGGGGTTGCGGGCCGGGCGGAAAAAAGATTGAACGGCTTGCCGCACGAGGCGGTCCCAGACTCGGAACCGCAACGGGCCGGCGGACGGACGATCCGGGGCCCATGAGGGCCGGGTGGCAGCCCGGCACCGAAGGGAAGGCCCCATGAACCGGGCGACGCGTGCCACCCAATTCCTGTTGACCGCCGGGCTGGCGGTCACCGCCAGCACCCTGGCGTTCCTGTCGGCGAGGATCCTGGCGGGGATGTACCTCAATCCGACCTGGTCGCTCATGGTTGCGATGGGTGCCGCCTTCGTCCCCGGATACCTGCTCAACAAGGTGCTCACCGCCTCCTACCGTCGGCTCGAGTCGGGGGCCAGCGAGTGGGGATCGATCTTCGGGTGCCTGCTCCTCGCCAACGCCACGGTCCTCCCGGTGGCCTGGGTCGGCCTGGCCGGCGTCCCTGCGGGGGTGGCCGTGCAGCAAGCCATCGACGACGCCGCCTATGCGGTGGGCCTCCTGGAGCAGCCCAGCGAGCGCACCCTCGCGACCTTCCCGGTGGCCGAGGTCGACACCGGGGTGGTCTGGGTCCCCAACGTGGGAACCAAGGCCCGGCCCCGGGTGATCGCCCGCCAGGCGGACGGAACCCTGAAGGCGGTCGTGCTGCCTCCCCGGGGCGAGAGCCTCAAGGCCAAGACCGAGTCCATGGTCGGTCCCCATGACACCGGCAAGGACGCCGTGATGCTCGCCCCCGTGCCGGAGGACCCGGCCCGGAACCGGCGGATCGTGGAGGTCGACTGGTCGGGCGGGAGGGTCCGCTTCGTGATGGACGGCGGCAACCGATCCGCCCACTTCACGGACCGCTGATCCCCGGGGACCGATCTCGAGCGTGGGCGACCCGGGCTCCGGCCCGGGTCGTTCGCGTCCGGGCAGGTTCGTGAATCAGGCCTCGGCGGAGAGGGACGAGAGGGCGTCCTCGAGGCTCCCGACTACCAGCATCACCTTGTGCAGGCCCGAGATCTGGAAGACCCGTCGGACCTCCTCGGAGCGGGCGACCACCGCGAAGCGACGTCCTTCCTTCTCGAGCATGATCGAGACCAGGCTGATCATACCGAGGCCCACCGAGCCCACGTAGCTCGTCTCCGAGAGGTCGAGGACCAGAGGGCCGCTTCCCTCCCTGGCCTTCTCCTCGAGCAGGTCGCGGAACTCGGAGATGTTGTTGATGTCCACGATCGGTTCGAGCAGGCGCAGGACCGGGACCGGTCCCTCGCCCTGGTACTCGGCCTTCACCTCGCGCGACCTCCGGACCGGCAAGAGCGAGTCCCGGGTACAGGCCCGCCCCTCGGAACCCGAGGGTACACTCGGGTCGGAACCGGGACTCGGAGTAGCCCCGGCAAGACAAGGCCCGTGCTAGATTTCGCCGGCTTGTCGATCGTCCGGTGGGCCCCCGCCCACCCCGCCCCCGAGAGGAGTCCGGCAAGGTGGGAACCCGCCTCAGGCTGGGCCGGATCGACTACATCAACGCCGACCCGTTCTTCCTGCGACCGTTCCCGGAGGGTATCGAGGTCCGGGCCGAGCGCCCCTCGCGGCTCAACTCCCTGCTGCTCTCGGGCCGACTCGAGGCCTCCTGGATCTCCTCGATCGAGCTGCTCGGGAACCTGGATCGGCTCGAACTGGTGAGGCCGCTGTGCATCGCGGCTCCGGGCCCGGTCCGCTCCGTGGTCCTGCTCTCGCCGGTTCCCCTGGAGGACCTGGAGGTCGACCGGATCCACGTCTCGTCGCACTCCGCTACCAGCGTTGCTCTCCTCCGCCTCCTGCTCGCAGAGCAGGGGCGGCGCCCCGAACTGGTCCCGTGGGATCATCGGGGACCCCTGCCCGAGGGCCCGGTGCTCCTGATCGGGGACGAGGCCCTGGCCACCCGCCCGTCCGCCGGTCATCGATTCGTCATCGACCTGGCAGAGGAATGGACCCGGCGGACCGGCCTGCCCATGGTCTTCGCAGTGCTGGCGGCCCGCAAGGAGGTCGTGACCCTCCCGGAGGTCGCGGACCGACTCCAAACGGGCGTCCAGGTGATGGAGGACAGCCGGAGGGAATTCCTGGACATTCTGCAGAAAGGCGGGCCCCTTCCGGCTCGATCCACCGGGTTGTCCCAGGCGGAGCTGCGCCGGTACTTCGAAGGGTTCTGCTATCGCTTCGACACCAGAGCCCAGGGCGGCCTCGAGGAGCTGGCCCGGCGGGCTGCCTCCACCGGAATCCTCGGGCGGGAGTGCGCCCTCCCCCTGGTGGGGTGCGATCCGCTCGGGTCCGGCAACCTTTCGCGAAGGGTTGACATTGGCGCCTTGCAGAGCAGCCCGACCCTGCCCGATAGTAGGTAGGGAACGAGATCGATTGGGCCGGCTCTCTCGGCACCCCCCCCAGGCCTTGGGGGCCGGCCTTTACCCATAGCGTCCGTGATCGGCGGTCCCCTGCGGCATCCCCCCCCCAGCCGTGGGGGATCGCTCTTTATGTCCGGGGGACGACGCTTGGTTCTCTGCACCTCGCCCCAAGGGGCTCGCTCGCGGGGTGCTCCGCCTACGCTGCTCCCCCGGGATGAACCCGGGGCGCTCCGGCTGCGCACCGGACCCCCGGGAGCGAGCGCGGGAGCGCCGTGACGTCGCGCCCCTATTCGTAGTGGGAGACGTTCCGGTCCATCCGGGCCCTCCCCAGGGCGCTCGCTGGGGTGTCCGGGGGGTTTGGGGGGGGCCCCCCAAAGCAATCTGCAGCAACCCGAAGGGTTGCAACGGAACGTCGGGGTCGTGGCGACGGCCACGGCCCTGGCGTTCCGTGCCTGCTCCGGCTGCGCACCGGACCCCCGGGAGCGAGCGCCAGCGACCTACCGGGGGCGGAAGGTCCCGACCATCTTGGAGGGATCCACGACCCGGTCGAAGGTGTCGCCGTCGAGCGGGCCTCCGCCCTTCTCGGGGAGGAGCTTCACGCCGAGGTCCAGGGCCGCCTGCTTGAGGGTCTTGCCGTCCTTGAAGGCGGTCTTCGCCACCTTGGCCGCCTGGTCGTACCCGATCCAAGGGTTCAAGGCGGTGACCAGCATGAGCGAGCGATGGAGCAGGTCCTGGATCCTCGCCTGGTCGGCCTCGACCCCGACCAGGCAGTTCGACAGGAAGCTGTCGAGACTGTCGGCCAGGAGCCGGGAGGACTGCAGGAAGTTGTGGATCAGGACCGGCTTGAACACGTTCAGCTCGAAGTTCCCCGAGGCGCCGGCGAGGTTGACGGCCACGTCGTTCCCGAAGACCTGGACGCAGACCATGGTGGCGGCCTCGGACTGGGTCGGATTGACCTTCCCCGGCATGATCGAGCTCCCGGGCTCGTTCTCCGGGATCCGGAGTTCGCCCAGACCGCAGCGGGGTCCGGACGCCAGCCACCGGATGTCGTTGGCGACCTTCATCAGCGAGGCCGCCAGGGTCTTCAGGGCTCCATGGGCGAAGACCAGGGCGTCATGGGCCGCCAGGGCCTCGAACTTGTTGGGGGCCGACACGAAGGGGAGTCCCGTGAGTCGGGCGATCTCGGCGGCCACCCTGTCGGCGAACTCCGGGTGGGCATTGAGGCCGGTGCCCACCGCAGTGCCCCCCTGGGCGAGCGGCATGAGCTCCGCCAGGGCCAGCTCGATCCGTCGCTCCGCCTGCCGGAACTGCTCGGCATAGCCCGAGAACTCCTGCCCGAGGGTCAACGGCGTGGCGTCCTGGAGGTGGGTCCGCCCGATCTTGATGATGTCGGCGAAGGCCCGGGCCTTGGCCTCGAGCTCTGCCCGGAACCGGCGGACCGCCGGCAGGAGCTTCCCCGAGAGACTCTCTGCCGCCGCCACATGCATGGCCGTCGGGAAGGCGTCGTTCGAGCTCTGACCCTTGTTCACGTGGTCATTGGGGTGGATCGGCTTCTTGGAGCCCATGACGCCTCCAAGCATCTCGATCCCCCGGTTCGAGATGACCTCGTTGGCATTCATGTTGGATTGGGTCCCGCTCCCGGTCTGCCAGACCGCCAGCGGGAAATGCTCGTCGAGGCGGCCCTCGACGACTTCGTCCGCGGCCTTCACGATGGCATCGCAGAGTTCGGCGGGCAGGACTCCGAGGTCCCGGTTCACGACCGCGGCGGCGCGCTTCAGGATGCCGAAAGCCCGGACCACCTCCCGGGGCATCTTCTCGACCCCGATGCGGAAGTTCTCGAGCGAGCGCTGGGTCTGGGCTCCCCAGTACCGGTCGCTGGCGACCTCGACCGGCCCCATGGTGTCGGACTCGACGCGGACGTCGCTCATGGCGGGGATCCTCCTCGGATGTCCGGAGGGTCCCGAGGGCATCGGGCCGCCCGGATCAGTCGTAGACCTTGCGGACCCACTCGATGAAGATCGGGTGGATGATCTGGTAGTCGTCGGTCTTGGCCACGTCCGTGGCCCGCATGTGCTCGAGCTTCAGGTTCCCGACCTTGCAGCTGTCGCACCAGGTACACGTTACCCGGATCTTCTGGTCGGCAGCCTTGGCCGGTGCGGATCCCGACAGACCCGTGTTCAGGAGGTTCTCCAGCGACTCGTTCATGATCGATGTCGCCATCGGGTTCACGTTGTTGATGAGATTCCGCATGAACGGCGACGTCACCGGCTCGGTCGTGTAGAACAGATGGTACTCGTACTCGCGCTCTCCGCACTTCTCGCAGCGGTGGAAGATGACCCCGGTCGCCAGGCCCGCCGCGGTGGCGGCACCCTTCTTCATGAGGCCGAGCCCCTTGCGGATCGCGAGTCCCACGATGAGCACCGCCATCAGCGCCCCGAAACACATGGCCCCGAACAGGGTCGGATCCTTGGAGGGATCCTTGAGGACCGCCAGGGCTCGCTCGACGGCCGTGGGTTCGGTCTTGGGCCTCTCCGGTTCCGGGGGCGCGGCAGGCGTGGTGCATCGGACCACGACCTCGGCGGATCCGCTCATCAGGGCTGCGTCCTGGGCGATGACCACCAGGGTCTGGGAGGGCTTCTTCAGCACCACCGGCGACCGGAACTGGCCTTCCCGCACCTTGACGTTCCGCTGGAAGACCCCATCGAGTTTGACCTGGATGCTCTCCACCCCGGGATCGTCCACGGTCCCGAACAGCTCGACCTCGGGTCCGGGCACGAGAGCACCCTCGGTCGGGCTGAGGATGGTCACCCGAGGCGGGACCTCGTCCTGGATCTCCGGGATCTCCACCCGGAACACGGACTCCCCGAGGTAGTCCCAGCGGGTCTTCAGGGCAGCCTTGTCGATGGAGCGCTTCTTGGTCTTGCCGTCCGGAGCGACCAGGTACTCCCCCTCCGAGAGGTTGGTCGTCCCGGCCGGCCCCTCGAGGTCGGCCCCGCCCCGGACCACGCCGGCCAGGGCCAGCTTCTTCTCGGCCTTGTAGCGGACCTCCACCAGGCCGCTCTTCATCTTGAGCAGGTTGGCGCCGAAGCGGACCTCGAGAGGGACCTTGGATGCCTCCGTGCCGGTCTTGGCCAGGGCGCCCCCGTCGACCAGGACCAGCTTGGGGCGGCCATCCGCCTCGATCCCGGCGATCTCGAACTCGGACTCCTCGAAGAGGTAGACCATCGCCATGCGCCCGACCTGGAGGGAGGCGCCGGCGTCCTTCCCCACCAGGATCCGATCGCCCACCACGGGAATGGCCTTGGCCTCGACCTTCGAGGTCGCCCCCTCCTTGGCCCGGATCTCGACCTTCCCCTTGGGATCTACGAGCCGGAACTGGTTGGGGGGGAAGATCTCCGCGGCGAAGCTACCGGCCCCGAGGGCCAGCAGGAGCAACCCGAACCGAACCATGCGACGCATTGCCCGAGCTCCCGCCGTGAGGGTACTGGATCCCCGGGCGCCGGACAAGCGGCTTCCAAGCCCGGTCTCAGTAGCTGGTCTTCTGTACGAAGCCGCCTCTGCCGAGGGCTGCGGGAGCCACTCTCCGGACCGCTTCCACATCCTCTGTGCGGGCATACACCCGGGGCACCAGGAAGGTCGTGGGGATCTGGCGGAACACCTCTTCGAGGGGCTGCCGGGTGGAGGTACGGGCCAGCGGGTCCCAGACCAGGACGTCCTTGACGCTGGCCGCCTGGAGCGAGCCGGGACGGACGGTCAGGAAGGGTACGTCCACCTTGAGGGGTACTGCCTCTCCCAGCTCCTCGAGGACCAGCTCCTCGATCTTGGTCCCGACGTCATGGGGATCGAAGAGTCCGGAGAGGGGATCGCCCGGGAACACGGTGAGCTCGAAGGCAGCCTTCCACGTGGGCTTCTTGGAGAGGAGGTCGGTCCATCCCCGGCCCAGGGCCGCCAGGGTGGGGTCGCCGAGGACCGACCAGTTCGCCCCCAGGCTGTACATGCGCCAGTCGTCGAACCGGAAGAACCCCTCGAGGTCCTCGAGGGGGTTGCCCACCCCGAGGTGCGGAAACGAGTCGATCAGGAGCGCTTCGAACGAGAAGTCGTAGGCCCGGACGGTCCGGTGGAAGTAGACGTTCTCGTACATCGAGGCCCGCGCCAGCAGGTAGGACTTCAAGGCAGAGAGGCTGTTCTTGTGGAGCGTGAGCCCGTCCTGGGTGACGAAGGTCGAGTGGATGAACCGCTCGGCATCCACCAGGCCGTACTCCCGGGTGCCGCAGAAGTAGGCGTCCCGTACCAGGTAGTCCAGGTTGTCGGCCGAGTAGAGACCCGTGATGATCTTCGCGAACTGCTTCTTCCAGGCCTGATCCCAGCCCCGTCCCCGGGGGGGCTTCACGAAGTCGGCGACCACCTCCGGGTCGATCTCCTCCGTGAAGGGACCGTCCACCGACCTCCGGAGGCCGCGGATCACGTCCCCCAGCTCACCGACGATGATGGCCCGGGAGATGTCCTCGTGGGTCGTCGTCCATCCCTGCTTGGCGTAGACCTCGTCGAGGGTGTGACCCATCGGGCCGTGGCCCACGTCGTGGAGGAGCCCCGCCAGGCGCATCACCTGGACCACATGGTTCTTGGAGGGGATGTCGTCCCCCAGGTTCCGGACGTAGCTCTCCCACAGAGAGGACGCGAACCTCCCCGCCAGGTGCATCGCCCCCAGGGAGTGGAGGAACCGGGTGTGGTGGGCACCCGGATAGACCATCCAGGCGCACTGCAGCTGGAAGATCCGGCGCAGCCTCTGCACCCAGCGGCTCTCGATGATGCGGCGCTCCGACGGGGCTCCCGGATCGTCGGGCTCCTCGGTGAACGAGATGTAGTTGTGGATCGGGTCCCTGAGGAAATCGATCCTGGCGCGGGGGTCGATCATGACTTGGATTCCTCGGCCTTCCGGCCCGCTTCCGACCAGGTCCGGCCATCGGGCAGCCGGTACCTCTCCCACTCGATCCGCACTCCCTTGGGGGAGTCCACGCCCTCCAACTGGGGAGTCGCGAATCCCGTCACCAGGGAGTAGATCCCCACGGCCAGGGCATCGGCCATCACATCGAGCTTCTCGGTGAGCAGGAAGCGATCCTTGGAGTTCCAGAGCTGCCCGAGCTCCAGGTAGGGGGCGACCGCGTTGGTGAAGAGCGGCATCGCCCAGTCCGATCCGGTCGGCTTCTCGTGGGGCGGCAGGAGTTCCCGGGGAGTCAGATCCTTGGCGAAGGCGGTTCCTCCGTCGGAGTAGTCCTTCCAGAGAGCGTAGCGCAGGAAGCGGATCAGCTCCTGGCCGGCATACAGGTTGTCCCCCCCGAGTTCCTCGGGCCCTTCCCCCCGTCGGAACCCCTCGTAGGCCGACCTCTCCCGCTCGAACCAGCGGCCGGTGAAAGGCCCGGCCAGGGAGGTCCGCGGCGGTGCCTCGACATCCTCGGCATAGGCCCACCGGACATGCTGCCAGCGCTGGCCGATGTAGCTCTCCAGGTCGGCGCGGCTGCCCGACGGGTCCGACCGGTACCCGGTGAAGTAGGTCCAGCAGTCGTTGAGCATCCACTGGGTCTTGTCCCGCCCATGGCCGGAGTACTTCCACCAGTGCCGGAGCTTCTTGGCCACGTCGGTCGGCTTGGCGGTCCCCAGGGCGATCCTCCGGGCCAGCTCGAAGTCCGCATGCGAGGGCACGAACAGGGCGCTCATGCCCCGTTGCTGCCGATTCCGGCTCCCGTCGATGTGGAGGCTGAGCAGGAGGTCGGGAGCGAAGGCCGCGGCCTTGGAAAGCCTCCCCTCCTGCATCGGGACCGAAGGGTCCCAGGGGATCCGTGACGGGGAATCGAAGATCCGGAAGTGCTTGTTCACATCGCGACGTCCGGCGTCGGGGTGGCTGCGGAAATCGTTCTCCCTCGACAGCCGGGTCTCGAACATCACCCGGTGGAAGGGCGGGAGCACGGCCCCGAAGCGGGCCAGCAGGGCCTGGAACCGCTCCCATCCGTCCTCGGTCCTGGTCCAGTCGAGCCGCTCCCGGATCTTCCGGGCCAGGGCCAGCACCTGCTGCTGCTCGCTGATCACGATGCCGCCGGGCGCCCGGTACTCGGTCCCGTAGCTGTAGACGTTCAGGAAGCGGCCCGAGAGGGGGTCGAAGTGGGCGCCGCCCCGGGTCGAGGCGGGCTCCGGCTTGCCTCCGTGTCCGGGATCGAGGAAGACCCGGAAGGCGGCCGGCGCTGGAGCCGCAGTGGCGGCCGGCGTCGGCGCCGGAGTCTGCGTCGGTACCGGTGCCGCTGCCGGTGCCGGTGCCGGCAGGGCCCCCGGCGCACCCGGGAGCCCGGAGGCCGCCAGCAGCGCCAGGACCGAGGACCGCCACCAGCGCCGCATCAGATTTCCTCCAGGTTCAGGCTGGCGTCGGCGGTGGCACCCGAGCCCACCAGCACGGTCCGGGTCCCGGTGGCGAAGGTCGGCTGGCCGGGAAGCGGCGCGACCTGGGTGGCCGTGACCACCACCGACCCGGTGGGAACGTCCACGAACCGGAACCGACCGTCGGCGGCCGTCACGGTGGTCGGCGGGGTGGCGGCCACACTGGGCGAGACGGTGATCCCGGCGACGGGACGGTCGTCCCCGTCGTAGACCGTCCCGGTGATCGCCCCGGGTACCGGCGACGGATTGGTCACCAGGAACATCACCAGATCCCCGTTGGCGACCGCTCCGCCCCGGACGTCGATTCCCTTGGACCCCGGGAGGAAGCCCGCCCGGCTGCTCGAGAGGAGGTAGAAGCCGGTGGTGACCCCGAAGAACCCGAACTCGCCGAGCTGGTTCGTGATCGCGGTCACCACGGTATTCCCTGCCAGCAGATCGACGCGGACCCCGGGCAACAGGGCCCCGCCGGAGTCCGTCACCCGGCCCTGCACCACGCCGTCGGTCCGGGCCGCCAGGGCGAAGTCCTGGACCGTCTCCCGTCCCTCCAGGACCGGGAGGGTGCGCTCGACCGAATCGTAGCCCAGGCGCCGCACCCGGACGGTGTAGCTCCCGGGGGTCAGGCCGGCGAAGGAGTAGCGACCGTCGACCCCCGTGACCAGCGTCTGGGAAGCCGGAACGGTGCGCACCTCGACCCCGGACAGCCCGAAGGAGCCGTCGGTCACCTGGCCCCGGAGCGTCCCGCTCAGGGAGGCCGGTACCAGACTCACGTCCGCCACGCTGGTCCGTCCCGGGAGCACCACGACATCCTCGAAGGAGGGGAGGAACCCGGATCTCTCGGCGACCACCCGTACCTGTCCCGGGACCACGGCCTCCAGGGTGTAGCGACCCAGGGCATCGGTGCGGGCCGTGGGTCCCCCGGGTACGGTCCGGAGGTCCACGGCGTCGACCGGGAGTCCGCCGGAGCGGACCGTCCCACGGAGGGCTCCGGTGGTCCCCGTCACATTGGAGGGATTGGGCAGGAGCAAGCGGTCGTCGCCGCCGCAGCCTGGACCCGAGGAGAAGCCGAGGAGGAGGACCAGCCCCACCGAGGCAAGAGTCGACCAGGCCCGGACCCCCGGACCGGTCGGGAATCGCGACCGACGCTCGGACCGCATCCGCCTCCTCCCAGGGACCATCGGCACGCGAGGGGCGGGACTCGAAGTCGGCCGGCCGGGGGAGGAGGTACAGTGCGACCCGTGGACCCGCTCCCCGCCACCGATGTCCGGCTCGAGATCCAGGTGCGCTACCACGAGGTGGACCAGATGGGTCTCGTCTACCACCCTCGCTATTTCTCGTGGTTCGAGATGGCCCGACTGCGCCTCCTGGATGCCCTGGGTACCCCCTACCCCGAACTCGAGCGCCAAGGCCTGCTGCTCCCGATCACCCGGGCCGAGATCGAGTACCTGAGAGGCGTCGAACTCGGCGACACGATGGTCGTCGAGGCAGCCCTGTGGTCGCTCTCGGGTGCCCGCCTCGAGCTCGAGTACCGCCTGGAGGTCGGCGGCGAACTCCGGTGTCGGGCCAGGACCGAGCACGCCGCCCTGGACGCCGCCACCCGGAAGCCCCGCCGCCTGCCGGAGATCCTGACCCGGGGGTTCGCCCGGCTCCCCTCCCAGGGCGGGGACCTCTCCACCGTGGTCGCCAGGGATCCCGAGCGGGTCGCCCTGGTCGTCCCGTGACGGCCGGCCCGACCCGATCGAAACTGGCGCTGGGGGTCGGCATCGCGGTCGGCGGGGCCTGCCTGGTCCTCTTCCTCTCCCGGGTCGACACGACCGCGGTAGGCGGCGTGATCCTGGCCGCCGATCCCGCCCTGGTCCTGGCCTCCATCCTCCTCCAGGTCCCGCTCTACCTGGCCAAGGCCGTCCGCTGGCGCCTGCTGCTCCCGGGCGGATCCGGGATCGCCTTCCGCGATCTCTGGGACGGGATCTGCATGGGCTTCGGAGCCAACACCGTGCTTCCGGGACGGGCCGGAGAACTGGTCCGGGCCGCCACCCTGAACCGCCTGGCCCGGGTGCCGCTGGGCCACGGTCTGGCGAGCCTCCTGGTCGAACGCCTCTCGGATCTGGCGACCCTGGCCTTCTTCCTGGGCGCCTCGGCCGCGGCCATCGGGAGCACCACGCCCGCCCTGGCACGGATGCGGGCGGCCGGCAGCCTGGTGGCGGCCGTGGCCCTGCTGGGCCTGCCCGTCCTGGTCCTCCTCGGGCGGAGACCGGGTGCCCTCCAGGCCCTGGCTGCGCCCCTGGTGGGCTTCCTCCCCGAACGCCTGCGCGATCCGGCGAACGGTTTCCTCGCCAACCTGGCCGAGGGACTCGCCACCCTGGGGTCGGTGGCGAGCACCATGAAGCTGGTGGTCCTGAGCCTGTTCCACTGGTCGATCAGCCTGGCCGGGATCCACGTCGCCGCCCGTTCGGTGGGTCTCGATCTCGGCCCGTCGGCCTGCGGTCTGACCCTGGGGGCCATCGCCTTCGCGGTGGCCCTCCCTCAGGCGCCCGGCTTCCTCGGTCCCTTCCAACTGGCCTGCAGCGAGACCCTGACGGCCCTCGGACACCCCAGGGACATGGCGGCAGCCTTCGCCATCCTGCTCTGGGTGGCCGGTACCCTTCCCACCCTGTTCATGGGGGCCTCGACCCTGCTCCTGCGCGGCTCCGAGCTGGGGGGGCTGCTGGTCCCCGCCCGCCCGGGAGACCCCACGTCGGTCTCCGGCCCTCCCCCCTGACCCGGGCGTGGCGGGAGCCTCCCGCCGCGAGGTACCGTCAGTTCCGGACCGGGACCGGACCAGGCCCGAAGGGAGCGCCTCGGATGGCCGCCAGGAAGAGACTGTTCTCGGGCATGCAGCCCTCCGGGGAGCTGCACCTGGGGAACCTCGAGGGTGCCGTCCGCAACTGGGTCCGGCTCCAGGAGCGCTTCGACGCCATCTTCTGCGTGGTGGACCTCCACGCCATGACCCAGGAATACGACCCGGGTGCCATGCAGCGGCGGATCCTGGAGATGGCCACCGACTTCCTCGCCTGCGGGATCGACCCGGAGCGAGCAATCGTGTTCGTGCAGAGCCGGGTCCCGGAGCACACGGAACTCGCCTGGGTCTTCAACACCTTGACCCCGCTCGGCGACCTCTACCGGATGACCCAGTTCAAGGACAAGATGGCGAAGAAGGCGACCTCCGAGGCCGACGTCGCTCCCGGCGAGCCGTCCGGGGAAGAGCCGCAGGAGGACGAGGGCGCCACCAACATCGGGCTCCTCGACTATCCCGTCCTCCAGGCGGCCGACATCCTCCTCTACCAGGCCGAGGTGGTCCCGGTGGGCGAGGACCAGGTCCAGCACATCGAGCTCACCCGCAGGATCGGCCGACGCTTCAACACCCGGTTCCGGACCGACTTCTTCGCCGAGCCGGCCTGGGAACTCTCCCCCGTACCCCGGATGCTCGGCCTGGACGGAAACGCCAAGATGTCGAAGTCCAAGGGCAACACCATCGCCCTGGGCGACGACGAGGCCACCATCCGGGGCAAGCTGAAGGTGGCGGTCACCGACACCAAGCGGGTCCGGCGCAAGGACCCCGGCGAACCCAACGACTGCAACATCTACAGCCTGCACAAGGTCTACTCGACGGCGGACGACCTGACCTGGGTCGAACAGGGCTGTCGGAGCGCCGGCATCGGCTGCTTCGACTGCAAGACCCGGTTGGCCGACCGCATGGTCGCCTCGCTGGCCCCGATCCAGGAGAAGCGCCGCCAGCTCGAGAAGGAACCGGACACGGTCCGGGACGTGCTAGCGGACGGAGCCCGTCGGGCCGGGGAGATCGCTGCCCCGGTCATGGAGAAGGTCCGAGAGATCGCGGGGCTGCGGTGAGCGAAGGCGGTGCCCTGGTCCTGGGAGCCGGTCCCGCCGGATTGGCGGCAGCCTACAACCTGGCCAAGGCCAAGCGCCCGGTGACCGTGCTGGAGGCCAGTCCCTTCGTGGGCGGCCTGGCCCGTTCCTTCACCTGGGAGGACCACATCGTCGACCTGGGTCCCCACCGCTTCTTCACCAAGATCGAGGTGGTGAACCGCCTGTGGGAGGAGGTCCTGGGCGAGGACATCGTGCAGGTCGACCGCCTCACCCGCATCTACTACCGGGGCAAGTTCTTCTACTACCCGCTCAAGCCCTGGAACGCCTTCTTCGGACTGGGACCGATCCGATCGGTCCACGCGGTGCTCTCCTACCTGTGGGCCAAGGTCTCGCCCCATCCCGACGAGAAGAGTTTCGAGGGCTGGGTCACCAACCGCTTCGGGAAGGTGCTCTACGAGACCTTCTTCAAGACCTATACCGAGAAGCTCTGGGGCATCCCCTGCACCGAGATCGGCGCCGACTGGGCCGGCCAGCGGATCAAGGGCCTCTCCCTCTCGGAGGCGATCAAGAACGCCTTCTTCGGGGGCAAGGGCAACAAGGTCAAGACCCTGGTCGACCGCTTCGGGTATCCCCGCCGGGGCACCGGCATGTTCTACGAGCGCATGGCGGAGCGGGTCCGGGAGTGGGGCGGGGACGTCCGCCTCGGCGAACCCGCGACCACCATCCGACACGACGGACGGGGCCGCGTCACCGAGGTGGTGACCCGTACCCAGGACGGCACCGAGCGGGTCCACCCGGCACCCTACCTGCTCTCCTCCATGCCGCTCACCCTGCTCATCCAGGGCATGGACCCGCCGCCCCCTCCCGAGATCCTGGAAGCCAGCCGGCGGCTGGTTTTCCGCAACACCATCCTCGCCTACGTGATGGTCGACGGCGTCGACCTCTTCCCCGACAACTGGATCTACGTGCATGCGCCCGAGGTCCGCATGGGACGCCTCACCAACTTCCGCAACTGGTCCGGGGAGCTGGCCCCCGCGGGCTCGAAGAAGACCCCGCTGGTGGTCGAGTTCTGGTGTTTCGACGAGGACCCGATCTGGTCGGCGCCCGACCAGGAACTCGTCGACCAGGCCGCCCGGGAACTCGAGACCGTGGGCCTCATCCGGAAGTCCCAGGTCACCACCGGCAAGGTGATCCGGCTACGCCGCTGCTATCCCGTCTACAAGCAGGGGTACCTGGAGCACCTCGAACCGATCATCGCCTGGTTGAAGGGCTTCTCGAACCTCCAGCCGATCGGCCGCTACGGGGCCTTCAAGTACAACAACCAGGACCACTCGCTGCTCATGGGAATCCTGGCCGCCCGCAACGTGATGGGCGAGAAGCACGACCTGTGGGCCGTCAACACCGACACCGAGTACCAGGAGGAGATCCGGCTCGATCCCTCCAGGGACGCTCCTGGGAAGGCCGGGAGCGGTTCCCCGTAGGCCCTGGTCGAATCCCGCCCCCGGCGTCAGCGCCCGGCGAGGCCTGCCGAGAGCCCGCCGCCGCGAAGGTCCCGCACCACGGCCAGGCCGGTCTGGGCCTTGCGGTACCCGGGATCCAGGGCCAGGGCCCGCCGGTAGGCGGTTTCCGCCTCCTCGAGCCGCCCCTGGAGGACCCTGGCCTCCGCCAGCCGGGTCCACAGGTTGTCGGCCACCTCCTCGGGCACCGAGTAGCCGAGCCCGATCCTGGCCAGTCGCTCGGCCTCGGCTCCGTCGCCCCGGAGGGTGTATTCCAGCGCCAGCTCGTTGGCGAGTCGCACCTTGAGTTCGGTGGGTCCACCCTGCAGGAATGCCCGCTCCAGGAATCCGCGGAGCCGCTCGTCCTCCCCCTGGCGCCGTAGCACCAGGGCATACCAGGTGTAGAGCTCGTACCCGGTTCCCCCGTCGGCGAAGGCCCGCTCCAGGGCCTCCCTGGCCTTCTGGTAGGCACCGGTCTGGTAGGCGTAGCGGGCCAGCGCCAGCCGGGGCCCGACCGCCTTGCCTCCGGCCTCGGCGGCACCGGCTGCGGCTCGAGCCGCGGCCCGCCACTGCTTTTCCTCCGCCAGCCGAGCCGCCGACGCGAGCTGGAGCCTCGCCAGTTCCAGGCGCTGGTACCGGTCGAGACCGACGGTCCTGGCAGCCCTCTCCCGGATCCGTCCCTCGGCCCGGGCCGCCTCTTCGCTGGCGCCCAGGTGCTCCCTGGCGATCCTTTCGAGCAGCGGCAGGTCCTCGGCCGTCCCGTCCTCCCCCAGGGCGCGGGCGACGGCCTCGGCCGCGGGGTCCGGGATCCCCATGCCGATCGCCTCCCCCAGGCGCCGCCGTCCCAGCTCGGTTCCGGCCAGCTCATGGAGCCCGTCCTCGGCGGCCTTCCGCTCTTCGGCGGAACCCGACAGCCAGGCCGCGAGCTCGCCCGCCGTCAGGGGAGCCAGGATCCGCCGGGCCAGGTCGCGCCGCCGGGCCAGGATCGCGAAGGGAGCCGCCGGGCCCCGAGCCGTGCCGGGAACAGCAGCCGGGGGGGAAGGCTCGTCGAAGCCACCCGGATCGAACTCCAGGCACTCCTCGGGAGCATCGAAGGGATCGACGTCCCAGCAGTCCTCGGACGAGGGCTTGCCCGGCGGCTCGGGGGCCGCCGGCGCAGCGGGGACCGGGACCGACCCGCCCCCGACCCTCGAAGCGTGGACCCTGGCCAGCTCGTCCCCGGGGACCCGGGCCCGGGGATCGGCCGCCACCTGGAGCAGCACCTCGGTTCGGAGACCGCCTCCGGTCAGGCGGGCCAGACGGGCCCGCTGCAAGCCATGGAAGGGGACCTCCACACCCCGACTCTCGAGTTCGTCGAGCAGGTCGGCGAAGGCCGTGAGGTACTCCTCCGAGCCGAGGCCCGAGCCCGCCACCGGGCCGGTCGCCACGGTCGGGACCGACTCGGGGAAGGGCTCCCCGAAGGGATCGTCGTCTCCGGGCTCCCCGAATCCGAACTCGTCCTCGTCCTCGTCGCCTCCACCCGGAAGTTCCTCCCGGCGTGTCCCGGGGCTTCCCGAGGCAGGTGCGTCGAAGTCGTCGAGGCCGCCCAGGTCGTCGTCGGCGAAGAAGTCCGAATCCGCGTAGGGCGTCCTGGGCATGGCCGTCGAGACGCCGGGGGCCCCGAGACCGATCGCCATGGCCAGGACCAGCGCGGTCCCGGCACCCCGGCCGAATCGCTCACGCAGCGTCTGGGTCGGCTTCCGCTCCACCGTTCCCGGGCTCGCGGTCCGCTCAGACTCCCAGGTCCGGTCCATGGGACGACCTCCGCTCCGGATCCCCCCGGTACTCCGACCCGCCTCCACCCCTCCAGGTTCCCTATCCGGGACGACGTGGATCCGTCGACCTTCTCGGATACAGTGTGCACGCCGTGGCGAGCCTCCCCAAGGTCCCGCCGGGCCGCCGCGCCGCGGCCCTCTACGACTCCGGCTGGAAGATCCTCCTGGTGCTGGTTGGAGGACCCCTGGCCTTCTTCGTCTTCCTCTACGTCGCGGTGCATCTGGTCTTCTGGGCCTTGGCCCGGGGCAGCGAGTACCGCAGCGGCCAGGCGGACTTCCCCGGCGTGCCCGCCGTGGTGGGAGCCAACGCCATGCTCCCGGGCATCGGGTTGATGCTGGGAGGATTCCCCCTGCAGGGATGGGCCTGCCTCTCGCTCTGGATCATGGTCACCATCATGGCGATCCGCTACGCCAGCCTGCCGGGCTGGAACCTGCTGGTGGTGCACGGCTTCGCAGCCGCCTGGGCCGGCATCCTGGCCGCGGTCGAGAGCCGACAGGTCAAGGCCGAAGCCGCCCGTCCCAAGCCAGGGCAGGTCGCCGGCCGGTTGAACGCCTTGAAGCAGCGGGTCCCCACCATGGAGGACCCGGACCTCTACCCGGTGCGCCTCGAAGCGTTCCAGCTCGCCCTGGAGGCTGCTGCCGATGCGGACGGCCGTTTCGATGCGGTCCAGAACGCCGCCATCAACCGTCTCCGGAACCTCCTCCGCATCGAGGAGAAGACCTTCGCCCGGCTGCTGCGGCAGATCGCCACCCACGGGGCGGCGCACCAGGAGATCGGAGAGGGAGCCCGACAGGGCAGGACCGCGGTCTTCGAACGCCTGATCGAGCTGGCGGTCGACCACCCGGCCTTCCGGGGGAGCACCGACGCAGTCCTGGAGGCCGCCGGAACCCTGATGGCGATCCCGGTGCGGGAGGCGAGGGGCCGCCGGGAGGCCTACGAGAAGGGCGAGACCTACCGTCCCGTCGACGCCGGATCCGCAGCCGGGGCATCGCCCGCGCCCGTCAGCGAGAGCCAGGACCTCTCCGAGGAGGACCTCTCGGGAGACGATGCCTTCTCGGAGGATGACCTCTCCGAGAGCGACCTCGGGGACACCAAGCCGTAGGCCGCTACCCGCCGCCGGACCCGGCGAAGTAGTCCAGGATCGTCCGGGTCAGCATCTTCATGCTGAAGGGCTTGGGGAAGATCTTGCGGACGCCCTTCTCGAGCAGGCCGTAGGCCTGTTCCTTCTCCTCGGTGGCGGTGATCAGGAGGACGAGGGCCTGGGGAGCCAGGCGACGGATGGCCTCCAGCACCGCCTCGGGCTTCAGGTCGGGCAGGTGGAAGTCCATCACCACGGCATCGACCGGACCCGTGCGCAGGGCATCGGCCAGCATCCGGGCATTGGCCGCGGCCCGCACCCGGATGCCCTCCATCTCCAGGAACTCCTTCATCAGGACCAGGAGCTGGACCTCGTCATCGACCAGCAGGACCTCGAGGGGGCGATCACCACCCCGGGTCGCCCCTCGTGGACTGGATGCCGGCACGACTCCGGTCGGGATCGCCGGGCTCTCCCGGGTCGAAGCCGGGGGCTCGGCCCGGGCTGCCGCCGAGGGATCGGGCCGCCCGTACCAGTCGCTCCCCTTGGGCGCCTCCGACATTCCCAGCGGGAAGGCCCCCTTGCGGCGGACCCACCGGTCGAATTGGCGGGCGAGCTCGGCCCGGTCCTCGGTGAGGAAGAACCGGAAGTAGCGCGCCCGCAGACGGATCACCTCGCTCTTCATCTCGTTCTCGGGCAGGTGCTTGGTGACGCCCTGGGTCAGGTTGTTGGCGTAGTCGACCAGCAGCAGGTCGCCGGCCTCGTCCTCGAGGACGTAGAGGCCGGGATCTTCCGGGCAATTCTGGAAGATGCTGGCGGGATTGAGCTCGAAACGGATGTCGAGGTCGGCCATGGAATCCGGTCGGTGACAGCCCCCGAGGAGCATGGTAAGCCCCCGCCGGCAGGCGGCAAACCGGCCGCGGGACCGCGCCGAATCCCCTCGTCCGCCGCGGATCCTGGGCGATCCCGGCCGTTCGCGACTGGTACTCTGGCCGCATGCGAGCGGTCCGAATCCATGCCCATGGCGGCCCGGAGAGCCTCCGGGTCGAGGAGATCCCCGTTCCCGAGCCCGGAGCCGGCGAGGTCCGGGTCCGGCTGCTGGCGTCCGGCCTCAACCATCTCGACCTCTGGGTCCGCAAGGGCGTCGAAGGGCATTCCTTTCCCCTCCCGCTCACTCCGGGATCGGACGGGGCCGGCGTGGTGGAGGTCCTCGGTCCCGGGATCCGCCGGGCACGGATCGGCGACCGGGTGGCTCTCCATCCCGCCGTCAGCTGCGGGATCTGCGACGCCTGCGTCGGTGGCCGCGACCACCACTGCCTCCAGTACCGCATCCTGGGGGAACATCGGGACGGGACCCAGGCCGAGGCCGTGGTGGTCCCGGAGGCGAACCTCCTCCCCATGCCCGAGGCGCTCGGCTTCGTGGAAGCGGCCGCGATCCCGCTGGCCTTCCTCACCGCCTGGACCATGCTGGTCGACCGCGCCCGCCTCGAATCCGGGGAAACCCTCCTGGTGATCGCGGGAGGCAGCGGCGTCGGCAGCGCCGCGATCCGGATCGGACGGCTCCTGGGTGCCCGGGTCCTGGCCACGGCCGGCGGCCGGACCAAGGTGGAGCGCTGCCAGGCGATCGGCGCCGAGGCGGCCTTCGACCACTCGGCCCCGGGATTCGCCCGGAGCGTGAAGCAGGCGACCGGCGGTCGCGGCGCCGACGTCGTCGTCGAGCATGTCGGCCACGCGACCTGGGACGAATCGCTCCGCTCCCTGGCACGCGGCGGGCGGCTGGTCACCTGCGGTGCCACCACCGGCGAGAAGGTGGAGGTGAACCTCCGCCACCTCTTCTTCAAGAACCAGGCGGTGATGGGTTCGACCATGGGCTCCCTCGCCTCCATGCGCAGGATCTGGGGCGAGGTCGGGCGCGGCAGGCTGGAGCCCGTCGTGGACCGGACCTTCCGGCTCGACGAGCTGGCCGAGGCGCACGCCTACATCTCGGGTCGGAGCGCCTTCGGCAAGGTGGTCCTGACCCTCGACGGGTAGACTTCGAGGCATGCGGTCTCCCCGATCGATCCCCGTCTGCGCCATGGCCGCCTTCCTCGTCCTCGCCAGCACCAGGGTCCATGGCGAAGGCGTTCCCCGGGCTCCCGACCTGGCGGCCCTCGAGGCCAGGATCGATCGCCTGGAGAATCCCGGACAACCGGGTTGGATCGACGAGGACGAGGTGACCGGGCTGGCCGGGGCGATCCGACTGCTCCGCCAGGCCGAGAGGTTCCGGGACCAGGTCGGAGCGACCCCGACCTCCCCCGGCTCCGCCGCCCGGGTCCGGGAGATCGGACTCGCCGGTCTACGCCTTCGCCTCGCCCGGATCCGTTTCCCGGATCCAGCCGCGGCCTGGAGCCACCTGGCCGAAGTCCCGGGGCGGGCCGGCCCCTACCCGATCGGCGAGGTCTGCCGCTTGCTGGGACTTGCACCGGGACCCGAGGCCGGCTCGGCCGAACTGCTGCCTGGTGGCACCTGGATCCTGGCCTCCGATGCCGAGGCACCTCGCCTCCGGGCCTTCGAACCCGGCCGGCCCCCCGAGACCCTGCTGGTGGCGCGACCGCCCGGCTCGCTGCACCCTCGGCTTCCCTGGGTCCGCGCCCGCTTCCAGGTGGGGGACCGGCCGGGCTTCGTGCTCGACGGAGGCTCCTGGTTCCCTTCGACCGGGCCCCATGGGGAGCCGGGACCCCGCCCGGGGGCCTGGGTCTTCCTGCGGGGAGAGGCAGGCTGGCGCTGCCTGGGAAGGGTCGAATGGCCGGCGGCGATCGAGGCGCCCAGCTTCGAGTTCCGATCCGATCCTGGCGGACTGGTGGCCAGCGTCGGCGTCGGCGGCGGGCGTGACCACGTCCGGCGCTACCGGCTCCAGGACGGCAGGCTGTCCCCGGAAGACAGGACCACGCCGTGAAGCGGCGCGGCTCGGCGGCGGGCGGCAGGACGGAGTCCGGCTGGACCCTGGTCGAGACCGCTCTCGGGCCCTTCGGCCTGGCCTGGACGCCGCGAGGCGTGCGGGGAACCACGCTGCCCGGTGGTTCCTCCGGTGAGGCCCGGGAGCACCTGCGGGCCCGTCTCGAGGACCCCTACCCGGAGCCGGCGATCCCACCTCCGGGCCCGCTCCGTGACCTGCCGGGACGGATCGCCCGCCACCTCTCCGGGACGCCCGATCCCTTCGACGACCTCCCGCTCGACCTCGAGGGCATCCCCCCCTTCCACTCCCGGGTCTACCAGGCGGCCCAGAGGATCCTGCCGGGAACCACCATGGGCTACGGCGAGCTGGCGGCGCTGGCCGGTTCGCCGGGCGCGGCCCGGGCCGTGGGGCAGGCCATGGCGCGCAATCCCCTGCCTTTGCTGGTGCCCTGCCACCGGGTGCTGGCGGCGGGTGGCCGACCCGGAGGCTTCAACGCCCCGGGGGCCCTGACCACCAAGGCCCGGCTCCTGGCCCTCGAAGGGGTGGTGCTCGGCCCCCGGGGGCGTCGCCCCTCTCCCGACCACGGCCTGGCCTGGGACCCTGAGGAAGCCGTCGCCTTCCTCCGGAGCGCGGATCCCGCCCTGGCACGCTGGATCGACCGGATCGGCCCCTGCCTGATCCAGGCCCGACCCACCGAGCCGATCTTCAAGGCCCTGGTACGCGCCATCGCCTACCAGCAGCTCACGGGGAAGGCGGCCGCCACCATCCTGGGCCGCGTCCTGGCGCTCTTCCCGGGCGTCCCCTTCCCGGGCCCGGAGGATCTGGCCTCGATCCCGGAGACCGCCTTGCGGGGTGCCGGACTCTCCGGCCCCAAGATCCGGGCGATCCGGGATCTCTCGGCCCGGACCCTGGACGGGACGGTTCCCGGCCTGGAGGCCGCCGCATCCATGGACGACGAGGCCCTGGTGGAGCGCCTCACCGTGGTCCGCGGCATCGGCCGCTGGTCGGTCGAGATGCTCCTGATGTTCGGGCTGGGACGGCCCGACGTGCTGGCGGTGACCGACTACGGTCTGCGCAAGGGCTACCAGGCCGTCTACCGGGGCCGGGACCTGCCGGACGCCCGGAGCTTCACCCGCACCGCGGAGCGCTGGCGTCCCTTCCGTACCGCCGCCTGCTGGTACCTGTGGCGGGTCAGCGAGCGGGTCTGAGTCCCGCGATCAGCTCTGGAGGCGGAGGATCGGCCAGCCGTGCTGCCGGGCCGTCTCGGCCAGCGAGGGTCCACCGTCGCTGCGGGGCTTGGCGCTCGGATCCACTGCCACCGCCAGGCCGGTCGCCGACTCGAGCAGCTCGCGATCGTTCGATCCGTTGCCCATGGCGAGCAGCGGGGCTCGGCCGGCGGCGGCGGCCAGGCGGGTCGCCTTCTCGGATCGATAGGTGAGGGCAGCCGAGAGGCGCGGGCCCACCCGGCCGTCCACCACCTCGACCTCGACTCCCAGGACCCTCTCGTCGGGGATCCCCAAGCGCCTGGTTCCGGGCAGGACCGAGAACCGGGGAGAGGCCGTCACCACCCAGACGGGCACGCCCCTGGCTCCCAACCAGGCGACGAGTTCCCGCATCGCCGGGAAGATCCCCGGTGCGATCCGGGCCGCGAAGTGTTCCTCCGCGAGTTCCGCCACATGGTCCACCGTGAGACCCGCGAAGGCCGTGGCGCAGAGACCCAGGGCCGCGGCCTCGTCCTGGGGTCGGAGCCTGCGGTAGGCATCGAAGGAACCCCGGGCCGCGCCGGGCAGCCTTCCCCCGAGATCGGCCCACTCGAGGAAGCCGACCCCTGCGTCGTCGGCCCAGAGGGTCTCGTCGGCATCGAAGGCGGCGATCTCCCCGGAGCGCCAGGGAAGGCCCACGATCCGCTCCGCCAGCTCCGGTGGCAGTCCCGCCGGAGTCCGGTCATCCTGGTTCGGGCGCCCCGCCCGCGGCCTCGTCCCTCGCGTCATGGAGGAAGGCTATCGAGCCGCGGCCCCGGCTCGCAAGCCGGCTCTCCCTGGTAGCCTGGGGGTCAGCGTGTCCCCTCCACCTCCCGGCGTGAATGCGCCCGCGACCCGGCGCTGGGTGCTGTTGGCCGGGATCCCGGTGCTCGCCCTGGCCGCGGCCCCGGCCCGCGCCCTAGGGAAGTGCCGGATCCACCCGCCCGACCTCCACCGCCTCTCCCGGGACGCGGCGGAGACGGTGCTCCACCCTCCCGGCCGGCACCAGGAACTGCTCCGTCACATGGCCCGCTCCCTGGCCGCCAGTCCCGGATTGCCTCCGGTGCCGGAGTGCGGTCCGTCGAGCGGGTTGGCTGGCGGCGTGCCGCTGGCGGCGCGCCTCGAGCGGATCCTCGCCGCCATGGTCTGGATCGAGAGTCGGGGCATGCACCGCCGTCCCGACGGAAGTCTGGTGGTCTCGAGCGAACGCGGCGACGGGGGCTTCGTGATGGTCTCTCCGGGAGCCGCCGAGGACGCCCTGGTCGCCTGGCGCCGGCGAGGACTCCGTCCCGTCCCGCCTCCCGGTCCCGTCGCCGCGACCGCCGGGGAGATCCGCCGCGATCCCGGCTGGAACCTGGGTCTGGGGCTCCTCTACCTGCTGCTGCAGCGGGAGCGGATCGAGGCTGCGACTCGCGACCCGGATCCCGAGCTCGCCTGGATGAGGGCCTTCGCCGCCTACGTCGGGGGCGCCTCGCAGCCCTATCTCCTCCGGTCGCGCCCGGAGTTCCTGGAGGGGGTCTCGGAGCGCCCCGAGGTCAAGCGCTACGTCCGGCACGCCAGCTTTGCGCTCGGTCTCGCCGCCGGCGACCCCGAGGACTTCGTGGCCGCGGTCTCGGGACGCCTCACCCGGGAGGCCGGGACCTTCGCTGCCGAACGAGCCGCCATCCGCCGGCATGCGGCCGGGATGCTCCTCCCCTGCGAAGGGGAGGAAGGGTTCAGGGAGCGGTCGTGGACCGCGCCTTCTTCTGGGCCCGTTCCTCCGGGCTCAGGCGGAACTGCTGGTGGCAGGACGCACAGGTCGAGCCGATCACGTTGAATCCCGGCTGCACCGCGTTCCAGGCTTCCATCTTGACCACGCCCCGGAGGCCCTGGGAGGCGGCCTTCAGGGAGCCGAACAGCGCCAGGTAGGCGGCCTTGCGGCTCCCGTTCTTCTCGGGCTCGCTGGCCATGGCGTGCTCGGCGTCCTTGGCGAGCTGGTCGAGGGCCTGGAAGGCGGCTGCCTGGTTCCTGCCGTCCAGGGCCAGCTTCAAGGCCTTCATGGCGTCCTGGTTGCGCTGCATGGCCGCCTGGAACTCCTCGGGGGCGATCGGCTTGCGGGCCAGGCCTTCGAGGCCGGCCGTCATCCCTGCCGAGGAACCCGCATGGTCGGAGCCGGCCGAGCCGGCATCGCTGCCGGCTGCGGGATCGACCATCTCCCGGCTCCAGTCCTCCCGGCCGGGGCCGGGCGCGGCGGTCGGTGCGGTGCCGCCTCCTGCCAGGGCCTGGCCCGAGCCTCCGGTCCCGTCGGCGCCCCCGCAGCCGGCTCCCCACAGGCAGAGCACCACCAACGCGACCCGCGACCTTCGCATGGCTCTGTCCATCCGCATGGGGCCTTCCACCACGTCCGGGGTCCGTCGCCGGGACTATTCCAACCAGGATGGCAGGTCGAGGGAGTCCAGGCAAGCCGCACCGGACCTCCCCCCGGCGGGGTACGCTCGGGGACGTGATCCCCGCGTATCCGTCCTGGAGGTCCAAGCCGCGGCGGTCCCGCCCGGGTCCGCTCCTGGCGTTCGTCCTCCTCGCCGGGGGGCCGCTGGCCGTGGCTCCCCTCCCCGACCTCCACGACAACCCCCGTCCGGTGGCCCTCGATCCCGGCGCCCTGGCGACGCCCTGGACCCGGATCTCGGCGTCCTCGGGCGCGGCCGGGACCTGGGCGACCCTCGAGCCGGGGGCAGGCATGCACCCCACCCTCCGGGCCAAGGCCGCGGGCGAGGCGCTACCCCAGCCGCCCCGGCTCGGCGACCGACCGGGTCGCTTCGCTCGGCTGCCCCACGGCGGACTCGCACTCTTCTGGGTCGATGGCGACCTCCACCACGGCGAGGCGCGCGGACCGGGATCGCCGGGCGACCTCCTCGCCCGGACGACCCGGCTCGCCGAGGCCGCCCGGTCCGGGGACTGGATCCGCTACGCCGAGGCCGGTACTCCAGAGGACGCGATCGAGATCGAGTTCTCGGGCATCTCGGCGCGGGTCCGGATCACCGGTGGAGGAGAGGCCGAGGCCCGCCGGGAGACGCTGCGCCAAGCCCGGTCCCTGGGGACCGAGTGTCCCCATTGGGATCCGCTCCCGGGCCTGCCCGGTCCGGCCTTCGCGGCCAGCCGGCGCCACTGCGCCCCCCAGGCCTTCGTGGTGGCGGGCCGGGTGCTGATCACCGCCTACGGGGAGAAGCCGGAGCATGTGCTGCCGCGCTTCTCGGCCACGCTCCACCGCCCCTTCCCTCCCCCGCCCGGCGAGCCGCCACGGATCGATCGGTGATCGCTCCGCCCCGCACCGCGGGACTTGGCGTGGTGCTGGCTGCCGCCACTGCCGCCTCCCTCCCCGCCCTGGGCGGGGAGCGGGCCCTCTGGGACGAGGCCTCGAAGGTCTTCCTCGCCAAGGTCGTCGAACTCGGCGGACACGAGGACGCACCGGGATCGAACCCCTCGATGCCGTTCCGCTACCAGCGGATCCGAGTGAAGGACGCGGAGGTCTTCAAGGGTCCCGCCCAGCCCCCCAAGTTCGGGTACGAGACGGTTCTCCTGCCGATCCGCGGCAAGCGCAACGGGCACTTCCTCCACCTGGCGAGAGCCCTGACCTGGTCGGACCTCCCCGACGACCGGCAGATCCTCCTCTTCCTGGCCCGCGACCCGCAGGGTGCCTGGACCCTCTCGGAGGGGAGCGAATCGCTGTTCCGCCGTCCCGGGCGGGCCCGCCTCGAGATCCTCCGGGCGTGGAAGTCGGGGGCTCCTCCCCCGGCCGCGGGACCCGCCTGGCCGAAGCAGCTCGAAGCACCGGAGCCGACCCGTCCGGCCGTAGGCAAGCGACCGGTACGACCTGTCGATCCGCCCGGGCCCGGGACCAAGGAGCCGCCGCAGCCGAAGTCCCCGCCCCCGGGCAAGGATCCGCTCGACGATCTCGACGACTTCGACTTCTGAGCCATGGCACAGTGGGGCCGCGACCTGCCCCGGGGGTCCCGACGAAAGGCGGAGCGATGTCCATCCTGATCAAGAACGGCCGGGTCGTGACGGCCGTCGACGACTACCGCGCCGACGTATACATCGAGGGCGAGACGGTGCGGATGATCGGCACCGACCTCCCGGTCACGGCCGACAAGGTCATCAACGCCAAGGGCAAGCTGGTGATCCCGGGCGGGATCGACCCCCACACCCACCTCGACATGCCCTTCGGGGGAACGGTCTCGGCGGACGACTTCGAGACCGGCACCCGGGCCGCCGCCTTCGGGGGGACCACCACCCTCATCGACTTCGCCATCCAGCAGAAGGGCAAGTCGACCTTCGAGGCCCTCGACACCTGGCACGCAAAGGCCGACGGCAAGACCTCGATCGACTACGGCTTCCACATGATCATCACCGACATGGAGGACGGCCGACTCTCGGAGATGAAGTCCCTGGCGGACCGGGGCGTCACCTCCTACAAGATGTTCATGGCCTATCCCGGGGTCCTCTACGTCGACGACGGCACCATCTTCCGCGCCATGCGCAAGGCGGGCGAGGACGGCACCGTGGTCTGCATGCACGCCGAGAACGGGATCGTGATCGACGAGATCGTGAAGCGGGCGCGGGCAGAGGGGAAGCGGGAGCCCAAGTGGCACGCCCTGACCCGCCCCACCCGCATGGAAGCCGAGGGCGTGCACCGGGCCATCTCCATCGCCGAGGTGGCAGGAGTCCCGGTGTACATCGTCCACCTCTCCTCGTCGGACGCGCTCGAGCAGGTCACCTTGGCCCGCGACCGCGGCGTACACGCCTTCGCCGAGACCTGCCCGCAGTACCTGTTCCTCGACTACACCTACTACGAGAAGCCGAACTTCGAGGGCGCCAAGTACGTGATGACGCCCGCATTGCGCGACAAGTGGAACCAGGACAAGCTGTGGCGGGGGCTCCAGTACGGCGACCTCTGCACCGTCTCCACCGACCACTGCCCGTTCTGCTTCAAGGACCAGAAGGTCCTGGGTCGCGACGACTTCGGGAAGATCCCCAACGGAGCACCCGGGGTGGAGAACCGGATGAGCCTCGTCTACAACGGAGGCGTCGTCGGCAAGCGGATCTCGCTCAACAAGTTCGTGGAGATCACGAGCACCGCGGCGGCCAAGATGTTCGGGCTCTTCCCGCGCAAGGGGACGATCGCGGTGGGCTCGGACGCCGACATCGTGATCTTCGACCCGGAACGCAAGGAGACGATCGGGGTCGGCAATCCCGCTACCCACCACATGCGGGTGGACTACAACACCTACGAGGGGATCACGGTCCAGGGCTTCACCGAGACGGTGATCTCCCGGGGCACCGTGGTGATCGAGAAGGGCAAGTACAAGGGGAAGAAGGGCCACGGCCGGTTCCTGAAGCGCGGCGGATACTCCGGCTTCGTCGGCGGTTGACCGCCTCCCCGGGGTGACCGAACCGGACCTCGCGGAAACGCTGCCGCCCGAGCTGATCCATCGGTTCCCTCCCCTGGACGTGCTCGGCGAAGGGACCCAGGGGGTCGTCTACCGGGCCCGCCAGGACGCGCTCGACCGGACCGTGGTGGTCAAGGTGCTCCGGCTCGAGCGCTCCCTGGAGCCGACCGCGGCCGCTCGCTTCGAACGGGAGGCGAGGATCCTGGCGGCGCTCGACCACCCCCACGTGGTCAAGGTCCTCGAGTTCGGCACCCTGGGGAACACCCTGTTCATGGTCTCGCCCGACGAGGGAGGGACAAGCCTGGCACGAGTCCTCGCCTCCCGGGTCGAGGCGGCCGGGAAGGAGGCATTGCAGCCGCAGCTGCCGCGCATGCGGCCCGCCGAAGTCGTGCCGATCCTGGCGGCGGTGCTCGAGGGCCTGGAGGCGGTCCACGGGATCGGCGTCGTCCACCGGGACCTGAAGCCCGCCAACCTGCTGGTCACTGCCGACGGACGGATCCGGATCCTCGACTTCGGTCTGGCCTCGATCGAGAGCCACTTGCGGTCCCTCACCGCCACCGGGACGACGCTCGGGACGCCGCTCTACATGTCACCCCAGCAGATCCGGGGTGATCTCCCCCATCCATCCGACGACCTCTATGCGGTCGGGCTGGTCGCCTACCAGCTGCTCTCCGGTACTCATCCCATGGCGGGCCGGGGCCTCGACGAAGTGCTCCGGCTCCAGCAAATGAAGACCCCCGACGACCTGTCGGAGATCCTACCCGGCTTCCCGGTCACCCTCTCGGCCTGGGTCCGGTCGATGGTCGCCAAGTCCCGGGAGGGCCGGCCCGGATCGGCCGGGGATGCCCTCCGGGAGCTGTTCCTCGCCTCCCGGGGCGAGCCCGGGGCACCTTCCGGAGCGTTGCCGGCACCCGAGCAGCCCTCGGATCGCGGGATGGCCCCGGAGTCGCGTGACCCCGGCTCCACGCCCACCGAATCCAGGGCCGTCCCCCTCGACCGGACGACCCCGAATCCGGGATCCGGTCGCCACCCTGCCGTCAGGCCCACCCGTCCGCCCCATGCGCCGCCCGCCGATCCGACCGCGCCTCCGGCCCGGTCGAGCCTGCGCCCCGGGAGCATCCCTTTGACCGCGGCTGCATCGCTGATGCTGACGCTCCTGGTCCTCGGCCTGGCGATCCACCGGGAGCCTGGCGGTCGCGACCCGGGGTCCGGGAGAGAGGTGCACGACCCCATCCCGCCCGAGAGGTTCGACGCACCGGATCCGGAGCGGACTGCGCGGGAGATCCAGGCCGAACTCCTCTCATGGCTCGAGTCCAAGCGGGGCGAGGACCCCGCTGCGGTGGAGTACCTCGACGACCCGGGTCGCCTCGAAGCGGGACCGTTCCGGATCCCCGCCCTGCAACGGCTCCTGCGTCGCATGGAGAACGGCGCTCCCGGGAACCGGTTCGACGAGACCCTGGCCAGGGTGGACCGGATCTTCTCCGAGGCCGGCCTGAAGGCTCCCTTCTCCTGGGCGCAAGACACGAGCCGCCGGCCGGATGCGATCGAGGTCATCCCCGATGCCGACCTGGCCCGCTACCTGGGTTCGGGACCCGGGGAGCCGGTCCGGCTCGGCCCAGGCTGGGCGGCCCGGGCCCTGGAGGAGCGGAGGACGGCGGTGGCCGCCTTGGAGCAGTCCGCAGCCGCGATGCATGCGGCCCTGGATCCGCGAACAGGCCCCAGGCTCTCCCCGGGAGCCCGGAGCATCCTCTTCACCGCAGTGCAGATGACGCCCGAGGACGAAACGCTCACGGTCGTCCGCAACGTCTTCCAGCCCCTGATCCGCCTGGGGGAAGGAGACCGCGCCGCGGTCGCGGTCTGGACCGAGGCCGCTCACCTGGCAGTAGGTCGGCTCCAACTGGCCGCCGCCAGGTCCCTCGCCGAGGAGCCCGAGCACCAGGAGTTCGTGCTCACCCTGCTGCGCTCCACTTTCGAGGGCATGGATCTCCGGGCCTCCCACATCGGCGTCATGGCGGCGCTCCCGCCGGGCCTCCGCTTGGCTCGCTTCCCTGCCACTCCCGCGGGTCGATTGGGCCGGGCCTGGCTGGCCATGTCGGAGGCAGGCATCCGGCACGACCTCGGCATACCCTGGGAGACGGTCCTGGACACGCTGCTCGAGGAGGGCGTCGCGATCCTCTCGGACCCGGGAGCCGGAGCCAGGGTCTTCGACAGCCTCGCCGCCAGCGCGATGGGCAGGGCCGTGGTCCAGGACCTGCGCTTCTCCCGGCTGCTCCGATGGATCGACCGGATCCTGGTTGCCTGCCGGGAGCGGACCAGGACCCAGCGGGAAGCTGTCGTCGTGAACTTCCTGCTGCTCGCCTCCATCATCCCGGCGACCGATCTCGACCACCGGGAGCGTTCCCTCAGGGAACAGGGTACGGAGCTCTTCGACCGGATCGCCGAGGACCTCCCCGCGCTCTCGGAGCGCTTGCGGGGGAGCTGGCCGGACCGGGGGATCCTGATCGCCGAGGCGGAGACCCTCGCCCCGACCAGGCGCTACAGTGCCGGGCGGACTCCGCCCGATGACGCGGGGACTCCCGAGAGGTAGCCGAACCATGACGCAGAACCGGATCGCAGGCTGGGTCCTCCCGGCCCTTGCCTGGGCTGCCCTGGGCCTTTCTCCCGCCCGGGCAGAGGTCCACGACCGTAGGGTGCTCTGGCGGGTGGTCGACACGGTCATGGAGGCTCGTCGCGCCGGACTCCGCCCCCGGGTGGTCTTCGACCTCGACGACACCCTCTTCGACGCCGGGGCCAGGACCCTGGCGATCCTGCGGACCCTGCCTGAGGATCCCGTCCTGGGTTCCCGGTTCCCCGGCCTGGCGGCCAAGCTCGCGGCCCTCGAGCCCGACGCCATGGCCTACGACCTGGGAGCCAACCTCGATGCCCTGGGGATTGCGGATCCGGAAGCCCGCCAGGCCGCCACCGGTTTCTGGCAGGCCCGGTTCTTCACCGATACCTGGTGTGCGGAAGACCCGCCCAACGAGAACGCCGCCCGCTACGTGCGCACCCTGCGGGCCGCGGGTGCGGGGATCGTCTACCTCACGGGCCGGGACGTGCCCAACATGCTCCGCGGTACCGAGGAGAGCCTGCGCCGCCACGGGTTCCCGCTCGGGGACGGCGTGGAGCTGATCCTGAAGCCCGACGCCAAGGACGACGACACCGAGTTCAAGAAGGGCGTCTTCGCCCGGCTCCGCCAGGCGGGCGCCGTGGTCGCCTGCTTCGAGAACGAACCGCGGAATCTGAACGCCATGCAGGCGGCCTTCCCCGAGGCGGTCATGGTGTTCCTGGACACCCGCCACTCGCCCAAGCCCGACCGTCCCGCTCCGGGGATCGCCTGGGTCAGGGACTACCACCTGGGACTCCGCGGGCCCAGGTGGTAGCTGGTCGGCCGGTCCGGGGGTCCTGCCCCCGGACCGGTCACGACTACGGAGCGACCAGGTCCTCGTAGCTGTCGGGGCGGCGATCCCGGAAGAACTGCCAGGTCGCCCGGACCTCCCGGATCATGTCGAAGTCGAGATCGCGGACGATGACCTCTTCCTGGGTCTCGCTACCGACCTCGCCCACGAACTGGCCGCGGGGATCGCAGAAGTAGCTGGTGCCGTAGAACTGGCCGGTCTTCCA
>CAYOHP010000047.1:0-41475 GCA_964403795.1 uncultured bacterium | reverse complement strand
CGCTTCCTGGAACGGCTTGAACCCCGTAGGGCAGACCGAGGCGGCGGATTCTGGCAAGCCCGGGGGGCTTGTCATTGCCGTCCGGCACCCTAGACTGGCGGCGACTCCCCGGAGGTCTGCCATGCATGCACGCCGCCCGTCCGCTCCCGCCGGATCCCGTCGCGCCCTCGCCCCCATGCTCCTCGTGGGCCTGCTGGTGGCCGGCCTGGCCGCGGTCGTGGCCGGCCGCTACCTGGTCAACCGCCTGAACGGCGACCGGCCCGGCGGGCTGTTCAGCCAGGACCCCCTGGCCGGGACCCCGGCCATCCTCCCGATCGAGGGCGACCAGGTCCCGATCGCGGCCCCTCCTGCGACCCAGGCCCCGGCGCCCGCCGCGGTCCCCTCCGACCCGGAACTCGCCCGCCTCCACGCCATCGTCCAGGAGGCCCACGCCCGGCTGATGGCCAGCCTCCCCACCGGTGACCGCCAGAAGATCGAGGAGGCCCGCCAGACCCTGGCGACCGCCACCCGGATCTACAACGAGCGGCTGGCCGTGCTCCGGTCCGGCTCGTAGCTCAACGCAAGTCGGCGGCGTGGGCCGCCACCCAGTCCCGGAACGCCTGGTAGTTCGGCCGCCAGGTCCCGAAGGCCTCGAAGCTGTGGCGGGCCTCGGGGTTCTCGCCGGGGCGCACGTCGGAGAGCCGCCAGGCGAAGGCGCCCGCCAACCCGATCTGCAGGGCATGGTCCATGAAGTCCCGGGTCACGGTGGCCGAGAGCCGGTCGTCGTAGGCCTTGCTCGCCTGGTTGAACTCGCCCAGGTAGACCGGTCGCCCGCAGCGGGCCGCGAACGCCTGCACTCCCCCGGCCGACGGGATCCGTCCCCGGTCCTGGTAGACGTGGAAGTCGTAGAAGTCGACCAGATCAGGGGGGATCCGCTCCGCCAGGAGGTCGGGGACCGCGGTGTGGTGCCCGTAGCTCATCCCCACCGGCAGGTCGGGGACGAGATCCCGGACGAACGTCCTCCACCTCCGGACGAAAGATCGGGCGCCTTCCCACCCGCCTTCGAACCAGTCGGCCCGCATCCAGGCGTTGCCCTCGTTGGCGAGATCGAGGGCGAAGACCGCCTGCCGGTGGCGGGCCACCGCCTCCAGGATCGGGGCGAGCACCCCGGACCGGAATCCGGCCCCGGCCCCGTACTTCTCGTTCAGGAGGTTCCACCACTCGGCCCGGTACCGGGGGTGGGCGTCCCCGGCCCATGAGTAGATGTTGGCGTCGAACAGGGTGAGATAGACCCGGACCCCGCGCTCCCCGGCCAGCTCCAGGAAGCGCTCGATATTCCGGAGCACGACCGGATCGAGGCCCGTGGGCGCGGTCCGGATCTGCGCCGGCAGTTTGCCCGGGGTCCGGTCCCAGACCACCCCCTGCATCTCCAGGCCCTCGAAGAGCCACATGCGCAGCACGGTCCCCCCGGCCCCCCGGGTCCCGTCGAGCATGCGGATCGCCTCGGGCTCGTCGAACCGCTGGGCCCACTGGCTCCCGTAGGCGTTGCCCAGCCATGCCTGGTTGAACCCCACCACGAAGCGGGGGCGGGAGGGAGCCGCAACCACCGCGCCCGCCACGTTCCCGGGCCGTGGGCCGGGGGGCGACCCCGCCCTGCCGTCGGGTCCCTCCCCGGAGCCGGGATCCTGGCCCAAGGGGTTCTGGGCCTGGACGCCCGCCACCAGGACTCCGGCCAGGAGGAGCCCCAGGCCCAGCGGTCCCCTGACCACGTTCCTGATCGCCATGGCGCCTCCGCTCCCGACTACCGCCGACCGGGCTCCCGGGTTCCCCGGGGCAGACCCCGTGGTCCCGGTCGAGGGCCCCCTCCCATGCTACATTCTGCCTCTCATGGCCATCTCCCGCTATCGCATCGGAAGCCTGGGCGAGCTCGAGGAAGGGCAGTCCCGGAACTTCCAGTTCATCCACCAGGGGGAGGAGATCGAAGCCTTCCTGGTGAACTTCGAGGGGGACCTGTTCGCCTACCGGAACCGGTGCGTCCATACCCCCATGCGGCTGGACGGCAGCGACGCGGGTCGGCTGTTCGACGGGGACGGACGGAAGCTCCGCTGCCAGAGCCACGGGGCCATCTTCCGCCCGGACACCGGCGAGTGCGTGACCGGGCCCCCCGGTTGCTCCGGCAAGCACCTCTCGTTCCTGGCGCTGGCGGTGGAGGGCGATGACCTCTACGTGGTCATGCACGACAAGCCCGCCTCGGACCCCCAGGCTGCGCCCGACAAGGCCGGCACCCGGTGATCCCGTGGCCGAGCTGACCCACCTCGGACCCGACGGAGCGGCCCGCATGGTCGACGTCGGGACCAAGGAGGTCTCGCTCCGGATCGCGGTGGCGGTGGGCGGGGTCTCCATGCAACGCGAGACCCTGGACCGCATCCTCACGGGAGGAGTGGCCAAGGGCGAGGTCCTCCAGGTCGCCCGCATCGCCGGCATCCAGGGCGCCAAGCGCACCGGCGACCTGATCCCGCTCTGCCATCCCCTGGGGCTGGAGGCGGTCCACGTCGCCTTCCAACGGGCCGCCGAGAACCGCCTCGCCATCTTCGCCTCGGCCCGCCTGGCCTCCCGGACCGCGGTCTCGGTGGCGGCCCTCACCGTCTACGACATGTGCAAGGCGATCGACCGGGGCATGGCGCTCGGCCCCCACCGCCTGGCCCTGAAGATCGGCGGGAAGGCACCCTGGTGCCGCCTGGAAGGCACCGTGTCGACCTCGACCGGGAGCCCGGCCCCCGACGGGAGGGTGGCGGTGGACTGGGGCACGGGACCGGTCGCCGCCGGCCCCGGCCTGGGGATGCTCGGGATCCCCGGCGACATGCTCCCCTGGGATTCCTGGCTGGCCTTCGAGAGCGGGCATCGCGGGGAGGTCCTCAAGGGCGGCACCGGGGTCCGGTTCGAGGCCGGCCCTCCCGGCCTTCCCCCGCCCGGAACCCGGGTCACGGTGCGCCTCGGCGACAGCCACGGACCACGCACGGGCTGATCCCTCCGACGGTCCCGCTCCTGCGGTACGCTCGCGCCCGGGGAGGAGTCCCGATGGACACCGGCGAAGTCATCCGCGAAGTCCCCTTCTTCCGGAGCCTGCGCGACGAGGACGTGGCGCAGCTCTCGCAGATCTGCCGCGTCAAGGGCGCCCTGGCCGGGACCAAGCTCTTCGCCCAGGGGGACCCGAGCGACTCCTTCTACATCATGGTGGCGGGCCGGGTGGACATCCGGGTGATCGACCAGTCCGGCCACACCAAGGTCTTCTCGATGCGCCAGGGCGACTTCTTCGGGGAGATGGGCGTGATCCGCAACAGCCCGCGCTCGGGCACCGCCTTCGTCGCCGAGGACGCGGTCTTCCTCGAGATCATGAAGTACGACTTCGACCGGCTCATGGCGGTCAACAAGTTCTTCTCGGGCATGGTCATGGACGCGTTCCTGCAGCGCACCCAGACCACCCTGGCGGCCCGGACCTCGGGCGCGGCGCAGGCGAGCGGCCGGCCGGTCGCCACCGGTCCCGAGGCGGGGCAGCGCAAGGCGACCATGATCACGCTGTTCTCTCCGATCGGCGGCGCCGGGACCTCGGCGCTGGCCGCCAACATCGCCGCCAAGATCCGCGACTTCACCAAGAAACGGGTGCTGCTCATCGACGCCTGCTTCCAGTTCGGGGTGCTCGGCACCGTGCTCGGGGCCAAGGTCACCCGGAACATCGCCGACCTGGTGACCACCGACATCGCCATCCGCCCCCACGACATCGAGGCCTACGCGGTGAAGACCAGCTGCGGGGTCGAACTGCTGCCGGCGCCCCGGAACCCGGAGGACGCCCCCCGCTTCAAGGCCCCCCAGGTGGCCCAGATCCTCGAGGGTGCGGCCCAGGTCTGGGACTGGATCGTGGTGGACACCGCCAACGTCATGGAGGAGCCGAACCTCACCATCCTCGACCACTCGGACCAGATATGGATGGTGCTCGTCCCCGAGGTGACCGCCATCCGGCGCCTGCTGGCGTGGCTGGCCCTGATGCAGAAGCTCGGCTATTCGCCGGACCGGATCCAGATCATCCTGAACAAGGTCCAGGACGACGACCAGGGCGGGACCATCACCCCGGAGCTGATCGCCCAGAAGCTGAACCGCAAGCTGCTCGGGGTCATTCCCTGGGACCTCGAGAACATGGGCCGGTCCATCAACACCGGGTGCCTGGTGGTGGAGGGCAACCCCCTCTGCGACGTCTCGGTCCAGATCGCCAACATGGTCCGCGAGTCGCTGTTCCCCCCCGAGGAGGAGGAGAAGCAGCGCAAGGGCTTCCTCTACAAGCTCTTCGGGGGCTCCTGACCCGGGGCCGACTCCCCAAGCCCATGCCGACCCACACCACCGAGCGCGAGGTGAAGCTGCTGGTCGCCCGCTCCGGGCTCGACCTCTCCCGCGCCCGCTCCGCCACCGAGATCGCCCAGGTCTACCTGGCCTGGGGCAAGGCCTCGATCCGGGTCCGCCGGTACCCCGACGGGCACCACGAGCTCACCGTGAAGCTCCCCCTGGCCGGCGACGGGAGCAGCGAGTACGACCTGCCGCTCGGCGAGGTCGGGCCCCGCCTCTACGCCGAGGCGCTCGCCAACGGTTTCGCCGAGATCCGGAAGACCCGCTACCGCATGCCCGGCGACCACCTCGATCCGCCCGGCCTCGAGTTCGAAGTGGACGTCTTCCACGGGCGCTTCGGGTTCCTGACGGTCGCCGAGCTCGAATACCCGGGACCGGACCGACCCCGGGGCCTGGATCGGCGCCCCGATTGGTACCCGGAGGGTCCCTGGGGAGTCGACGTGACCAGCGACCGCCGCTTCAAGAACAGCGCCCTGGTCGCCCTCGACGACGGCGGCATCGGACGCCTCGCCGAGGAGTACCGCCGCCTCCTCGACGCGGCTGGCGATTCCCCTCCCGGCGATGCGATCCTTGGGTGATCCCGTCCCTGGGGGGACCACCCATGCATGCTGATGCGGCCGTCGATCGCCCGCCCGAAGCCCGGGTCCTGGCGCGGATCTTCCTGTTCATGCTGACGGCGTGGCCGATCCTCATGGTGGCCTCGGCGGTGGCCTGGAGCCGCTCGCCGTTCCTAGGCCTGACGGCCTCGCTGGCTACCGCATGGGTCCAGGTCCAGCTCGGCTTCTTCTACCACGAGCTCTGGCACAACCAGCTCTTCGCACGCCCCGCCACCAACCGGTTCTGCTACGGCCTGGTCTCCCTCTGCCTCTTCTCCAACCCGCAGATCTACGGAATCGCCCACGCCAGCCACCACCAGCATGTCCACACCTGGCAGGACCTCGAGTTCTACCCCCGGGGCAAGCCGTCGAGCCCGCTGCGGGCCAGGATCCAGTTCCTGCTCGAGCTCTGCTTCGGGCAGATCGCCTGGGTCCTCCACATCGCCCCGGTGATCCACTCCCACCCCCGCCACGACCTCCGCACCACGCTCAGGTTCCTGGGGATGTTCGCGCTCTCCCAGTTGGCCCTGATCGCGGCGGTGGCGGCGTTCACCGACTGGTACTGGCTCCCGGTGGCCTACTTCGCCTCGCTCGTCCTCTCCAGCGCGCCGCTGCGCTGGCTCCAGTTCGCCGAGCACCTGGGGATCGTGGCCCCGGAAGGCACCGGGCTCGACGCCAGGAACGCCATGACCCGCAACGTCGCCACCGGGGGGCTGATGGCCGGGCTCTGGCACTCGATCACCGCCAACGATTCGGCGAGCCACGTCGACCACCATCTGGTCCCCGGGACGCCCAATCGCTGGCCGCTCCCCACCGCCTCGCTGGCGGGTACCCGGAGCGGGCGCACGGTGGCGGTCGGCGAGTTCCCCGGGATCGTGGCGGAGTTCTGGCGGGACCCGCTCCGGATCACGGAGCCCGGGACCGGGACCGGGACCGCCCACGAGTCCGCCGGGAGCGACCCGGCAGCCTGACCTCAGACCGCCCTGGCATCGGCTCCGCCGGCGGCCGCGGGCGGCACCGCCAGGCCGCGTCGGACCCCGGAGAGCATGCCGGGGATCGCCAGCAGCCAGCCGCCCAGATAGAGCCAGCCCGCCTCCTCCAGCGAGTAGGTCCCGCAGTGGCCCAGGAGGAAGGCGGCCACCGCGGAAGCCGGGAACGCGGCCCAGACGGCCGACCAGCGAGTCTCTCCCCGGATCCGGGGCGGGAGCGAGTCCCGGGCCCACCACCCCGCCAGCCAGGCCACCAGCGGGAGCAGGACGAGCCAGTGGATCCCGCCCGAGAGCATGGCAGCCTCGATGCGGCTGGAGCCGTTGGCATCGAAGACCTCGAGCAAGCCGGCCGCCACCACCAGACCCGGTGCCGAGAGCGCCAGCATCCTGGCGGCCACTAGGCACCTGGCCCGGGCCGGGTTCCAGGCAGGCCCTTGCCAGCCGGGCCGGATCCCTCGTCGCCCCGTCACCTCGAGCCCATGGACGAGGAGCCCGGCCACCATCGCCACGGCCAGCGGGTAGCCGCGCTCCCGCTCGACCACGACCACCGCTGCCAGGGCCCCCATCGCCACCACCGGGACGGCCGCGGCTCCTGCCACCCGGGCCCCGGCCACCCCGAGCCAGCCACCCGTGAGCCACGCCATCACCCACCCGAGCACCGAGAGAGCGGTGGCGCAGAGCCCGTACTCGAGGAGCCACTGCGAGTCGGAGCCGGTACGCAGCAGTCCCCCCTGGAAGAGGAAGGTCGCGCCTCCGGCCAGGGGCGCCGCCCCGAACAGGAAACCCTGTACCGCCCCGGCCAGGAACCCGAGGACGCCCGAGTCCCAGGTCGCGGCCGAGGCGCCCTGGCGTGTCGTGGACTCGCTCCCGCCGCGGTCCGGTGCAGCCGGCGTCTCGGAGGGCGACGCCGCCGGCGCAGGGACCGCGGGGGCCGCGACCGGAGGAACCGGGACCTCCGCGGCCTGGCCGGGGGGCGCCGGAGCCGGGACCGCTTGGACCGGAGGCGCCGGGGGCACCGGAGCCGTAGGCTCCGCCCGCGACGACCGGACCTCCCTGGACCCGCCCGCCAGCCCGGAGCGCAACTCCTCCACCAAGGCACCGGCCGACCCGGGACGATCGCCCGCCTCCTTGGCGAGGCCCCGCAGGAGCGCCCGGACGAACCCCGGGTCCACCTCGGCAGGCGGCTCCGGAGCCTCATTCAGGATCTGGTACTGCACGTTCATCGGGTCGCCCCGGAAGAACGGGGGCTCGCCCGAGACCATCTCGTAGGCGACCGCCGCCAGCGCGTACACGTCCATCGACGGCGCCGGCCGCTTGCCCCGCACCTGCTCGGGACTCATGTACGAGAGGGTCCCGACCGTCGAGACCTCGAGGCTCGCCCCCTGGCGGGTGGTCTGGTCCCGCACCTCGCCGGCGATCCCGAAGTCGATCAGCACCGGCGATCCGTCCCGGCTCCGGACCATCACGTTCGAGGGCTTCACGTCCCGGTGCACCAGGCCCTTGGCGTGGGCGTGGTCGAGTGCCTCGGCCAGCGGCGCCAGGATCGCCAGGGCCGCCGCCGGCTCGATCTTCTCCTCGGCATCCAGGAGCTTCGACAGGGTCGTCCCCTCGATCCGCTCCATCACCACGAACGGCGTACCCCCGTGGAACCCGAAGTGGTAGACCCTGGCGAGGCCGGGATGGGCGAGGTCGATGGCCCGGGCCGCCTCCTGGCGCAGCGCCTTGGCTGCCCGCTCGCTCTGGGTCAAGGTCGCCGGCAGCACCTTCACCGCCACCGTGCGCTCGAGGTGGAGGTCCCGCGCCTCCCAGACCTCGCCCATCCCCCCCCGCCCCAGGAGCTTCACCAGCTCGAACTGGTCTCCCAGCCGGTCGCCGACCTGGGCGCCTTCCACGGTCGGCGTGATCTGGAACGACTGCGGTTGCCTGCGACCCATCCCCTCCCGACTCTACCCGAACTCGCCTCTGCACCCGTCCGGTCGCGTCCGGATGGTCCAACCGGACAGGGGGAAGGAGGCCACCCCGCCCCCGGGAGCCCTCCACCTTCCCCGATCCCGGTTCCCGGCACGTGCCTTGCGGTGTGGCTCCCTGTGAAGACTCCCGGGCACATCCTGACGGGCCTGCTCCTCTCGGCCCTGGCCCTGCTCCCGCATCGGGCCGAGGCTGCCGGCAAGCCCTCGCCCGAAGCCATCCAGGCCCTGCGCCGGGGCGTGGAGCGGGTCCGCACGGCCTCCACCCCCGAGGAACTCCGGGAAGGCGCCCGTTGGCTCCTGGCCGCCACCCGCAAGGGCGAGCCCCGCGCCGCCTACGGCCTGGCCCGGATGTTCCTGGCCGGCAAGGGTGTCCCCAAGGATCCCGCCAGGGCCAAGGCGCTCTTGGCCCGCTCGGCCGAACTCGGCTACGCGCCGGCCGCCGAGGCCCTGGCCAAGCTCGCCGCCAGGGCCGCCAAGGCGACCCCCAAGGCCGACCCGCTGACGCCCCTGGTCCGCCTCGAGCACAACCTCTCGAGCTGGCTCGACGACCTGGTGACCCCCTCGCTGGTCGAGGAGTGCGAGAAGGCCGCGGCGGTCGGCAGCGCCTTCCACGCCACCCTGCTCGGGATGATCCACGAGTTCGGGATCGAGCGGGAGCCCTCCCCTCCCGAGGCCGAGGCCTGGTACCGCCAGGCCGCCGACGCCGGCAGTCCCGAGGCGATGCGCCACCTGGGCATCCTCGCCCTCGGGACCCCAGGACACGACGAAGCCGCCACCATGTGGCTGGGGAAGGCTGCCGCCGCCGGCGACACGCTGGCGATGGCCTGGCTCGGGACCCTCCACACCCTCGGCCGGGGAGTCGCCAAGGACGCGATCGCAGCCGAGGCTTGGTTCGAGCGGGCCGCCCGCGAAGGCCTCCCGGTGGAGCGCTACCTCCTGGGCCTGCGCTACCGGGAGGGCTCCGGCACCCACCTCTCCCCGGACCTCGCCCATCGCTGGCTGGTGGACGCCGCGCCGGGTCTCTCGGCCGACCAGCAGTACCGGGTCGGTGCCCTGCTCTGGAGCGGCGACGGGGTCCCGGTCGACCGGGACGAGGGGCGGCGCTGGATCGAGCGGGCCGCCACCCGCGGCGACCCCCTGGCGCTGCGGGCCTTGGAGGGCCTGCGGGGACCGGCTCCTCCCGTCTCGTTCCCGGCACCCGGAGTGCGGGTCGCCGAGGCGATCGCGGGTGTGACCGATGCCATCGGCCCCTTCGCCCGGAAGCTCCAGGCGCTCGCCAACGGGACCGAGGAGGCCCTCCAGCAGGCCCTCGCCGAGCTCCTCCCCCGTCCCGCCCTGAGCGAGGCCGACCTCACCCCCGAGGGTCTGGTCGCTCTCGAAGCCCGGGCCTCCGACGGCGACCTCGGCGCCATGGTCTCGCTCGGGATGCTCCACCAGGTCGGCCAGGGTGCCAGCCTCGACCTGGCCCGTTCGGCCCGCTGGTTCGAGCGTGCCGCGGCCAGGGGTGACGCCCGGGCCCGCTTCCACCTCGGACAGATGCACCTCTGGGGTCTGGGGGTCGCCCAGGATCCGAGCCGGGGCCTGGAACTCCTGCGGGCTGCCGCCGGCGAAGGCGATCCGGCCTACGCCTACTTCCTCGGGCTGGCCCTCCACCTCGGGCAGGGCGTGCGCCCCGATCCCCGCGAGGCCCTGGTCTGGATGAAGAAGGCCGGCGATGCCGGTCTCGCCCAGGCCCGGGACGCCCTGCTCCAGCTCGAGGGCGCCCACCTCCCGTAGCAGCCTGCGTCGGGACTACGCCTTGGCTTCGAGCAGGGCCCGGAACTCCTTCATGGAACCGGGCCGATCCTCCGGGTTGCGGGCCAGGGCCAGGCTCAGGGTGGCGGCAAGCTGGGACTCGACCGCCTCCGGGAGTTCCTTGGGGGTGACCCCCGAGTTCGCCACCAGGTCCTCGAGACGGTAGGGATACCGTCCCGAGAGCAGGTAGTACCCGGTGGCCGCCAGCCCGTAGACGTCGACCCGCTCGTCGGGAGGATTGCCCAGGAGCTGCTCGGGGGCCACGAAGGTGGGAGTCCCCATCACCACGCCGACCCGGGTGATGGGCTTGTGGGTCGCCCCCCGGGCCAGGCCGAAGTCGATGACCCAGATCCTGCCCTTCGAATCGAGCATGAGGTTCTCGGGCTTCACGTCCCGGTGGACGATCCCCTGCTCGTGGGCGCCCTCCAGGGCGCGGGCGGCCTGGGCCAGCCAGTCCCGGGCCAGGTCGGAGGGCACGGGTCCCTTCTCGCTGAAGTAGTCCTCCAGGTGTCGGCCCTCGATGTACTGCATCACCAGGTAGGGGTGCGGGGTCTCGGCCACGTCGTAGATCGAGGGCAGGCCGGTGTGGGTGATCTGCGCCATGGTGCGGGCCTCCCGGAGGAAGCGGGCCCGCATCTCGGGGTCCTGCATCACCTCGGGATCCATCATCTTGAAGGCGACCATGCGATCCAGCTTGAGGTCCCGGACCCGGAAGATCTGGGCGGTCCCCCCCGACCCGAGCGGATGGGGGTCGACGTAGCGGTCCCTGGGCAGCGAGTCGAGGATCTGGCGGAGGGAGCCCTCGAGGCCCGGTGCACCGGAACCCGCTTCGATCTCCACCGTCGCCCGGGCCGCCTGGCGTCGCAGCAGGGCCACGGCTCCGAGGAGCACCGCCAGGACCACGGCCACCGCCGCCACGATCGGCACGAGCTGGGTCATCCGACGGGTCCCCTCCGGCGCAGTGTGACAGACCCCGGGGCCCGGGGCCAGTCCATGCCGGTAGACTGTCGCGGTGCGTCCCCAGCTCCTCGCCTCGCTGCTCGCCGGCCTGGGCCCGGCCCTGCCGGCCTTCGGGTCGGAGCCGCACCCCGTGACCGCCCGCCTCTGGTCGGACCGCCAGGCGACCTCCCCGGGAGACCGGATGCAGCTGGCGGTCGAGCTCGACCTGGCTCCCGGCTGGCACGTGTACTGGTCCAACCCCGGGGACAGCGGGCTCCCGACCACGGTGGCGCTCCGGCCGCAGGTCGGCATCCGGGCAGGGGATGCCTTGCTCCCCGTTCCCGAGCGCCACGTCGAAGAGGGCGACGTGCTGGTCTTCGGGTACGGGGAGGACCTGGGCGTGGTGGTCCCGATCGAGATCGACCCTGCGGTCCGCCCCGGCACCCGACTCCGGCTCCGGGCCCGGGTCGAGTGGCTGGTCTGCAAGCAGGCCTGCCTCCCGGGGAGCGCCGACCTCGAAGGGTGGCTCCCGGTCCGGGAGGCGGCGCGACCGGCCAACCGGGAACGATTCGCTGCCTGGGAGGAGGGCCTGCCCAGGGCCATTCCGGGGGCGGAGCCGCAGGTCCAGGCTCCCGGTCCCGATGGCCGGGGAGGACTGTCGGTCACCCTGCCGGAGGGGAGCCGGAACCCGGAGGTCTTCCCGGGCTCGGCCAAGGGCGTCGGGATCGAGGATCTGGACTTGACCGGGTCGGACGGAACCGTGGAGGTCGGATGGACCGTCCGCCTCTGGCCCGACGAGGGGAAGGCGCCGGCCGCGCTCCCCAGCCTGCTCGCCTTCGAGGACGCCCGAGGCCGCCGCCGCGCCCTGCCCTTCGATTTGCCGGTACAGTAGGGACCGGATCCGACCTCCAGGAGGAACCCATGCTCGCCCGATCTGCCCTCGCCGCCCTCTGCTTCACCGTGGCGCTCCCGGCCCTGGCCGCCGGGGAGCCCGTGCCCCCCCGGCCCGGCGACCCGGCTCCAGCGGTGCGCCTCATGGACCAGGACGACGCCCCGTTCTCGCTCGCCGACCACCGGGGCAAGATCGTGGTGCTCGAATGGATCAATCCCGAGTGCCCGTTCGTGAAGCGCCACTACCGCACGAAGACCATGAAGTCGCTCGCCGAGAAGTGGGCCGCCAAGGGCGTGGTCTGGGTGGCGATCGACTCCACCGCCCACACCGACCGGGCCTCCTCCCGGGCCTGGAGGGCCGAGCACTCCCTCCCGTACCCGATCCTCGACGACCGCAGCGGCAGGATCGGCAAGGCCTTCGGCGCCAAGACCACGCCTCACATGTACGTGCTCGACACCCAGCACCGGGTCGCCTACGCCGGCGCCATCGACGATGACAACTCCCGGGACGGCGCCAAGGGGGCCGCGGCGAGGAACTGGGTCGACGGCGTCCTCGAGGACCTCACCTCCGGACGCGAGCCCACGGTGCGGGAGACCCGCCCCTACGGTTGCTCGGTCAAGTACGCAGCCGGCAAGAGCTGATCCCGAGGCCCTCTACCCCATGATCCCGGGCGAGCTGCTCGGAAAATACCGGGTCCTCGGCGCCCTGGGCGCGGGAGGCATGGGCGGCGTCTACCTGGGTGAGGACGCCGAGAGTCGCGAGCGGGTCGCCATCAAGGCGATGCACCGGGACCGGTGCACTCCCGACATGCTGAACCGCTTCGTGCGCGAGGCCGAGACCATCCGCCGCCTGCAGCACCCCAACATCGTCCGCTACGTGGCTTCCGGCGTGAAGGGCCGGGTCTACTACCTGGTCCTCGAGAAGGTCGAGGGGAAGACCCTCGAGGAGACGCTGGCATCGGCGGGAGGTCCCCTGGCGATCTCGCATGCGGTCCAGGTCGCCCTCACGCTTCTCTCGGCCCTCGGGTATGCCCACCGCTCCGGAGTGATCCACCGGGACGTGAAGCCCAGGAACGTGATGGTGCAGGCCGATGGTTCGGTGAAGCTCCTCGACTTCGGGATCGCGGTCGCCGACGACGCCCTGGTCGCCACCGGGGTGGGCTCGGTGCTGGGGAGCTTCTGCTACGCGTCCCCGGAGCAGAACCAGGGGCAGGAGGTCGACGAGCGCACCGACCTCTACTCGACCGGACTCCTCCTCTGGGAGATGCTCACCGGCGAACGGGCCCTCAAGGGGGAGAACCTGCTGGCGGTGACCTCGGTCCAGGTGACCATGGGAATTCCCCCACCGTCGAGCCGCAACCGCGCCGTGCCCAGGGCCCTCGACGTGATCTGCGGGAGGCTCCTGGAGAAGAACCGCACCGAGCGTTTCACCCACGCCGAGGAGGCCATCGAGGCCCTCCAGGCGTTCGAAGGTCTGTGATTTCCCGATGCCCACCCTCGCCCCCTCCGCATCCCGACGTCGTCTGGCCCTGCTGCTGGCCGCGGCCTCGGCGAAGGCGGCTCTGGCCGGGACCGAGGTCCGCTGGGAGGAGACGGCCACCCACCGGATCAAGGTGAAGCTCGAGGACGGTCGGGAGATCGGCCGGTGGAGGTTCGAGAAGAAGCCCGGGACGACACCCGCCGACCCCAAGGCGATCCCGGTCCCCAGCGGGAAGCCCGCTGCCGCGAATGCCGTCCCTTCGCCGGGCGGATCCGGGGGATCCGACCTCGAGCCCCTGGAGCTGGTGGACCTGCTGGAGCAGGAATCGGACGACCGCCTCGCCAAGGGCGAGCCGGCCGAAGCCGGAAAGCTGCTCCGGGAAGCGCTCCAGATCTACCTCGACCTCGGGGGCGGCCGGCACTCGCGGGCGGCCGATCTCCGGGTGAAGCTGGCCCGCATCCACGGCGAGACCGGCGACTACGACGAAGCCGAGGCCCAGCTGCAGGCGGCCCTGCTGGTCCAGGAGGAGACCCACGGGGCGGTCCACCCCTCCACCGCCAAAGTGCTCTACCTGCTCGGACTGCTGGAACACCAGCGCGGTCGGATGCCGGAAGCCCAGCGCTTCTACACCAATGCCATCGAGCTCTTCCTGGCCGCCGGTGCCTCGAGCCATCCCGCGCTCCTGCTCGCCCACCGGAACATGGCGCGCCTGCTCCGCCAGATGGGGCGATCCGAGGACGCGGCCGGCTACGAGAAGCGGGCCTCCGAGCTCGCCATGCGACGCTACCTGGAACGCCAGCGGACCGGCACCGAGCGATAGCAGCCTGCGGCGCAGGCGACCCGAGGCTTCGGGCTCCTGCCGCCACACGCCGGACGTCCTCCTGCCGGGTGCTGGTACCGGCCATGGCCGTCTGCTACTCTTGGCCCGTGGCTCCGACCCCGCCGCGGAACCCGCCACCGAGCCCGCTCCGTCCGGGCCCTCTCGCATGCTCCCCGGCGGCCCCCCGCCGCACCCGCCGCTCCCTGGCCCTCTGGCTCGGACCGCTCCTCCTGTTGGGAGCCGCACCGGGGGCACCGGGTGCCACCCAGCGACGACGGCGGGCCTCCCGGGAGGCACCGGTCGAAGGTCGGGTCGTCCGGGTTCTCGACGGCGACACGGTGGTGCTCGAGCACCACGGACACGAACTCAAGGTGCGGGTCTCGGGGATCGATTCGCCGGAACTGCAGCAGGCCTTCGGTCGACAAGCGAGGAGTTTCCTGGTCCGCCTGACGGAGGGCCGCCAGGTCGCGGTGCACACCACCGACCGCGACGACTACGGCCGCACCGTCGCCGAACTCCAGCTGGCCGACGGACGCTCGGTCGGGGCCGAGCTGGTCAAGGCCGGGATGGCCTGGTATCTCGACCACTACTTCGAGGACCGGAGCCTGGAACGACTGCAGGACCAGGCGCGGGCCGCCCGTCGCGGGCTGTGGTCGGGAAGTTCCCGGACGCCTCCCTGGCGCTGGCGCCAGGAGCGTTGAGAGCCTGTGAACCTCTCCCCGTCTGGCTTCGATCGACCCATCATCCCCGCCTGCGGCAGCGCTCTCCTCGCAGGCAGGATCCGCTGCCCGCTTCCTCGATCGCCTTGCATGCGGGGCGCTGGGTCGCTCTCGGGCCGACGCCGGGGAAAGGTTCACAGGCTCTGAGGGGCGTTGCCCGGGCCCGCGGGACGCCGTCCGGATTGACACTCCCTGCCTTCCCCCTATGCTCCCGTCGATCGCGGATCGGGGAGTCGCCATGCCGTCTCGTGCAGTTCTCGCCAGGAGCCTTCGACCGTTCCTCTCGCTGGGCCTGCTGGCCGCGTCGCTGGGCGCCGAGCCGCTCGAGACCATGCTCCCTGCCGACCTCCACCTGGTGGCCCGACTCGACGTCGCGGCCTTGGTCCGGGACCTGCCCGAGGTCCTCGCCAAGGGCGTGGTGGCCGAGCGTCTGGAGAACCTGAGGAGCCGGGGCTTCCCCGACCCGACCACCGACCTCGATGCCCTGGTGCTGGGAGGCCGGATCACCGCCCGCGGCCTGGACCAGGGGCTGGCGGTCGCCAACGGACGACGACCCGTGGTGCCTTCGGCCGAGAAGGTGGCGGCCGAACTCGGGGTGACGCTCAGCCAGAAGGCCTACCGCGGCGCCACCCTGGTGAGCGGCGTGTTCCGGGGAGTCCCCACCCAGTTCGCCGACCTGCGCGACGGGCTCCTGTTCTCGGCCCACGATCTGAGCGGGAAGCTCGCCGAGGGAGCCGCCGTGGTGGATCTCATGCACGGCGCCGCCGAGAGCTTCGCGGCCCGCCACCGCTGGACCCCGGGGACAGGCTACGCCAGCGCCCGGATGGTGCTGCCCGAGGCGGCCCGGGAAGGTCTCGAGGACAGCAAGCTGAAGCACCTCGCCCATGTGGTGGCCGGTTCGCTGGAACTGGCGCCGGCCGGCAACGACGTGACCGTCGAGACCCGGGTGACCCTGACCGGGAGCATCAAGGCCCGCCTGGCGGGTTTCGCCCTGGGCCAGAAGCTCGAAGGCTTGAAGGGCCAGCACGCCGGGACCGCCATCGGTAGGGTCCTGGCTTCGGCCTCGGTGGACCGGGACGGCGCCACCCTGGTGATCAAGGCCAAGGCCCCCCGGGCCGATCTGGCCCCGGCCCTGGACGAAGTCCTGGGTCTGGCCGCGGCCCGCAAGCAGGCTTCCCGGGGCCAGGCCGACTGATCCGGACCACCCCTACGACCTCGCGGCGTTCCCCAGTTCTCAAATCGGCGAGGTGGTGGCCGGGATCGCCACGGTGGGAACCGGCTCGGAGCCCCCATCGAGCTCCGCCACCCGATCCCGGGTCGGGGCGCTGCGGTCCACCTCCCGCGGCAGCGGCGAGGGACAGAGGTCGTGGCGCTCGCAGTAGAGGTGCAATCCCGATCCGGCCCTCAGGATCTTGATGCGGCCCTCCTTGTAGCAAGGGGCCACCTCGGGGAGTCCTGCCACCAGCGCCGGCACCGGATCCCCGCGCAGCCGGGCCGCGCCCCGGCGGGGGACCTCGGGGACCCACCGCTCCTGGCGATGCGCCTCCACCAGGCGGGCCGTCAGCAAAGCCATGCCGGCCTGGCAGCGGACCTTCTCGGGACTGGCGTCCTCCAGGTCGAGGAGCAACCGGGCCTCTTCCGCCTCGCGCTCGCGCAGGCGCACATAGCCGCGGGCCACGACCATCATGGCCGAGATCACCACCAGGGTTCCCGAGAGGAGGAGGCCCGGCGGACCGCCGAGCAGGGCGAGCGAGGCGGCGACGACCACGGCCACCGACAGCGCCCCGGTCTCCTCGCCGTGGCGGAGGTGGCCGAGCCCGGGGGCGAACACCTCGGCCAGCGCCGAGGGTAGGACCTCGGGCTCGAAGGCCGCCTGGGGTCGGGCATCGGTCAGCATGCGGAAGAGGCCGCCGACCACCAGGGGCACCAGCACCAGGCCGCTGACGATGTAGGCGAGCCCCGAGAGGGGCCCGTTGCCCACCCCGACCGGGATCATGGTCGAGAGTCCCCAGCCGGTCCCGACCAGGGAGGCGGCCAGCGGTGCCAGGCCCCCCCAGCTTCCGGCCAGGAAGAGCGGGCGGAGGCGGGCCGAGAGGACCCGGCGCGACCGGGCGTCGACCACCAGGAAGGTCAGCAGCCCGAGCGGGATCCCCAGGGCCACCGAGGCGGGCAGCCCGGCTGCCAGGATCGCCAACGAGGCCCCGGTCCCCAGGCACCAGGCCGCGCCCGACTCGTGCCACGGGACCATCGCAGGACGGGTCTCGGGCGCCGCGACCGGGAGCGAAGGGTCGGACCGGTTCGCATGGAAGGCCTCCGGGACCGCCGGACCCTCGACCGGCACCGGGAGGGTTCCGGCCTCGTCGACCTCGCCCAGGGAATCCTCCAGGACCCGGCGCGCCGTCTCGAGCCCGGTCCGCTCCGAGGGATCGACCGAGAGGAGTTCGGCGAGCAGGGACCGGAGACCGATCGGGAGGTCCTCGGGGAGGACGGGAATCCGCTGCCGGTCCTCGATCGCAGCCTCGGGCGTGGGTCGCGGGGGGAAGGCGGGTCTCCCCACCAGGCACTCGTAGAGACAGAGCCCGAGCTGGTAGCGATCGCTCCCGGGGGTCGGGGGCTCGCCCGCCAGCTGCTCGGGCGCCATGGCCCGCGGTGTCCCGGAGCGCTCCTCGCGGGGAGGGAGCCCCATCCCCTCGGAGGTCCCGAAATCGAGGAGGTAGAGGCGCCCGGCCGGATCCACGAGGAGGTTCTCGGGCTTCACGTCCCCGTGGGCGATGCCCCGCTCATGGCAGTGCGAGAGCGCCTCGGCGAGACCGATCCCGATCCGGGCAGCCTCGGTCGCGGTCAGCCGTCCCCGGCCCAGGCGAGCCCTCAGGCTCTCGCCCGGGACGAAACCGAGCGCCAGGAAGGGCCTCCCCTGGGTCTCGCCCGAGAACACGCAGGAGGGGATGGCGGGATGGTCCAGGAGGGCCAGGGCCGCGGCTTCCCGCTCGATCCTGCGCTTCGAGGCCTGGCTGGCCGTCTGGGCCAGGACCTTGAGAGCGACCCGGACCCCCGAGGTCGCGTCCTCGGCTTCGAACACCTCGCCGAAGCCGCCTCTCCCCAGGAAGCGGAGCAGCCGGAACCTGCCGATCCTGGATCCCGGAGGCAGGGGTGCGGCTCGCTCCATGGGGTCTCCCATGGGAGTGTCCCACGCAGGCCCGGGTTCCGCGAAACCCGATGGACGATGAGGGTGTCAGTCTCCCGGGCAGTGCCCGCCGTGCTCGACCCAGGCCCGGGCGAGGTTCCCGAGGAGCACCTGGGATCCGGGCGGGGCGGAGCGGCTCCCGCCAGGGCTCCAGGCCCAGGCCACCAGGGGATCCTTCGCCAGGTGCTCGGCGATCTCCTGCTTCGAGCGCCCACCGTTGCGGGCAGGATCCGTGATCTGGCGACAGATCGCCCCCACGGTGCGACCGGCCCAGGCCATGGATGCCGGGGCGAGCTTCCAGTGGGGCTCCCCGGGGATTCCCGAGGCCAGGTCGTTGCCTGCTCCATGGCAGGTGCTGCATCGCATGCCCACCATCCCGAGTCCGTCCCGACCCCGTACCACGGTGGGTTCGTGCGGCCTCCCCTCCTCGCCTTGCAGGGGACGGATGCCCGAGGGATGGCAGTTCACGCAGCGGGGGTGGGTCAGCACCTTGGCCATCTCCTCGAAGATCGCCACCGACCGGGTGCGGCCGGCCGGGAGCTTGCGGAAGTCGGCAGGCGTCGCCAGTCCCTCGGTTCGGGCCTTCCCGGCCGCGTCCACGGCCGCGGCGGCCGAGAGGAGGAGAGCGAGAGCCGATCCGACCCGGAAGCCGATGCGGAGTACCGACGGAAGGGTTGCCTCCATGTTCAGACCGCCCCTCGGGAGAAGGGGAGCCGTCGTACCCGGCGCCCCGTGAGCTGGAACCAGGCGTTGGCGACGGCCGGGGCGATCGGCGGGACCCCCGGTTCGCCGACCCCTGTGGGAGGGAACGTCGACGGCACGATGTGAACCTCCACCTCCGGCATGCGATCGATCCGGAGCTGACGGTAGTCCTGGAAGTTGCGGGCCACGGGACGGCCCTTCTCGAGTTCGATCTCGCCCAGGAGGGCTGCACCGAGCCCGAACCCGATCCCGCTCTGCATCTGGGCCTCGATGTTGTCGGGGTTCACCGCGATGCCGCAGTCCACCGCGCACACCACCCGGTGGACCCGGGGCAGGCCATCCTCGCCCACGGACACTTCGGCAACCTGGGCGACATAGCTCCCGAACGACTTGTGGACTGCGATCCCCCGGGCCCGCCCGGGCGGGAGCTGGCGCCCCCATCCGGCCCGCTCGGCCGCCAGGCGGAGCACCGCGCGCTCCCGGGCATCCGGAGGCAGGAGCGAGAGCCGCAGTTCCACGGGATCGACGTGGGCGGCGGTGGCCACCTCGTCGAGCATGGTCTCGATCACGAAGGCGTTCGACGAGTGTCCCACCGATCGCCACCAGAGGACGGGAACTCCCGTTTCCATGGGGTGGAGTTCCACACGCTGATCCGCCACCCGGTAGGGGACGTCGCTGGCTCCCTCGACCGAGGTGTAGTCGATCCCGTCCTTGATCATCCCCGCGAACGGGGTGCCGGCGAGCACCGACTGGCTGGCCAGCCCGTGGGTCCATCCCGAGATGCCCCCCTTGGAGTCGATCCCCACCCGGAGCCGATGGACGGTGAGCGGCCGGTAGCGACCTCCGGCCAGGTCGTCCTCCCGGGTCCAGACCACCTTGATCGGCCGCGTCCCGCCCACCGCCTTGGCAAGAGCCGCGACCTCTCCGGCGAGCTCCCCGTCCGGGGTAGCGCGACGGCCGAAGCTCCCGCCCGCGAACAGGGTATGGATCCGGACCTTCTCGGGACCGATCCCCAGGACGGCCGCGACCGTCTGCTGGTCGATGGTCTGGAGCTGGCACCCGGCCCAGTAGTCGACCCCGTCCTTGCCGATCCGGATCACCGCGGAGAGCGGCTCCATGGGAGCGTGGGCCAGGTACGGGAGCTCGTACTCCGCCTCCAGCACGACCTTGGCTCGTGCCAGGGCCTTGCCTGCGTCGCCCTGGACCCTGGCCGGGAGGCCCGGCTTCGCCAGGTGCTCCCGGTACTCGGAGCGGATCGCTTCGGTGCCCCGCGTCTCGGACCCGGCATGGTCCCATTCGATCCGGAGACGGTCCCGACCCAGCCTGGCCGGCCAGAAGCCCTCCGCCAGGACGGCCACGCCCCGGGGCGTGGCGTGGACCTCGACCACGCCGGGAACCGCCTTGGCAGCCGAGGCGTCGAAGGACTTCAGGGTGGCCCCGAAGCGCGGAGGGCGGGCCAGGACCGCGGTCAGGGTCCCGGGCAGGTCGTGGTCGAAGCCGAAACGGGCCTCGCCGCGGGCCTTGGAACGGGAGTCGACGCGAGGGGCGCGTCGACCGATGAGGTGGAACTCCTGGGGATCCTTGAGCGGCGCATCCGCGGGCACCGGCCGGGCGGCGGCCCGTTCCGCCAGTTCCCCGAAGCGGACCGACCGGCCGCTGTCGGCATGGCGGACGACTCCTCCCGCCACCGAGATCCGGCCGACGGGGACCTTCCAGAGTTCGGCGGCGGCACCGACCAGGGCGGCCCGGGCGGTCGCCCCGGCCTTGCGGAGCTGGTCCCACGAGTTGGCGAGCGCGCTGCTGCCTCCCGTGCCCTGGATCCCCCAGGCCAGGTTGGCGTAACGGGAGACGTCGGCGGGAGCCGCCTCCACCCGGACCTGCGCCCAGGACGCCCCCAGCTCCTCGCAGACCACCGTGGCGAGGCCGGTGAAGCACCCCTGCCCCATTTCCAGGTGCTTGGCGATCACCGTCACGGTGTCGTCCGGTGCGATCCTCAGGAAGGCGTTGGGGACGAAGTCCTCGGCGGGCTTCCGAGCGGCCGCCCGGGTCGGATCGGGGAGGGAGAATCCGAGGAGGAGTCCGAGCCCGGTCGAACCGGTCGCCGCCAGGAAGGACCGACGCGAGAGTCCATGGGTATCGGTCGAGTCCATGTCAGACCTCCATCCGGCGGGAGGCTTCCCGGATCGCGGCCTTGATCCGCAGGTAGGTGGCGCAACGGCAGAGGTTCCCGACCATCGCCGCCTCGATCTCCTGGTCGCTCGGCTTGGGGACCGTCCGGAGCAGGGCGGTGGCGGTCATCACCTGGCCGGGCTGGCAATAGCCGCACTGGGGGACGTCCAGTTCCTCCCAGCAATCGAAGAGGGCGTGGGCCTCGGGCCCCCCGACGCCCTCGATGGTGACGACCTCGCGGGCACCCACCGCACCGACCGACAGCGAGCAGCTGCGGACCGGTTCGCCACCCACGTGAACGGTGCAGGCCCCGCATTGCCCGACCCCGCAGCCGAACTTGGTCCCGACCAGTCCGAGGGAGTCGCGGAGCACCCACAGGAGGGGAGTCCCCGGGTCCACCGTCACCTCGCGACGCTTCCCGTTCACCTGCAGACGGACGGCCATCGCCACCTCCCGGGTGAGGTCACGGTACCGCGTCGGTCGCGGCGGAGGCGGGCTACACTCGGGATGAGCCCGATCGGAAGGAGCCCGACCCCATGCGGACGAGCCTCTTGGCCGCGAGCCTGGCGACCCTCGGCCTGGTCGTCCCCGGGCTGCCGGCCTCCGCCGACCTCGATGCCGGCCTCCGGGCCCTCAAGGGAAAGGGCGAGCCCAAGGACGCGGGCAAAGCCTTCACCCTGATCGGGAGGGCGGCCAAGGCGGGCGAGGCCAAGGCCGCCTATGTGCTGGGGGTCCTGTACCTGAAGGGCCAGGGGGTGACGGCGTCCAAGGAGAAGGCCGCCGAGTGGTTCGGCCGGGCCGCCGCCCAGGGCCATCCCGATGCCGCCTTCCACCTCGCCCGCATGCACTTGAAGGGGGCCGGCGCGGCCAAGGACCCGGCCAAGGCCCGGGAACTGCTGGGTCGGGCGTCCGCCAAGGGACACGAGAAGGCCAAGGCCCTGCTCGCCAGTCTCGATGCACAGCCCGCCACGGGAGCCGGCGAGGCGGCGGGTGGGAAGCCTCCGGCCAGGGCCGGGACCGGTTCCGCGAAGGGGCCCGAGGGGGCTCCGACCCGGCCTCCCCCCAAGGCCAATCCCGCCTCGGGCCTGGCGCCGCCGGACCCGGACACCCCCAAGGTCGACCCCAGTCTCGAGGAGTCCCTGCGCGACACCCAGGAGCGGATCCGGATGCTCACGGACTCGATCTCCCAGGAGTACCTGGACCGTTCGGTGGCCGACGCCGACAAGGGGGTCGTCTGGGAGCAGTTCTGCATGGGCGTCCGGCACGAGTTCGGGCTGAAGTTCCCGAAGGACCTCGCCAAGGCGAAGGAATGGTACCGGAAGGCCTGGAAGGGCGGTTATCCGCTGGCCGAGACGGCCCTCGCCAAGCTCGGGCCATAGCCACCGGTCCTCCGGTCCCGCGAGGCCCTGTCCCCGGCGGACACGAGGATCACTTCGCCAGCAGCCGGTCGGCGTGCTCGAGGAGGTCGCCGAGTGGGGGGAAGACCCGCTCCGGGATCGCCAGGCCCGGCTCCGGCCCGCGCCCCCGGCAGCGCCCGGACGGAGTGCGGCCGAGCCTGGCCCGCAACCGCCCCAGATCCTGGAGCCAGCGGGTCCGCGCCGCGGATCCGGGGGTAGGCTCGCCGGAGGCGGTCGCCTCCAGCAGTCGCACCAGGAGCCGGATCGCCTCCAGGGCGAAGTCGGGGCAGCTCCCGTCGGGATCGAACTCCTCGGCCAGGAGCGTCCAGATCGCGGCGATCGCCTCGGTCTCGCCCCAGGTCCATGGGCCCGAGAGCTCGGCGAACTGCCGGATGTGGAGCGAGGCCCGGGAGAGGCCTTCGTCCGGGTCCCCGACCTGGATCTCGGCCCGGATCCTCTCCAGCACCATGCGGGCCGGTGCCCCCGAGTACCAGCGCCGGGCCTCGTAGAGGTAGCCGCGGGCGGTGCGTCGCCGTCGGTCGGCCGCCTGGAGTACCGGGAGACGCCAGGCCGGGGGCTTGGGCTCGATCGCCAGCCTCGCCATCAGCAGAGCGTCGAGGTCGAGGACGCGGGCACCTACGGGATCGGACTCCACCAGCCGGACGGGATCGAGGTGGCGGAGGAGCCACGCCGGGGGAGCGGTCAGGGGGATCGCCTCCGAACGATGGCGGAGTTCGGCATCGTCGAAGGCGGCCTTGCCGTCGGCCCTGGGATCGCCGGCCAGCTCGAGGGCGCGTGGCCCCGGTCGATCGGGAACCAGCGGTATCGCCACCTGGCCCGAGCCGGGGAACCCGGGGGGCAGAGGGAGCCATTCGGCACGCAGCACCGGCTTCAGGAAGCGGTCGGCCACCAGGCCTCCCGGGAGGTCGACGCCCCGCTCGCCGTCCTCCCTGAGCTGGGAGAGCCATGCGGCCCGGACCTCGTCGTCGGCCAGGGCTGCCACGGCCTCCTCCTCGTAGCGCGCCTTCTGGATCCGGTAGCGATGGATATCGCCGGTGCGACCCGCGATCCGGTTGGCGCAGAAGAGGAGGAAGACCCGGTGGAGGGGTGAGGCCTCGGGGAACCAGGGCATCACCTCCCGGAGCAGTTCGTCGGCCCACTCCGCCAGGGGGAGATTCACCTCCGGGCGCAGGTGGACCCGACGCGAGAGCAGCTCCCAGAACTCGGCGCGGGCCAGCATCATCTCCGGGTCCCCGCGCCCTGCCAGCCAGCCGTCGAGTCGACGGACCTCCTCCAGCAGGGGACCCCGGCCCTGTCCCTGGGCGACCGCCGAGAGCATCAGGCGATGGGCCAGCACTCCCGCCCGCAGCCGGACGTCGAAGTAGTCGACCGGATCCCCCTGGGTCCGCTCGCCCAGGGCCGCGGCATCGGTCTTCTCGTGGACGCCCTGGGCCAGCAGGTGCTCGAAGCGGAGGAACCGCACCTCCGGAGTCTGGGGCACCCGGGAGAGGGCCTCATCGGCCCTGGCCGCCAGCTTGTCCCCAGGCCGGGCCAGGATCGCCAGCAGGGCGAGGCGGGGCTCGGTCCCCTCGACCACGCCCAGGTCGCGCACCAGCCCCGCGAGGCGCTCGCTCCCGTCGCCGGCGGCAGTGATCGCGGGCTCGGCCTCGCGGTCCCCCGAGCGTGCCGGGGGAGGACCCTCGGACCGGGCGGGAGCCGGATCCGCGTCCCCGCCGGAGGCGACAGGACCGGGCGAGGCCTCCCCGGCGCGCCAGGCTCGCTTGGCTGCGGCCGTGAGGAGGAGGAGCGCAGCCAGGACCATCGCCGCGTTCCGCCGGACCCGGGAAGTCGCGCCGGAGTCCAGGACCGGAACCGCACCGGACCACGAAGCACTCGACGCCGGCAGCACCCGTGGCAGCGAGGTCAAGGTGGATCCGTCGTCCCGGGCGTCGAGGACCGCCTCGACGTCCTGGAGCGAGGCCGGTCGGGCTCCCGGCTCCCGGGCGAGGAGGGCGAAGGTGAGGCGACCCAAGGGCGTCACGTCCAGGCCGCGCCCCAGGGGCAGGGCCTGACGCCAGCGTTCGCCCCCGGCCATCGAGAGCACCTCTTCGGGCCGGTAGGGGAGCCGCCCCGAGAGGAGGAGGTAGAGCGTGACGCCCAGCGCGTACCAGTCCATGGGAGGTCCCTGCTCCTCGTCGAGCAGGACCTCCGGAGCCAGGAAGGCGATGGTGCCGACCACGCTGCCGGTCGCGGTCAATCGCGTGGCGTCGAGACTCCGAGCCAGGCCGAGATCCATGAGCACGACCCTGCCCGCGCCGTCGCGCATGGCGTTGCCGGGTTTCACGTCACGATGGACGATGCCGTCGGCGTGCAGCTGGGTCAGGGCACCGGAGATCGCCCGCGCCACCTCTTCGACCGCAGGGAGGTCGGGAGGGGAACCGGGAGGCTCGGGGAGCAGGGCCCGCAGGTCGCCGCCCTCGAGCAGCTCCATGGCGATCCAGGGCAACCCGTCCTGGACGCCGGCGTCGTAGACCTCGACCAGATTCTGATGCTTGCTGCGGGAGAGGAGTCGAGCCTCCCCGAGGAAACGCGCGACCGCTTTCCCGTCGGGGTTCCCCAGGATCACCTTGAGGGCGCAGGGCTTCCCGGTGCCCGGCAGGGCCCCCAGGTAGACGCTCCCCATGCCGCCGGAGCCCAGCAGGCGGCGGATCCCGAACCGCTCCCGGAGCGCCGCCGGGAGCGAGGCCGTCTCGATCACGCCGGTGGGTTCTTCGCGTTCCTCACCCATCGGTGGCGCCGGCCTCCCGTCGATCGAGGGTAGCACCCTGCGGTTCGGGTCCTGCCCAGGGAGCGGCGGAGCCGATCACCGGTGGCGGCGAGCACGAGCCGGGACGACCCCGGGCTTCCTCCCCGGGAGTCTCGGCACCTCGGGGAACCGGATCCCGGTCGCGGTCGCCCGCAGCGCGGCCACGAAGGCGCCGACCAGGGGTCGGGAAAGGGCCGAGCGGCGGGCCGCGACCCGGATCGGTCGGGTCAGCCCCCCTCCCGGCGGGACCGCCAGGGCCTTGGCGGGGATGCCCAGGCTGGTCGCCACTCCCAGGGGCGCCAGCCCATGCCCGAAGCCGGCGCGGGCGAGCTGCACCACGGCCGTGAAGCTCTCGTGGCGACCCGTCACCGAGAGCCCCCGGAGGCCGGCGGCGCCCTGGATCGCCCGCCAGGTGGCGGAGTGGGCCTCGATGGTGAGGACCGGGAGCGCCTCCGGGGCGGACCGCAGGGGAAGGAGACCGTCGAGGACCACGACCATGGGCTCTTCCAGGATCGGCTCGTCCCAGAGATCGCTCCCGGGCGGATCGCCGGCATGGATCCCCAGTTCCAACTCGCCGGAGCGCACCCGCTCGACCACCCTGGGTGATCGGTGGGCGTGGATCTCGAGTTCCATGCCCGCCACCCTGCGGGAAGCGTCCCGCAGCCATCGGGCCCCGAAGGAGGCGAGCAGGGACTCGGCCATCCCGATCACCAGTCTGCCGCCACCGGGCGCGGCGGAGACCGGCCTCACTGCTTCCCGGAGGGCCGCCAGCAGGGATCCCGTCCTGGCGACCAGATCCCGGCCCTCGGGAGTCAGCTCCACGCCCCGACCCCGGGGCTGGAGCAGACGCCGGCCGAGGATCGCCTCCAGGCTGGAGAGCCGTCGGCTGATCGCCGACGGAGTGCGACGCAGCCGGGTGGCCGCGCCTCCCACGGTCCCGCACTCGGACACCGCGACCAGGGCCTCGAGAAGCTCGACCACGGCACCGCTCCTTTGTTGCTCTCTCCTCATCTATTCAATGCCTAGAAGGCGCTGGATGCAACTGTCGAGAGGGGGCAGGATAGGGAGGAAGGCAGGCAGGAGGAGCCATGACGGGGTCCGAGTTGCAGATCCTGGTGGCGGCAGCGTTCGCCACCAGCGTCCTCTCCGGGATGGCCGGCATGGCCGGGGGAATGGTGCTGATGGCGGTCCTGGTCCGGATGGTTCCCCTCCCGGTCGCCATGCTGCTGCACGGATCGACCCAGCTCGTGGCCAACGGATCCCGCGCCTGGCTGCTCCGGGACCGGGTCGGTGCCGGGGTCCTCCTCCCCTGGGTGGCGGGGACGGTCTTCGCCACCTTCCTGCTCTCCGGTCTCGAACTCCGCCCGACGCGGGCGGCCGTGGAGATCGCCCTGGGCCTGGTCTGCCTGGCCGCCACGCTCCCGGCGACCGGCGGCCGGATCGATCCCCGTCGCCCCTCGCACGCCTTCGGCGCGGGTGCGGGTGTGGCCGGGTGCCAGCTGGTCGCGGGGGTCGCCGGTCCGCTCCTCGACGCGGTCTTCGTCGGGTCCCGACTCGGTCGCCACGAGGTGGTCGCCACCAAGGCGGCCACCCAGGTCCTCGGGCACGCCGCCAAGCTGGTGTTCTGGGCCCTGGCGCTGGCTCCCGGGAGCGGCCCTGCCGGCGTGACCAGCACTGCTGCGGCCGCGGTACCCGGCGACCCCGCATGGATCGCCCTCCCTGCGACTGCGGCGGGGATGGCCATCGCCGCTGTCCTCGGCACCGGGGTCGGACGCCGCCTCCTCGACCGGCTCGACGAGTCCGGCTTCCGTACCCTGACCCGGGCACTCCTCGGGCTCCTGGGCCTCGCCAACCTGGCATCCGGGACCTCGGCAGCATTCTTCCCTGGGGTACCCTCGGCTCCGTGATCCCCTGGCCCGATCCCATGCCTGCCGAGGTCGACGGCCCCACCGGCCCGATCCGCCTCCAACGCCGGGCCCGCGGCACCCTCGCCATCCGGGCTCCCGACGATACCGGCATGGCGTTCGCCCTGGGTGTCGCCCACGCCCTCGATCGGGGGGTGCAGATCGAGCTGCAGCGCCTGATCGCCGCGGGTCGGCTGGCCGAATGCCTGGACGGATCCGAACGCTCCCTCGCCATCGACCGGACCATGCGACGCATGGGCTTCGCCCGCACCGCCCGGACCGAAGCGTCGGCCCTGGATGCCGAGACCCGCACCTGGCTCGAGGCCTACCGCGACGGTGTGAACCGGTTCCGGTGCAACCGCCCGGCCCCGCTCGAGTTCCGCCTGCTGGGTCATGGCCTCGAGCCCTGGAGCGTCGAGGACTGCCTCGCGACCGTGGGACTCATGGGCTTCGCAGGCCTGGCCCAGGGCCAGCTCGACGCCGAGAAGTGGCTCATCGAGGCCCTGGTCGCGGGCACCGACCCCGAGGTCCTGCGCCGTCTCTTCCGGCCCCACCTCGACGGCCTCGACGAGGAGACCCTGGCAGCCCTCGCCGACCTCGCTCACCTCGAGCCGCTGCTCGGTCCCCGGCTCTCGGGCCTTCCCCTGCCGCGCCTGCGGGGCAGCAACAACTGGGTGGCAGCCTCGACCCGTTCGGCTTCCGGCGCTCCGCTCCAGGCCAACGATCCCCACCTCGAGGCCAATCGGCTGCCGCCGGTCTGGTACCCGTTCACGGCCCGCCTGGCCGATGGCCGGACCCGCATGGGAATCAGCATGCCCGGCCTCCCCGGCCTGGTGATGGGTCGTACCCGGGAGCTGGCGGTGGGTTTCACCTACGGCTTCATGGACATGTTCGACTACTTCGTCGAGGAGGTCCGGGACGGGAGCTACCGCTACGGCGACCGCTGGCGCCCGCTCGAGATCCACGAGGAAGTCCTGCTCCGCAAAGGGGGCTCCCCCGAGACCCTCCGGATCGCGGCCACCCATCGAGGGCCGCTGGAGGCACCGCCGGGAACCGGAGGGAAGGTCCTCTCGATGGCCTGGTCCTCCTGGCGAGGCGGCGCGGCCCGGAGCCTGGACGCCATGCGGAGGGTTCCGGGAGCGACCGGCGTGGACGATGCCTGCCGCATCCTCGCCCGGGTGACCCTCTCGGCCAACTGGCTGGTGGCGGACCGGTCGGGGCGGATCGGCTACCAGCAGAGCGGACACGCCCCCAACCGCCGCCACTCGGGTCTCCATCCGGTCCCCGGCTGGGACCCGGGCCGGGACTGGGACGGCGAGGTCGACCCCGAGGACCTGCTCCGCATCCTCGATCCGGTCGACGGGATCCTGGTGACCGCCAACGACGAGCGCCAGGCGCCCGGCCGTCCGGTCACCGTGAACCTCCACATGGGCGACTACCGGAAGCGTCGGATCGAAGCCCGCCTCGCCGGGCGGGACCGCTGGGACGCCGCCGGCTTCCGGGAGCTGCAGGCCGACCTGTACTCCGGGCAGGCGGCCGAGTGGATGACCCTGCTCCGCCCGCTGCTCCCGGACACCGAGGCGGGACACCGCCTGGCCGCCTGGGACCTCGCCTATCGCGTCGATGCCGTCGAGCCCACATGGTTCGAAGCCATATGGAGCGCGGTCCTCGAGGCCGTCTTCGCCCCCTTCTTCGGCGAACCGGCCTGGCGGAAGTCGGTCGAGGAGACTGCGATCCTGGTCGACTACCACTGGTTCTTCGACCGCGCCATCCTCTCCGGCGATGCCTGCTGGTTCGGCGACGAGGGGCGCGACCGGCTGCTGGCGCGGGTGGCCCGCGACGTCCTGGAGAGGACGCCGCCCCGGCGCTGGGGCGATCGCAATCGCTTCCGGATGGAGAACATCCTGTTCGCAGGCCGCCTGCCCTCGTGGCTCGGGTTCGACCTCGACGGCATCGAGGTGCCGGGAGGCCGAGCCACCCCCTGCCAAGGGCAGATCTTCCGGGCCCATGGAAGGACGACCTCCTTCGTCCCCGGCTGGCGCTTCGTCTCGGACCTGGCGGGAGAGACCGGATGGAGCGCCCTGGCGGGCGGCCCCTCGGGCAGTCGCTTCTCGCGCTGGTACCTCTCCGGACTGGCCGCCTGGAGCCGGTTCGAGTACGACGAACTCACTCCCTGAGAACCGGAGGGCTCCAGCCCGGATGGCCGCGGGTACCGATCATCGCCCGGAACCGAGTTCCTGGGCGAAGACCACCGTTCCCCTGTCCTCGACCACGATGCGAGCGGCCTCCACCGCCACCCCTTCCAGGACCAGGTCACCGAACAGCGCCTTCCGGGACTCCCGGGCGGCGGCCTTCCGGATCAGGCCGCGGACCAAGGGCGGTGCCCGCTCCACCGCCACCTCCCCGGGGACGAATCGGACCCGGCCGTCGTCGATCGAGAGCCCGCCCCGGACCGTGACCCTCGGGCTCATCCGGAAGAGGAGGAACCGGAACCTCCAGATTCCCGAGATCTCCAGGCTGCCGGGTTCTCCTCCCGATCCGATCCGGGGATCGATCACCCCTTTGGATTGGAGGAAGGTCGAGAGGTCCCCGGCCTGTACCACCAGGCGGGGGACGATCGACGGGACGCCGCGCAGCGCGATCCTCCCGAGTTCGAGCCATGTCAACTCGAGCCTCAGCAGGCGGAACCCCACCTCGCCGCCCACCTGCAGACCCCAGGCAAGGGTGGGGGACACCCGGACGACTCCTGCGGGGATCACCACCCGACGCTCCCCTGCCTCTTCCTCGATCCCCACGTCGGGCGCCTCCAGCGTCAAGGCCCCGGGGGGGACGCGAAAGCGAGCCGCCAGCGCCTCCACCACCAGCCGGCGGAGGTGTGCGACGGGGTCGGGGGCACCGCGGACCGGTAGCCCTCCCGGAGCGGCCAGGGAGGATCCGGCGAATGCCAGCAGGCCCAGCACCGCGAGCGCTGCCCGTCGGAGCATGACGCGGTGACCTCCCCTCCTGGGGTATCCATGCATCCGCTCCCGATGCGGCTACTCCGAGCATAGACCGGTTCCTCCCTTTGCCCAAGCGGCTTTCCAGCTCCATCACATCTGACTTCCTTTCCTGGAGCCTCTTCCATGGCATGCTTGAGCATGGATCCCTATGCTTCGTCGGGCCTCTTGGATCCTGGTTTTCCTCCTGGCCCTGCCCCTCCATGCCGCGGGGCCGGAGCCTGGGATCGCCGCGCTGCGCGCCCAGGTCGAGGAGAGCGGCATCCCTGCGGTCGGCCTTGCCCTGGTACGCCCGGGACGCCCGGCGATGGTGGAGGGGTTCGGCTCGGCCGACCCCGAATCGGGTCGCCCCTTCACGGACCGCACCCCGTTCCCGGTCCTCTCCATGACCAAGTTGCTCCTGGCGCTCGCGACCCTCCGCCTGGCCGAGGCCGGGCGCATCGACCTGGTCGACCCGGTCTCGCGCCATCTCGGTCGACCGGTGGTGGGAAACCCCTGGGAGGCGACCCACCCTGTCCGCGTCGTCCACCTCCTGGAGCACACCGGAGGGCTCGGGGACTTCGACTTCCGCGAGGTGGTCGTGGGACCGGGTCGGGAGCCGCCGGACCTGGAGGAGATCGTCACGCGGAGCCTGGTCGGGAGACCACTGAGGTGGCCGCCCGGCACCCGTCCGGGCTACTCGAACCCCGGCTACGCACTGCTGGCCCGGGTGATCTCGGCAGCCGCGGGAAGGCCATGGGAGCAGGTCGTCGTCGAGGACGTGGCTCGTCCCCTGGACCTCTCCAGCCTCCGGCTCGACTGCCGGGAGGACTGCCGGGAGGAGCTGCCCTGGGGAGAGGCGGGCGATCCCCCGGCACCTGTGGCCTGGCGTCGCCCCTGGTTCGCACCCTCGGCCGGAGCGGTGCTCGACCTCCGCGACCTCGCCAAGCTCCTCACCATGCTGGCAGGCGGCGGCCTCGCCCAGGGCACACCGTTCCTCTCGGCCGCTTCCCTGCATCGTCTCGAGACGCCGGAGACCGGCCAGGGAGCCCGCCATGGATACCGGCTGGGCTTCGGCAAGGGCATCGCTCGGGTGGGGAGGTCCGGCAGGTCCCTGGTCGAGTCGCGCGGTGGCGGCTATGCCTTCTCGGCGCTCCTCCGGTATCTGCCCGGCTCGGGCTCCGGCTACGTACTGCTCGCCACATCCAGCTCCCATGGACGGATCCTGCGGAACCTCGAGGGCCGGCTTGACGAGCTTTCGTTCGGGCAGGAATCCGTTGCCACCCGGAGCCGCCCCGGCCCAGCGGCCGCGGTCACCGGCCCCGAGGACCTCTCGGTCCACGCCGGTTGGTACCAGCGCGTCAACCCGCGTCATGAGCGGCTCGCGCTCCTGGACGCAGGCCGGGGAACCTGCCGGGTCGAAGCCGCGGCGGGGGGGCTCGTGTTCCTCCGCCCGGGGCGGCAGCCGCGCCTGCTCTTCTCGAGCGGGGGGGGCGGGTTCCGCGAGCCCGGCGACCCGCCCGGGAGCGACTGCATCCTCTTCCTTCCGGGTCCGGGAGGACCGGAACACCCATCTGGGACTTTCGTTGAGGCGAGCGAGGAGTTCCGGAGGGTGGCGCTCCCATGGGGCCTGTTCCTCGAGGCCATGCTCCTGGTGGCCCTGCTGCTCGCACCGCTCGGGATGCTGCTCCCTGTCTGGGCCCAGGTAGCGGGCCGAGGCCTCCCGGGTCGCGAGGTGTCCACCTCGGCGGCATCCTGGGCCGGAGCGGTCCTGGTCCTCGGCCTGCTCGCAGCGCGGTCCCTGCCGGTCGAGCGTCTGGGAACCCCGGTAGCGGCCGCGGTGCTCCTGCGGGGACTGACCGCCATCTACCCCGCGCTCGCGCTCGGAGCCTCGCTGGCCGGGGTCACCGGTTGCCTGCGGAGTCCCGACCTGCCCCTCGCCAGGGTCGGTATGGCGGTCGGCCTGGCCCATGGCGCGCTCGCGATACTCCTGATGGCTTCCGGCCTGGTGGCGATCACGACCTGGTGAGCTGCCGGGGCGATCCGGTTCCCTACTCGGAGAACACCTGCCGGACCCTCGCGGCGAAGATCCCGGGCGCATAGTCCCGGGCGCTCCGGACCGCCGCCTCGGCCAGCCGGGTCCCCACCTCGGGACAGCGGAGGAGCAATTCGGTGAGGGTACCGAGCTCCGCCAGACTCGAGACGTGGAGTCCGTTGACGCCCGCCCGGACCACCTGGCGCAGGCCCACCGCGGCCGCCACGACCGGCACGGCGCCCGAGGCCTGGGCCTCGGCCACCGTCATCCCGAAGGATTCCGCCACTCCCTTCATGCCGTCGCGGATCTCCGAGAGGTCGGTGAGCGACCAGAGGATGGCGGCCTGCCGGTATTCCTCCGCCAACTCCTCGCGGGAGAGTCCGATCCGGATGTCGACCGGCGCGCCCTCGGCGAGGCGCCGGTAGCCCGGAAGGCTCTCCGTCTCCCCCGGCCCCACCAGGATCAGCCGGCTGCCGGCGGGCAGGCGGGGAGCGATCTCCCGGAAGCAGCGGATCTGGTCGTCGAAGTGCTTCATGGGGTCGAAGCGGCCGACCGAGAGGATCCGAGGCTGCCTGCGGGCGTACTCCGGGACGGGTCCGGCCAGGAACAGGGGATCGATCCGGGGATGGACGACCGCGATCCTCCCGGTCTCCACGCCCCAGACCCGGGTCAGGCGCTCGCCCAGCGGCGCGCTGGTCACGATCACCCGGTGGTGGGCCCTCAAGCGTTCCCGGGTCTCGCGGTTGGACTCCTCGACTGTCCTCCCCGGGAGCAGCCAGGGATCGCGCGGGTCCACGACCCGGGGCAGGCAGATCTGGTGGTAGGTCACCCGACAGGCTGCGGGAACCAGCAGCGGCGCGGAGTTGGAGGTCTGGAAGAAGACGGCCTCGGGCGGGATCGCGGTCGCCAGGCTCGATTCGGAGAGCGACCCGTGGATGCGGATCCCGATCCGGGAGCGATCCAGCCCGTACAGACGATCCAGGTCGTCCAGGGCACGCTCCGACCCCGCGGGCACGTGGAGGGTCACCGGTCGGTCCTCGGCCAGGATCCCGAGGATCGCCAGGAAGTAGCTCTCGCCCCCTCCCCGCGCCTCGAGGTAGGGACTGTAGGCGTGGATCTCCCGGATCATGCTGGGCTCGTCTCCCTATCGGCCGGCGTCGGGTCCATGAGAGGCTACCCTCCTCCCGAGAGGTATCGTGGCCGAGGCAGACGACGGGATCCACCTGGACCTGGGGCCCAAGGAGCGCACCGACGGGTCGGGCGTACCCCTCGATCCCGACCATCTCTACGCCTCGCAGGTCGTCCTGTTCCTCGCCTGGCCCGTCCTGACCGCGGTCCTGATCGGTCTCCATGTCCGGTACGAGGGTTTCCGTCCCGGCCTGCTGGTCGCCGGCCTGGTGCTCGCCTATCTGGCCGTCCTGTCGGTGACGCTGGCCCACCACCGGCTGGCCTCGCACCGCAGCTTCGAGGCCCACCCCGTGCTCAAGTACCTGCTGCTCTTCCTCTCCCCCTCGGGGCGCCAGTACTCGGCCATGAAGTGGGCCAGCTACCACCGGGCGCACCACCAGTCCACCGATGACCCGGAACTCGATCCCCACGCGGTCACCCGGGGCCTGCTCTACGCCCACCTGACCTGGGTCTTCACCCGGAGGACCCGGCAGAACCGCCAGTTCCTGGTCCCCGACCTGGCCCGGGATCCCGCCTTCGTCTGGCAGCACCGCAACTACGACCGGCTGGTCCTGTTCCACACCCTGGTGCTGCCTCTCCTCGCCGGGGCACTGGTGGGGGCTCCCCTCGGAGGCCTGGCCTTCCTCGGCTTCCTCAAGCTCTTCCTGGCCCAGCAGGCGATGTTCTGCGTGAACTCGGTCTGCCATCGTTGGGGCTCGCGCCCCTACCTGCCGGACGAGAGCGCCCGGGACAACCTGCTCATGGCTCCCCTCACGGCCGGCGAGGGGTACCACAACTACCACCACGCCTTCCCCTTCGACTACCGCATCGGCCATCGCTGGTACCACATCGACCCGGGGAAGTGGGTGGTGTTCCTCGCCTCGAAGCTGGGCCTGGCCGGCTCGCTCAAGCGGGCCGATCCGGAGGCGATCGCGGCCGCCGAGGCCCGGGCCCTGGCCTACTCGCCGAGCCTTTCCCGGATCTCGGGAGGGTAGATCAGGCGAGGGTAGCTGCGGGTGCGGCGCAGGCCGGCCACCACCTCGCTGCCCGGGAACTCCTCGAGGAGCAGGGGCTCGCCGCTCTTGCGCACGATCCAGATCGACTCGTCGGGATCCTCGCTCCGCCAGTCGTAGCGCCGGTAGCTGGTGCGGGACGGCTCGTTGATGGTGACGTAGTACGAGACCGTCTCCTCGTCGAGGAAGGGGAGGACCTCCATGGCCGCCTTCTCGGCCCGTCGCACCAGGCGCTGGATGTCGGTGTGGGCACGGGCTCCCAGCTCCCGCGCCTTGAAGAGCCGGCGGTCCATCAGCCGCGCCGAGAGATCGGAGAGGAGGGGATCGGGATGGTGGCGCCAGTCCTCGACCAGGGCCCAGACGTGGTACTCGCCAAGGCGCGCATACTGGTCGAGCGGGCAGGCCTCCCCGGTCTCGAAGAACACCCTGAGAGGGTGCGGCGATCCGCCGTTCCCGGGCGGGAACACCTTCGGGTCGCCCCGCTCCCGGGCAAGCCAGAGCGCCCTGCGCAGGGCGGATCCCAGGACGGTGTCGGCCGCCCGCACCGCCTTGTGGAAGTAGATGATCCGGTACATCTGGTCGAGCGCCACCAGGTAGCTCTCCACCGATTCGATGGCCCGCTCGTCCACCGCGATCCGGGTCCCGTCTACATGGCCGAGCATGTCGAGGAGCCAGGGCAGGTCGAACCCCTGGCCCGAGAGACCGGCCGAGGCGGCATCCCGCATCAGGTAGTCGAGCCGGTCGGCGTCGAGCTGGCTGGAGACGAGCTTGTGGGTCCAGTGCTCGACCCGCCCCGCCCCCTTCTGGATGAACCCCACGACCTCGGCGGCGAAGCCCGGGTCGACCGCGTCCAGGACCTTGCGCACGCCGGTGTCCTCGGTGAGGAAGCGGCGGGTCATCACTTCGTGCTCGAACTGGATCCCGGCATCCGCCAGGATCTCCTCGAGGGTGTGGGAGAACGGCCCGTGCCCGAGGTCGTGGAGCAGCGCCGCCGCCGAGGTCGCCAGCCGGCGGTCGTAGTCGATCGTCTCGCCCATGTTGCGGACGATCCGGTCGTACATCTCGCCCGCCAGATGGGCCGCCCCCATGGAGTGGCAGAAGCGGCTGTGCTCGGCTCCATGGAAGACGATGTTGGCCAGGGCGTTCTGGCGGACATGGCGCAGGCGCTGGAACTCCGGCTGGTCGATCAGCTTCTGCATCACCCACGAGAGGCGCGACCGGGGCGAAGCCGGGAGAGGCGCCGCGAGGTCGACCGCGTCGTAGCGGATCTGGTTGTGGATGGGGTCCCGGTAGACCCGCGGTCGGCTCACGATGCGGTCCCTTCCCGGTCCCGACTGTAGCGGGCGGCACCCGGCACCGCGGAGGAGGAGCTCCTCTGGCTAGAATCGGGTCCATGGACGGGCTTTCCGGCGTGCTCCCCGAGTCCCTCTCCCTCCTCTTCGAGCCCGTTCGCGAAGCGGGCAAGGGAGCCATGGGCCGGGTCGTCGTGGCCCGCGACCGCAGGCTGGACCGGCTGGTGGCGGTGAAGCTGGTCCGGGATCCCGGCGATCCCGCAGCGGTCGCCCGGTTCCTGGCCGAGGCCCGCGGCCTGGTCCGGATCCGGCACCCCGGGGTGGTCACGGCCTTCGACGCGGGCGAGACCTCCGAGGGGCCCTATCTGGTGATGGAGTACCTGGAGGGATCCAGCCTGGAGGCCCTGTCGCCGGTCGAGGATCCCCTGGCGGCACTGCTCCCGGTCGCCGCGGCCCTGGACGCGGTGCATGCCGCGGGTCTGGTCCACCGGGACCTGAAGCCTGCCAACGTGATCCGGACCGGGGACGGGCGGAGCGTCCTGATCGACTTCGGCCTCCTCCGGGACCTCCGCCGGGAGACCGTGACGGCGACCGGAAAGGTGGCGGGGACCCTCGTCTTCATGGCACCCGAGACGCTGGCAGGGCAGCGTCCCGGGCCTGCCTCGGATTGGTATGGCTTCGGCGCCACCCTGTTCGCGATCGCCGAGGGGCGCCCCCCCTTCCGCCATGAGCAGGTAGTGGCAAGGCTCACGGTGGACGTCGTCCCGAGCCTCGAGTTCGAGCGCCTCGATCCGGAGGGTCCCGAGGCCCGGGTGATCCGCGCCTGCCTGGCCGAGGATCCGGAGGCCCGTCCCCGATCCTCCGCCGAGATTGCAGGCTTGGCCGCCCGGGGCGGCCCTCCCCCGAGCCGGAGGGAATCGGGACGCCACGCCCGCCATGTCTCGACCCCGGTGCCGGTCGCCGGGAGTCGCCGGGTCCCCTGGGGCGGGCTGGCTGTGGGCCTGTTGCTCGCCGCCGGCTCCGGGTCCCTGCTCCTGCGACCGTCCGGGCCCGGCACTCCCGGCCCGGCCCAGGCGGCCTCTCCCGGACCGACCGGGCAGCCGCCCCCGCCGGCACCCGACGACCCGACCCGGCTCGAACCGCTCCCGCCAGGCCCGCGGGGACATGCCCGCTTCCGCAATCCCGTCGACGGGATCGCCATGGTCCGGATCCCCTCGGGCCGCCTCGCCAGCCGGCACGGCGGGGAACACGCCCTGGCCGGGTTCCTGCTGGCGGAGACCGAGGTCCCGGTCGAGGCCTTCGATCGATTCCTGGCCATGACCGGGCATCCCGAGCCTTCCCGCTGGAGCCTCCAGATGCGGCGCCCCAGGGCACCGGTGGTCCTGGTGACCGCCGAGGACGCCGAGGCCTACTGCGACTGGGCAGGCGGCCGTCTGCCCTCCCCGCTCGAGTGGGAGTGGGCCGCCGGCGGGAGCGATGGGCGTCGCTTCCCCTGGGGGAACCAGCCTCCTCGCCCCGAGCTGGCGCGCTACGGGACCGGGGATCCCCTGGCTGCCCTCGACGTGTTCCGGGAGATCCAGGACGTGGGGGGGCGGCCCGAAGGGATGAGTCCCTTCGGGGTCCTCGACATGGCCGGCAACGTGGCCGAGTGGAGCACCCATCCGGAGGGAAGGGCGCACGGGGGGAGCTACTTCACCTCGGCATCGGAAGTGGCGATCGCGTCGTTCAAGGGCTGGGCGCGGGACACGCCGGGGCCGGCCCTGGGCTTCCGCTGCGCCATGGACGACCCCGGGTAGGAAGATCAATCCGAGGGCCGGGTCTCCGGCGCCCCCGGCCCCGGGGAGGGCACGGTCGGGGGCAATACCCCGTAGCTCCGGAGCAACGCCATCAGGGAGGCCGCGGTCGACGCCAGGGTCGAGCCATGTCCCTCCCCGATCGACACCGTCTCCAGACGATCCGGCTTGGGGAGTGCAGCGGCCAGGGCCGGCAGGCCGCGGAGCGCTTCGAGCCGGATCCGCGGGTCCGAGACCTCATTGGCGATCCGCTGGCGCGTCTCCTCGAAGTCGAGGTCGATGCGAGCCTGGGCATTCCTGGCCTCGGCACTCCGTCCATCGCGTTCCAGGCGGGCAGCCAGTTCGGCCGACTCGCTCTTGAGGCGTTCCTGCTGCTCGAGGCCACGGAGTTCCCAGTCCTTGCGCTTCTCCTTGATCTCGAATTCGAGCCGGGCCGCCAGCTCGCCGGCCACGATCCCCAGGCGGGCCACGTCGAGCTCGATCCGCTGCTTCTCGGCCTCGAACTGGCGTTCCCGTTCCACGGCCTCGAAGCGCACCCGGAGCGCGCGTTCGTGGTCCTCGAGCTCGCCGCGCTTCTCGGCCTCGAAGCGCTCGGTGGCCAGGGTCTCCTCGGTGGTGCGCCGGGCGCCTTCCTGGTCGAGGGCGTGGCGGCGCAGCGTCTCGGTGCGCTCCCGGTCGAACTTCTCCGCTTCCTTGCCGTCGCGAAGGCGCGCCAGCTCGCTCTCGGTCTCGAGCTTCCGGGTCTCCTGGTCCTTCTTCCACTCGACCTCGCGCCGGCCGACCGCCGCGTCGTTCTCGATCTCGGCCAGGCGGGCGGTGGTCTTCTGCTCGGCCCGGAAGGGCTTCTGCAGGTTCTCCCAGAGCGTGGTGGACGAGACCACCGCCTCCTTGATCTGCACCGTCACGATCCGGATCCCCAGGCCCCGGTCGTCGCCCGAGCCCTCGGCGACCTCCTTCAGGCGCCGGGTCAGCTCGCTGATGATCGGCTGCTTGTCGGACAGCACCTCGCGGATGGACATGGTGGCGACCTTGTCCTTGATGGCCGCCTCGGTCTGCTCCCGGAGCTGGACGTTCACCACCCGCATGGGGTCGTCGACGTCGGAGAAGTCGAGACGCCGGTAGGCCACCTCGATGTCGTGGACGATCCACTGCACGTAGGCCTGGATCAGGATCCCCTGCAGCTCCTTGCAGATGGTGTTGGCGTTGATGAGGATGGTCTGGACCGCGCTCGGGACGGCCAGGAACGAGTCGGCGAAGGGGTTGAAGCGGAACGAGATCCCCAGCCCGGTATGCAGCGGCTTGTCGTGGCCGCGGCGGGTGTGGATCACGTAGACGTTGGGGGGCACCACCACGGTCTGGAAGGGCCAGAAGCCGGTGATCCGCACCCCCAGGGCCCGGGGTCCGCGGGGAGCATCGGGCGGAAGGCCGCCACCGCCGCCGCCCCGGGCCATCATCATGGGTGCCCCGGGGGCCATCGCCGCCCCGGCCGTGGGCTCCTCGGATGGGGCCCGTCGGCTCCTGAGCTCCCGCTCGACGTCCAGGGCCTGCTGCTGGACCTGCTCCATGTAGCTGTTCTTCTTCATCTCCATGGCGACGACCTCCCCGATCTCGCCCGCAGCGTACTCTCGACCACGGACGGGCGGGACCGCGGTCTTCGCCACGATCCCGGGCTCAGGGATGCTGGCTGAAGGAGACGCCGGCCACCAGGCACCAGTGCGGCGACCTGTCTCCGTGGGTCGGGGTGGAGAGGTCGCGGTAGCGGATCACGACCCGGCGCGCTTCGTCGCCGAGCAGCACCTTCGAGAACGAGATCCTGACCGGCAGGCAGTGCCAGTCGATGAACGAGGTGAACTCGGTCCGGAAGGCGCGTTCGAGGCGCGGGGTGTGGACCAGGGCGTCGGCCAGCACCGCGCCCTTCTCGCCGAGGACCTCGAGCTCGAGGAAGGCGAGCGGCGTCAGCTCGTGGACCGCCGGGATGACCGCCGCGAAGGCCTCGTCGAGCGGGGGCAGCTCCGCCTCCCGGGTCTCGTGCATGGTGGCGGTGTCGAGGCCCACGCAGAACTTCAGGCTGGCGTCGCCGAGCATGGTGGCCATGCCGAGGATCCGCTGCTGGAGGAGCGGGTTCTGGGGCTGGTCGGTCATGTAGAAGCAGCCCTCGACGAGGGGACGGGTGCCCGCCAGCCGATCGGCCCGGTCACCGGCCTCGCGCAGCTCCTGGCGACGGAGCACGGGCGAGAGCAGGTCACCCAGGCCCGGGACCAGCGAGCCGTCCCCGCCCAGACCCCGGTCCAGGGCGACGAGGCGATCGAGATCCACCAGGCGACGGGCCAGCCGGCGCCGACGCCGCCGGGCGGTGCGGGCCTCATCCGGTTCCGAGGGCAGCGAGGTCCAGACACCGGGGGACAGGATCCCGGCGAGCTCCTGGTAGGCCTGGAACCAGTCCTCCCTGCCGATGCCCTCCTGGAGGAGGCGTCGGACCTCGGGATCCCAGGATGGATCCTCGGCGTGCTGGTAGGCGATCGGCCCGCTGCCGTCCCTGAGGGTCAGGGCCCGCTCCACCAAGGGCTGCAGCCGGAATCCCTCGAGGCGGTCGGAGAGCTCGTCGAGCCGGTCCTCCAGCGCCTGTCCCCCCGGCGGGCCCGCCGCCCCCGGCCCGGGACCCGAGACCGCAGGGTCCCCCCTCCCCCCGCCGAAGACCCCCAGGGCGACCGCCCCCACCAGGGCCGAGCAGGCCAGGAACGCGGCCGCCACCAGCCTGCGGGTCCCGGCCCCCATGCCTGCCTGTGGCACCGACGGTGCAGCACTCCGCCCCTTCGCCGGCATCCCTACCTGCGACGCCACGGTGGCCCGGCCCCGGATCTGGTCGCCGGTCACCGCACGGGTCGGGACCTCGACCTGCGAATCGACGACCGCCGCCGAGGACCGTCCCAGCGGAGCCGGGCCCCCGCCGGCGAGCGCCTCGAACCAGTCCCGCACGGTCGCCGCCTCCGGCCGCCGGTCCGGATCGAGGTGGGTCATCTCCCCCACCGGCCCGAGCAGCCGAGGCGGCAGCTCCGGCCCGGTCCTGACCGGCATCCCGCGGGACTGCTCGACCAGGATCTCCCCCGGGGTGGTGGCCGCGAACGGGAGGCGCCCGGTGACCACGTAATAGGCGAGGATCCCCAGCGAGTAGATGTCGTTGGCGGCCACCGGGGTCTCGCCCCGGAGCAGCTCGGGCGCCAGGAACCCGGGTGTCCCCAGCACCAGCCCGGAGCGGGTCCGCACCCCCGACTCGCCGAGCCTGCGGGCCAATCCCAGGTCCCCGATCCGGGGTCGCCCGTGGCCGTCGATCAGCACGTTCCCGGGCTTCAGATCCCGGTGCAGCACTCCCCGGGAGTGGATGGCCGCCAGCCCGTCGGCGATCCCGGCGAGCAGCCGGCACCCCTCTTCGAGGCGGTAGCTCCCACTCTCCTCGATCCGGACCCCCAGGTCCCGCCCCTCCACGTACTCCATCACCATGTAGGGGCGACCCTCGTGGACGCCCCCGCCCTCGACCCGGACCACGTGCGGATTCCGGAGCTCGCGCAGGATCTCGGCCTCCTGCAGGAATCGCTCCACCGCCTGCGGGATGGGACCGGGTCCCGTGATCAGGAACTTGATCGCCACCTGGGTCCCCGCGAGCTTGTCGCGGGCCAGGTGGACCTCGCCGGTGGAGCCGGCCCCCAGGAGCTTCAGCAGCTCGTAGCGAGCCTCGAAGCCGGTCCCCATGTCGGAGGCTCCTTACGCCATGTCCAGGAGCTTGTGGCCGGGGTTGTCCCTCTCGGCCAGGGTCCGGTCCCAGGCCGAGACCAGGAGCACCATCGGTCGCCCCTTGCGGTCCTTGGCCGTGATCGAATGGTAGGGCGGCTTGAACGAGACCGGGTCGCCCTCGATCCAGGCGCTCAGCGTGAAGGGCAGCACCTCGACCCCGACCTCCACCGAATACTCGGCCTTCAACCGGTACTGGAGCACGTCGAGCTGGAGCTTGCCGACCACGCCGTAGACCACGTCGTCCCGGTCGATGCGCTCCAGGATCTGGACGGTGCCCTCGTCGGCAAGCTGGCGGATCCCCTTGTCGAAGGCCTTGCGCTTGGAGACGTCGCTGGGGCGCACCCGGGCGAACACCTCGGGCTGGAACGAGGGCAAGGGATCGAAGTCGAACCCGCCCTTCGAGGAAACCGTGTCCCCGATCTGGAAGGTGCCCGGGTTGATGACCCCGATCACGTCCCCGGGATAGGCGAAGTCGAGCGTCGCCCGGTCCCCCGCCATCATGCTGTGGGGACGCGACAGCCGGATCTCCCGACCCAGGCGATGGTGATGGACCGTGATCTGCCGCTCGAACCGCCCGGAGCAGATCCGCAGGAAAGCGGTGTTGTCGCGGTGCTTGGGGTTCATGTTCGCCTGGATCTTGAAGACGTAGGCGCTGAAGTCGGCGGAGGAGGGCTCCA
>CAYOHP010000046.1:0-42979 GCA_964403795.1 uncultured bacterium | reverse complement strand
GTTCACGTGCATGGTCCAGTGGCCGTTGCCGCCCTTGCGCTCGGCCGAGAGCAGGATGGCCCGGTGGTCGCGGCGCAGCGCCACCATGGCGTCGGTGAAGGGCTTGCCGACCAGGTCCGGCGGCACCGTGGCCTTGTAGAAGTTGTTCCCGTAGGAAGACGAGAGCACCTCGTCGAAGAAGCGCACCAGCCCGGCATTGAGCGAGGCGTGTGCCAGGATGGTGCCGGAGTACTCGGTGGCGACCACGATCTCCTCGACGCCGGCCAGCCGGAGCGGTGGGGCGTTCTCCGGGTGGAGCAGCTCGACGCAGGTGAAGATGCCCTTCTTCAGGTTCTCGATGGTCAGCGCAGCGAGCACGGTGCGGGCGTCGCGGTCCTGGTCGGAGCGGTCGCCGGTGGCGTCGGCCAGCAGGATCGCCATGGAGATGCGGGCGATCCCGGCTTCCTCCAGGACCTGGACCCGGGTGTAGTCCTTGCGGATCACGTAGACCCGCTCCCGGTCGACCTGCTGGTAGTCGATCTCCAGGTCGTCCTCGGGGGGCCGGTCGACCACGATCACCAGGGCCCGATCGCGGTGGCGCGGGTCGCGGGCGAGCTCGTGGACCAGGGTGGGGCCACCCCGGTTCCAGCCGCAGATCAGGATGTGGCCGTCGAGGTCCTCGAGTCGCATCTCCCGTCCTTCCAGGCTGTTCCGGAGCCGGTCGACCATGACCGCCGAGATGGTACCGGTGAGCAGGGCGAAGACCGTCATGCCGCCGCCCATGAGGACGAGCAACACGACTCGACCCAGGGTGGTGCGGGGTTCGACCCCGATGGGTTCGCCCGCCATCATGGTGAAGCCCGCCCACCAGAGGGCGTCCCGGAAGTCGGCGATCCCCGGGTTCTGGCGGGCCTCCAGGAAGTGGATCCCCATGGCGCCGGTGAGCACCAGGGTGAGGGCGATCACCCCGACCACCAGGTACTCCCGGTAGCCGCGCACGAAGGTCGCCTCGATCCGGTGGGACCAGCGGCCCAGGATCACGCCCATGCGGAAGAGCCGGAGCAGGCGCAGCACCCGGAGGATGCGCAACGGGCGGAACAGGGGAGCGATGGCGAAGAGGTCGAGCCAGTAGACCTTGAGGAAGCGCTCGAACGAGGCGAGCACGTAGAGGCGGAGCCCCAGCTCGACCGCGAAGGCGGCGGTCAGGACTTGGCTCCAGCGCTCGAAGACATGGCCCAGGGGATCGTCCTCGGGGACCAGAGCCTCGCCGATCATCAAGGACACCGAGGCCAGGATCGCCAGGACCAGGACGAGGTCGGCGACCGGGTGCCAGAGCAGTTTGCGGAGTTGTTCGCGCATGGGTTCGGAGCGGATCGCCCCCCGGGATCCAGGGACGAGGAGGTCGAGCCCCATGCTGCGCTCTGCGGGACATCGATTCAACCCGGTCGGTCGCCATCCCTCCCCGCCTCGGGTCGGTCAGTTCCAGGCCGGGTCGGGGTGCGTCCCGGTCCCGATCGTCCGGGAGACGGCCGGAGCGGAGGCTGCGGCGGCGCGGGCCAGGATCGAGTCCAGCGCGTCCCTCACGGCGTCCATGGTGACGCCATGGGTACAGACCTCCTCGGACCTGGGACATGCGGAGCCGTAGAGATGACGGTTGCCGGGACCGAGGCACTGGTCGGTGCAGTCCTGGCGCGGGATGCCTTGCATGTGGAGGTGCCCGGCATACCCCAGGACCCGATGGTCGGTCGGCCCCCAGATCACCGCGGCCGGGAGGGAGGCCAGATGGGCGGCGTGCATCAGGAAGCTGTCGACCGTGACCGCCGCCGAGAAGCAGGGGAGGAGGGGGAGCAGGCTCCGGGGCGTGGTCAGACCGCGGAGATCGAAGGCGCCCCGGACGTAGGGGTCGGAGAGGCGCCCGACCTGCACCACCCCGATGCCGTCCTGCCGGAGGCCGGCGACCAGCTGCTCCCAGCGCTCCGGATCCCAGCACTTCCGGGGGGAGTCCGAGGCGGGACCGATCACCACGTTGTGGGCCTGCCAGGGGACCAAGGCGAGGAGACCTGGATCCGGCGGGTCCCGCCAAGGAACCCAGAGGACCTCCGGGACCGGCCCCGGGAGTCCGAACATCGAGGCCAGGCACTGGAAGGCACGGCCCCCGGGCCGACCCATGGCGGGATGATCCCAGTAGTTGTTGCTGCGGAAGACGGCTCCCGGGGGCGGGTAGCCGACCTCGAGGAACGCCGGGTGGTCCCCCAGCATCTCGATGTACTTGGTGCGACGCACCAGCCGGAACCGACGGTCCGGCTCCCGGTCGAGGACCTGGCGGAGGACCCCCGAGAGCATCAGGATGTCGCCGAGGCCTCCGACGGGATTGATCCAACAGGGCTCGTCGGTCGCCGGAGGGAGGCCCATCCTGCACGCATCGTCGACGGGCAGGAACCGGGCATCCCGGGGGGCCACCGGGACGCCGGCCGCGGCGACCGGAGGCGCTCCCGGCCGGTCCGCCGCCAGGGCGGGCTCCACCACGTCCTGGAGGAAGGCCCGGGTGGAGCGGCACCAGCCGGTCTCCCGCATCAGGCTCCCGTGCGCGGCCCAGCCGTCGAGAGGGCAGCCCCCGTGGCAGATGTCCCAGAAGCGGCAACCCCGGCAGTTCCCCTCGGCGAGCCGATCGCTCCGCTCCAGGAGGTCCAGCCGCTCCGGGTCGGCGAGGACCTGGTCGAAGTCCCGGACCATGATGGAACCCTGGGCGAAGAGGCCCCAGTCCGAGGCGCGCCCGCAGAGCGAAAGGGTGCCGTCCGGCGCCAGGTTCAGGTGCGAGAGGGCGCAGCGTCCCGACTCGGTGCAGCACAGGCTCCGGCCCCTCCCCGAGACGTTGCGTACCGCCGAGGCGAAGGGCTCGAAGTCCGGGTAGAGGTGGCGCTCGGCCCACCAGACCGGGAAGAGCCTGGCCTGGAAGCCGACCCACTCGTCCTCGTCGATCGCCATCCCGGACAGCTCCGGGTCCCGGGTGTCGAAGAGCAGAACCGGGTTCATGCGGACCGAGCCCCGGGAGGCCAGGTTCATGCACGTCCGGTAGACCCCGGCGGGGTCCGCCAGGGAGGACCGCGTCACGACATAGATCACACCCCAGGGCATCCCCGCCTCCTCGAGGACGCGGAGACCCTCCATGAACTTCCGGTCGTAGCGCTCGGGATCGCGCTCCCGTCCCAGGCCGCGCAGGCCCCGCACCGGGTCGTAGCTCGTCCCCACCCGGTCGATCCCGAGCTCGCGGAGCACCGGGACGAACTCGGCGGTCAGGAGGGTCGCATTGGTCTGGATCGAGTGGACGATGCGGGAGGCCACGTCGCCGCAGTGGCGCTGCTGGAATTCGAGTGCCCGGACGAAGGGCTCGGTGCCCATCAGCAGCGGCTCTCCCCCGTGCCAGACGACGCACATCGACTCCTCCGGATGACCGCGCAGGAACTCCCCGGTGCGCACGAAGAGCTGCTCGAGCACGTCCATGGGCATGTTGACGACCGGGGGTCGGGGCTTGCGGACCACGTCGCAGTAGGCGCAGCGGGCGTTGCAGGCCTCGGTGAGCTTGAGGATCACGGTCGTCATGTGCGGGTCCCGCACCCCGCGCCTGGGGCACGCCGGGAGGCGTCGACGATCTGCAGCAGGTCGGTGAAGAGTCCGGTCGCGGGACAGGTCCCGATGTGGTCGCCGTCGAAGCGTCCATGACACAGCGGGTATCCCGCGCAGCGCGCACAGGGGCGGGAGTCCAGGAAGTGGCGCTGCCAGGCGAAGACCCGGTCCCGGTACGCCGGCACTTCCGTGAGCTCGTCGAGCCGTTCGAGGTCCTCCAGGACGAAGCTGCCCTGGTCGAGCTCCGCCCGGGTGAGGGCGATCCTGCCCGAGGCATCGAGATGGACGAGTTCGGCGGGATGGTCGAGGTCGAACCGGGACCAGCTCCGGCGGGACTCCCCCGGGGGGCCCGAGGCGAGCCAGACGAAGGGCTCGACCCGGCCATGGGGAGCCCTCTCCAGGAGCGCCCACTCCATGAGGTCGGAAAGTCCGTCCCAGTCGGCGACGCCCTGGTCGAAGGCGACCGAGACCGGGATCCCGACCGAGGAGAGCAGGCGGAGATCGACGAGGGCGGAAGGCTCGGCCGCCGGGATCTGGACGGTGGTCCCGAGTTCCCGGATCCGGTCGAGGCGGGTCACCAGGTCGCGGAAGCGTCCGGAGGACGGGACGCGGAGGGTGACCGCCGGATCCTTCCAGTGGTCCGGCAGGGTGAGGGCGGCGAGCGGGAGGTCGGCCTCCACCACCACCCGGAGCAGGCGGTTCCCTCCCGCCGCGACCAGGGCGAGCAGCTCAGGGTCGGGCCCCGGGAACGGGGCGCGGAGCACCACCTCGCGGCTCCGGAGGCGGGCCAGCAGGGAGGGCTCAGACGGCGAGACCAGTGCGGGGGAGCGCATGTTCGATCTCCGGGAGTCGGACGGGGGCTTCCTCGACCAGCTGTCCGAGGACGTGGCACATGCCGCCCCCGGCGCAGATCCGGTCCTCCCGGGAGACGCAGTGCTCGCACTCGTCGTAGACCCCGGGGACCTCGATCCGCAGGTGGTCGAGGGCCTGCTGGAAGGCGGCGTGGACCTGGTCGAGGGAATCGAACTCCAGGAGCGAGCGCCGCCGGTAGCGGGAGAGCGGGAAGCAGCTGTAGACCGAGAGGTCGGGGGTGATGTCGAGGGCGGGACTGCAGGTGAAGCTCGCCTTGCCGTTCGACCGGACCAGCCACCCGAGTTGCTCGTCGGAGAGCTGGCAGAGCGGGAATCCGCAGTCGAATCCGGGACGCATCCTGGCCTGGTCCAGGAGTTCCCGCTGGGCGTAGAGGCGATCCATGACGCGCCCGACCGAGGCCGGGGGCAGGTGGATCCCCCCGCCCCCCGGGATGGGGTGGCTGATCCCCAGCCGGAGGTGCTTGCCGAGTCCGTGGCGGAGCACGAGGTCGACCAGGAACTCGAGCGAGAAGTCCTCGCGGTAGATGTTGAAGCCCGGCATGGTCCAGGGCCCCATGGCGGCGAGGAACGCCTCCAGGCGTCGCTCCTCGCTCTCGGGTGCCGGGGTCCGGACCGGGTCGTTCAGGTTGCAGACGAACTGGAGGCGATCCTTGCGGATCGGGGTCAGGTGGCGCTCGATCTCCGCCAGCCGGGTGGCGGACATCACGCCGCTGGTGAACACCGTGACGTGGAAGTTCCGTTCCACGAAGTAGAGGACGAAGTCCACGAAGTCGGGGTGGAGCGTGGGCTCGCCCCCGAGCAGTGAGACATGCCGCTCGCCGGAGAGCTGGAGGAAGCTGGCGATGTGGACCAGGTTCTCCCACCCCATGCGTTCCCCGGTGTCGCTGTCCGTCATCTCCTTCTCGGCGAAGCAGTACGGACATGACCGCACGCAGCGGGTGGTGAGGAGCACATTCGCCATGGGTCGACCGATCGGCTCGCGAGGTCCTCGGACCCCCCCGAGGGGCGGAGGTCGCGGCCTCTCAGCTCGAGTAGCTGGTATAGGTACGGCTCGAGCCGGGATAGAACTCGGAGCGGTAGTTCCCCTTGTAGGGACCCTCGCCGTACCAGAGGCTCGAGTAGCTGGTGTAGACGGTCCCGTAGCTCGAGTAGGAATAGCTGCTCGAGCTGTAGCCTCCGCTGTAGCCCCCGTAGCCGGTGCTGATGCAACCGGTCACACCGGCCACCGCCGCGGTGGCCCCCATGAAGGCCATGCGTCGGAGCGCGGTGCGCCGGGTCAGGGGTCGGGAGGTCGGGGGAGCCGCCTCGGTGGTCCCGGGATCCCGGGGGAGAGGATCTTCGTCGTGCATGGGTGCACCTCGGTCCTGCGCGATCGCGCTCGGGCAAGCGGAATGTACCGGCCCGGGGACGGGAGCGGAGGTGCGGATACCTACCTTGGGCGTCGAGGCGCGGCTCCCCGCCTTCCCCCGCCCCGGCCTCGGACCGGAGCGGAGGAAAGGGGGAAGTGCTCTCAGTCGAGGGTGGGCGTCGCCAGTTCCCGGTTGGCGGCTGCCAGGCCTTCCGCCATGAGCTCGAACCCGGTGGCCAGCTCGACGAACACGTGCTTGCCGTCCCGCCGGACCCGGAGCGCCTCCAGGAAGCGCTTCAGATAGGCATTCTGGGTGCTCGCCTCCCAGGAGTCGATGCGGCCGGCGAGCCAGTCGGCGAGCAGCTTCGCCTCCACCGGGGTCCAGGTCTCGAAGTCGACCCCGAGCTGGACCTGGCTGCCGGTCTTCTTCCAGTCGATGGCGGCCTGCACCACCAGGTGGAAGCCGGCGGTCTGGAACTCCTCGCTGGCCCGGGCCTCCTCGAAGACCGGGACCCGGACCGCGGCCGCCAGGTAGGTGTCGGGAGTGAGCGACATCGAGTGCTTGTCGCCGAAGCTCGGGTGCTGGCCGCCCTGGGTGTCGACCATCTTGCGTGCGAATTCCCACGAGGCGACCTTGTCGTAGGCGAAGAGGCTCGCCCCCTCGAGCACCTCGGCCACCGTGACCGGGGCGACCTCCCACTTGGGCCGCACGAAGACCACCCCGTGGTAGGCCTCCTCCTCGATGGGCAGGTTCGAGGCCTGAGCCAACTTCCGGATCTTCGCCGCCAGCTGCAGGCGGCCGGAGCCGAGCAGCATGACGTCGAGGACTTCCTTCTTGCGGACGTTGACGTTCAGGCCGAGGGCGAGCTGGGCGACCGCGGTGCGCGGGTCCGGCCAGCCCTTGGCGACCCAGGCGTCGATCTGCTCGGCCGCCCAGCCCTCGTGGGCGATCCCGGGGAAGTCCCGAAGCAGCGATTGCACGTTGGCGAGGAAGCCGCCGTGGAAATCGCCGGGAAGCAGCCGACCCAGGTCGACGGCTTCGGCACCGGCGTCGAGGTGGGTGGCAGGGTCCGAGGCCTCGAGGGCTAGGGGGACGTACCCGGGGGCGGAAACCGGACTACCGGCCATTGCCGGCGTCACCTGGGCGAGGGCCAGTCCGCAGGGGACCAGCAGGGAAAGGGAGAAAGGTCCGACGAGCAACGATCGCATCTTTGCAGATGCTCCTTCCCGCGCTCCTCCTCCCACCCAGGTGATGGGCTCGGGATGATATGCAGTCGCGATCCCGACGCGCAAGCGCGACGCGATTATCCGACCGCGAGGAGCGGGGAAGGCGGGGTGCGCCCGGGAAGGCCCTCGCCGGAGCGAGGTTGGAGTGTCTCGCCGGGGCTGCACACCGGCTTCACTCGGGGAGGCTCCGGTTGGGGAACCTCCTCGGGGGAAGCCGGAAAACCTAGCATCGAGCTCTCGGGGCTGGCAAGCGAAATCGAGGCGGTCGGATCCCGGTGCGAGTTTCGGCACCGGGAGCGGTCCCATGCCGCTCCCGACGAGTCGCTCGAAGCCAGTCGGGGAAATCCCCTCAGGCTCTCACAAGTCGATCGAGGAGTCGCTGCCCGAGTCGATCCCCAGGAAGCCGTCCCCGGTGAAGGACACCGGCCGCACCGGGACGATCCCGGAGGCGTCGAGCGGCGCCACCTCGGCCCGGCGTACCGGCCGGTACGGCTTGGGGCCGACGATCAGGTCCTGGCTGAAGCTCGAGATGTCGCCCCGGATCTCCCAGGCCCGGAGCATCATGTCGATTGGGCGACCGAGCAGGCGGTGGACCCACTCCGAGAGCGGCGCAGGATCCGAGCCCGACACCGGGAAGGGGCGACCGGAGGCGTCGGCGAAGAGACCGTCGAAGGTCGTCTGGTCGAGCCGGAAATCGGTGGCGAGGAGGCAGTCCCGGAACTGCGGGACGGGCTGGCCGAGGGGGCAGCCCTGCTTCAGACGGACCTCCCGCTCGAGCCCGTGGAAGTGCTCCTTCTGGAAGGCGATGTCGGAGAGCACGAAGAGCTCCACCTCGGTCTCGCCCTGGTCCTCCCGGGAGATCCGCATCGGGTAGAACAGGTGCTCGCTGCGGAAGGTGTACTGGATGGCGTCGTACTCGGCGAGCGTGGTGCCGATCTCGGTGGCGTCGAGGGCGAACCAGTCGTAGCCCTCGGACACGTACTCCACCAGGGTGTAGGCGATGCGCCGGATCCCGCCCTCGAGGAGTTCGGTGGCGGCCAGTTCCCCCAGGGCCCGGAAGCGATCGGCCCCCAGGGTCGCCTGGAAGGCCGGGTCGCCGAGCCGGCCCCGGATGGCGGCCGCGAACTCGCGGACCAGGGCCTCGGGATCGGAGACGGCCTCGGGCCGGGTGACCCGCAGCGAGAAGACCGCGTGGTTGCCGATCGCCTTGGCTTCCGCCACCTGGACCGCGGGGGCACGCCGGGTCAGGCCTCGGGCATTGAGTTCGGGCGCTCCCCGGATCGGGCCGCGCATGGTGGGGCGCCGGAACTGGTCGATGACCTGCTGGACGAAGCGGCGACAGTTGCGGATCACGTCGATCCGGCCCGCCTCGAAGCGAGGCTGCGACGGGAATGGCATGACCTCGAAGACCCAGGTCGGTTCCTGGGCCTTCAGGGTCGTACCCAGGATGGTGAGCTGCTCCCCGGTGCGGGAACTCCAGGCGAGGAGCGCCCGCTGGTTGGGCTCGACCAGCCCGGTGGGGCGGGGCGAGAGCATGATGGTCCCGCGGTCGGCATGGAGGGCGGCCAGGGGCAGGACGCAGAGCAAGGCCGCCAGGAGCCGGGACCTTCCGGTGGTGGTCGGGCGCAGGTTCGACGCGGGCATGATCGTTCCTCGTTCCGGGGCCGGGACGGGTGCGCCGGCCTGACCGGAGGGGACGCAAGGGGCGTGCCCGGTGGGATTCCCGCTTCCTCAGGCCCGCTACGCCAGGGCTCCGTGCATCCCATGTCTCGCCGGACAGCGGGAGAGACATGGGGAGACGAAGTCAGGAACCGATCAGGAAGACCCGCGGAGCCAGGCCGAGAGGTCGCGGATCAGGATCCAGACGCAGATCCCCAGGAGTCCCAGGAGCATGCCCACGGTCGGGGAGGCATGGGTCCAGCGGGAGGGGATCGAGACCTGCCATCGGACCAGGGCGGATCCGTCCCAGGTCACGGCCGCCAGCGCGCTCCCGTCGGGATGCCAGGCGAGATCGCGTGGCACATGGCTCCCCGGCGTCGACAGGGTCGCGATCCTGGCCCCGTAGGGGAGCTCGTGGACATCGATCCGGCCCTGACCGTCAGAGGCGATCGCGAACCGGGTCCCGTCGGGGGAGAAGGCCCGAGGATCGTAGCGGGCTTCCGGGTCCGAGGGGCTGTCCGGCGTGACCGCCAGGGCGGGGAGGTTGGGCTGCGTCCACGTTTCGATCCTCCAGCCGTCCGAGAGCTGCCAGACCAGGACCCGGCCATCGGGCCCGATGTGGAGGTCCTGGTTGGGGAGTTCGCCGCGGGTGAGGGTCGTGGGCCAGTCACTGGTCCGGAGGCGCTTCCCGGTGGCGGCTTCCAGCCGGGTGCCCCCGGGCAGCAGCAGCTCCCTGCCGTCGGGGGTGAACGAGAGCCTCTTCCCGAACCGACCGGTTGCGCCGTGGACCACCCAGCTCGGTTCGGTCGGGTGGGGACCCCAGACCACCACCGAGCCGCCCTGGGTCAGCGCTGCCAGCCGGCTCCCGTCCGGGGACCAGGCGAGGCGGTCGAGGTGGCGCCAGTACCAGGAGTGCTCGCGGTACTGGCGTCCGGGGGGAGAGGCGTCGGCGGGCTGGAAATCGGGAGGCAGGGAGAGGATCCTCGGGCTCCCGCTGCGTGCCTCCAGCACCAGGATTCCGGTCGGTGCGCTCCCGTAGGTCGAGGCCGCCGAGTAGATGGCGGCCAGGCGCTCCGTGCCCGGTGCGAAGGCCAGCCGCCAGATGTGGGCCTCGGGAGCCTTGGCGGCGCCGAACCAGTGGAGGCTCCCGGAGTCGCGCAGCACGATCCGGCCCTCGGCTTCCCCGGTGGCCACGACCCGTCCGTTGCCCGACCAGGCGACCGCCGAGAACCGCTGGCTACGCACCGTGGCCCGGGTGCCGATCAGCCGGGCGCACCCGGACGTCCCGGCCACCTGGTCGACCGCTCCCAGGAGGAGGGCGAAGAGGAGGATCCGGGCCAGCTGATCCAAACGTTTCAGATGGCCGGGTTCGACCCGGGAGAGCACCAGCTTGGCGAGCGCCACCCGGCGGGCGGCCGCCATGGAGCGGGCTCCCGGGAGACGGGACGCATGGGAGGCTGGCTGCGCTCCCGCGGGCTCGGAGGTCGCTGCCCCTTCGACAGGGACTCCCCGGCAGCCGTAGGTGGAGCAGCGGCCCAGGTATTCCCAGCAGTCGAGATGGTGCGGAGTGGCGCAGGATCCGCAGGCCGCGGCCGGTCGCAGGTCGAGGGCCTCGCCGCAGACCTGGCACAGGCTCCCGGGGCCCGGATCGCTCACAGCGATTGGACCAGGAGCTCGGCCCGGGGCCCGGCGAAGCCTGCCAGGACTCCGGGTGGAGGCGGATAGTGGCGCAGGGTCGCCAGGATCTGGCGCAGCAGTTTCAGGTCGACGTGCTTGCCGGGGCAGGCCCGCCGGTAGGCGGCTTCCTCGGCGCTCGTCTCGGGGGCCGCGCCTACCCGGAGCTGACCGGGAGAGAGCAGGTCGGTCTCGGCGTGGCCGACCACCTTCTCGGACGGGATGTCGAGGTACTCCATGAGCGTGTGCAGCGTCAGCACCAGGGAGCGGTACTGGACCTGGCTGGGCGGCTCCTTCTCGAGATCGCCGAGGAGGGCGACGCCGGCGCTGACGCGGTTGAACCCGTTCCGCCCGGCGTGGGCCCCCGAGGTGGTCAGCCTGCGACCCACGAAGAGTTCCCCGTCTCCTCCCACGAGGAAATGGTAGCCCACCGCGGCCCAGCCCCTGACCTTGGTGTGGAAGTGGTGGATCCGGGTCACCGGGTCTTCGGCGGCGGTGAGCTTGGCGTGGGCGGCAACGGCGGTGTGGTGCACCACCAGGGAGGTGGGCCGGAGATCGCGGCGGTCGGGACCGAAGAACGGATCGTCGACGGCGGCGCGTGGCCGGAACCACAGGACCACCCAGGTCGAGCCTGCGACGGCCAGGACAAGCACCAGCAGGCGCAGGCGGCGAGGCGAGGGGGAAGGCGGGGAGCCCGGCCCCGTGACAGGTTCCGAGGTCCTCACCCGGCCGGCCTCCCTGGATCTGCCTCGAGCCGGCGACGAAGGTCATGGGCCCGGCGATACAACGCCAGTACCCTGCGGGTCTCCTCGGCCCGGCGACGTCGGCCTTCCTCGAAGGAGCGCTCGAGGAGAGCGGCGAGCAACCCGTCGGAATCCACCATCCACCGTGCCCGAAGTCGCTCTCCCCGGTCCCCCGGGGCCTCCCGCAGCGCCTCCGTCGAGCGTTCGGCCAGGGTCAGGACCCGGCCGGCCATGCTCTCGACGGCGGCCAGCTCCCCACGGGCCGAACTCGTCGCCAGCTCCCGGAGGAGCGGGGGCACCCGTTCCAGGGCCGCGTCGGGATGGAGCCAGGGGAGTACCCAGCGTGCGCCCGCGGCCGCGACCAGGAGGAGGAGCAGGATCCGGGTGACGGGTCCGAGCGCATGGAACCAGCTCCAGAGGCGGCCGATCCGGGTCGGTCGCCCCTCGGGGAAGAGCAGGAGGTCCGCCGCGGCTTCGACCTCGGCCAGCTTCGCAGGGTCGCTCCCGGCCAGCGAGTCCCGCAGCAGGGCGAGGCGCGCCTCGACCCGCTCCGGGCGGGACGCATTGGCTTCGGTGAGCTTGAGGAGGGAGAGGGCGCGGTTTCGGTCCATGGTCATGCCCAAGGTATAGACCGGAATCCTCCCGGACGATCGAGACGGGGATGGCACACTCGGAATCCGGAGGGCAGCTCATGACCCCGGACGGGATCCGTACCCACGAAGGGCTCGATCGGACGCTCTGCGGGACGCCTGGGCGGATCGAGCCGGACAGGGCCGGGGTGGAGATGCTCACGGTCCCTTCCATGGCAGCCGACTCCCGGGGCCTGGTCCACGGAGGATTCGTGTTCGGTCTCGCCGACCATGCCGCGATGCTGGCCGTGAACGATCCCAACGTGGTGCTCGGTGCCGCCGACGTGCGCTTCCTCGCCCCGGTCCGGGTGGGCGATCGGCTGGAGGCGGAGGCGGTCTCGGAGGGGACGGGTCGCAAGCGGACGGTCGCGGTGGTGGTGAGGCGCGGCGAAATCACCGTGATGGAAGGCCGCTTCACCTGCTTCGTCCTCGAGAAGCATGTGCTGGACGTGCCCCGCCCATGACCGATGGGGGAGCCCAGGTCGCCGAGGTCCTGCTCCGTCAGGGGGTCCGCTACCTCTTTACCCTCTGCGGAGGCCACATCTCCCCCATCCTGGTCGGGGCCAAGGCCCGGGGCATCGGCGTCGTCGACGTCCGCCATGAGGCGAACGCGGTCTTCGCCGCCGATGCCACCGGCCGCCTCACGGGCATCCCGGGCGTAGCCGCGGTGACCGCGGGTCCCGGGGTCACGAACTCGCTGACCGCCCTCCAGAACGCCCGGGCCGCCCAGTCTCCCCTGGTCCTCCTGGGTGGTGCCGCGCCCACCATCCTCCGGGGGCGCGGCGCGCTCCAGGACGTCGACCAGCTCGCCATGATCCGACCGCATGTGAAGTGGGCCAGGGCCGCCCGTCGGGTCCGTGATCTCGTGCCCCTCCTGGAGGAGGCATTCCGGGCCAGCGTGGACGGAGTGCCGGGGCCCGTCTTCCTGGAATGCCCCATCGATCTCCTGTATCCGGAAGCCATGGTTAGGAGCTGGTACGGCAAGGAGGCGGGCGGGGGGCGGGGCCTGGGGGCGCGGCTCAAGGCCTGGTATGTGGGGCGACATCTGGACCGGCTCTTCGGCGACGCCGAGGGGACGATGGTCGGGGATCCCGGGGCGCGGCCCCGCTCGCGTCCCTGGGATCTCACGGTGGACCGCGCCGCCCGCCTGGTGCGCCAGGCCGAGCGACCCGCCCTGGTGGTGGGGAGCCAGGCCGTCTCCGACCCCGGAGAGGTCCCGGCCCTGGCCGAGGCGATCCTCCGGCTCGGGATCCCGACCTGGCTCTCGGGCATGGCACGCGGCCTCCTCGGAGCCGAGAGCCCGCTCCTCCGCCGCCACGCCCGGAAGCAGGCGCTCCGGGAAGCCGACCTGGTGATCCTGGCGGGCGCCCCTTGCGACTTCCGCCTCGGGTACGGCGCCGCGCTCGGCCCGGGCGCGTCCCTGGTGGCGGCCAATCTCGAACTCGGCGACCTGTTCCGGAACCGGATTCCGCGGGTCCCCGCCTGGTGCGCTCCCGCTTCCCTGCTGGTGGCCCTTGCGGGATGCGTGCCCGGACCCCAGGACCGCTGGAAGGCGTGGGCGGAGCGGTCCGTCGCCGCCGATGCGTCACGCGACGCCGAGATCCGGGAGCTGGCGGCACGCCCCGGGGAACACGTCGACCCGCTCGCGGCATGCCTGGTCCTCGATCGCGTCATGGGGGAGGCCGCCACGATCATCGGCGACGGCGGGGACTTCGTGGCCACCGCGTCCTATGTGCTGCGCCCGAGGGGACCCCTGGGGTGGCTCGATCCCGGGGTGTTCGGGACCCTGGGGGTGGGCGCCGGCTTCGCTATGGCCGCGGCCCTGGCGCGACCCCGGGCGGAGACCTGGCTGCTCTATGGGGACGGGGCCGCAGGCTTCAGCCTGGCGGAATTCGATACCTTCGTCCGCCATCGCCTCCCGGTGGTGGCGGTGGTCGGGAACGACGCATCCTGGAGCCAGATCGCCCGCGACCAGGTGACGAATCTGGGTGACGACGTGGGTACCCGGCTGGCGGCGACCGACTACGACAGGGTGGTGGAGGGCTTCGGGGCAGCGGGTTTCCGGGTGGAGACCACCGAGGCGCTCGAGCCCGCGCTGCGCGCCGCCCGTCGAGTGGCCGACGAGGGGCGTCCGGCGCTCGTGAACGTCCGCCTGAGGGCCAGCGAGTTCCGACAGGGTTCGCTCTCGGTCTGACCGCGGATCGGGTCCGGGAACCGGATCCCTGGGAGGGAGGAGCAGCATGTCCCGAAGGACGTACCGGCGACTCGCACCTGCCAGGCGCGTTGCCGAGGTCCCGGCTGGGGAGGGACGCTCGATCCGGCTCGAGAGGTGGGCGCTCTTCGTCTTCCGGACGATGCTGCTCCAGCTGGCCGTCTTCGTGCTGCTCCTCGCCTGGGTCGTCCATACGGTCCGCAACGAGCCGCCATCGCCCTTCGAGACGGACCAGGCCGATCGATTCCCGGTCGTCATCTGGGATGCCGTTGCCGGGAAGATGAGGGTGGTCACCCTCGACGCGGTGAGGCAACTGGGGAAGAAGGGCTTCCCCTTCGAACTGGCGCTCGGCGAGGAACGGCTGGTCGCCGTGCGGGAACAGCTCCGCACCATGGAACGCTCGGTTCAGGAGGGGAGCTGGACGGGCGGGATGGTCTACGAGGCCTCCAAGGACGACTGGGTGGGCGAACAGGCGTGCTGGATGGCCAAGCTGGAAGTCGAGGGTCGTCCCCCGGAGCGGCAGCAGTTCCGATTCGAGTGCTGGCCCAACGACGACATCCGGCGCGTTTCCCTGTACCAGGTGGATTCCGGGGGGATCCACCCGACGCACTACCTGGCGAGACTCCCTGGGCCGACCGGCGCGGCGCTCACGATCTTCTCGATCCCCGCGGCGTTCGTCGGGGGCCTGGTCCTGAGCCTCCTCTGGTCGCTGGTCGAGTGGATCCGGTCACGCCGGGCGGCTGCCGTCAGTCGGTAGAGCCCGGGCTGCCGGACAGTGCCGAGAGGAAGTCGCTCACCAGGTCGCAGTCCTCCTGGTCCTTGCGCGTCCACTCGAAGCCCTCCTTGGCGGCGAGCAGGGGACCGTAGCGGCACTTCACGGGCGGGGCCACGGCCGGGCAGGAACTGAGCTTCAGGCCCGGACGGCCCACGATGGCCGGGCACATGATCGGCTGGCGCCAGGCCGCCTGCCAGCGCTCGCTCGCCGGGTCCGGGGGAGGAGCCCCGGGGTCGGCGCCGTCCTTGCGGGCGAAGAGGTAGAGAGTCGCGTAGCCCGCCTGCATGTGGAGCAGACCCAGTTCGGGGTGGGGGTTGCCCTCCGGGTCGTAGTTCAACTCGGCGCGGGTGTAGAAGTCGAAGTCGATCCGGGCCGAGAGGCCGGCGCCTTGCAGGTCGGTGAGGAAGTCCTGGGTGAACCCGAGCGGGTTCGACTCGGGATCGTCGGGGGCGGTCAGCTTGCCCTCGCCGTCGACCAGGGCCAGGGCGCCCCCGAGCTTGCGCTCGGGTCCCACCCCGGCAGGGCCGTAGTGGTCCCACAGGGTGTGGAGCGAGACCCGGTTCACGTGCGCGTTGATGGCGTTCAGGAAGAAGCGCTCCTCCCGGCGCAGGTCGGTGGTCTGGATGCCCTTGGCCGAGCCCGAGAAGATGGCGAGCACCGCCACCCCGGCGATGGCCAGGATCACGGCTGCGATCAGCACCTCGATCAGGGTGAGTCCCTGTCGTCCTGGACGGGAAGCCCGGAGCGCGTCCGGGAGTGCGTGGGGTGCGACGTTCATCGTGCCGACCCGCTTCCCGCGCTGGCCGACCCGGCGATTCCCGAGCCGCTCCCGGCCGAGCCCCCGAACGAGATGGGCTGGCTCGCCGAGCCGTCGGGCCCGATCTCCCGGGAGGTGGCGCCCGCCTTGACCTCGGCCCCGGTCCAGCTCGCATACCGGTAGGCGTCGTCGTCGGTGTAGGGCGTCGGGTCCAGGGCGAAGGCCCACTCCGGCACCTCGAAGGCCGGCGAGGGGCGCTTGAACAGGCCTTCCACCAGGCTCCGGAACATGTCGCCGGCGCCGGTGCGGGCGTCCTCGAGCAGGGCGTTCTCGAGCTCGGTCATGGGCTTGGCCGTGGCTGCGGCGTCGTCACCGCTCCGTCCGCCGCCTCCGCCGGTGATCGCTCCGAGGATCGCTCCCAACAGGCCCGCTCCGTGCCCCTTCTCCATCGCCTGGTAGAGCATCGAGGTGTACATGCTCTCGTAGCCGACCAGGTGGAAGGTCCGGCCCACCAGGCTGCCCCTGGCCCGGAGGCTGTCGAGGATCTCTCGCTGGATGGCGCGGTCCGAGGTCCCCATGTTCCCGAACAGGCCGCCCTTCGGGACCACGCTCACGCTCACGATGGCGTGGGGCGAGCCCCGCACCATGGTGGCCGAGACGATCTGCGGCTCCTTGTGGAAGAGCACGTCGGCGAGCGGCAGGCGGTTCACCCGCACCCCGTTGCGCAGCAGGTCATGCCCGGCCTCCGGGTTCCCGGCTGCGACAGGAACCACCTGGTAGGTGATCTTGCGGCCCACGATCACCGGGCTCTCGCCGCCGGTCGAACCCTCGGGACCGGGTCCGTTCTCGACATGGTGGAAGCGGTAGAAGCAGAGCGCCTTGCCGGCCGGCACCCGCACCGGTGCCCCGGTGGCCGGATCGGTCGAGTCGACGGTGGTCTCGTCCTCGAACCAGTAGGGCTCCAGCAGGGAGTAGCGTCCGGTCTCGGGGTTCTTCCCGGAGGACACCACCAGCTGTTCGAGGTCCTGGGCGATGCGCTCCAGGCAGAGCATGGCCTCGGCCCGGATCGAGGCGTGTTCGCTGGTCTTGTAGAACTGCCGGGTGCCCTGGAACCACATCATCATGGTCCCGCCCAGCACGGTGGTGGCGATCAGCAGGGCGATCAGCACCTCGGGCAACGAGAAGGCGCGGCGCGACTTCGTTCTCATCCTCGGGTTCTCCGTTCGGCTTTGGGGGAATGCGGTCGCAGACGGGGGAAGGCTGCCAGTGCGCCCCCGGGGCGGGTGAGGGGTTCCTGCGACCCACCCCGGGGCCGGGATCAGTCGGCCCGCACCTCGGACAGGGCGTTGGCCGCCACGAAGGGCAGCACCTGGGTACGGTCCTGGGGGAGGGCGGAGAGCGGCTTGGTGAGGTCGCTCGTCACCGCGATCTCGGCCCGGTCCCAGGACAGGGTGCCGAAGTCGGCGGGCTCGACCTTCTTGCCGTCCTGGCTGACCGTGATCCAGCCGAGCTCGGCCAGGTCGCGGGGCGTGACCTGGTAGCGGTGCATGAGGTATCCGGCGAGCTGCTTGCGCAGGTCGTCCATGGCCTCGCTGCCGCGGACCCGGTTCACCAGCCGGTGGGCGGTGGCCCGACGGGACACCGTCATGGTCGAGAACCCGGCCTTGACGCTGGCCACCGCCTCGGTCGATGCCGTGACCAGGTGGGTCTGGCTGTCGTAGAACCCGCTGCGCTTGGCCAGGCCCGAATAGGTCTGGGCCAGCTTGCTCCGCGGATCGGGGATCTCGCCGGTGGTCACGAAGCCGAGCGCGTTGCCGACCGGGTTGGCGACCGAGCCGGCGCATCCGGCACTGACCGGGGCATTGATGCCCTCATCGGCGATTCCGAGCGCGGTCTGGAGCTCGCTGGCGAACTGCTGGCGCTCGCCGGCGTGCTCGGCCGCCGGGTTGGCGACGAAGTCCACCTTGGAGAGCACCGGCACCCTGGCGAAGGCGGCCTTCACCTTCTCGTTGATGCGCTGGGTGTCGCCGCCGCCCTGGCTGCCGCCGCCCTTCAGGCTCTCGACCTTCTGCTTGCCGGAGGCGTCGGCGACCGGGGCGAAGCCGGCGAAGGCGGACTTGTGGACCCAGGAGGCGGTGTCGGCCCGCAGGGTGGCCTTCCAATCGGGGGATGCGGCGGCTCCGGTGCCGGTTGCCGGGGCGGAGCCGGTTCCCGCGCCGGTGCTGCCGGCCGCGGGCTCCTCCCCGGGAAGCAGCGGTCCTGCCGAGAGCATGGCCCGGAGGTCCCGCTCGAACTTCTCCCGCTGGGGATCGGCGGGCTCGTGGATGCGCTGGCCGTAGACCTGGACCGGCTTCACTTCGATGCCGAGGTCGCGGCCCAGGAAGCCGGTGGCGTGGGCCTGGTACTCGTACCGGCTCTCGGCATCGAAATCGGCGGCCTTGTTGGCGAGCTTCACGAACATCTCGTCGAGGGCGCAGTTGGCGTACTGGAGCGCGGCCGAGCCGAGCTCACCATGCTTGTCCATGCGCTTGGTGCCGCTGGTCAGGAAGAGCGAGGCGGAGGCGCCGACCCCGAGCAGGGTCACGACCAGCATGACCAGGGGGATCGAGCCGCGGCGGAAAGGTGAGGCGGGGAGGGACGGACGGGAGTTCTGCACTCGTTGGCTTCCTCTCGGTGTGCCCGAGCAGCGCTAGCCACTCGGGCCCCAGCCCGCGAGGTCTATCCCGTCCGAAGGGGGGAGACGCCCCGGCTCCGGAACCGGATAGAAAGCCTGTGAAGAATCTTACGGAGCCGCTCCCGGAGCCGGTCGGCGAGATCCGGCGGCCCGGGTTCAGGGGCTCTCAGGCGGCGGCCGGAGGGCTTCCCCCGTCCGGGACCAGGCGCTTCTTCTGTCCCACCGCGGCGAGGGCGCCGCCCCCCACCATGAAGAGGAACGAGAGGCCGAGCATGGGGGTCGCCGAGTAGGCGGCCAGGGTGTCGAAGAGCATGGCATCGGTGGGCGCCTCGGGCAGGTAGGCGAGCGGGACGGTGGATCCCGTAGACAGCTTCTCGAAGCGGTCATGGGAGATCTTGATGACGGCGGTGACCTCGCCGGCACCTCCGGCCGGCTTCCCGGCGAAGCTGAAGTTCAACTTGGCCAGGGGATCGACCTTGGCACCGGGTACCGGCGGCGGCGGGGTGGGGGGACCCGCGAGGTGGTCGGCGTAGCTCCTCCCCGACTTGGGGTCGAATCCCACCTCGATCCGGTACTCGGTGCGGCGGCTGCGGCGGCGGCCCGTGGTGGCCGTCTCCATGTCCTTGACCCGGGCTTCGGCGACCAGACCCTTGTCCCGGAACGCGGCGTGGCGCGGCATGCTGTACCCCAGGGTCGCCAGGCCGAGGATGGCTCCGACTCCGGCACCGATCACACCGAACGCGAGCATCAGGTCTGCGGGCTTGGCTGAGGGCTTGGTGGCCACGTCGTCCTTTTCACATCTCTTCTCGGACTCCCCCGAGTCCGCGATCGTAGCAAGCGGATCGTGCATCCCGTGTCGCGCCGGGCGCGCACGCGAGAAACACGGTGCACACCGGGGAAGGCTGCCCGCGACGCCCCATCACTGTGGGAGCGGGGGCTAGACGTTGGCCCGCCCCGTGCTTAGGTTGCCCCCGGAGTGTCTTGCCAAAGCGCTCCGACCACCCAGGTGATGGCTCCCGGGGGAGGAGATGGTCTCCTCCCCCGGGAGTCGATTGTGGGCGCACCATCCAGTGCGACACTCTCCCGAGCGAGATTCGGGAGGTTCGCGGATGAGTGCAGGGCTGGTCGTGGCAATGGTCATGGGTCTGGCGGGGGCGAGTGCCTTCGCTGCTCTGCCCCCCTGGAAGGTGGAGTACGACCTCTTCCTCGCCAAGAAGGCCGAGGGGAAGGCCGACGAGGCGGCCCGGGCCATCGGGAGGGCTCTGGCCAAGGCCCAGACCGGGGCCAAGCAGGGCGATGCCGACGCCTTCAACCTCCTGGGGGTCTGCTACGAGAACGGCCACGGGGTGGAGCAGGATCTCCTCAGGGCCTTCGAGTTCTACGGGCAGGCGATCGTCAAGGGGAGCGCCAAGGCGATGTTCAACGTCGGCGTCCTCTACCAGAACGGAGGGAGCGGCGGGAAGCCGTTCCTCCAGTCCTATACGCAAGCCGCCCAGAACTACCTTGCTGCCGGCCTGAAGGGGTATCCCCTCGGCTTCGTGAACCTGGGGGTCATGCACGAGAAGGGAATCGGGATGAAGGCCGACCCCGTGAAGGCGGCGGGGTTCTACCGCAAGGCTGCGGAGGCGGGTCACCCCTACGGGATGAGGGCCATGGGAAACTGTTACCACTACGGGATCGGCGTCCCCGGGAACACCGCGGAAGCCCGGCGCTGGTACCAGCGCGCCCTGGCCCTGGGCGAGACCGAGTCCAAGGCGGCCCTCGCTTGGCTGAACGCCATGGAGGGAGTCGCACTCCCGGAATCGCTTCGCCTGATCGACGAGTCGCTGGCAGCCTTGGAACCGGGGTCGAAGTACCGCGCCGAACAGCTGGACACCCGGGGCCTGATCCTCCACAAGCTGGGCCGCTTGTCCGAGGCCAAGACGGCCTACGAGGGGTCCCTGGCGATCACCGAGAACGCCACGGTCCGGGAGCGCCTGGGGAAGACCGTGGCTGCCTTGGCCAGGAAGTCGCCTCCGCAGGTCGGGGCGAAGACCCCTACCAGGCCGTGAGTCCTCGCCCACCCGTGCGGTGGAGCGAGGGGAGCGCCGTCGCGCCTACGGCTGGCTGCGCAGATTGAGCTCGATGGCCCAGTCGTAGACGTCGTCGTCCTTGGCGACCTCGGTGGAGAGCTTGTCCCGGTCGACCTCGACCCCGAAGCGGGCCTGGTCGAGGCGGTCGGCGTCCCAGCATGTGCCGATGGTGACGTCGTCGGTCGTCTTGCCCTCGTCGTGTTCGGCGCAGGCCCGGTAGAGCAGGTCGAACCGGGCGTCGTCGAGCTGGTAGAGCTTGCCCCGGAGCTCCTTGGCGAGCTCGGCGCCCCGCTTGCCGTGGCCCTTGTCGTTGACCTCGTGGGTGCGGGCGCCGTCGTGGAAGAGGGCGAAGAGCCGGATCACGGTGCGGTCGGCGTCGTTCTCCCGGGCGATGCGGAGGCCGATGGTCTCCACCCGGTACCAGTGGTTGGGACCGTAGAGGAAGCTCCCGGGGCCGGCCGGAGAGCGGTCCATGACCACGTCCAGGATCTCTTCGTACGGGATCTCGTCGTCGGCGTCCTGGCTCATGCGCGCCACCCACCTTTGCCGGTGTCGCCACTGTAGCAAATCACGGTCGGGATCAACTCCCGTCGGAGGCGGGCTCGTCCCCGGAGGCCGCCACCGGGAGGGTGGGGTCCTCTTGGCTGCCTTCCCCCACGAAGAGGCCGACGAAGGTGGTGGCGCCGTGCCCGCCCCAGATCCCCAGCTTGTCGATCCGGAGCTCGAGCTTCACCTTGGGCTGGTCGAGCAGCTCGACCGGGACGTCGAGGGCCATCTTGTGGGTCTCGGCCAGCACCTTCTCGGCGGTGCGCGGCTCCTTCAACTCGGCCACGGCCTTCTGCTCGGCGACCACGTCGAGGAAGCGGCGCCGGGGATAGAAGGTGAAGGCGATCGAGGGATCCTTGGACATCCCGCCCAGCATGTCGTCGCCGGCCGGCTTCTCGTCGGGCTTGTCGGAGGGGAAGACGATCCGGAGTTCGAGCCGATAGAGGGGCGAGACGTCCTCGACCGCCACCGTGAAGCGGAGGCGCTTGCCCTTCTGGAAGAGCTTGGCCGGGATCTCGTAGGCGCTCTCGAAACGCTCCGGCCAGCGGTCCTGGCCCTGGCGGTTCACGAAGCTGGCGGTGGCATTGGCGTACTGCATCAGGGTCGGGCCCTGGCCCGAGGAGAGCGCCAGCTCGCCCTGGATGTGGTCGGGCTGCGAGGCGCCCGCGAAGGTCCAGTAGACCGACCGGACCCCCAGCGGCTCGTGGGGAGTGAGCGCCGCGACCACCGTGTCGGCCCGTTCCAGCGAGTCGAGGATCGTGGAGTAGAGGGAGTAGCGCTGCTTCATCGGGATGGCAGGATCGCTGAACAGGCGAGGCCCCTGCTGGCGGAGGCGCTGGAAGTCCGGGTCGTCGAGCCAGGTCTGGCGGACCTTGGCCCACTCCGGGAGCTCCCGGCTGATGGCCTCGTCCTGGGCGGCCTTCACCAGGTCGCGGAGCTTCTGGACCACGGACTTGTCGATCAGGCCCTCGACCTTCTTCTTCACCGTCTCGAGGAAGGCGACCGAACCCGCGACCCGCTCCGGGACGGGAAGCCCGGTGGTGGCGCCGGTGGCGTCGGTGGCGGTCAGGCGGAGGCCGGTGAGCGTCTCGTCCGGGCCGGGCTCGAGCAGCAGCACGTGCTCGGCGGCGGGGGTGGCGCCGCTGTCCTTGGTGCCGGCGCCCTTGGCCCCCTGCCAGGCGAGCGAGAGCTTGAGATCGCGGTTCGCCCGCACCAGCAGGCCGACCGCGCCGGCCGGCGCCTGGGCCGGGTAGATGGGGGCGACTTCGGCGGTGAAGGTCCGGGCCGCTTCGGGCAGGGATCCGGAGGCGAGCAGGGTCCCGTCGGGTCCCAGGACCCGGTAGACCCGCCCGTCCACCCGGTCCAGCGGCAGCTCGGCCTCCAGGACACCCTGCGCCGGGGCTAGCGGGATCGGCTCCCGATCCTGGATCTCGAGTCTGGCTCCGGTCATGGGCGAGGCGCCTTCGGGCGGCGCCCAGCGGGCTACCACCCGGGAGATGCCGGTCGTGAAGGTGCCGCGCCAGGTGGGTCCGGCCGCGCTCCCGAGCGCCAGCCAGCCTCCCGCCGCGATCGCCAGCACGCCCACGAGCGCCGCCGGCACCAGCACCGCGGTCCGGGAGCGGGCATTGGCGGGAGGTCCGGGACTGGCGGCGGGGATCAGGCCCTGCTGGGCCGCCTCCTCGAGCAGCATCAGGTCCATGAACTCGCTGGCCGCCGCCACCGAGTTGATGCGCTTGGCCGGATCCGGGTCCTGGAGCTCGTCGACGAACTGGCACCAGGCGTCCCGCAGGCCGGGGGCCTGGGTCTTCAGGGCCGGGAGGCGGGTGCCCTTGCGGGCCGCCTGGATCGCCTCGTCGGGGGAGGCGAAGGGCGGCTTGCCGGTGGCCACGAAGCGCAGCAGTCCGCCGAGCTGGTAGAGGTCGGAGGCCGCGGTGGCGGCCTTGCCGGCCAGGACTTCGGGGGCCGCGAACATCTGGATCGGGGTGCGGTGGCTCGGGTGGAGCAGGGCGAGCACCTCGCCCCCGGGGCCGAGTCCGGGCTCCGGGAGGACCGGTTCGCCCGAGGCCTTGCGGAGCACGCTGGCGGGGCGCAGGTCCTTGTGGACGATGCCGGCGCCATGGAGCACCCCGAGAGCTTCGAGCAGGGGGCGGGCCAGGGCCTCCAGGGCTTCCTCGAGGGCCTTGCCCCGGGGTTTGGCGGAGGCCGCCCACTTGACCAGGGGCTCGCCCGCTACCGGCTCGGTGGCCAGGAAGGGAGGCCGCTCCCCGAAGCGCAGGTCGACCACGGCCGGGAGGTAGGGGGAACGGACCGCCGCCAGCCGCTCGAGGTCCTTCTTGAGGAGCGCCAGGGTCTCGGGGGGGAGCTTGGCCTTCTCGTCGGCCATAGGCGGGCCGGCCAGGGTCTGCAAGGAGAGCGGCCGGTCGAGCTCGAGGTCCTGCACCAGGAAGAGGTCCCCCAGCGATCCCCGCCCGAGCTTCTTCAGGGGGCGATAGCGCCCCGCGATCGATGCGTCCTGGCTCACGGTCCTCCCGGGCTCATTGTGTTCCATGAGGAGCGTCGGGTCCATCGTTGATACCATCCCTCCGATGGCGACCGCGCGGGTTCTGGTCGGAGTGGTGGCGATCCTGTTCGGAGCGCTGGTCCTCCATTCCCTGGCGGGCGGCGGATCGGCCAGGTTGCGGGCGGAACGGACCCGGCGACAAGCGGCCCGGGACCAGGTCACGGCGGGGCTCCGGGCTGCCGCCGAGGAGGTCCGGCGTCGCCTGGCGGCTCCCGAGGACCCGTTCTACCTGGCGGCCAGGGCCGCGATCCCCGTCACCGGGGTGTGGGCCGAGGATCTCGGTCCGCCCGAGCTCCCGGTGTCCCTGCGCCTGGTCGAGGTCGAGCGGCTGGTCGCCGGCGACCCCGCGCTCCGGCTGCGCTTCCTGCTCGAGGCCGAGTTGGGTGGGACCGACCGGGTCCTCGCCCGCGAGGTCGCTTCCCTCGAGCTGAACCGGGTGCGCCTGGCCATGCCGGCGAGCGAGTGCGGGCTGGTGGCGATCGATCCCCTCCGGCTCCTGACCCGACCGGACGAAGTCCAGCCGGCCCCGACCTCGGGATCGCCGGGCGCCGAATCGCTGGCCGGTGCCCGACTGGCGCTGGCGGCCGACCGGGCGCAGGAGGCGGCCTGGGCCCGGTTGGCGGGAGATGTCGCCGATGTCGAGCGGTCGCTCGCAGAGTGGTGGCGGGCCTTGGGCGACCAGGCCCGGGGCGAGGCTCCCCGCCTTCCCGCGGCCGTCGACGAGGTGGTGTTCGCAGCGCCCCGCCACGAGGGAGCGCAGGTGGAGGAACGCTTGGCGAGGCTGGGAGAGCCGGGCATCACGGCCCGCAGCGGGGTGGCCCGGGTGGACCTGGGGGCCCTGGTCGCCGATGGCGCCAGCCTGCGGAGGTTCGGGGCCCGCTTCGGGGAGATGGCGGCCCGCGAGCAGGCCGCCGCCGACGAGTGGCGACGGGCCGTGATCCGGGCCTTCGACCCGGAGCGGTGGCGGCGGGCGGAAGCGGACCTGGCCGTCCCGGGCTTGACCGCCACCCTCCTCGCCGAGCTCGGGGGCGCCCTGGCTGCCCGCCGGGCCGCCCGACGCGAGGTCCAGGCTGCGGTCGATTCCGGAGTCGTGGCCGCCACCCGGGTGGCGGCTGCGCTCGAACCCGGTCCGGCGTTCCCGCTGTCGATGGTGGCTGCCTGGGAAGCGGCCGCGCTGGGCTCGGGACTACGGGGCGAGGATCTCGCCCGTTGGCTCGAGGCGGCCGGTGGCGACGGGGTGTACCGGCTCGGGGACGAGGCGATCACGCTGGAGGCGATCCGCTACCGGGGCCGGAGGGTCCTGGTGTCGGGGGCGGGAGGCGCGGCGATCCGCGAGCTCGCTCCCGCGGTCCGGGGCGAGGATCGCCTGGTGCTGGTCCTGCTGGGGCCGTCCCGGATCGCCGGGGAGGTCGATGCCGACGTGGTGGGCCTGGGGCCGGTGGAGCTGGCTCCCGGGGCCCGGGTGGTCGGGGCCCTGGTGCTCCTCGACCCGGGACGGGGCGATCGCCTGGCGGGGTCGGTCGAGGGAGCGCCCGCGTCGCGGCTCGAGGATGCCTTCTCGGGTCTGGGGCTGGTGGCCTCCGACGAAGCTAGCTCTGCCGGATCGCCATGACCCGGGGCTCGGTCAGGTCGGCCATGGCGTAGCGCACGCCTTCCCGGCCGATGCCGCTCGCCTTCACTCCTCCATAGGGGAAGTGGTCGAGCCGGAAGGTCGGGTAGTCGTTCACGATCACGCCGCCGACCTCCAGGGCTTCGAAGGCCTGGAAGGCCCGGTCGAGGTCCCGGGTGAAGACTCCGGCCTGGAGCCCGAACACCGAGTCGTTGACCCGCTCCAGGACCTCCTCCCACTCGACGTAGGGCTCGATCACCGTCACCGGTCCGAAGATCTCGTCGTCGCGGCATGGCTGTCCGGCCGGGACGCCGGTGAGCACCGTGGGCGAGACCACCGCGCCTTCCCGGCGTCCCCCGCAACGCAAGGTGGCGCCCGCCTCCACGGCCCTCCGGACCCAGTCCATGACGCGCTCGGCGTTGCGCCGGTCGATGAGCGGCCCATAGACGCTCTTCGGGTCGCGGGGATCGGGACCCGGGAGGGACGCGGTCTTGAGCAGGAAGGTATCGAGGAACTCGCGGTAGACGTCGACGTGGACGAAGATCCGCTGGACCCGGATGCAGACCTGGCCGGCCGACCCGAAACTGCCGAGCACACAGCGTTCGATCGCCCACTCGAGGTCGGCGTCCCGGTGGACCACCGCGGCCGCGTTGCCGCCCAGTTCGAGGGTGACCTTCTGGGTGGGACAGGCGGTCTTCAGGTGCCAGCCGACCCGGGCCGAACCGGTGAAGCTGACGTGGCGGATCCGGCCGTCCTTGGCCAGCGCCTCGGAGATCTCCGGGCCGGCGTGGAGTACCGACAGGGCCCCGGCCGGGAAGCCGGCGGCAGTCGCCAGCTCGCCGAGCAACAGGCCCGGCATCGGGCACTGGGGCGGAGGCTTCGCGATCACCGGGGCGCCCACCGCCAGCGCCGGGGCGACCTTGTGGGCCAGCAGGTTCAGCGGGAAGTTGAAGGGGCCGATGGCCGCCAGCGGCCCGGTGGGGAAGCGCTCCACCAGCAGCCGGTATCCGTCCCCGCCGGGCACCGCGTCGCCCGGCAGGAGCTCGGAGGCCGGGCGGGTCGCTTCCTCCGAGGCGAGCATGAAGGTGGTGACGGCCCGGTCCACCTCGACCCGTGCGAAGCGGATCGGCTTGCCGGTGGCGTCGACGATCCAGCCTGAGATCCGTTCCTTCTGCGTCCGGATCGCCTCGGCCATCCTGCGGAGGGCGGCGGCGCGGGCGTGGCGGGGCATACGGGCCAGGGACCCGGCCACCCGGGTGGCGGCGCGCAGGGCGGCCTCCAGGTCCTCGGGTCGGGCCTGATCGACGACCGCCACCTCGGAGCCGTCCCAGGGACTCGCCAGGGTGTCGGTCCGGGTGTCGACCTCCAGGGTCCTGCCGTCCACGTAGTTCCGGAACCGGTCGACCATCGGCTTCGCCTCCCTCGGCGCCAGGGCGCCCGGGGCCATCGTACGCGAACTAGCTCCGGTTGCGACGCAGGCCCGCCAGGAACCCGTCGGCGTCCAGGCAGTTCACCACCTGCTCGGCCCGGCTCCCTGCCTTCCTCGCGGAGAGGACGCCCCACTCGACGTCGGAAAGCCCGTCGGGGGAATGGGCATCGGGGTCGATGGCGATCCTGCCGCCCTGCTCCAGGAAGTCCGGCAGGACCGACCAGTCGAGGTCGAGTCTCGATGGACTGGCGTTGAGCTCCATCACCACGCCCTCCCGGGCGGCGGCGGCCAGCACCTCCGGCAGGTCGACCGCGAACGAAGGGCGGCCGAGCAGGATGCGGCCCGTGGGGTGGCCCATGATGTCGAGCCAGGGATTGGCGACGGCCCGGAGCAGCCGGGCGGTCATCTCCTCGGCGGGCATCCCCATCGAGGAGTGGACCGAGCCGATCACGAAGTCGAAGCGGGCGAGCACCTCGTCGGGATAGTCGAGCGAGCCGTCGGGCAGGATGTCCGACTCGATCCCGTGGAGGATGCGGATGCCGAGGCCTTCCCGGTCGAGCTCCTCGATCTCGCGGCGCTGTTCCTCCAGGGCATCGAGGGTGAGGCCGGAGGCGTAGACCGCGGTCTTGCTGTGATCGGTGACACCCAGGTAGGAGAAGCCGAGTTCGCGGGCCTGGATCGCCATGGTGCGGAGGTCCGCCGAACCGTCGGACCGGGTGGTGTGGAGGTGGAGCGCTCCCCGGAGGTCCCGGGCCTCGACCAGTCGTGGAAGCGGGCCGGTGGCAGCCCGGGCGGTCTCGTCGCGACCCTCGCGGAGTTCCGGCGGGATCCAAGAGAGGCCGAGGCCGGCGAACACGGCGGTCTCGTCCCCGGAGGGGAGGAGGCGGCCGGAGTCGCGGAGCCCGTCGGAGTCGAGGCTCAGTCCCCGGGCCGAGGCCACGGCCCGGATCCGGTCGAGGCACCCCTCCGAGCCGGTGGCGAGCAGGAGGGCGGCGCCCAGGGCCTCGGGCGGCGCGATCCGGAACTCGGTCGCGAGGCCCGAGACCCAACGCCCCGAGATCCGTCCCGGCGTGGTCGCGGCGAGGTCCTCGAAGGCGCCCGTGTCGGTGAGCCGCTCGACCAGCTCGGCCGCGGTCAGGGTGGTGGCGACGACCAGATCGAGCCGCCCGATCACCGGCAGGTGGCGACGGATCTCGCCCGCCACCTTGGCCTCGGCTACCCCCGGCAGACGTCCCACGGTCACGGCCAAGGCCTCGGCCGCACCCATGACCTCGGAGAGGAGCCGGCGTCCGGCGTTGGCCCGGAGGAAGCGGACGCCGCCGAGGACCTTGTCCTGGCTCTTGGTCCCGAAACCCTCGAGCGTCAGCAGGCGGTTCTCGGTGCAGGCGTACTCGAGTTCGGCCAGGCTCGAGATCCCGAGTTCGGTCCAGAGCTTGCGCACCTTCTTGGGGCCCAGGCCGGGGACCCGGAGTACCTCGAACAGACCCGGCGGGACCTGGGAGCGGAGCTGGTCGTGGTACTCGAGATGCCCGGTCCGGACCAGGACGGTGACCTTGTCGGCGATCGCATTGCCGATGCCGGGGACCTCGCCGAGCCGCCCGCTCGCCACCAGCTCGGGGATGGTCTCGCCGCACTTCGAGAGGGCCCGGACCGCGGTGGCGTAGGCCTTGGCCTTGAAGGGGTTCTCGCCCAGGAGTTCGAGCAGGACGCCGATCTCCTCAAGGGTCGCCAGGATCCGTTCGTCCTCGATCATGGGCTCCGTCCTCGCTTCCGGGCGTGTCGCCCGCGGCCTCCCGCCCGGCAGGGGCGTTCGAGGATAGCGCGTCGCCGGTCGGGGGGCGACGACCCAATTCGGCGACCGCGCCGAGGCAACGCGTCGCACCGCATGGCGGCGTTGGGAGCCGCCGATCCCGGGGTTAGGCTTTTCCCGGAGGCGAGGATGCGGCTTCACCGGGGCTCGTTGATCGAGGAGAGCGCGGATGCACGAAGGGTTCGTCATGATCTCGAGGCTCAGGGCTATCGGGTGGAGTTCTGGTCGGCTCCTCCGGGAGCCTCACTCATGGGTCTGCATCTCGAGGACGGTTCGGTCGTCTACGTCGACTCAGGGGAAGCCGCTCTCCAAGTGGACGAGAAGGTCCTGACGCTGGGCTCGGGCGACCGGGTGCTGGTCCCGCGGGGGACGCTCCACACCATGCGCAATCCCGGATCCGGGCCCCTGTCGTGGCTGGCCGCCTTCCCCCCCAAGGCGGCGTGAAGCGGAAGGCCGCAGTGCGGTCGCGGCCGGCGGCGGGTCGCAAGGCCGGCGCCCCGGACCCGAAGGCGAAGGCGACCCCGAAGGCGAAGGCCCCTTCCCGGGAGCTCCGGGCCAGGGCCGAACGCATCCTGGAGCTGCTGGCCGCCGAGTACCCCGACGCCCATTGCGAACTCGACCACGAGGGCCCGTGGCAGCTGCTGGTGGCGACCATCCTCTCGGCCCAGTGCACCGACAAGCGCGTGAACATGGTGACGCCCGGCCTGTTCGCCCGGTACCCGGGGCCTCGGGAGCTGGGGTCGGCCGCACCCGAAGAGGTCGAGGACCTGGTCCGGACCACCGGCTTCTTCCGCAACAAGGCGAAGCACATCCGGGGCGCCAGCCGGGCCATCGTCGAGGATCACGGTGGAGAGGTCCCGCAGACCATGGAGGAGCTGGTCCGGCTCCCGGGGGTGGCCCGCAAGACCGCCAACTGCGTGCTCTCCACCGCCTTCGGGAAGAACGAGGGGGTGGTGGTCGACACCCACGTGCTGCGGCTCTCCCGCCTGCTCGGCCTCACCCGGGCCCGCGACCCCCGGCGGGTCGAGGCGGATCTGGCTCGCCTCTTCCCGCGGGCGTCGTGGGGGATCCTCAGCCACTACCTGATCTGGCACGGGCGAAGGGTCTGCATCGCCCGTCGGCCCCGCTGCGGGGACTGCGTGCTGGCCCGCTGGTGCCCTTCGGCGAGAGGTCAGGGACCGTCGGTAGCGTGCTAGCATCGCGGGCGTGATGCGAGTCCGCGTCCTCTACTTCGCGGCCCTGGCCGAGAAGGTCGGATCCTCCGGCGAGGAGATCGAGCTGCCCGCCGGTGCCCTGGTCCGGGATCTGCTCGCGGTCCTCTCCGGTCGCCACGCCTTCCTGCGCGGCCTGCGCGGATTCCGGGTGGCGGTGGACCACCGCTTCGCCTCGGCCGAGGCCCCGCTGGCCGAGGGTGCCGAGGTGGCCCTGATCCCCCCGGTGGCGGGCGGCGCCGACGACCGGCTCCGGATCTCGCTGGGGTCCGCACCGATCGACCCGGCGACCCTCCTGGAGGCGGTGGCCGATCCCCGCTCGGGCGCGGTGCTGGTCTTCCTCGGGGTGGTCCGCAACCACGAGAAGGGGCGGCGTGTCCTCCACCTCGAGTACCAGGCCTACGAGAAGATGGCGGAGCTCGAGCTGGTGCGCCTGGGCGAGGAACTCCTGGAACGCTTCCCGGGCGTGCGCAAGGCAGCCCTGGTCCATCGGTTCGGCGACCTGGCGATCGGCGAGGCCTCGGTCGGGGTGGCGGTCTCCAGCGACCACCGGGGCGTCTCCTTCGATGCCTGCGAGTGGGGGATCGACACGCTCAAGGAGCGGGTCCCGATCTGGAAGCGCGAGCACTACGAGGACGGCGAGGCCGAGTGGGTGCGGGCCGACTGCATGGGGCACGACCACGGACATGACCACGCCGAGCCGGACGAGCCTCCCGGGTAGCTGCCGGTCGCGCCGGGCCGGACGCCGGCCGGTGAGGCCCGCCCCGGTCAGAACGTGTCGCGGTCCTGGACGGGACGGGTGGCTGCCGGGGCCGGGGCCGAGGCGGCCACCGAGGCCCGCCACCGGTTGAAGAGGGCGATCCCCCCGGCGGCCGAGAGCACCGTGAGCGCGGCCATGGCGATCGCGATCATGATCACGATCATGCGGGGGATGACCAGGCGCCAGCCGCAGCCGTAGCAGACCTCGTCGGTCAGCTTGACCAGGGTCCCGCAGGCCGGGCAGTGGCCTTCGTCCTCGGCGGGCTTCGGCTGCACCAGGGGCGTCTTGCACAGGCGGCAGAAGCCCCCGGCCGAGGGCGTGAGCTCGGCGCAGGCACCGCAGAGGGCGAAACCCTTCTTGGCCATGTCAGAAGGCTCCCGGTCCGCCGGGACCGAAGACCAGCACCGAGACGAGGGTCAGAGCCAACAGCGAGAGCAGCGCCATGGTCCCGGCCGCCAGTACCGCGGTGTCGGGAGGTTCGTCGATGAAGACCACCCGGGTCCCGGACCACTCGTCGGCCATGCGACTGCCCCGGGCGGTGATCCAGACCACCTCGGCGAGCGGGAAGAAGGGGAGGAGCAGCGGGGCATTGCGCATCAGGCTCTGGCGGAAGCTGCACGGGGCACCGGTGGCCAGATCCACCACCCGCATCTTGTAGGTCGCCTTGCCGATGCCCTTGCCCTCCCGCAGGGCGTCCCGGAACAGGAAGTAGACGAGCCCGGCCCCGGCCAGCGGCAGGAACAGGAGGCTGATCATGAGGTCGATCACCAGGGCGCTACCCCGGTGGGAGGGGGAGCGGATCGGAAGGGGTACGACCTTGACCTTGGCCAGCGCCATCAGCTGATCGACCCCCTCCTCGTCGAAGACCGTCTGGCAGTAGCGGCAGAGGATCGCCTCCACCATGATGCGCTCCCCGCAGCGGGGGCAGTCGCGCCGGGTGAAGGTCCGGTGTTCCCCGCTCCCCTTGCCATCCCGGGCGATCGCCTCGGCGATGCCCATGGTCTTCTTCTTCTGGGCCCGCTGCTCCCGCCACACCGCGTCGGCGGCGGCCTCGTCGATGGCCGGGTCGATCCCGGTCCCCAGGTCCTTGGCCGCCGACACGGCCGATTCGTCCGCCGAGGGTTCCGGCTCCGGCTCCCCGTCGTCGGGGGGGACGTAGTCCCCCCGCGGTCCCAGGTTGCCGTCGTCGAGGGTGGTGATGTCGAGGTCGATGCTGGCGGTGTGCGGTTCGACCAGGCTCTTCGAGAGGTCCCGGAGGATGGGACGGGCCTGGTGTGCGGCCTCCTTCATCCAGGCCTGGCCGGTCGACTCCATGCGATCGAGCAGCACCGCGGTCTGGGCGGGGCTCAGGCGGCGCATGGTCCGGCGGCTGGCCGAGCGCACCCGCTTGTCGGGGTCGTAGAGGAAGGCCCTTACCAGGAGCGGGTAGAACGAGTGGTCCTCGAGCCGGGAGATGGTGGCGAGCGCCCAGAGCCGGACCTGGGCGTCCTTGTCGAGGTAGAGCTTGGCGATCGACCTCAGGTGTTCCTGGGCCGCGATCTGGGCGCAGGTGCGGGCCAGCAGGCGGCGCAGCACCTTGTCGCGACTGCCATGGATGCGGCGCAGCAGGGCCGGGACGACCGAGGGATCCCCCCGCTCGATGCGGAGCTGGATGTCCTGGACATCGCCCAGGGCCTCGTCCTGGGAGGCTCCGGGAACGGCTTCGGTCACGCCTCTTCCTCGCTTCGCAGCCCCTCGGGGAGGGAGGGGCCGTCCCGGGGGCGCGGGGCCCCCATGGAAACGTCGCCCGCCGCGGGTCCCCGGGGCAAGTACTCCCGCGGACCGGACGCGACCGGGAGGATCTCCCGGCGGGGTGTCCTCGGGAGGTCCCAGGAGCGCCCCCCTGAGGAACGGGCCAGCGAGCCCCTTGCGGGCGAGCTGCAGGCCAATGCTAGAGCGCTTCGCGCACCTTCCCGGTGTCGCCGTCCAGGACGAGGTTGTCGATCAGCCGGGCGGGGCCCACCTTGGCCGCCACCGCCACCAGGCAGATCCCCCGGACCGAGGCGATCCGGGTGAGGGCCTGGGCCTCGACCACTTCGAGGTACTCGAGCGAGACCCCCGGGGCGTCGCGGAACACGGCCTTCCCTGCTGCGATCAGGCTGTCGACCCGCCGTTCGCCCGCCTCGAAGCTCCTCCGGACCGCGGTCAGGGCCTTCGAGAGGGTCAGCGCCCGGCCCCGGTCCTCGCCCGAGAGGTAGCGGTTGCGGCTCGACATAGCGAGTCCGTCGGGCTCCCGGACGATGGGGCAGATCCGGATCTCGACCGGGAGGTCGAGGTCCCGCACCATGCGGCGGATCACCAGGGCCTGCTGGGCGTCCTTCTGGCCGAAGTAGGCGATGTCCGGGCCCACCTGGTTCAGCAGCTTGGTGACGATGGTGCAGACCCCCCGGAAGTGGCCCGGCCGGCCCTGGCCGCAGAGCGGGACCGAGAGCAGCTCCTGGTCGACGAAGGTCGAGAACCCCTCCGGGTACATCGCCTCGTCCCGGGGGGCGTAGAGGATGGTGGCGCCGGCCTCCCGGCTGAGCTCGGCATCGGCCTCGAGCTGGCGGGGATAGGCATCGAAGTCCTCGTTGGGTCCGAACTGGGTCGGGTTCACGTAGACCGAGGCCACCACGGCCCGGCAGTCGCGGGCGGCGGCCCGCATGAGCGAGGCGTGGCCGGCATGCAGGCACCCCATGGTGGGGACGAACCCGACCCGGGCCCCGTCCTTGCGCGCGGCGCGGACCAGCTCCCGAAGCTCTTCCGGCCGGTGGGCTCTCTGCATCAGACCGCTCCTTCCGCCGAGGGATCCTCCCCCATGGGTGGGGTCGAGGTCCGTGCCTGGACCGCCTGGATCCACGCCTCGATGCCCCCGGAGGCCGCCTTGCCGAGCTCGGCGGTGGGCTTGACGAAGGCCGGGACCTTGCGGGGATTGAGTCCCAGGAGGTCGTGGAAGACCAGGACCTGTCCGTCGCAGGTGTCGCCCGCCCCGATCCCGATCGTGACCGCCGAGACCTCCCGGGTCACGGCCTCGGCGAGCGAGGGAGGGACGCACTCCAGCACGAGCGCGAACACCCCGGCGCGGTCCAGGGCCCGGGCGGCCTCGATCAGGCGGCCCGCCTCGGCCTCGGTCTTCCCCTGGTAGCGGTAGCCGCCGAGCTGGTGCACGAACTGCGGGGTCAGCCCGAGATGTCCCATCACCGGGATCCCGGCTTCCACGATGGCCGCGATGGTGTCGACCAGCGCGCCCGCGCCTTCGATCTTGACGGCTCCGGCGCCGCCCTCGGCGATCAGCCTGCCGGCGTTGGCGAGGGCGGCCTCCCGCGAGACCGAGCAGCTCATGAAGGGCATGTCGGCCACCACCAGCGGGGTGCGGGCGCCCCGGGTCACGGCCCGGGTATGGCGGACCATGTCGTCCATGGTGACCCGCAGGGTGTCGCGGTAACCGAGGATCACGTTCCCGACCGAGTCCCCGACCAGGATCATGTCGATCCCCGAGGCCTCCAGCAGGCAGGCGGTGGGGTAGTCGTAGGCCGTCAGCATGGAGAGCGGCCGCTTCCCCTTGCGACGCACCACGGTGCGCACGGTGACGGGCTTCCTGGCCTTGGGCTCGGACACGCGTCCTCCTCCCGCGGCGGCATCGTACCGCACCCGCGCCTGGGCCTCCGCGGTCCCTGCCCGGCGACCGGGGCTGCGCCGGCCGGGTCCGGCGCCGGGTAGTACACTCGCGGCGAACGGAGGCACCATGGCGAGCGGCATCGCGGGCTGGTTGCATCGCTTCCTCGGCGACCCGGAGGCCGAAGGGCCGAGGCCCCCGTCCCGGACCCGCGGGGCCGAGACCCGGCGCACCGTGTGCTGCTTCTGCTCCTGCGGCTGCGGCATCGAGGCGAAGGTGCGCGACGGCGAGCTCCTCTGGCTCGAAGGGGACCGCGGCAACCCCATCAACGAGGGGACGCTGTGCTCGAAGGGAGCGGCTGCGGCCGGGCTCCACCGGCATCCCGATCGCCTGGTGCGGCCCATGGTCCGCCGGCCCGGGGCGACCGGTTTCGAGCCTGCCACCTGGGACGAGGCCATGGCCCGGATCGCCGAGCGGATCCTCGAGCTCCGGGACGCGGGTTGGGTGGGGACCGCCTCGCGCACCGACGCCCTCGCCTTCCTCGGGGGTGCGATCAACACCAACGAGGAGGCCTACCTGTTCAAGAAGCTCGGGGTCCTGCTCGGGCTGGTGGGAATCGAGCACCAAGCGAGGATATGACACTCCTCCACGGTCCCCGGGTTGGGATCGACCTTCGGTTACGGCGCCTCCACCAACCACTACAAGGACTTCAAGAACGCGCGCGTCATCCTGGTCGAGGGCAACAACCCGGCCGAGAACCACCCCATGGGGATGAAGTGGATCCTCGAGGCCAAGCAGGCCGGGGCCAAGCTGGTGGTCGTCGACCCCAGGTTCACCCGCACCGCGGCCCACGCCGACCTGTTCGTCCCGATCCGGCCCGGCTCCGACATCGCCTTCCAGGGGGCCCTGATCCGCGAGGTGATCGAACGGCGCTGGTATGACGAGGCCTACCTGAAGAGGGCCACCAATGCCCTCTTCAAGGTCCACCCCGGTTTCGGCTTCGAGGCAGGCGCCTTCTCGGGCCTGCGTCGCCGGGGCGACACGGTGGGCTACGACACCTCGACCTGGAGCTATCGCCGCGACGCGGCCGGAGCGGTCCTCCAGGGACGCGACCTCATGGAGGAGGGGACCGTCTTCCGGCATCTGGCGGACCACTTCTCGCGCTACACGCCGGAGCTCGCCAGCGAGATCACCGGGGCCGATCCCGGGAGGATCCGCGAGGTCGCCCGGTTGCTGGGCACGATCCGCCCCGGGGTGGTCATGTACGCGCTGGGTGCCACCCAGCACACCATCGGCGTGCAACAGATCCGCTGCTACGCGATCCTCCAGCTGCTGCTCGGGAATATGGGCGTCCCGGGGGGTGGGGTGGGAGCCAACCGGGGAGAGTCGAACGTCCAGGGTGCCACCGACATGGGTGTCCTCTGGGACAAGCTCCCCGGATACCTGCCCCAGCCGGAGGAGTTCCACCGTAGCCTCGACGACTACGCCAAGGCCTTCGGGCGGGAGGCCCGGGCCGGACTGGTGAACCTGCTAGCCGCCTGGTTCGGTACCGCATCTCCCCCGGCCGACAGCTACCGCCTGCTGCCCCGGGTCCCCCGCGGCAAGGGGTACTCGCTCTACGAGCTGCAGGACCGCATGCGCACCGGCGAGGTGCGCGGGCTGGTGGTGATGGGTCAGAACCCGGTCGTCTCGAACGCCGACCGCCGGCTGACCCTGGAGTCGCTCTCCCGGCTCGACCTCCTGGTGGTCGTCGACATCTTCGAGACCGAGACCAGTCGCTTCTTCACCCTGGTCGACGACCCTTCGCAGGTCGGCACCGAGGTGTGGGTCCTGCCCGCAGCCGGCTTCCTGGAGAAGCCCGGCAGCCTCACCAATTCGGGTCGCTGGGTCCAGGGACGCGAGACGGTCGTGGATCCTCCCGGCGAGGCGCGACCCGACCTCTGGATCCTCGACCGGCTGCACTCCGAGTTGATGACCCGCCTCGGCGACCGGCCCCGGGACCGGGCCCTGGCGTCCGCCATCTGGGACCACCGGGAAGGCGACTACCAGGCGGTGCTCCGTGAGATCGCGGGCAGGGCCCTGGTCCCGCTCACCGGTCCCGACGGGACGGAGCTCGAGGCCGGTGCGCCCCTGCCTTCGCCTGCCTGGCTCCGGGGAGACGGCACCACCGCCTGCGGCAACCGTCTCTACGCCGGGCTGTTCGCGGGCGGCCAGGATCTCTCCCGCCGTCGCGGCACCGCCGACGATCCCCTGGGATCGCATCCCGACTTCGCCTGGAGCTGGCCGGGGAACCAGCGCATCCTCTACCCGGCGAGCGCCGAGCGCCCCTTCGAGAAGACCGCCGAGGGAGTGGCGCGCCTGTTCGCCGGGGACTTCGAACTCCATGACCGGGGCGAGCTGGTGCGCCGTTCGCTGCGTCCCGAGGACGGTCCCTTCCCGGAGCACTACGAGCCCTTCGAGGGTCCCATCGAGAATCCTCTCCACCCCGAGGTCCCTTGTTCCCCGCTGGTCTCGCATCCCCGTACCGCCGAGCACCTCGAGCTCGGCGACCCGAGCGAGTTCCCGCATGTCCTGACCACCGGATTCCTCCACGAGATGTGGGGAGGGGGCGCCATGTCGCGCCGCCTTGGTCCGCTGGCCGAGGCCCAGCCGGAGCCGTTCGTCGAGATCTCCCGCGGGCTGGCGGCCAGGCTGGCGGTGAAGAACGGCCAGCCCGTGCGGGTCCGCACCGCCCGGGGGGAGATCACGGTGAAGGCCATGGTCACCGACCGCCTCCGGCCCCTGGTCTGCGGGGGAGCCTTCATCGAGGTCGTCTGGATCCCGATGCACTACGGCGAGTTCGGGGACGCCACCGGTCCCTCGGTCAACGCCCTCACCCTCGACGTGCTGGAACCCAACGTCTCGATCCAGGAGACCAAGTCCTGCCGCTGCCGGGTCGAGAACCCGGCCCAGGACCGACGGCCATCGGTTGCCTCGCGTCCGGTGACGGGGAGCCGGCGACCGGGAGGGACCCGGCGACCCGGGGAGGCCGGGGGGCCCGACACCGACGAGGTGCCCGAAGTGGACGAGCTGCCCGAGGGGCGCGGCGCGGTCGAATCCCCCGACCGGGAGGAGGGCGCGTCATGAGCGGTCCGCAGCGGGTCGGGATGGTCCTCGACACCAGCCTGTGCATCGGATGCCGCGCCTGCCAGGTGGCCTGCCGGGAGTGGAACGGGACGGTGCCTCCCCCCACCGAGCAGACGGGCAGCTACCAGAACCCTCCCGGGCTCTCGGGCGACACCTGGAAGCAGGTGAAGTTCCTCGAGTCGACCGACGACCGGGGTGCCCCGCGCTGGCTCTTCTACTCCGACTCCTGCAAGCACTGCTTCGACGCCCCCTGCATGCGGGCTTGCCCCACCGGGGCCATCTCCCGGACCAGCGAGGGCGTGATCCGGGTGGATCCCGATGTCTGCAACGGGAACGGGCACTGCGTCCCGGCCTGTCCCTATGGAGTGATCGGGATCGGTGGGCCCACCGAGGTGGCCCAGAAGTGCACCATGTGCGAGGACCGGATCGGGGAAGGCTCGGAACCGGCCTGCGCCGCGGTCTGTCCCACCGACTGCATCACGTTCGGGACCCGGGACGTGCTGCTCGAGCGTGCCAAGGCGCGCCTGGGCGAGCTCAAGGCCGAGGGCCATGTGTCCGCCAACCTCTACGGCGCCGAGGAGCTGGGAGGGCTCGGGGTGATGATGATCTTCCTCGAGCATCCCTCCTACTACGGCGTTCCCGAGGCCCCGGTCGCTCCCCGCGACCGCGTCCTGCCCGCCTCGCTCTGGGCGGTCGCCTGGGGGGCGTTGGCCCTGGCGCTGGCCGCCTGGGGCCTGGGAGTCGCGGCATGAAGAAGGGGCATGGGCGGGACCTGATGGTCCCCCTCTACTTCCACCTCGGCGGGATCGGGGCCGGATGCTACGCCCTGGGGCTGCTGGTCCTGGTGGCGGATGGTCCCGGTTCGGCACGCCTGGCGCGCCTCGGGTTCCTGGCGTCCGCCGCCATCCTGGTCGGGTGCGGAGGCCTGCTCACCACCCACCTCACCCGTCCGGAGCGATTCTGGCGGGTGCTCACCCGTTTCAAGTGGTACTCGCCGATCTCGGTCGGGGCCTGGGGGCTCGTGTTCGCGACCGCGGCGGCGGGGGCCACGGCAGCCTCGCTGCTGGTCCAGGGGGAGACCGCGGGCGCGGCCTGGCTGGCAGGGTCCTTCCCCGGGAGGTTGCTCGCCGGGGTCGGTGGGCTGGCGGCCTGGTTCGTCACGGCCTACACCGGAGTGCTGCTGGCGGCGTCGAGCCGACCGGCGTGGACCGCCACCCACCAGCTCGGCGGGGTCTTCTGCGTCACCGGCCTGGCCACCGCGGCCGCCTTCCTCCGCCTGCTGGAACTGGGCGCCGGGAACTCGCCGGCCGCCCTGGTCGCCCGCCTCGACCGGACCGGGGGAGCCCTGCTGCTGCTGGCGACGGCGGCCTGGTTCGGCCTGGTCTGGGCAGGAGCCGGCGCCCACTCCCACCTGGGGCCCACCCGCCTGCTGCTGGAGCGGCCTCCCTGGGGTCCGATGCTGGCCCGGGGCGTGGCCGTCGGGTACCTGGGTGCCGGCCTGCTCATGCTCCGGGGAGGATGGGTGGCCCCCTTGGGCGCGATCCTGGCGGTCACCGTCGGCCTCATGCCGCGGGCTGCCCTGGTCGGTGCCGGCGAGGACCTGCGCCCGGCCCGGGCGTAGGGATCACAGTCCCGCGGAGAAAAGCCCTCGTGCCCGCTCGTCCTCGCCGGCCAGGGGCAGATCCTGGAGCCGGCTCGTCCCGGGTTCGACCGGCTCGGCGAGCATGAGGCGGGGGTCGATGCGGGCGTCCTGGAGGCAGACCGGCTGGAGCACCCCGGCGGTGCGGGCGATCCGGGCCGCCCGGGCCGTCTCCAGGCGGGTGAAGAGCGGGGTGCGGCTCTCCACCGCGGCCCGTCGCAGCTGGAAGCCTTCCTCGCCGTCGGCCCCGGGCCGGCCACCCCGGAGGTTGATGACCGCCCCGTAGGCACCCTTGCGGATGTCCTCGATGGCCCGCCGCAGCGAACGGTACTTCACGTCGTGACCCCGGCTGCGCAGGGCGTCGGCGGTCCCCGGACTGGCGTGCACCTCGAACCCGTCCTGCAGGTAACGTTCGAGGACCGGGATGGCCTCGGCCATGGCTCCGGCCGGGACCGCCGCGTAGACCACGTCGGACTTGGGCGCGCTGCGCGCTCCCCGCATGGCCTTGGCGAAGGCTGCGGCCCCGTCGTCGGAGATCCCCATGGATTCGCCGGTGGCGAGCATCTCGGGGCCGACCACGGGATCGACCCCGGTCATGGGACCGAACGAGAACGCCGGCACCTTGAAGCTGACGGTGCCCATCAGGGGCAGCATGTCCCCGGGTCGGATCCCCTGCTCCCGGAGGCTCACTCCCATCGAGGCCCGGGCCGCGATGCCCGGGAGGTCGAGACCGGTGGCCTTGGCCAGGAACGGCACGGTGCGGCTGGCCCGTGGGTTGGCCTCCAGGCAGAAGAGGGTGGTGCCGTCCCACACGAACTGGAAGTTCAGCATCCCCACCGCACCGAGCGCCTCGGCGATCCGCACCGCCTGGTCGCGGGCCATGGCGCAGGCCTCGGGCGGGGCCCGACGGGTGGGGAACCGGGCCGTGGAGTCGCCCGAGTGGACGCCGGCCGCCTCCAGGTGCTCCATCAAGCCGACCAGGTGTTCCCGCCCGTCGGTCACCACGTCGGCCTCGAGTTCGAGGCCGGTCAGGAAGCGGTCGAGCAGGATCCCGGCGCCGCCGCTGGCATCGAGGGCCGCCTGGCAGGCGGGCTCCAGTTCCTGGATCCGTTCCACCACCTGCATGGCGCGTCCGCCGAGAACCCGGGAAGGACGCACCATCAGCGGCAGTCCCAGCCGCTTGGCGGCCTCCTGGGCCGCCTCCAGCGAGTCGGCGGCCTCGCCCTTCGGGAAGGGGATGGCGAGTTCCTCGAGGAGCTCCAGGAAACGACCCCGGTCCTCCGCCCGGTCGATGGCATCGGGGGTGGTGCCGAGCACCCGGAACCCCTCCTCCTCGATCCGGGCCGCCAGGTCGAGGGCGGTCTGGCCGCCGAACTGCACCAGCACGCCGCGGGGTCGCTCCTTGCGCAGCATCGCCAGCACGTAGGGCTCGCTCACGGGCTCGAAGTACAGCCGGTCGGCGGCATCGAAGTCGGTCGAGACGGTCTCGGGGTTGTCGTTGACCAGGATGGTCTTCAACCCCAGGCCGCGCAGGCCCTGGGTCGCCATGACCGCGCCGTAGTCGAACTCGAGGCCGCAGCCGATCCGGATCGGTCCCGACCCGAGCACCACCACCCCGGCCTCGCCGAAGGCTTCGCCCTCGTCCTCCAGCCCGTCGGCCACCGAGTAGAAGTACGGCGTCTGGGCGTCGGACTCGCCGGCGCAGCTGTCGACCGCCTTGTAGCGCACCGGCCGCCGGCGCGGCACCGAGAGGGAGTCGAGCAGGCCCTGGCAGAAGAAGGGATCGAAGAGCGTGGCCGAGATCACCTCGGACATGGGGCGACCCCGCCGCAGGGCCTCGGCCACCGCCAGCGGCCGCTCGTCGCAGGGCTCGCGCAGCCGCCCCAGGAGGGTCTCCTCGGACCAGTCCCGGGCCTTCTCCGGTCCCCGGGAGCCGGGGGCCGGGGCCCAGGCCTTGGCCATGGCCTCGGGGAAGGTGCGGTCGATGGCCAGCACCTCTCCGGTGGCACGCATCCGGGTTCCCAGCCGGCGGGGCGCGCCCGGCAGCTTGTCGAAGGGCCAGCGCGGCATCTTCACCGCCACGTAGTCGACGGCCGGCTCGAAGCAGGCGGTGGCGCCCCCGGTGGCCGGGTTGGGAAGGTCGGCGAGGCGGCGCCCGAGCGCCAGCTTGGCAGCGATCTGGGCGATCGGGTAGCCCACCGCCTTGCTGGCCAGGGCCGAGCTGCGGCTGGCCCGCGGGTTGGCCTCGATCACCCGTATGGTGTTGTCGGGCCCCAGCGCGAACTGCACGTTGCAGGCGCCCACGATCCCGAGGGCCTCGGCGGCCGCCAGCGACGCCGAGCGGAGGTCCTGCACCACCGGGTCGGGGATGGTCAGGATGGGGGCCACGACCAGCGAGTCGCCGGTGTGCACGCCGACCGGGTCGACGTTCTCCATGCCGCAGATCACCGCCGAGTCGCCGTGGCCGTCGCGGACCACTTCGAACTCGAGTTCCTTCCAGCCGAAGAGGCCCTCCTCGACCAGCACCTGGTTCACCGGGCTGGCCCGGAGGCCCTCCTCGACCTGGGCCCGCAGGGTGGCGTCGTTCACGACCATCCCGCCGCCTTCGCCGCCCAGGGTGAAGGCCGGCCGCACCACCAGCGGGTAGCGGTGGCGCCGGGCGAACTCGAAGGCCTCCTCGACGGTGGTGGCTACCTTGCTCCGGGCGATCGGGACCCCGATCTTCTCCATGACCCGGGCGAAGCGGCCGCGGTCCTCGGCGTCCTTGATGTTCTCGACCTGGGTGCCGAGCACCCGCACGCCCAGCCGCTCCAGGACCCCGGCTTCCTCCAGCTCGGTGGTGAGGTTGAGCGCCGCCTGGCCGCCCAGCCCGGCCACCACGCCGTCGATCTTCTCCCGCTCCAGGATCCAGGTGGCGGTCTCCACGGTGAGCGGCTCGAGGTAGGTGCGGTCGGCGAGCCTCGGGTCGGTCATGACCGTGGCCGGGTTGGGGTTGAGAAGCACCACCCGCAGGCCCTCCTGCTTGAGGCTCCGGACCGCCTGGGTCCCCGAGTAGTCGAACTCGGCGGCCTGGCCGATCACGACCGGCCCCGAGCCCAGCATCAGGACGTTCTTGATCTCGCGACCGGCACCCCGTCTCACGGTTCGGCCTCCGGTCCCCGGAAGCGCAGCGTGCCGCTGACCCGTCGGCGCTTCAGGTCCGCCACGAAGTTCTCGAAGAGGAAGGCGGCATCCCGCGGCCCCGGGCGGGCCTCCGGGTGGAACTGGACCGAGTGGCACCCCAGGGACTCATGGGCGATCCCCTCGACCGAGCCGTCGCCGGCATGCACATGGGTGATGCGCACCCCGGGGAGGTTCTCGATCGAACGGCTGACCGCGTATCCATGGTTCTGGCTGGTCAGGTAGACCTCGTCGCGGACCAGGTCGCGCACCGGCTGGTTCACTCCCCGGTGTCCGAAGGGCAGCTTCTCGGTGGTGCCGCCGAGCGCCCGGCCCAGCAGCTGGTGGCCGAGGCAGACCCCCATCACCGGCAGCTTGCCCAGGAGGCCGCGCACCAGGTCGACCGCCTCGTCCATGACTCCGGGGTCGCCAGGGCCGTTGGAGAGCAGCACCCCGTCGGGACGGGCGCCCAGGATCGAGTCGATCCCGCGCTCGGGGGAATAGATCTCGACCGAAGCGCCCAACGCCTCGAGCGAAGCCCGGATTCCGTCCTTGACCCCGAAGTCGACCAGGGCGATCCGCACCGGGTCGCCGGTGACGACCGGTCCCTGGATCCCGGCGGCGAGCGGCGAGGTGTCCGCCGCCGGCCACTCGGCGACGATGCGGCGGGCATCCTCGGGCCCCGGGGTGCCGCCCACCAGGGCCGCCCGCATGGTGCCGCGCTTGCGGAGCCGTCGGGCCAGGGCCCGGGTGTCGACGCCCTCGAGCACGCCCCGGCCCGAATCGGCGACCGCTTCCAGGAAGGGCAGGTACCCGCCGGCCAGGCTGGGGTGGCGGCAGATGCGATGGACCACCAGGGCCCGGGCGTAGATGCCGCGCGACTCGACCAGCGAGGGGTTCACCCCGTAGATCCCGATCTCGGGATAGGTGAAGACCAGGATCTGGCCCCGGAACGAGGGGTCGGTCATGGCCTCGGGGTATCCGCCCATGGCCGTCGTGAAGACCGCCTCGCCGGTGGTGGGTCGCATCCGTCCCGCCACCCGTCCCGGGAACACCGACCCGTCCTCCAGGACCAGGGAGCCGGGTGCCCCGTCGGGCAGCCAGCCCGCGTCGGGACCCGGACCGATCCCGGGGATCGCAGGGTCCAGCTCCACCGGGACGAGGTGGGGGGGGGTGTCGTGGGGCATGGCGGACCGACTATCCGACGAGGTCCCGACCCCCGTCAACCTCGGGGAGACCGGGCTCCCGGGC
>CAYOHP010000045.1:5306-43248 GCA_964403795.1 uncultured bacterium | reverse complement strand
CCCGAGGCCGGGCGCGTCCCGGGACGGCTTGGGTCTGGGTCGTCGCAGGTGGGTTTGCGCCTCCTACCGAGGGTGACCCGCTGGCCCGGCCTCGCGAGTGGCGACATCGGTTTGGGCCCCGGAGTGCCGACTGCCCCCGGACCCCCCGAGGTCCGACATCTGCTTTGGACCCCGGGGTGCCGACCTTGGCCGACCCATCCAGGGGCCGGGCGCGTCCCTGCTCGAGGACACGGCTCCTCCTTGAGATGCCTCGAATGGCACCCACTACCACCCACTAAAGCCCATACCTGCAGCAGGGGCGGAGCCGCTCCTGAGGGCGCTCAGTACCTCTGGAACTCGGCCTTGGTGGCGCCCAGGTTCTGCCAGCTCTTCACCAGGACCTGGGCCGGGAGCCCAGGGGGCGGGAAGATGGCCAGATCCGGATCGTAGAGACGACGTCGGATCGGCGGCCAGTACAGACCCGAACGGGTCCTCGGCGCCACCACTGGTCCCCTTGCCAGGCGGATCTCGGCACCCCGCACCCGCTGCACGAAGGGACTGACCAGGTTGTTCATGTTCCCCTGCATGCGAGCCAAGCTCGTGAGGTAATGCAGGCCCTGGTTCAGGGGGTTGCCGAGTTCCTCGAAGCGGCGGTCGGTCCGGGTCGGGTCCGCCTCCAGCGCTTCGTTCCCCGGTGCGAGGACCCCATCCGGCACGTTGGTGTCGTTCTTCCGGGCGTTGGAGAAGAGCATGGCGTTCACCGTCATCTGCGGAAGGTAGAGGCGGTCATCCTGCATCTCGGTGCGACCCCCACCCTCGTCCGAGAGGATCCCCGCCTTGCCGTCCCCGTCCGGCTCGTCCCGCACCAGCTCGTAGAGGCGTTGGGCGGCATTGGCCAGGGCGAGCCGAGAGGTCGAGCCCGGGGGGATGCCGCCGAAGAACCCCATCCCCGGATGATCCGGGTAGTTCTTCTCGTCCTCGAGCAGCGCCTCGTAGACCCGGGTGACCAGCCCAGGCTGGCCGGCCTGGCCCCAGACCACCTCCGGAGTGACCTTGCCCTGGGCTCGCCCCAGGGCATCGAGCAGCACGGTGTGGACCTTGGTCTTGACCGGCTTCGAGGCCGCCCAGCTGGTCCAGTAGTAGGGAGCCTTGTCGTCGCTCCAGTAGTGCGGCTTGGGCACCGCGCCGGCGAGCAGCGCCTGGCGCGAGGGATCGCCCTGCGGCTCCATCGGACTCGCCTTGAAGGCCGCCTGGGTCTGGGCCTCCCGCTCCGGGACATCGAGCGGGAACATCGCCGAGAGGAACCAGGCCGCCCCGGGCAGATCGGGGATCCCGTCCCCGTCCCCATCCTGGGCGGCCGGCGCGCCGCCTTCGAAACCGGGCACATCGATCGAGAAGCCCGCCGGCAGGTCCACCATCACGTAGCGGCGGGCGATCTCCTGCAGCTTGGCGGCGGCCTGGTCCGGGGCCACGCCCTGCATCTCCGGGGAGAGCGCGGCCAGCCGGAGACCGAGTTCGAACGCCAACAAGGCCTCGAGTTCGTTGCGCAGAGGTCGACCCGGCAGCCGGTAGTCCCGCCAGACCCGGTGGTAGGCGACCAGGGCACAGGCCTGGCGGTCCCGCTGGTCCGGGGGCAGCCGGGCTCCCGCATCGTCCCGGAACCGCTCCGGAGTGACGTAGCTGTAGTAGCGGGCCTCGGGCACCCGGGTCTCCGGTGTGCCTCCGCCCTCGGGTTCGAATCCCCGCTTGTAGTCCTGCCGGATGGTCTCCCGGGCGTTGAAATCTCCGGAGACGAAGATGTCCTTGGCCGAGACCAAGGTGAGGTCCCGATCCGGAGCCCCGAAGACCCGCACCGCCCGGGACGAGAACACGACTCCGTTGAAATTCCCGGGGTAGGCGACGCCGAGCCCCTCGGGCCGGGCATCGTCGCCCCCTGCCGGGTCGTCGTAGCGGGCCGCCCCGAAGTCGACCGTGATCACCTCCTGGTCGTCGAACTCCGGATAGGAGTGCCAGGCGAAGCGTTCCGCGGTCTTGCCCCGATCCAGGTCGATTCCCGCCTCTGCGGCCCGTCTCCGGTAGTCGGCGAGATCCAGGGTGGGAGGTGGGATCTCGCCACCCCGGGGTCCGTCGAGGATCCTCCCGGCCGCGGTCTCGAGCGGGGAGGGTCCATCGGAGTCGACATCGGGGGCGAACCGCACCGAGAACGCCGCCTGGCCCCCGGCCGCGGCATCCGGCGCGTTGTCGGCCTGGAACACGACCCGGAAGTCGTCCCAGGTCTTCACCTTCCCGGCAGACCGGATGGTGGAGAGGTTCAGGAACTTCTGCCGGGTCCCGCCCGTGATGTTCCCGAGGTGGACCCAGCGGTGCCCGTAGAGCCGGCCGTCCGCGAAGATGTTGTACTCGTTGGGGTCCTGGCCGCTGCCCATCCCCAGGGTGAGCCACTCGCCGTCGTAAATCAGGAACTCGGTGAAGTTCGAGCGTTCGACCAGCAGGCGCACCCGGGTCGATCGGTCCTGGCGCTTGGTCGGGTCCTGGCGGAACCCCAAGGCCTCGATCAGCAGGTGCTTCACGCTGCGTTCATCTGGAGCCCTCCGGTCCGGCACGTACCCGGCCCGCAGCTTGAAGAACGCCTGGTAGGGGAAGGCTCCCACCGCCCCCTTGTAGCTCCCGGAGGCCGTCTTCTCGACCGTGAGCTCGTCCTTGGTGGCGACCTGTTGGGTGCGGCGCAGCTCGCGACCCCACTGCACCTCGCCCTTGGCACCGAAACCCGTGATCTCGTGGGTCACGAAACTCGGGTTCAGCCGCAGTTCCGCCAGGAAGCAGGCGATCCCCGCCTCGGCTGCAGCCAACGCCGAGAGGTCGTTCACGGTGGCGCCGGTGACCCAGACCCGGGTCGACTGGTACTGGAACATCGTGAAGGCGGCGGCCGCCAGGAGCGCCGCCACTCCCAGCACCAGCGGCAGGGCGAAGGCCCTTCGTCCGGCTACCTCGCGGCTCCCGGCTCTCCTCCAGGTCACGGCGCACCCCGGAGATGTACGGTGGTCTCGAGCAGGACCTCGTAGCCGGTGGACTTGCCCTCGGGCGTGTTGCGCTCCCGGGCGGTCCGCATGCGCAGGTAGAGGTTGCGGGGCCCGGTACCCGGCTGCGGGCGGTCCAGATCCGTCTCGACCCGGTGGAAGACCAGCTCCCGGATACCTTCCGCGATCTTCTCGCGCCGGGTGGTCTGGGGCATGACCGTGGGAACGGCAGTCCCAGGAAGGTTGGGAGCCGCACCCATGTCGGCCTCCCTGCGGACCCAGACCCGGTAGAGCGTCCAGGACCGATCGTTGCCGACCTGCACCGGGTCGTCCAGGAAGTACTCGACCGAATCGAGCACCGGGACCAGGCCCCCGCCCGAGGCATCCAGCCGGAGCAGCGAGAGCACCAGCCTGTGGGTTCCCTGCGCGGCCGAAGTCCAGGCGAAATCCGGAGGCGGCGTCCCGGGCGCCGCCATCGCCGGCGACTCCACGTCCCGGCTGGCCCGGATGTCGGCGGTGAGCGACCGGAAACTGTCGAGCAGCGACTCGTTCACCTCGAGGCTGGCGGTGACCGCGTGGGCGCCCTTGCGACCGGCCACGAAGATATCGAGGACCACCCACATGAGGCCGGCCCCGACCAGGATGGCGAACACCACTTCGAGCAGCGTGAACCCCCGCCGCCGACCGGGCCTCCTGCCGGCGAGCCGCCAAGGATCATGGCGCACCGGTCCCGGGCGCAGCCGGAGCGCCTCGGGCTCCGCCCGAGGAAGCAGCGAAGGCGTAGCTGCACGGCTCGCCGGGGGCCTGGCCTTGCCAGGCCCCCGACGACCCGATGCAACCCTGCGGGTTGCTGCAGCTTGATTTGGGGGGCCGACCCCCCAAACCCCCGGGCTCGCTTCGCTCGGGGAACTCCTCGAATCCCCCGGGCGCAGCCGGAGCGCCTCGGGCTCCGCCCGAGGGAGCAGCGCAGGCGTAGCCCGCCCGCGACCGAGCCCCTTGCGGGCGAGGTGCCGAGAATCATGGCGCACTGGACACCGCGGTGGTCGCTTCGTAGTGGAGATCCGCCTCGCCCCGCTTCCAGGTGACGCGCACCTTCACCAGCTTCAGTTCCGGACCACCCGCGGGATAGAGCGGCTTGACGTCCACCTCGCGCAGGAACCGGACCCCCGACATCGTCACCTCGCGCCGGGCCGGATCCCGGAAGGTCTCCTCCCCGCTCGGTCCGGTCAGGGTTCCGGTGGGATCGGGCGGGTCTTCCTCCGCCAGGCGAGCGAAGGGCCAGGCCCGGAGGCTCTCCAGCGCCTGGGCCGCCAGGTAGGCCGCGGCCGCCACGTCCCGGGTACCCTGCACGCCCCGGCTCCCGGTCCGCATGAACGAGAAGATCGGCACCAGGGCGAAGGCCAGGATCGCCACCGCCACCAGGATCTCCGAGAGGGTGACGCCCTGTCGCTGCCTGGAGGGGATGCCCACGGGCCCGGGCCGAAGCGGCACGGGTAGGCGACCGAGACCCGTTGCCAGGACGCGCACCGGAGGCCAAGTGTAACCCGAACCGGCGGATCTCACGGCAGAGGTGCCGCGAGCCGAAGAATTGGACGTGAGACCTCGCGCCTTGCTCCTGGTCGCAGTCCTTCCCGCCACGCTCGCCGCGCATCCGAGAACCTTCCCCCTGGGAATCCCGGATCGGTCCCCGGCCCCCAACGGGACCCTCCATCCCCTCACCGACCACTGGGGCCGCCAGGTCCCCCCGGAGACCAGGACCCGGGTGGTCGAGAGGGCGGTCGCCAAGGCCGGCGGATGGACCCGCTGGCGGGAACTCGGCAGCCTCTGGCTGCGCTACGGACGCCGGAGCTTCGACGCGCTGGGCGAGCCGCTGGACCGACGCGAGGAGACCCTCCGCTACCACCACCAGGGGCTCCATCGGTACTGGGAGCAGGACGGCGCGCTCTGGACCGCCGGCACCGACGGACGCCAGCAGCTGCTGATCAGCCCGGATCTCGCCCCTGGCGACCCGGACCGGATCCGGATCCAGGAGGATCTCGAACGCGACCTCTTCTGGATCGCCCATCCCTTCCTGCTCTATCGCCCGGGGATCCGGACCCGACATCTCGGGGCCACCATGACCCGCGGCACCCGTTGCGAGGTCCTGCTCGCCGAATTCGCGCCCGGCGCCGCCCCCTACCGCAAGGTCGAGTACCACTTCGATCGGGCCCTCGGGGATCTCGTCAAGGCGACCGCCCACCCTTCCCGCACCGACCGCCCCGTCGAGGTCTATCACTTCTCCGGCCGGATCGCAGGCACCACCGGCCTCCGCCTGCCCCGACGACGGGAACTCCTCCGCGACGGAGTCGTCCGCGAGGTCGTGACCACCCTGGATCTGGCGACCCGCCCCTTCGCCCTGCCTCCCGCCCCGACCTCCGCGGAGGCCCGCCTGTCGGGGCTACCGCCGGCTCCCTGACGCAGGTCAGCCTCATCCGAGAGCAACCGTTCCCTAACGGCAATCTCCTTGCTTCGGCCTTCCCCTCTCCCCAGGATGCCCGGGGGGTTGACGACCAGGCGGACCTCCGTAGTCTGCCGGCACTCCAGGGCGTGACGGGACGAGGAGGAGGATCGTTCGTGAGCCGTCTTTCGCACTCCACCAGGACCCTGCTCCGCTCGGCTGCCTTCGTCGCAGGCATGGCGGCCCTCGCGTGGGTCACCCACTTCGCCGGCACCGGCAGTCCTGACCTCGACCCCTCGCGCCTCGGCGCCTCTCCCACCGGGGCCCGGCCGGACTTCGAGATCGTCGTCACCCTCCGGACCGACGAGGTCCAGACCTTCGAGTACCGTATCCCCGTCGATCGCACGGAGGTCAACGATCTCCGTTTCGACGCCCGGGGCCCTCGGGACGAAGCCGTGAAGAAGGCCCGCCACGAACTGGCCCGTCGCCATGGCTACGGTTCGGGCGTGTACGGCGCCGGTGCCGACCAGATCGAACGGGCCCGCGTGATCGACGTGGCCCTGCTCGATCACCGCCAGTCGACCCGGGTCTCGATCCTTCGCCAGAACGCGATCTGATCCGGCCCCGGCGGACCCGGCGGACCCGGCCCATCGCCGACTCTCACCTTCTTGCGCCGGGCATCCGTTGTCGACGATGCCGACGAAACGGAAGCAGGCCTCGGTTCCAGGCGACTAGCGCCGACAGCGTTCGGGTGCGGGCGGGCAGTCCTTCTTGCTCCCCCTGGCAACCTCGGAGGGCTCTTCCTCGCCTGCCTCACCAACCGGAGGCGCCCGACGGATCGGAGGAGGCCGGTCCCGCTCCTCGGGGGGAGCGAAGAGATGGAGCGGCGGCGCCTGATCGAGGCGGATGCCGAGGACCTCTTCCCGATGCACCAGGCGGCCATCGCTCCGGCGGGTCGTCCTCCGCATCGGGAACATCACGCCCCGGTGGGTCGAGTACTTCTCCATCTCCATGCGGTATCTGCTCCCCGGCTCCCGGGCATGGTCGAAGTCGATGGCCCTAAGCCGATAGTGATGGGCATCGAGGTGTGCGAAGACCCGTTCCTCCGAAGGCCGGGTGCCACCCAACCATGCGACATCGACCACGACGGTCGGCGATCGTTGCACCCGCCCGGTGCCCCGGTAGATCGACCGGGAGTCGTCCTCCCCGAGGATGAAGGGCAGCCGGGCCACGAATGCGGCCCAGCGGGTGTCCTCTTCCGCCTCGGCCATCACCCGCTCGGTCCTCAACCTGACACCGTCCCGGGTCGCCCAGGCCCGATGCCCATCCAGACCCAGGACCAGGAGGCCCTCGGGTCCGGGACGCTCCAGCCGGACCGAGGGGCGTCGCCCCTTGATGATCCACTGCCCTTCCCGCTCGACCCGAGCCACCCTACCCCGTTCGTCGAAGATGCTGCGCTCGACCTCGAGGTACAAGTCCCGGATCGAGTCCCAGAGGCGTACCCCACCATGGGTGCGGGTGGAACGCTGCACCAGGTCCCGACCCCTTGGATCGGGCTCCACCCGCAACGGGACTTGGACGATGGGTCGGTGGTCGGCCTCGAGCCGCCCCACCCAGAGCAGCAGTCCGACCAGTCCGAGTCGGCGGGCCGCCGACAGTCTACTCGCGGCTCTCATCGCCCTCGAGGATCCCGGGTCGCCCCGGAGTCCCCCGTCAGGGCGACCCGCCGGGGCGGTACCGGAGCAGGACCTTGAAGCCAGGGTCGAGCACTTCGCCGTACTTCTCGGCCAGGGCGGCTTCCCGCTCCGCCTCCGGGAAGAGCCCCTGCGCCCGATAGGCGTAGGCCAGGTAGTAATGGGCCCTGCCGTTGGTCGGATCGAGGGCGACCGCCTTGGCATAGCTGGCCAGCGCCTCCGGAAACACCTTCTTCCGCTCCAGGGAGCGCCCCAGGTACAGGTAGGCTTTCGAGGTCGGGGCCAGCTCCACGGATCGACGCAAGCTCGTCACGGCCTCGTCGATCCGGCCCTCCAGGAAGGCGACCTCGCCGACCTCCAGACGCAGGACCGCCAGGCGCTTCACGACCTCTTCCGCTCCCTCCCAGCCCGCCGGGGCCTCCCGGAGGGCTCCCTCGTACTTGGCGATGGCCCGTGCCCGGTCGCCGTCGAGCTGGGCTTCCTGGCCCTGGGTCGTCAGGTCGTCGGCGAGTCGCTTGGCCTCGGCGACCGCGGCAACCGGAGCCGTCACGGCCGGAGTCGCCGGTACCGGAGCCGTGGTGGCCGGGGGAGCGGTCGATACCGGCGTCGCCGCAGGGGAAGGCGCAGGCACCGGAGCGGAAGGTGTCGGCGACTCCGGCAGCCGCGAAGGCTTGGGGGTGACCGCGGGCGGAGTCGGGGGCCGGGGCGTGGGGCTCGGCTTGGGGGTGACCGCGGGCGGCTTCCGGCTCGGGATCGGACTCGCCACCGAGACCGGAGCGGTGGTGACAGCCGGGGTCGCGGGTACCACGACCGTCGCGCCTGCGGGAGTCGGGATCGGCACCACGGTCGAGCCGGTGGTGGGTCCGGTCCCCGGGGTCGCTTCGGCCGGCGAGGTCGTCGCGGCGGCCGGGTCGATGGCTCCGGTGGTGGCGGAACTGGGGTCGGTCGAGGGTTCCCCGGGGATGTCCGTTGCCGGGGGTCTCCCCAGGAGACCGAGCACCTGGGTGCGGAAGGTCGGGTTCACGAACCACATCAGCCCGAACGACACGATCACCACGACCACGAAGGTCGCCAGCCGCGCCGCGCCGCCCTCGCTCTCGACCGGATCCACCGAATCCTCGTCGAGCTCGGTGTCTCGCCGCATCGAGCGGAGCTCCCGGAGCAGGTTCGAGTCGTCGTAGTTCTCCGCCTCGGCCACCGTCTCGGACTTCGGGCTGGTTACCGGTGCCGGAGCGGGCCTCGGAGCCGGCTCCCCGGCCGTGGCGGGGTCGGCGGCGCCCTCGTCCGCGCCTTCGTCCGGCCCAGGCGAACCGGCGTTCCCCGCCCGCTCCGTCTCCCGCCGCATGAGTTCCTCGACCAGGGTTCCGGTCGGCACTTCCGCCACGATCTTCTCGGCGAGGTCCGGCACCGAACGCAGGCTCTCGACCTCGACGCCGAAGTGGGACGCCAGGCTCCGCAGCTGTTCGTCCGTCCAGTTGGTCTCGAGTTCCGTCCGCAACGCCTCAGGGGTGATCCCGTCGACCTCCCCGTCGCCGCCGCCTGCCGCCGCGGGGGCCGCTGATCCGGCCTCCCTGCGAACCATTTCTTCGACCAGCCGGTCGAGCGGCACCTGCTGCATGAGGAGATCGGCGACCTCCCCTGCCGTGGCGGTCTCCGGGATCGACACCCCGAGGGCACCCGCGACTTCGGCCAGGGCCGCCAGGTCGCAGCTGGCGAGCAGCTCCTGACGCAGATCCTCGGTGGTCAGATCGCCTTGCACGGATCTCCTTAGAACGCCTCGCCAGCGGGCCCCGAGTGTATCATGGAGGGCTCGGCCTTCCCGACCACGCGACCCTCGCCGATCCTCCCGGGGATCATGTCCGACTCGCCGGCCAGGACCGGGACCTCCGTCTCGTCCGCCGGGACCAGATCCTCCGATTCGACGGACCCGTCCGACGGCAGGCCCTCGGATTCCACCGTGATCCAGCCGTCGCCGATCTCCACCTTCCCGAGGCGGACCCCGAAGCTCCTCCAGAAAGCGGCCCGATCCAGACGCACCACCGGATTGAAGCGACGCTCGAGGGCCCGCACCAGGAATCCGGGCAGTGGGATGCCCGCTACCGCCACATCCTCGGCGCGGAAATGGAGTTCCGATCCTCTGCGGACGGACAGCCCTCCCTCGATCCGTGCATCCTGGCGCATGAACAGGAACTTGATCTTCCCCCGGAAGGCGATCCGACCCGGCTTCAGGTCGAAGCGGGGGCCGTCGACCCGCAGCTTCCCGCGGACCGACTCGACCGTCTCGTTGATGGCCGACTCGTCGATCCGGAGCCAGAGCCGGGTCTCACCGACCGAGCGCGGTGCGAAGGTCCGGCCCGCCAGCAAGGCCGGCAGATCGTAGTGGACATCCAGGGCTTCGACCCTGGCCTCGGCGACCGCCAGGCGATCGAACTTCCCGCCCCGGAACCGGGCCGAGATCCTCGCGAACCTACCCCCGAGGCGTTCCGAGAGTTTGCCTCCCTCGATCTCCAGTTCGAGGTTCTCGGGGCTCCCGAGGAGCCTGGAGAAGGCCTTCTCGAGGTGGCTCTCCAGCTCTCCGGGTCGCCGGGTCGCCAGATCGAAGAGGTCGGGCCCGCCCACTGCCTCTCCGCTCCCCGAGTCGCCGGCAGCCGGGTCGGCGGGCTTGGCAGGCAGACCTGACACGGGTTCCTGGACCGCGGCTCGGGCGGTGCAGGCCCATGCCAGGTTGAACGCCAGGGCCAGGGCGAGCCCTTGGATGCGGGGGGACATGGCACCTCCTCGCGTCGGTCCCCGGGACGTCGGGGACCCTACGATTCCCTTCGGCGAAACCCTGGTCATGTCGAAGTCGTCCCTCCCGCCCCGCCCGTGGCCAGGATCCTTCCCCCTCGGGGCCGGCTATCCTGCACCCGAGATGGGCGTACCCCCGACACTCGTCGATCCCGGGATCCCGGGCTATCGGATCCTCGCCACCCTGGGCGAAGGCGGCATGGGTGCGGTCTTCCTGGCGGAGCAGACCGCACTCCGACGCCAGGTGGCGCTGAAACTCTTGAAGCCGGATTCCTCGGGTGGCGACTCCCCGGAGCGCATGCTGCGGGAAGCCCGGCTCATGGCCCGGGTCCGTCACCCCTACCTGATCGGGATCCTCGACATGGGCGTGACTCCCTCGGGCCTCCCTTGGCTCGCCATGGAGAGGATCGAGGGCGACACCCTGGCCCGGGAACTGAGCCGACGCGGTCGGCTCCCTTCCGACCTCGTGACCACCTCGATGACCCAGGTCGCCGAGGCCCTCGATGCCTTGCATGGCGCCGGCGTGGTCCATCGCGATCTCAAACCGGGCAACCTCATGCGGACCAAGGACGGGACCGTCCGGCTCATGGACCTCGGGCTGGCCCGGGGCTCCGGCGATGCCCCCCTCACCGGTACCGGCCTCATCATGGGAACGCCGGAGTACGTCTCGCCCGAGGTCCTCCTGGGAGCCTCCTTCCAACCCTCGGACGACTGGTATGCCTGGGGGATCACCACCTGGGAGCTCCTGGCGGGTCATCCGCCCCTGGGCCCCGAGCAGGCCCTGGCGCGGATCCGCGCCTCGCGGCCCCCCGAGCCTCCGGCTCCCCTGCCCCCTCCCCCGGATCCCGAGGGCCGGCTCCCTCCCGGCTGGCACGCCCTGCTCCTCGCATGCCTTGGCCCCAGGAAGGATCGTCCGGTCACCCGCGAGGACCGGGAGCGTCTCATGGCAGGCGCCCCGCACCCTGCACTCGAACCCACCGTGGCGACCCCCCGCCCCCGCCGGCCTGGCCCTGAGCCCTCTCCCACCCTACTCGCCGACCTCCGGGATCGCCCCTCCCGCGTCCGGCACCGCGCGCCTGCCGCAACAGCCGTGGTGCTCGGCCTTTGCGCCCTGGTCGGACTCGGGAGCCTGCTCGCTCGGGCCCGGTACCCGGCTGCCCCGGAACCACTCCCCACTCCACTCTCCCCCCTCGCCGGACCCGACCCCGAGCGACGCCGGATCGACATCGCCCTGCTCTCGACCTACCGGGATCCGGCCAACGTGCTCTGGCACCTCCGGGCCCCGGGCGCCCCGCGTCTCTCCGCCTTCCATGCGGACCGTTCGGGCCCGGTGCCGGTCTTCCACGAGGGTCACGACGAGGCCTGGGTCTGGGTCACCGGGCTCGCTCCGGACGAGTCCGGCGAAGTCACGGTGGAGGTTCCCGGCACACCCTGGAGCCGGGTCCTGCGCTTCGGCCAGGTCGCCCCGGAACCCGACGGCGAGTCGCTGGACCGCCCGCCCGGCCGCATCCCGCCAGCCGTCTCCGACCATCTCTGGTCCACGGCGACCCGGGAGTCCCGGGCCCTCGCCCAGCGCTGGCTCGACCGAGCCGTGGCCCCGGAAGCCGAACTCCCCTCGTCCGCCAATCCGCTCGAGGTCCGCCTCTCCATGGCCTCCCTCAGCCACATCCCCGCCCTGGCCTGGGCGCCCCTGCTCCACCGGATGCAGCGCAGCGACCGCCATACCGAACACCTGGTCCGCATGCTCGCGGAACTGGAAGTCCACCCGCCCCCGGCCATCGCCTGGCAGATCGTCCACCTCCTGCCCCGGCTGGCGGCCGCTCGCTGGATGAACGGCGCATGGTCGATCTACCAGCGGCTCGCCGCCACCGCTCTGCGTGCCGCCCATCCACCGGCGGCCTTCCTGGGCGAACTCCTCACGTGGCACGCGGCCCTGCCTCGCAGCCGTCGGGCCCTCTACCATCTCCTGGTGGCCCGGGCCGCCACCCGCACGCCCGAGGAGCTCCCCTACCGTCTGCTCGGCTGGGACCCGACGCCGGACTCCCCGGACCCTCGGGTCCTCGCCCTGGAGGACCTGCTCGCCCGGGCCGGTGCCGGTGCCACCGGGGACCTGGTCGAGCGGTCCGCACCCCGGCCCGGGCGGGAGCCCGACGCCGTCTCGCTCTTCGCCCTCGCCCTGGTCGGCTCCGATCCCGGCGACGCCCACATCCCTTGGCTCTTCGAGCGCTACGCCACCGGGACCCCGGAGGTCGCCGAGGCCGCCGACGCGGCCCTCGAAGCACGCCAGCAGCCGATCGGTATGGTCTCCGACTGCGCGGCGGACCCCCACCTCTGGTTCTGGGGAGTGGACCACCCGGTGCTCGAGGATCTCGCCCGCGACCCGCCCGGACCGCTGGCCTTCCGGCCCGAGGTCGAAAGGGTCTGGGGCTGGATCACGGCCCGCACCACCCGGATCTCCTGGCGGGTCCCCGGCAGGGCGCCGACCCGCATCCGGGTCGACTGTCCCTGATCCACCCATCGACTCCGCTCGCGACTCCGGCTACCCCACCCAGCTCCGGAGCAGGGCCACCAGGCCCTCGAGGTCCCCGAGCTCCACGATCTCGATCGGTCGATGGTTGTAGCGACTGGGCATGCCCACGAACGCCCAGACCACCGGCCAGGGGGCCAGCGAGAGGTTCTTGGCGTCCGAGGCGCCCACCGCCGCCACCTCGAGCTGGAGCCGGACACCCGCCCGGCGAGCGGCCATCCGGACCCCGCGCACCCCGGCCTCGGGAGGTACCAGCGAGTCCTTGAGACAGAGCACCGGACCGCCACCGAGCTCCAGCGGGTACTCGAATCCATGGGCCCGGGCGTAGGTCACATCGACCACCAGCACCGCCTCGATCCCGGAGAGCGCCGCCAATGCCGCCGAGGCGCCCAGGCCCGAGACTTCCTCCCCGACGGTGAAGACGGCCAGGAGGTCCTCGCATTCCGCCAGGACCTGCAACGCCGCCCAGCACCCCAGGCGATCGTCCAGGTAGGGCCCGGCCAGGCGGCTCCCATGCAGGTGGTAGCGCAGCGGGTAGTGGAGGCGGTCGCCCACCGACACCCGCGCCAGAGCGCGGGGATCGAAGGGCTCGAAGCAGAGTTCTTCGCCTTCGGTCGCAGCGTGCAGGAACCCGGGAATGCGCTCCCCGTCCTCGTCCCGGACCAGCTCGATCTCCTGGAACCCGGCCGGGCTCGGGAACCCGACCGGGAGCACCCTGGCCGTCTCCTCGCCCACCTTCTCGACCATGAAGCCCACGTGGTCGAAGTGCGCCATCAGGGCTCTCCGGGGCGTGCCCTTGACCGCCAGCACGTTGCCGACCGCATCGATCCGCACCGCCGCGCCCGCCTCCCGGGCGAGCCCCGCCACCAGCTCGGCGGCCCCGGCCTCGGCCCCGGTGACCGCCGGGGTCCCGAGCAGTGCCTCCAGGCCCTCGGGCAGGCCCGCCCAGACCGCCGAGCCCCGCCGACCGTTCGGCCCGCCGGTCCGCCTCGCCGACCGGGTCCTGGCCCCGGGTCCAGCACCGCGCTTCTCTGCCCTATTCATGGGAAAGCTCCCCGGCCCGGCGGGTCGCCTCGACGATCGCCTTGATGACGGTCACCCGGAGACCTCCGGCTTCGAGCTCGAGCAGCCCGTCGACGGTGCATCCGGCCGGGGTCGTGACCATGTCCTTCAGCTTGGCCGGGTGCTCTCCGGTCTCGAGCACCATACGGGCGGCGCCGAGTACCGTCTGGGCGGCGAGCTCTGTGGCCACGTCCCGGGGCAGTCCCACCTTCACCCCGGCCTCCGCCATCGATTCGATCACCACGTAGAGGAAGGCCGGACCGCTGGCCGACAGGCCGGTCACCGCGTCCATGTGCTTCTCCTCGACCTCGACCACCCGGCCCACCGAGGCGAACACCGCCCGGGCCCGCTCCAGGTCGCGGGCGTCGGCGTGGCGGCCCCGCGCCAGCGCCGTCATTCCCTCCCGGAGCAGCGCCGGGGTGTTGGGCATGGCCCGCACCACCGGCACCCGGCGCCCCACCACCCGCTCGAGGTACTCGGTGGTCACGCCCGCCGCCACGCTCACCAGCAGGGTCCCGTCCAGCTCGTCCCGGATCTCCTCGAGGACGTCGTGGACCGTGAACGGCTTCACGCAGAGCAGCACCATGGAGGCGCCCCGCACCGCCTCCCGGTTCCCCGGCTCGGCCCGGCACCCATGGCGCTTGGCCACGGCCTCGGCCCGGGCCGCCCGCCGGGCGGTCACCACCACCTGCGAGGGCGAGACCCCGCCGCCCGCCAACAGCCCCGAGAGGAGCGCATCCCCGAGCTTGCCGGCCCCCAGCACCGCCAGCTTCCTGCCCTCGAGGTCGATCGACCCCGGATCCTGGCTCTTCACCCTGCCTCCTCGCCGGCGGCCGCGGGCCCGCCTCGCGTGAACCGCACCGTGACCTGCCGCGCCGCCGCCTCGGCGGAGCGTTCGCCCCGCCGCACCGACTCGACCAGGGCCGCCTCTCCGGGTCCCTCCAGGAAGCGGTCGAACGCTCCCCGGGTCCGGGCCAGCACCGCCTTCACGAAGTGGCTCTCCCGCCGGCGCCGCCGCAGCTCCTCCAGCCGCCCGGTCTCCTGGAGGTGGGCGTGGTGGCGGTGCAGCTCCTCGATCACCTCGGCGATCCCGTCGCCCTTGGCACAGCTGGTCATCAGCACCCGAGGCATCCAGGGACGGTGCTCGCCGGCCAGCGAGAGCATGCCCTCGATCTCCAGCGCGGCCCGGCTGGCCTCGGGGCGATCCGCCTTGTTCACCACGAAGAGATCGCCGATCTCCAGGATCCCGGCCTTGATGGCCTGGACCGAATCGCCCATGCCGGGGGCCTCGATCACCACCGAGGTGTCGGCCTCGCCCACGATCTCCACCTCGGACTGGCCCACGCCCACGGTCTCCACCAGCACGATCCCGAACCCGAAGAGATCGAGCGCCCGCACCGCCTCGGCGGTGGTCCGGGCCAGGCCCCCGAGGGCACCCCGGGTGGCGGTCGAGCGGACGAAGGCGTGCTCGTGGAGCACCGCCCGCTGCATGCGGATGCGATCGCCGAGCACCGCGCCGCCCGAGAACGGGGAACTCGGATCCACGGCCAGGATCCCCACCCGGTGACCGGAGGCCAGCAGCGACCCGGCCAGCCGATCCACCAGCGACGACTTGCCGACTCCCGGGGGGCCGGTGATCCCGATCACCCAGGCGGATTCCCGCCGGTCGGCGACCGCCGCCATGACCTCCTCGGCCCGGGGATCGACGTCCTCGATCCAGGAGAGCAACCGGGCCAACGCCCGCTTGTCCCCCGCGGCGTAGCGCCGCGCCCACTCCGAGGTGGCGACCGGGACGCCCCGGGCCCGCTCCCCGGGTACCGGCGTGGCGACCTCGCCCACCCCCGACCCCGACGGCGGCCCCGAGCCCGGCCCGTGGCCCAGCTTGCTCACCGCTCCCGCACCACCGAACGGATGTACTCGGCGATCCTCCCCGTGGGAGTCCCGGGTCCGAAGACCTCCCGGATCCCGATCTTCTTCAGGGTCGTGACGTCCTCCTCGGGGATGATCCCGCCCCCGATCACCACCAGGTCGTCGAGGCCGGCCTCCTGGACCCGCTTCATGATCTCGGGGAAGAGGTGGTTGTGGGCCCCCGAGAGGATCGAGAGCCCGAGCACGTCGGCGTCCTCCTGGAGGACCGCGGCCACGATCTGTTCGGGAGTCTGGCGGATCCCGGTGTACACGACCTCCATGCCGGCGTCCCGGAGCGCCCGGGCGATCACCTTGGCGCCCCGGTCGTGACCGTCGAGCCCGGGCTTGGCGACCACCACGCGGATCTTCCGCTCCCCGCTCATGACTCGGCCCCTTCCTTCTTCAGCCAGTTGGCGATGACCAGGCGCTGGATCTCGCTGGTGCCCTCGTAGATCTCGGTGATCTTGGCGTCCCGCATGAAACGCTCCACCGGGTAGTCCTTGCAGTACCCGACACCGCCCAGGATCTGCACCGCCTCGAGGCTGGCGTCCATGGCGGCCTCGCTGGCGAAGAGCTTGGCCTGGCTGGCCACCCGGCCCACCCCCGGGCTGCCCTGGTCCTTGGCCCAGGCGGCCCGCCGTACCAGCAGCCGGGCGGCATCGAGCCGCGTGTGCATGTCGGCGAGCTTCCACTGGATCGCCTGGTTGTCGAGGATCGGCTTGCCGAAGGCGGTCCGGCCCTTGGCGTACTCGAGCGCCGCTTCCAGCGCCGCCTGGCCGATCCCGAGCGCCTGGGCGGCGATCCCGATCCGGCCCCCGTCGAGGGTCGCCATGGCGATCTTGAAGCCTTCCCCCTCGGCCCCCAGCCGGTTCGCCGCCGGTACCCGGCACTTCTCGAACAGGAGCGAGCAGGTCGCCGAGCCGCAGATCCCGAGCTTGTCCTCGAGCTTTCCGTAGGTGAAACCCGGGGTGCCTCTCTCGACCAGGAAGGCGCTGATCCCCTTGTGGGCCTTCTCGCGGTCGGTCGACGCGTAGACGATCGCCACGTCGGCCTCGGGCCCGTTGGTGATCCAGTTCTTGATCCCGTCGAGCACGTAGTGGTCGCCGTCGCGCCGGGCCAGGGTCCGCTGGTTCTTGGCGTCGCTGCCGGCCTCCGGCTCGGAGAGCGCGTAGGCCCCCAGCTTCTCGCCCTTGGCGAGCGGCACCAGGTACTTCTGCTTCTGCTCCTCGCTGGCGAAGGCCATGAGCGGGGCGCAGACCAGCGAGTTGTTCACCGAGGCCACCACCGAGGTGGTGGCGCAGGCCTTGGCGATCTCCTCGATCACGATCGTGTAGGACACGGTGTCGAGGCCGGCGCCGCCGTAGCGTTCCGGCACGAACACGCCCAGGAAGCCGAGCTCGGCCATCTTGGGCACCAGGTCGGACGGGAAGGCGTGATCCCGGTCCCGGGCCGCGGCCCCGGGCGCGACCTCCTCCCGGGCGAATCGCCGGGCCTGTTCGAGCACCATCCTCTGGGTCTCGTCGAGTGCGAAGTCCATCGGCTCTCCTCTGCGTGTCCGGTCCGGTTACGGGGTCGGTGGTTCGATCTCGCCGGGGGGAAGGCGGGGAGCCGCGCCCGGGCCCGCTCCCTCGGGGCCCGGAGCCCCAGGCATGTCCCGGTGTGCCGAGGCGCCGAGGGCGTCGCCGTTCCCGGGACTCCCCGACGTCCCGTCGGGACGGTTACCCCCGGGGGCCGGGTAGCAGAGTTCGTCCTTCTCTCCGTCGAGCACCAGCACCCGGTCGTAGAGCTCGTCGCCGCCCAGGCGATGGGTCACCAGGATCACCTGCGAGAAGCAGGGTCCCCGGTCCACCAAGAGCTCCAGGAAGGCCCGGCCCCTGGTCTCGTCGGAACTCGCCAGCGGCTCGTCCAGGAACAGGAACTGCGCCGCCTCGCCCTGCACCCGGGTGCGCACCACCGCCGCCGCGAAGGCGAGCCGGAGGGCGATCAGCAGCTGGTCACGAGCCCCGCCCGAGAGGGCATCGAGCGGGACCCAGCCCCCGGTACCGTCGGCCCGTACCTCGAGGTCGCCCTGGGGGGTGAAACGCACCCCGTGGTGGCGGCCCGCGGTCAAGCGGGGAAGGAGCCGCGACCCGTACTCGGCCACGGCCGGGAGCAGCCGGGCCCGCATGCGCTCGGTGGTGGCGGCCAGGCCCGAGACCACCTCCTCGAGCACCCGGATCTCGTGCTCGCAGGCGAGACGGCGCCCCTCGAGGTCGCCGCGCACCCGCTCCCTCTCCCCCTCGTCGCCGGCGGCCTCCGGTTCCCGGCCGAGCCGCTCCTCCAGGATCTCGAGATGGGCGAGCGCCCGGTCCCGCTCCCGGGACAGCCGGTCCCGCTCCGGCCCCGGATCCTCCCCGGACACGGAGCTCGCGGGTTGGATCGCCTTGGCGAGCTTGATCTGGTCGCGAGCCCAGGGGAGCGGGTCGTCGGCCCGGCCCAGCCCCGGCGGCTCGGCGCCCCGGAGCAGCCGGAAGATCCCCTCGAGATCGGGCCAGCGCTGGGTCTTCCCGGGATCGAAGCGCCGGAAGAGTTCGGTGAGGGCATCCCGGCTGCCCCCGGATTCGGTCCCGCCCTCGAGCGGGAGCTCGGGCAGGCGTTCGGCCTCGGCGAGATCGGTGGAGAGCGCAACCAGCGCTTCGTCGAGCCTGGCCGGCTTGATGGCGGGCGCACTGGCACGGGGCAGCCGGCGGCCCCGGGCCAGCGCCTCGAGCCGCCCCTTCATGGCCTCGGCCCGGGCGGAGAGGTCCCGGGAACGGCCGGTCGCCTCCTCGGCGAGCCGGCGACGCTGGACCACGCTCTCCTCGAGCACCCTCCCGTAGCCTTCGAGGAAGGCCTCGGGGGCCGCCCACAGATTCGGGTGGCGCTTCTCGATGCGGGCCGCCAGGGCCGAGAGGGCGGGGTCCCCCAGCTCCCCCAGCCCCTTGACCAGCGCCGCCTTGTCCCGGGTCGGCAGTCGCTCGCAGATCCTGGCGCCCGCCCTGACCCGTTCCAGTTCCCGGACCCGCGCCGGGAGTTCGGCCTCCCGGCCGGCTACCCGCTCCGCGGCCACCCTGCGCCGGGTCTCGAGATTCCTGCCCGCGGCCACCCCGAGCAGCGCCACCGGCACCGCCCCGAGCAGGGCCACCTGGCCTCCGAGCAAGCCCAGGCCGGCCCCGACCACGGCCACGCCCAGGCCGGCGACCCGGATCCGCTCCGCCATGGTCTCGAGGCCGTGGACCATCTCCTTCTCGGCGCCGATGGCGGCCTCCGCTTCGGCCAGGTCCCGGGCCAGGCGGTCGGCCTGCGAGCCCCCACCGCGATCCCCGCCGGGAGCCAGGCCCGCTGCCGCGGCCCCGGCGGGCCGACCCGCTCCGCCCCCGGCTCCGGCCCCGGTACCTCCGCCCCCCGTCGGTCCCGCCCCACCGGCGCTGCCCGGCCCGCCACCGAGCTCCTCGGCCCGGGCCCGGAGCATGGCCTCGAGCTCGTCGAGACTCTCGGAGAACATCCGGTGCTCGGCCTTCAGGTGGAGCGCGTGTTCGATGGCGGCCCGTGCCGCCCGGGCCTCTTCCTCGACCCGGTGGGCCTCGGCCTCGATCCCGGCCACCCTGCCCGCCAGGCTACGCGCCAGGGCCGCAGCCCGGATCCGGTCGACCAGCGTCTGGAGCTCCCCGGCCCCGGCCGCCATGGCCCGCGCCTCCCCGATCCGGGCATCGAGGTCCTCGATCCGGGCGGCCAGGTCGGCGGCCTCGCGCCGGCGGGCGTCGGCCTCGGCGCGGAGTCTCCGGGTCTCGTCGGCGTGCTGGTCGTGGCGCTCGTCGAGCGCCGCCTGGACCCGGAACCACATCTCCAGCTCGCCGGCCTCCCGACGCCGCGCCGCCAGGTCCTCCTCGGCCCCTGCCCTGGCGGTGTCCAGAGCCTCCAGGCCGATCATGCGGGCGAGCGCCTCGCCGGAGCGGGACGCCCGGAGCAGCAGATCGACCTCCTTCTGCCCCAGGTAGAAGGCGTAGCGGAAGGCCTGGAAGTCGAACCCCAGCGCCGCCGCCACTTCCCGGTCCACCGCGTCCGGTCCCCTGGCCCTGGGCTCGGCAGCCCCCTCCACCCGCAAGCTGGCGGAATACCCGCCCGACTGGTCCATCTCCCGCTCGACGATCAGGGTCTCGCCGGTCCGGATCCGGATCGCCAGGCGAACCCGGGCGGAGCGGGCACCCCATCGGATCGCCTCCTGGCGACGCTCCGGGGGGATCGACAGGGTGCGCCCGAACAGGGCGAAGGCGAGCGCCTCCCCGAGCGAGGTCTTGCCGGCCTCGTTGGGACCCCGGAGGCCGATCAGGGCCCTCTCCGGCAGGTCGTCGAGGCGGATCCGGCGGAAGCGCAGGAAGTCGTCGGCGGAGAGGGACCGGAGGATCATCCCAGGTCCCCCTGGGGATTCTCGGGGAGCCGGGCGGCACCGAGTTCCCGGGCCTCGATCAGGAGGCGCATCCGCTCGCTGTCGCCGTCGGCCTCGGCCCGCTCGATGCGCACCGCCATCACGGAGAGGAACTCCTCCCGGACCGACCGGACCTCGAGGCCGCCGGGGTCGAGGGTGCCGCGCGCCTTGGCGGCGGCGGCCTCGCCGACGCCTCCACCGCCCTCGCGCCGGACCATCAGGCGCCCTCGCAGACCAGCTGCGCCAGCCGCCGATGGAGCGCCCGGGCCAGGCGCAGGGCCGATCCCGGCCGTCCTCCCGGATCCTCGACGCCCGCGAACCGGGCCTCCAGACGTCGGGCAGCCACCTCGGGATCCTCGTCCCGGCAGAGGATCCGGGCCTCCAGCCGATGGTCCACCGAGAGCGGGATCGAGCCATGCTGGAGGACCGCGCCCCGTCGACGCGCCTGGGCGCTACCGCAGACCTTGCGTCCTCCCAGGGTCAGGGTCTCGACCAGGTGCTCCTCGAAGCAGGCGAGACGCACCCCGGGGCCCAGCGGTACCACCTCGGCGCCCGGCGACATCCCTGCCTCCAGCCCGGCATCGTGGAAGGCCTCGACCAGACTGGCGGAGATCCGCCGGTAGCTCTCGACCACCCCGAGCCGGGCCAGCGGATGCCCGGGGGGCACCACCACCGAATAGGTGAGGTCGTTGCCGTGGAGCAGGGCGCGTCCCCCGGTGGGGCGCCGCACCACGTCGATCCCGAGCGAGTCGGCCAGGGCCCGGTCGATGCTCGACTCGGGCTGGGCCCTCCCCAGGGTCACGGTGGGCCGCAGCCACCGGTAGATCCGGAAACAGGCCTCCGCCTCGCCGCTCGCGGCCGCCTCCAGCCGGTCCTCGTCGGCAGCCATCTGGCGTTCCCCGAGATCGGCCGGCGCCAGGTCGTCGAGGTCCGAGGCCGAACCAAATCGGAACGGCAGGGCCCGGTCCGCCCGGACCGCCACCCGCGATCGCGGGGCCGGCGGAGCGACGGCCTCGACCGCTGCCGGCACCTGGCCGGCGGGCGGGGCCAGCGGCCGCCCGGAGTCCGGGGTTTCCTCGACGGCACCCGTCTGGGGCCGGGCCGTCGGCTTGCGCCAGATCGTCTGTGCCATGCCGGCGCCTAACCCCGGTGCCCCGCCAGCGGCTCGGGATCGAGCATGAACTGGGTCAGGACCGGGGAGCGGGCCGCCCGGGCCTCGTCGGGCCGGGAGATCGGCGTGGTGTGCGGCGCCCCCTTCACGGTCTCGGGGTCCCGGTGCGCCTCTTCGTGGATCTCCTGCATGGCGGAGACGAACCGGTCCAGCGAGCGGAGCGATTCGCTCTCGGTCGGCTCGATCATCAACGCTTCGGGGACGATCAGCGGGAAGTACACGGTGGGGGCGTGGAAGCCCTTGTCGAGCAGGCGCTTGGCCACGTCCAGGGTGCGCACGCCGGTGTCCTTGGCAAGTTTGGACCCGGTGAACACCGCCTCGTGCATGCACGGATGGTCGTAGGCGAGTTCCATGAACTCCCCGAGCCTGACCCGCAGGTAGTTGGCTCCCAGGAGCGCCCCGGCCGAGATCTCCCGGAGGCCCTCGAGGCCCATCGAGAGGAGGTAGGCGTAGGCCCGGACCAGCACCCCGAAGTTCCCGTACCAGCCGTGGACCGAGCCGATCGAGCCCGGCCGATCCCAGTCGAGATGCAACCCGCCGGCCTCGCCCGCGATCCGGGGAACCGGGAGGAAGGGCTCGAGGTGCCGCTTCACGCAGATCGGCCCGGCCCCGGGACCGCCGCCTCCATGGGGGGTCGAGAAGGTCTTGTGCAGGTTCAGGTGCATCACGTCGAAGCCCATGTCGCCGGGGCGGGCCCGACCCACCAGGGCGTTCATGTTGGCCCCGTCGCAGTAGACCTGGACGCCATGGCGATGACACATGGCCGTCAGCTCGAGCACGTCCTCCTCGAACAGTCCGACGGTGTTGGGATTGGTGAGCATCAGGGCCGCCACGTCCGGACCCAGTGCCGGCTCCAGGACCGAGGGGGCGAGCATGCCCCGGGCGTCGCTCCGGAGCTCCCGGACCTCCATCTTCACCAGGGCCGCGGAGGCGGGATTGGTGCCGTGGGAGGAATCGGGAGTCAGCACCACCCGTCGGTCCTCGCCCCGGCTCCGGTGGTAGGCGGCGATGCACATGAGCGCGGTCAGCTCGCCATGGGCCCCGGCGGCCGGCTGGAGGCTGGTGGCGTCCATGCCGGTGACCGCGGCCAGCATGGCTTCCAGGCCCCGCATCAGGTCGAGCGCTCCCTGGGTGTCGCCTGCGGGAGCCCGTGGGTGGAGCCCTGCGAAGCCCTCCAGGCGGGCGGCCGCCTCGTTCAGCTTCGGGTTGTACTTCATGGTGCAGGAGCCGAGCGGGTACATCCCCTTCTCGATGTGGAAGTTCAGGCTCGACAGGCGGGTGAAGTGGCGCAGCACGTCGATCTCGCTGACGCACGGCCAGTCCACCCGGTCCCGCAGGAGGTGTGCCTCGATCCCGGTCGGCGCCACCGGGGCGATGGGGGTCTCCACCCGGTACCCCACCCTGCCCTCGGCATGCAGTTCGAACAGGCTGGGTTCGGCGGCGGGTGCTTGCCTCAGTTCCCCGGTCCCACCGGCCGTTCCCGATGCTGCCACCGGGCTCTCGGCCCGGGACGTCGATGCGTTCATCGGACCGCCTCCAGCGAAGCCACCAGGGCCTCGCACTCTTCCCGGGTACGCCGTTCGGTGACGGCCACCAGGAGTTCGTTCTTCCGCCCGCTCTCGACGCTGCCGAGGTCGAACCCGGCGAGCAGGTCGCTCTTCTCCCGGACCTTGGTGATCACCTCGGAAGCCGGCCGCGGGGTCCTCACCATGAACTCATGGAAGAACGGGGCCGAGTACCCGAGCGAGTACCCCGGGATCCGGGCGATCCGCTCCGAGAGCCAGTGGGCATTGGACCAGCACGCCTCGGCCAGCTTCCGGATCCCCCCTCCTCCGAGCATCGCCATGTGGACGGTGGCCGCCAGGGCGCAGAGACCCTGGTTGGTGCAGATGTTCGAGGTGGCCCGGGCCCTTCGGATGTGCTGCTCCCGGGCCTGGAGGGTGAGCACGTAGGCCCGCCTCCCGTGGTGGTCCAGGGTCACCCCTGCGAGCCGGCCCGGTACCTTGCGGACCAGCGGCTTGTTCACCGCGAACATCCCGACGCCGGGGCCGCCGAAGCTCCGGGCGTTCCCGAAGCATCCCAGGTCGCCGACCACCACGTCGGCGCCCAGGGCGCCCGGGGGGGCCAGCAGTCCGAGCCCCACCGGATAGGCATTCACGACCAGCAGGGCGCCGGAGGAATGCGCGGCCCCGGCCATGGCCCGGAGGTCCTCGACCACCCCGAAGAAGTTCGGGTACCCGACCACGAAGGCCGCCACCCCGGCCAGGTGTTCCGGCTGGGGGCTGGTCCTCCCGCACTCGCCCAGCGGCACGGTGCGGAGCTCGGTGTCGGTGGCCGAGAGGTAGGTCTCGAGGACCCGGCGGACCCGGGGGTCGACGCCCGCCGAGACCGCGATCGCCCCGCCCCGGTCGAGCTTCTTCTCGGAGAGCGCCAGCAGCGCCGCCTCGGCAGTGGCCGAGGCCCCGTCGTAGAGGCTGGCGTTCGAGACCTCCATGCCGGTGAGCGCCGCCACCAGGCTCTGGAACTCGAAGATCACCTGCAGCGTGCCCTGCGCCACCTCGGGCTGGTAGGGGGTATAGGCGGTGAGGAACTCGCTGCGCCGGATCACGTGGTCGACCGAGGCCGGCACGTAGTGCTCGTAGCTCCCGGCGCCCAGGAACGACGCCCGGGGCAGCCGGTTCCGGCCGGCCAGGGCCTTCATCCGGTCGAGCACCCGGGCCTCGGCGAGGCCCTCCGCCGGAAGCTCCGGACAGTCGATGCGGCACGCCTCGCGGATCGCCTCCGGGACGGGAGCGAAGAGGTCCTCGACCGAATCGAGGCCGAGGGACCGGAGCATGCGGCCCCGATCGTCCTCGGTGTGGGGAACGTTCGGGTACATGGCTTCAGCCCTTCAGGAACGCCTGGTACTCCGCGGCCGTCATCAGCTTGGCGAGGGCGGCCTGGTCGGAGATCTGCACCTTGACGATCCAGCCCTCGCCGTGGGGGTCCTGGTTCACCAGCTCGGGCTTCTCCCCGAGCCGGGAGTTCACCTCGACCACCTTGGCCGGCACCGGCATGTAGAGGTCGGAGACCGCCTTGACCGACTCCACCACGCCGAAGCTGCGGGCCGCCTCGACGCTCTTGCCGACGTCGGGCAGCTGCACGAAGACCACATCACCGAGCTCGGATTGGGCGTGGTGGGTGATGCCCACCCGGGCGCTCCCCTTGGAGTCGGCCTCGATCCACTCGTGCTCCCGGGTATAGCGATAGTTCTCGGGATACATCCCTGCTCACCTCTTCTTCTCCTCGGAACCGTGTTCCGATGGGGCCTCGCGGGCCCTCTCGCCAAATGCCGCAGGTCTCGCCCCCGATGGGCGAGCCCCGATCCTCTCATGAATCCCAGCGGAAGAGTGGGAATCCGCGGGTGAACCCGCGCACCTCGTCCCGGATCGAGCCCAGTCGGGCCTCGTCGTCGGCAACCCTGAGCGCCTCACCGATCCAGCCCGCCACCCGGTCCATGTCCTCCGGCCCCAGGCCCCGGGTGGTCACCGCCGGAGACCCGACCCGGATCCCGCTCGTCACCATGGGCTTCCGGGTATCGAAGGGGATGGTGTTCTTGTTCACGGTGATCCCGGCCAGGTCGAGCACCCGTTCGGCCTTCTTCCCCGAGAGTCCGAGCGGCGAGACGTCGAGCAGGCCGAGGTGGTTGTCGGTCCCCCCGGACACCGGCCTGAGCCCCGCCTTCGCCAGGCCCGCCACCAGTCGAGCGGCGTTCTCGACCACCCGTTCCTGGTACCGCCGGAACCCGGGGGTCAGGGCCTCGCCGAAACAGACCGCCTTGGCCCCGATCACGTGCATCAGCGGGCCGCCCTGCTCGCCGGGGAAGAGCGCCTTGTCGAGCTGGGCGCCCAGCTCCTCGTCGTTGGTGAGCACGATCCCGCCCCGGGGGCCGCGCAGCGTCTTGTGGGTGGTGGAGGTGACCACGTGGGCATGCGGGCAGGGGCTCGGGTGAAGGCCCGCCGCCACCAGGCCGGCGATATGGGCCATGTCGACGAAGAGCATGGCGCCGACCGAGTCGGCGATGGCCCGGAACCGGGCGAAGTCGATCGTCCGGGCATAGGCCGAGGCTCCCGCCACGATCAGCTTGGGGCGGACCGACTCGGCCTGGGCCTGGATCCCGTCGTAGTCGAGCCGCTCGGTCTCCCGGGACACCTGGTAGGCATGGACCTCGAAGAAGCGGCCCGAGAAATTGAGGGGATGCCCGTGGGTGAGGTGCCCCCCATGGGAGAGATCGAGGCCCATGATCCGGTCCCCGGGCTGGAGCAGTGCCAGGTACACGGCCATGTTGGCCTGGGCCCCGGAATGCGGCTGCACCGCGGCGTAACCCACCCCGAAGAGACGCTTGGCCCGCTCGATGGCCAGGTTCTCCACCTGGTCCGCCACCTCGCAACCGCCGTAGTAGCGCTTGCCGGGCAGGCCTTCGGCGTACTTGCTCATCAGCGCCGAAGCCTCCGCGAACCGCACCGCCGGCGACTGGAAGTTCTCGCTGGCGATCAGTTCGAGCCCTTCCTCCTGGCGTCGTTCCTCATGGCGGAGCAATCCGCCGAGTTCGGGATCGGTGGCCTCGACGGTCTCGATCCAGTTGCCGGACAGCATCGGTCACGCACCCTGCCGCTTGTAGAACGGCGTCCGGCAGACCGAGGCGGGCAGCTTCTGGCCCCGGACCCCGACCGCGAGCTCGGTACCACGCTTGCCGTGCTCGGTCTTCACGTAGGCGAGCGCCACGTTCTTCTGGACGGTCGGACCGAAGGTCCCGGAAGTCACGATCCCGACCTCGTCCTCGCCCGCGAACACGGGGTAGCCATGGCGGGCCGGGATCTTCCCGGGCACTTCGAGCCCCACCAGCTTCCGGGCGGTCCCGTCCCTGACCTGCTCCTCGAGCTTCTCGCGTCCGTTGAAGGAAATGGGCTTGTCGAGCTTGCAGGTCCAGGCGAGCCCGGCCTCGATGGGGGTGGTCTCGTCGTCCATGTCGTTGCCGTAGAGCAGGAGCCGGGCCTCCAGCCGGAGGGTGTCGCGGGCTCCCAGCCCGCACAGGGTGACGTCCTGGTGGCCGGCCAGGGCGTCCCAGACCTCGGGGCCCTTGGCGGCGGGCACGAAGATCTCGAAGCCGTCCTCGCCGGTGTAGCCGGTCCTCGCCGCCAGGCAGCGCACCCCGCGGAGTTCGACGTCGCGGGTACCGAAGGCCGGCATTCCCTTCACGTTCATCCCCAGGGAGCGGGCCACCTTCTCGGCCCTGGGTCCCTGGAGCGCGAACAAGCAGGTGTCGTCGGACTCGTCGCGGAGCTCGATGCCCCGGGTGAGGTGGTTCTCGATCCACTCCCGATCCTTGGCCAGGTTCGAGGCGTTGACCACCACCATGTACTCGTCGGGCCAGAGGCGGTAGACGATCAGGTCGTCGACGATGCCCCCGCTCTGCCGGCACATCGGGGTGTAGAGGGCGGTCCCCGGGGAGAGCCGCCCCACGTGGTTGGTGACCAGCTGCTCCAGGCACTCGGTGGAACGGGTGCCCTTCACCCGGAGCTCGCCCATGTGGCTCACGTCGAAGAGCCCGCAGCCGGTCCGGACCGCCTTGTGCTCGGCCAGGATGCTCGTGTACTGGACCGGCATCGACCAGCCGGCGAAGGGCACCATCCGGGCGCCGGCGGCCACATGCCGGTCATGGCACGGGACCCTTCGGACCTCGCCCTGCGGCTCGCTCGCCATCACGCTCCTCCTTCGTTCCCGCCGGCCAGCACCGCGGCGGCGGCCGCCACGCCCACTCCGGCGGGCCGGTTCCATCCCTGGCGGGCCAGGGCACCCTCGAGCCCGAGGATCGCCCCCAGGAGGTCGCCGGGGGTGGTGGCACCCATGTGGCCGACCCGGAGGATCCTACCCTTCCACTCGTCCTGTCCACCGGCGATCCGCACCCCGGAGGCGGACCGGGCGTCGGCGAGCAGGCGTTCCCCGTCGACGCCGGCCGGGACCTTCAGGGTGGTGAGCCCGGTGGACCGGTCCACGTCGTCCGAGAGCGTCTCCAGCCCCAGCGCCCGTGCCGCCTCCACGGTGGCCCGGGCGGCCGTCTCCACCGCCGCCAGCACGGCGTCGAGGCCGACCGATTCCAGGCGGGCCAGCACGAAGTCGAGCTGGGCCACCAGGGTGGCCGGCGGCGTGAACGGCGCCCGCTCCAGCTTCTTCAGGTACTTCCCGAGGTCGAAGTAGAAGCGGGGCCCGCGGGCCTCGGCCCGCTTCCGCTCCGCCGCCTCGCTCCAGGCACACATGGCCACTCCCGGAGGCGAGAGCAGGCCCTTCTGGCTGCCGGCCACGGTCACGTCCACGCCCCACTCGTCCATGCGATAGGGAAGGCAGCCGAGTCCGCTCACGGTGTCGACGACCAGGAGCGATCCGTGCTCCCGGCATGCGGCCGCGAAGGCCTCGATGTCGTGGCGCACCCCGGTCGAGGTCTCCTGCAGGGTGGCGAAGACCAGTCCCGGCCTTCCCCGAGACAGCACCTCACGGAGCTCGCCGACCCGGACCGCCTTGCCGCCCTCGGCCTCGACCGTCTCGCACCCGTGCCCATACGCCTCGAGCAGCTTGGCCCAGCGCTCCCCGAACTTGCCGGAGATCACCACCACGGCCCGCTCGCCCTCGGCCAGGAAGTTGGCGACCGCGGCCTCCAGGCCGCCGGTGCCGCTGGCCGCCAGCAGGGCGGTGGGGCGACGGGTCCCGATCAGGCGGGAGCAGGCCTGGGAGACCCGGAGGAACATGGCAGCGAACTCGGGAGTGCGATGGTGCTCCCGCCAGGCGAGTCCCGCCAGGCGCGCCTCCCAGGGCTCCTCCACCGGGCCGGGGGTCATCAGCACCGATCGCGACAGGGGATGGCGCACCAGGACTTCACCCTCCTCCGGCGCGGAGCCGGGCCTCCAGGGTGTTCTCGAGCAGCATGGCGATGGTCATGGGACCGACCCCGCCCGGCACCGGGGTGATCCAGGCCGCCCGGGCCCTGGCCGCCTCGGCCTCCACGTCGCCGGAGAGCCTTCCCGCCTCGTCGCGGTGCATGCCTACGTCGACCACCCAGGCGCCCGGCTTCAGCCACTCGCCCCGGATGAGGCCCCGGACCCCGACCGCCGCCACCACCAGGTCGGCCCGCGCCACCTCGCCGGCGAGATCCCGGGTCTTCGAGTGGGCCACCGTGACCGTGCAGTTCCGGTTCACCAGCAGGTAGCTCATGGGCTTGCCCACGATCCGGCTGCGGCCGATCACCAGTGCCCGGGCGCCAGGATAGGCGAATCCCTGGGAGTCGAGCAACCGGATCACGCCCTTGGGGGTGCAGGCGACCACCCGCTCCTCGCCCAGCGCCAGCCGGCCCAGGTTCTCGACGTGGAAGCCGTCGACGTCCTTGTCCGGGGGGATGGACGCCAGCACCCGGTCGGCGTCGATCGCCCTGGGCAAGGGCAGCTGCACCAGGATCCCGTCGACCTCGGGGTCGGCGGCGAGCCGGCCCACCAGCGCCAGGACCTCGGTCTCCCCGGTCTCGGCCGGGAGCCGGAACAGGCGGGAGGCGAAGCCCACCCGGGCGGCCGCCTTCTCCTTGTTGGCGACGTAGACCTGGCTGGCCGGGTCCTCCCCGACCAGCACCACGGCCAGCCCGGGGGGACGACCTCCCAGAGCGGCTACCCGGTTCCGGAGTTCGGCCTCCACCTGTCGGGACAGCTTCTTCCCGTCGAGGATCCCGGCTCCGCCCCCTCTGCCGGCGGCCCCCGCCGAGGCACCCCGGTCCGTGGCCCCGCTCTCTCCCGGGACCCCGTTCGCCTCGCACTCGGCCATGGGATCAGACCTCGTCCCGCTGGGTGACCCGCAGGATCTCGGCCAGCGTGGTGAGCCCCCGCCCGGCCTTGTCGAGACCGTCCTCGCGGAGCGTCTTCATCCCCATCTCCCGGCACTTCAGCTTGATCTTCGAGGACGGCGCCTTGGCGTTGGCCAGCGAGCGGACGGTCTCGTTCATGACCATGAGCTCGGTGATCGCCACCCGTCCCGCGTAGCCGGTCTCCTTGCAGGCCATGCAGCCCCGGCCTTCCAGGAACTTCCAGTTGGCGATCTGCTCGGGGGTGGCGTTCATCCGCTCGAGCACTTCCTTCTGGACCTTGACCGGCTCCTTGCACTGGTTGCAGATGGCCCGCACCAGGCGCTGGGCCATGGTGCCGAGCACCGAGCTCGCCACCAGGAAGGGCTCGAGCCCCATGTCGATCAGCCGGGTGATGGCCCCGGGGGCATCGTTGGTGTGGAGCGTCGAGAACACGAGGTGGCCGGTGAGCGCGGCCCGGATGGCGGTCTCGGCGGTCTCGATGTCGCGGATCTCGCCGACCATGATCACGTCGGGGTCCTGGCGCAGGATCGAGCGCAGACCCGAGGCGAAGGTGAACCCGGCCTTGGGATTGACCTGGCTCTGGTTCACGTTCACCAGCTGGTACTCGACCGGGTCCTCGATGGTCACGATGTTCTTGTGGACCGAGTCGATCTTCTTGAGCGCCGCGTAGAGCGTCGAGGTCTTGCCCGAGCCGGTGGGGCCGGTCAGGAGGAAGATCCCGTTGGGGCTGGCCACGATGTCGAGGAGCTGGGCCATCACCTTCTTGGTGAACCCGAGCTCCTCGAGTTCGAAGACCACGTTGGTCTTGTCGAGGATCCTGAGCACGGCCTTCTCGCCGAACACGGTCGGGAAGGTCGAGACCCGGAGGTCGATCTCGCGGTTCTCCACGGTGGCCTGGCAGCGCCCGTCATGCGGCCGGCGCTTCTCGGCGATGTCGAGGTTGGCCATGACTTTGAGGCGGCTGACCACGCTCGGACCCCAGTCGGAGCTGATCTGCATCACCGTCTCGAGGATGCCGTCCACCCGGTACCGCACCCGAAGGCCCTTGGCCATGGGCTCGATGTGGATGTCGGAGGCCTTGTACTTGATGGCGTCCATCATCACCCGGTCGACCAGGGCGATGATCGAGGCCTTGTCGCCCTCCTTGGCCCGGGCGTCGACGTTCTCGCTCATCGACTGGGCGTTGCCCTGGACCTCCTGGGCCAGCGCCTGGAGGCGGCCCAGGGTGGACTCCTCGGCCCCTGCCGCGGCGTCCTCCGGCCGGTAGTACTTGTCGATGGCGGCGACGATGTCGTCCTTGGTGGAGACCAGCGGCTTGATGTCGCAGCCGGTGGTGAACTGGAGGTTCTCCATCACGAACGAATCGAGCGGGTCGACCATGGCCACGGTCAGGGTCTTCTTCACCTTGAGGAGGGGGAAGACCTGGTACTTGCGGGCGATGTCCTCGGGGACCAGGGCCACCAGGCTGCGATCCACTACGTAGTTCTGCAGGTTGGCGTGGCTGAAACCGAGCTTGCCGGTCAGGAACTCGAGCAGCTGCTTCTCCGACAGATAGCCCTGCTTGAGCAGCGTGAATCCCAGGGTGTCGCCGGTCTGGCGGTGCTTGCGGAGCGCCGCGTCGAGCTGCTCGCGGGTGATGAACCCGCCCTCGATGAGCGAGAGGCCGAGCAGCCTGCGTTCCTGGCGGGAGCCTTCCATGCGCTTCTCCCCGGCCCGACGACTCCGGGTGCGCCGTCGGGGTGCGGGAGCCTACCACGAACGAGCATGGGGGAAGGCAGCCAGCGCGCCCCAGGCAGCCTACCCTGGACCCGGGCGGGGATCTCGGTCCCCGAGGAGGGTTCTGCCTAGCGCCTCGGCATGAGGCCGTTCACCAGGGTCAGGAAACCATCCCGGATCCTGGCACCAGCCCTCATGAAGGGTCCGAGCGGACCGCCGCCCGCGTTCGCGGCGACACCCTCCGCCTCGACGACCGAACTCGCCGCGTTGGTGCGCTCGAGGGCATCCAGCTCCTCCTTCGAAATGGGTGCGTTGTCGAGCTTCTCGGCCAACCGGGCGGCGTTTTCGGCCTTGGTGAGCTTGGTCTCCCCGGTCCCGGCCACGTCCGCCTTCTCGAGGGTCCCCTCCTTGGTGACCCCGCCTTGCCCGAGGACATCCCCCGATACCGAGGCCGAGGCGGAGGCGACCTCCACCATGTCTCCCGACGAGGGAGTCCTCGCCGCACCCCCCGAGAATCCCGTCCCCACCTGCGGCAACGCGCTCGCGATCCGATTCCCCTGCGCTGCCGCGCTGCCCACGCAGCCCTGGGTCAGAGGCGCGACCGCGACCAGCCCCACGACGAGCAACTTCACGGCGAGCGGGAGACGGCGAGAGATCCGGGACACCTTGGCCTCCTGGGGTCGATGGCTCTCCCTTCGCAGCTTCGGTGCCAGGATCCGGACGACGCTCCCCGGGCCGCGCTCCCCGCCTTCCCCCGGTGCCGTGTCGCGGCCCCGTCGCAGCTCCCCCGAAGCCCCGTCGCGATCCCGTCTCAGCCTGGTCTCGGCTATCGGCGGCGGCTCCCCTTGCCGGCTCCCCCGCTCGCCCCGGTCCCCGCCTTGCGGAGTTCCTCCTGGCGCTTCTCCTCGGTGCGCCGGGCCACATGGTCGTCCCCGCACCGGCCGAGCACCGATTCGGCCTCCGTCGCCGTCGGCACTCGGCTCTGGGCAGGCAGACCCAGGCTCCGGAACAGCTCGACGGGATTCGCCGCCTCCAGCACGTCCCAGGCGGCCCTCACCGCGGGGCCCGCCTGCTCGCAGGCGACCGCCGAGAAGGCCCCCCGTTCGAGCCCGAAGCGGGCCGAGGCCAGCGCCGCCACCGAGGACACGACCTTTCGGGGCTCGTCCTGGTTCGCCGCCACCCGGGAGAACCGCGCCACGTAGTCCGCAGGGCTCCGGCCGGCCTCCCGCGAGACCTCGTCGGGTGCCACCTCCCGGGCCAGGTCGGCGAGCTGGGACAAGGGGAGCAGAGCGTCCCGCGTCTCCTGGGTCCCGGCGTCCTCCATGGCCCGGAGCAGAGCCTCCCAGGCCTCCCGGTCCCGGAGCCGGATGGTCACCTGGGCCGCCGCCTGGGGCCGCAGCGGGTGCCCCTTGCCGAGCTGGGTCGCCAAGGATGCCAGCATCCCGGAGGCGATCCCCCGGGCGCTCGTCTTCATGGCCTCGCGCATGCGTGCCTCGCAGAAGAAGCCCCCGCCCCCGCACTCCAGGCCGTACGCGAACGAGGCCGCGAGATCGAGCGCTTCCACCCGGGCGTCCGTGAGCCGGACCCACAAGGGCCCCTGGCCCGGGTGTTTCGGATCCAGGCCGGCGGCCACGCCTTCCAGCCTCGCGTTCAGACCGGTGGCGTCGTCGAGGCGACGCTGGAGGTCGCCATCCTCGAGTGGGGCGAAGATGGCTCCTCCCAGGATCCGGATCCAGGCACCGACCCGCCCCAGCTCGAGCTGGGCGAGACCCACCCGATCGACAGGCTCGATCGACTTCCACGACCCGATGGCGGAATCCAGGGCCGCCACCACCGCCTCGTGCTTCCCGGCCGCGTGGGCCTGGCGGGCAGCCGCCAAGGCGGACTCCACGCCCGAGGGCGCGCCCAGCGTCGCCCCTCCCAGCGAGAGGCTCAGGAGGAGCACGGGACAGAGTCTCCGGACCGGGCCCATCGTGGCCGCCTTCCCTCGGGTCGCCCCGATGCCAGCGCCGAGGATTCGCCGGAAGCGGGTCCGCCGCACCTTGGCAGGCCCCGGGTGGGGCGATCTCCCGGCGGTGCCGGCCCGCTCCCGGGGACGGTCCGGCGAGGCGCTCGGCCGCAAGGGGATCCGACGGGGCGGGCGGATCAGCCCGGCTGCCCTCCACCGGACCCGGGTCCGCAGGACCCTGCCCTGGCCTCGGCGAGCGCCCTCCGGGTCGCCTCGGCCTCCGCCAGTCGGCCGGCCGACACCTCGGAGACCAACCGCGCCTCGAGTTCCCGGAGCCGCTTCCGGCAAGCCGCGCCACGAGCTTCGGATCCGGGATCCCCGCCCAGGCTCGCCACCGGTGCGGCCGGCACCGGGGGCGTCAGGTCCCGGCCGGCCGAACTCCGCGAGCCCCCGAAGAACTCCCGCAGGGTGAGCACCGCGCTGGTGGCCATGAACCCCACCACCAGCAGGGCGACCAGGCCGACCACCAGGAGGGGTGCGAGGCCCCGACGACGGTTCCCGGTACGAGTCATGCCCGCATTCTACGGGCGCCTCCGGGTTCGTCCAGCCCCTGGAGGTGGTCGCGGGACGGCGAGGCCATGGCACCATCGGGGCGATGGAACGGAGACTCGCCCTCTCGCTGGCTGCGCTCGTCCTCGGGATCGCGGCCTGCGGCTCCGATCCGGAGCACGGTTCCATGCAGGCCTTCGGAGGTCCGCCCCACGGCCCGGTCCGAGCCGTCGACCCGACCCTCCGGCCACCGGACCCGCCACCGACGCCGTCCCCACCGGCCCGGTCGGCTTCCCCCCCGGCCCCGGCGCCCTGGCCGGATCCCCTCCCCTGGCCGCTGGAGACCCGCCTCCAGCCGGGGGACCCGGGACGCCGGGAGTCCCTGACGGAAGCCTGGTGGCAGATCGCCAACGTCCTGGGCCTCCCCCCGGGGCTCCCGCTCCCGGCCGACCTGGAGGCACTCCTGGCGTGGCCCCTGGCGGTCTCTCCCGATGGCCGGACCCTGGCCGTGAGAGTGACGCCTGCGGCGATTGCCCTCCATGGGCTGGCGGATCGGCCCGCGGGCCCGCTCTCCGGGGCGCCGGCGGCCACCCTGTCGCTGCCCGGCGACGCCAGGGTGTTGGCGCTCGCCTTCGTGCGGTCGGGCTCGTTCCTGGTCGCCGGAGGCCTGGGTCCAGATCCAGCCGGGGCGCTCCGCCCCATGCTCTGGACCTTCCGCGTCGCCGACGGGGCGCGGCAAGCGGCCCGCAGGCTCGGCTCCCTGGCCCTCTCGATGGCGGCCGTGGGCGGACCCCAGTCGCTCGCCCTGGCCACCGGACGGGGCGGCGTGGAGGTCCTGACGCCGGAGCTGGAGGACCCCTCGACCCCCCTCGAAGGCAGCGAGGGCACCCGGTTCGTGGCCGCCCTGGGCGAGGGTGGCCTGCTGGTGGCCGGGACCATGGGCGGGGGCCTGAAGGCCTTCACCCTCCCCGATCCCGACCGCCCCCTGTGGCGGGCGACCACCAGCCTCGATCCCGGTGGCTGGACCTCGGGCTGGATGGACCTCTGCCCGCCGGAGGCGGTGCGCATGGCGCGGCGTGGCGAGGACGGACACCTGGAACTCGCCACCCGGGGAGAGTCGCGGGTGCGCCGCCTGGGCCCGGTGGCGCCCGGGACCGCGGCCCGCTTCGTCGGCCCCGGTCGCCTGGCCCTGGCGGAGCCGCCCAGGGGACTCTGCCGGCTCCTGGACCTGCCTCCCCCGGACCTCCCGGAACCGGCCCCGCCCCCGGCCTCGCGGCGCGCGCCTCCCGCGGCTCCGGCCCCGGACTGCCGGCCGGCCCGCTTCGGGCTGCCCCGGGACCTGACCACCAAGGATGGACGCCGGGTGCCGAGCCTCTCGTTGCGGAGCGCTCTCCTCCTGGGAGGGCGGGTCCTCGGCGGGGACCGATCGGCCTCGACGGTGGTCGCCTGGGATCCCTCGGTCTCGCCCCTCGGTCCCGACGGACCCATCCTCCCGATCGATCGCTTCCAGATGCCCAGCGGCAACCTGCGCCGCCTGGAGTGGCGGGGCGAGGATCTGGTCGTGGATGCCGAGTTGGGGATCTGGCGGATCCGGCCCGAGGGTCGCCAGGAGAGCCACCCGTCCTCCTACCGGGGAGGATTCCGGTGGGACGGGATCGCCCTCCAACCGGAGCGGGACCGGATCGTGGCCGCGGCCCCCGGAGCGCTGGTGGTACTCCGACTGCCGGACGGTGCGGTTCGTTCGATCCCTGCGGATCCCGGGGCCGGGGCGCTCGCCATGGTGGGAGACCGGATCTTCCTGTCCGAGCGGCGGCGCCAGGACTCGGCCCTGGTGCTCCGCTCCGGGATCCTCGGGGGCGACCCCCGGGGCAGCCGCGGGATCCACCTCGGGTGGGACGCCGAGGTCCGGATCGAGGACCCGGAGGCCTGGTGTCCCCACCTGGTCACGGTCGGCGACCGGGTGCTGGCCAGCCTCGAGACCGTGGAATCCGGTAGGCTCCGGTCCCGACTGGTCGAGGTCCGGCATCGTGCCGGTGTCCGGGCCCTGGAGCTCGAGACGGTCGCCGAGGACGGGGGTAGCCGATTCATGGTCGCGGCGGAAGGCCGGGTTGCCACCGCGTCCGAGGTCTTCGGCCTCCGGGACGGACGCTTCCGGCGGCTGGCCGGCTTCTCCACCGGGCTCTGGCAGCCCGACGGGATGCCCTACTGGGGTGACCTCCGGGGCGAACGGCTGGTGGTGCCCGGGATCGACGGAGCGGCCCTGGTCTGCCTGGAGTCGCCGTGATCCCGAGCGGCTCCCCGGGGGTCCGCACCCTCTCCGGGGTCCTTGTGCTGCTGGTGGCGTGGCTCTTCCTCTCCGGGTCGCCGATCCTCGACCGCCACGAGCGGGCCCTCTACGACCTGCGCATGCAGGCCCGCCCTCCCCGGCCCGCCTCGGGGCAGGTCGCCCTGGTGGTGATCGACGAGCGGGCGGTGGCGGAGTACGGGAGATGGCCGTGGCCGCGCAACCTCCATGCCCGCCTGGTCTCGGCGATCGCGGCCGAGAAGGCATCGCTGCTCGCCTTCACGGTGGCCTTCCAGGAGCCGGACTCCGGCCAGGCCGTGCGTCTGGCCGATCGCCTCGAGGCCGAGCTGCGCGACCTGGGTCCTCTGGACGTGAAGGTCCGGGAGGCCCTGGCCGTGGCCCGGGCGGACGCCGACACCGACGGGGCCTTCGCCGAAGCCCTCCGGGCCTCGAAGATGCCGGTGGTGCTGGGATACCCCTTCCATCGGGACGCCCGGGAGGCCGGCTCGGTGCTCCCGGTGGGCGAGATCATGGCCCGCCTGGACCGGCTCTCCGCCAGTGAGATGCCTCGCCGCGGGTTGCCTCCCGAGCGCGGCGTCCCGGGGATCCCGCAGGCCTATGCCCCCGAACCGAGCCTGACCTCGCTCAGTCAGGCCACGCCCTGGGCAGGCTTCCTGGACATGCCCCTCGACTCCGACGGGATCGTACGCCGGGCCGGTCTGGTGGCCGTCTGCCGGGACCGGGTCTTCCCCTCCTTCGCCCTGATGGTGGCCTGGCTCCATCTGGGACGTCCGCCCTGGGTGGCCGCGGTCTCGGAGGCCGGGATCGAGGGAGTGGTCCTCGGCAACCGGTTCCTCCATACCGACGAGCGGGGAGTGATCCTGGTGGATCACGGCGGACCGCCCGGACGCCTCCCGAGCTGGTCCGCCGCCGAGGTTCTCTCCGGCCAGCTGCCGCCCGGGGCGCTGCAGGGAAAGGCCGTCATCCTGGGAGGCACCGTCAAGGGTCTCCGGGACGAACTCCCCACTTCCGTGTTCCCGCTCCATCCCGGCCTCGAGATCCACGGCGAGATCGTCGAGAACCTGATCCTCGGTACCCCGAGTGCCAGGCCCGACTGGCACCGGGGCCTCGACCTCATGGCCATCCTGGGACTGGGCGGACTGGCGGCTCTCCTCCTGCCGGTCATGCCGGCGCGCTTCTCGTGGGTTGCCGCCTTGGCGATGGGAGCCGGCCACATCTACCTGGCCGACATCCTCGACGAGCACGGGATCTGGATGGTGCGCGGCTACCCCCTGCTCGCCCTGATCCTCGTCTTCGCCCAGGTGGTCCTCAGCCGCTACCTCCAGGCGGAGCGGGAGCGGCGCCAGGTGGAGGTCGCCTTCGGGCAGTACGTGGCACCGGACGTGATGCAGCAGATGCTGGCCCAACCCTCGCGCCTGCGCCTGGGAGGCGAGGAGCGGCTGCTCACCGTCCTCTTCAGCGACCTCGCCCGCTTCACCGCCACCTCCGAGAAGCACCGCCCTGCCGAGATGGCGGAGCTGATGGCCGGCTACTTCGAGGCCATGACCGAGGAGATCCTCGCCGAGAAGGGACTGCTCAAGGAGTACGTCGGCGACCAGATCATGGCCATCTTCGGGGCGCCACTCGAGGATCCAGAGCACGCCCTGCGCGCCTGCCGGGCGGCTCTGGCCATGCAAAAGCGCCTCACCTCGCTGCGGGCCACCTGGGCCGCTCAAGGCCTTCCGCCGCTCTCGGCCCGCACCTCGGTCAACACCGGGACCATGCTGGTCGGCAACCTCGGGAGCCGTTTCCGGTTCTCCTATGGCGTGCTGGGCGACGCCGTGAACCTCGGTTCGCGACTCGAGGGGATGTGCTCCGAGTACGGCACCGGCATCCTGGTGGGCGAGGCCACCGCAGGGCTGGTGGGCACCAAGCTCCAGATGCGGGAGGTCGACCGGGTCCGGGTCAAGGGACGCAACGAGCCGGTCACCCTCTACGAACTGGTCTGCGAGTCCGCCGACCGGCTCACGCCCCAGCAGAAGCTGGCCTTCGCCCGCTACGCCGAAGGCCTCGCCCTCTACCGGGCAGCCCACTTCGGCGAGGCCATCGAGTCCTTCGATGCGGCCCTGGCCCAGCTCCCCGACGACGGCCCTTCCGGCTGCATGCGGCGTCGGGCCGCCATCCTCCAGGCCGAGCCCCCCGCCCCCGACTGGGGCGGCGTCTTCACCCACCGCGTGAAGGGCTAGGCACCGGGGCGAGCGAGTCGTGATAACCTCCCGCCGGAGGTTTCGGGTGTCCCACCGCGCCGACACCGGGGGGCGCGTGCTCCACCGGGCCGACCTGGTGGCGGCCTGGCTCGCCCTGGCCTGGACCGCCTGCCTGGCGACGATCGCGATCGGTCCGCCGAGCCCGGGGCCGGTCGCGGACGGCACCCTTCGCACGACCGCCGCTACGTATCGATCAATCTGCTCCAATGATCTCGCCTCGCTCCGCCTCGGCCATCAGCCGGTCCATCACTCCCGCCTGGCGCCGGCAGT
>CAYOHP010000045.1:0-5296 GCA_964403795.1 uncultured bacterium | reverse complement strand
GAGCCCGGGGCCGGTCGCGGACGGCACCCTTGGCCTGGGCCTCACCGACCTGGCGCTCGCCACCGAGGCCCGCTACGTCCGACACCTCTCGATGAGCGACGGGTTCGCCCCGCGCCAGGACCATCCCGGTGCCCTGGAGCGGGCCCCCAGCGGCACCGCCATCATGCCGCGCCCCCGGTTCCGGTGGATCACCGCCGAGCCGTCCCGGATCGAGGCCGGACCATGACCGGAGGCGGTCAGCGGATCCGGAGCCTCCTCGAGTTCGCCCTCGCCTCCCTGGCACGGCGGCGAGGGCGGACCGCCGGTCTGCTGCTCGCCTACGCCGGGCTGGTGGCGGTGGTCGCCTCGGTCATGCTGCTCTCGTCGGCCCTGCGGGCCGAAGCCCAGCGTCGCCTCCAGGACGCACCCGAGGTCACCGTCCAGCGCATGGTGCTCGGCCGCCATGACCTCTCGCCGGCCGGCGACCTCGCCGCGGCCCGGGCGGTGCGGGGGGTCCGTTCCGCCGAGGGTCGTCTCTGGGGCTACTTCTACGACACCCTGGCCGGGACCACGGTGACGATCATGGTGCCGCCGCCCGGCGATACCCCGCCCCCCGGGAGCACCCGTCTGGGACCGGGAATCGCCCGCCGCAAGCTCCTCCGCCCCGGCTCCCGCCTGGTCCTCGTCTCGCCTTCCGGCCGCACCCTCTCGGCCACGGTCGAGACCGTCCTCCCCGAGACCTCCGCCCTGGTCGGGGACGACCTGGTGCTGGTCTCGGAGGTCGACTTCCGCGCCTTCTTCCAGCTCCCGGACGGAGTCTTCACCGATCTGGCCCTGGCGGTGAAGAACCCGAGCGAGATCGACACCGTGACCTTGAAGCTGGCCAGGGCCCTGCCCGAATCGAGGATCCTGGCTCGCCGCGACCTTCTCGCCGGGTACCAGGCAAGTTTCGACTGGCGGGAAGGCTTCCTGCTCACCCCTCTCTTGGCGGCCATCCTCGCCTTCGCACTGCTCGCCTGGGACAAGGCCAGCGGGCTCTCGGCCGAGGAGATCCGCGAGCTCGGGATCCAGAAGGCGGTGGGCTGGGACACCGGCGACCTGGTCGGGCTCAAGGTGATCGAGGGCCTGGCGGTCTCATCGCTCGCCTTCACCGGCGGCTACCTGGCGGCTTGGATCCACGTCTTCGCAACGGGGGCTGGGCTCCTGGCACCGGTCCTCGCCGGCTGGTCGGGCCTGGCCTCGCCCCTCCATCTCCACCCCAGCGTCGAGGCGGGAGAGATCCTCACCCTGGCCTTCCTGACCGTGGTCCCCTATGTCGCCGCCACCGCGATCCCGGTCTGGGCCGCCGCCTCGACCGATCCCGACACGGTGCTGCGATGAGCGCCCTCTGGCAGGTGGAAGCCGCGACCAAGATCTTCCTCGAGGGCGAACCGGGCGAGTGCCGGGCCCTCGACCGGGTCGACCTCGAGGTCCGGGCCGGAACCTGGACGGTCCTGCGCGGCCCGAGCGGGTCCGGCAAGTCGACGCTCCTCTCGCTGCTCGGCGGGTTGGCGCGCCCCACCTCGGGCCGGATCCGGTTCCGGGATCAGGTGCTCTCGGCGCTCTCGGAGCGTTTCCTCTCGGAGTTCCGGCGCCGCGAAGTCGGCTTCGTGTTCCAGCAGTTCCACCTGATCCGAGGCCTCTCGGCCCGCCAGAACGTGGAGCTCCCCGGGGTCCCGACCGGGGAGTCCTTCGCGGCCCGCCGGGCGCGGGCCTTGGACCTGCTGGCGGAGGTCGGCCTGACCGAGAAGGCCGGGGTGCGGGTGGAACATCTCTCCGGAGGGGAGGCCCAGCGGGTCGCCCTGGCCCGGGCCCTCTTCCACCGGCCCCAGGCCCTGCTCGCCGACGAGCCCACGGCCAACCTCGATCCCCAGGGCGCCGAGTCGGTCCTGGCGCAGCTGGCCCGCCTCCGGGCGGAAGGCACGACCCTGGTGATGACCAGCCACGACCCCAAGGTCTGGGGCGCGCCGGGCGTCGACCGGGTGGTACCGCTCGAGTCCGGGCGGATCGGAAGCGAATCGCCATGATCGCGCATCCTCAGGTCATGGCCCTGCTCCTGGGATCGGGCCTGGAGCTCGCGGCGGTGCTGGTGGCGGCCTCGGTGGCGCGCCAGGTGCTCGCCGGCTTCGACCTGGCCGACGGGTCCCGGCGCCAGGTGGAACTCGAGAAGCGGACCTACCTGGCGACCCTGGTCCTCTCCTGGGGCATGGTGGTCGAGCTGTTCTCGCTCCTGCTGCTGGTCTTCACCCTCGACGGGCTGGCCGTCCACTTCCCCGGGGCGATGTGCGCGGTCGGCACCTTGAACGCGGGGAGCTCCGGGTGGGCCTACCTCGCGACCAAGCTCGTGGGGGTCCTCGGGGCTGGGGTCTGGCTCACCATGGATCGACTCGACGCGGCCGCCCCCGACCTTCCCCTGGTGCGTCCCAAGGCCGTCCTCACCCTCCTCCTGCTTCCCGTGGCCGGCCTGGAAACCTGGCTCGGTTGGCGCTTCTTCTCGACCATGGATCCACGGGTCGCAGCTTCCTGCTGCAGCCAGCTCTTCGAGCCGGGCGCGTCCACCTCGGTACAGGGTCTGGCGCTGGGCTCCCCGGCACTGGTCGGGGCCGTGCTGCTGGCCGGCACCGCCTCGACGCTCCTGGCCGCAGGCGCCGCCTACCGCACCCTGCGTACCCTCCTGGTCTGGCTGGCGGCGGCCTCGGCCCAGGCCACGGCGCTCGCCAGCCTGGTGGCCATCGTGGTCGTGGTCGCCCCCTATGTGTACGAGTCCCCGCACCACCACTGTCCGTTCTGCCTGCTGCAATCCGGACACGGCTCGGTCGGCATCCCGATCTACGCCCTCTGGCTCTACCTCTGGGTGGGATCGGCAGCCCTGGGAGTCGTTTCCTGGTGGTCCGACCGGGCGAGCCTCACCCGGCTCTGGCCCGACTGGTGCCGAGCCCGCCTGTTCCGCCTGGTCCTCGCGGAGGTCGCCCTGCTCCTCGTCTTCGCCGGTCTGGTCGCAAGATCCCGCCTCACCCTCCCCCTGACCTAGCTTCCCCGCACCCGGTCCCGCCCGGGACAGGAAGGAACCCGTCCGTGACCCGAAGCCAGCTCCCGACGACTTTCTCCAGGGTCCTCCGCCCCGCGCTGCTGGCCGGCCTCGCCCTGGTGGCAGGACCCGGTACGATCCCCCTCCTGGCCGAGGAGGGCGTCGACCGCGAGGATCTCCGCCAGCATCCCGAGTGCAGCTACTGCGGCATGGACCGGACGCGCTTCAGCCACACCCGCCACCTGGTCGTCTATCCCGCAGGCAAGAGCGAGGGCACCTGCTCGATCCGCTGCGCCGCCACCAGCCTCGTCACCCACTCCGACCTTCCCCCTCTCCGGGTGCTGGCCGCCGACGCCGGGAATCCCGACACCCCGGAACCGCTGCTCCCCGTGTCGCGTCTCACCTACGTGATCGACCCCGGCGTCCCGGGAACCATGACCGGGACCCGCAAGTGGGCGTATTCGTCGAAGGTGGTGGCCCATGCCTCGATCGCACCTTCGGGCCGTACCACCGACTTCGCGGGAGCCCTCGAGTCTGCCCTGGCCGAGATCGGGCGGGATCTCGGGGAGTCCCTGGCACGCCGAGCCCGCCCGGGTAGGTCACGATGAAGCCTCGACCGGTGGGACGGTTCCCGAGGTCCGACGCCAGGGTGCCGAGGAGCGCGGGCGGCATCCTGGTCGTCGCCGGCCTGGTCGCGGGCGCCCCCTTCCCTGCGTTCCCGGCACCTCGAGACCTGCCCGGGACGCAGCCTGCCGCCCCCGCGACCGGTCCCGGAGCCGACCCGTCTCCGACCACCACCTCCGGTCCCGGCGCCCCCACCGCCACCGCTTCCGACCATGCGCTCCCGCCGGCCGCCCGGCCCTCCCCTCGGGACCGCTGTCCCGTGTGCGGGATGTTCGTGGCGCCCTACCCCGAGTGGTGGGCCCGGATCCGCTTCCGGGACGGAACCGACCGCTGGTTCGACGGGGCCAAGGACATGTTCCGGTTCCTGGCCGATCTGCCGCGCTTGGCCCCGGGCTGGACCAAGGCCGACCTGGAGTCCGTCGTGGTCACGGACTACTACGACGTGGTGCCGGTCTTGGCCCGCTCCGCCTGGTTCGTGGTCGGCTCCGATGTCCTCGGCCCCATGGGCCACGAACTCGTCCCCCACGCCACCCGGGAGGCTGCCGACGAGTTCGCCCTGGACCACCGGGGACGCGAGGTCCTCGGATTCGAGGCCGTGACTCCCGAGCTGCTCGCCGGCCTGCACTGAGAGTCTGTGGCCCCGGACCGAGGCTTGCACAGGTTTTTTTCTGTGCATTGCCTAGGCAATCCCTGCCCGCGGGTGCACCATGAATCCGTGACCCGCATCTCCACTCGACCCGCACCGGGGATCGGCGCCCTCGCCCGGGTGGCCGGGGTAGCCCCCGAGACCATCCGCAGCTGGGAGCGTCGCTATGGCTTCCCGGCCGGGACCCGACTCCCCTCCGGCCACCGGCGGTACCCCCCCGCACTGCTCGAACGCGCCCGCCTGATCCGTCATGCCCTGGCCCTGGGAATACCGGCCGGCGAGGCCGTGCCTGCCGAACCCGAAGCGCTCCGGCGCCTGGTCGAGGCGAGCGAACCGGCGCGGCCTCCGCCGCCCCAGGCGTGGCTCCAGGCTGCGGCCGGGCTGGACAGCGAGGCACTCGAGGCCGGCTTCGATGCCTCCCTGCGGGAACTCGGAACCGGACGTTTCGTGCGGCAGGCCGTCCTGCCCTTCCTGGCCGCCCTCGGGGAGGGCTGGCGACGCGGCCGGATCTCGGTGGCCGTGGAGCACCTCGCCAGCGAGCGTCTCGCCGGCTTCCTCTCGGCACGCTGGAGGACCTTCACGGGGCGATCCACGGGGGATCCCGTGCTGCTGGCCACCCTGCCCGGCGAGGCGCATGTCCTCGGTCTCCACCTGGGAGCCTTGCTGCTCGCCGACCTCGGCATCCCTGTCGTCATGCTGGGTGCCGGCTGCCCGGTCCGTGACCTCCTGCTGGCGGCCGGGCGCCGACGCTTCCGGGCGATCCTGGTGTCGATCTCCCGGGCGGCTCCCAAGGCCAGGACCCGGGCCGGTCTCCTGGAACTGGCCGACGGGATCGCCCAGCTCCCTCTGCTCGTGGGCGCGCCCTGGGCACCGCCCAGGCACCCCTCCCTCCGCTGGCTCCCCGACTTCGCAACCCTCGAAACCTGGGTCGTGGAGACGACCCATGGATCCGGAAGGAACGCTTCATGAACATCTTCCTG
>CAYOHP010000044.1:0-44408 GCA_964403795.1 uncultured bacterium | reverse complement strand
GACCCCGAGGACCTCGGCGACCTGGGCGACCAGCCTCGCCTCGTCACGGTCGATCCGTCCGTCCGCCTCGGCGGCCCGTCGGCAGGCCGCCACCACCCGGGTGGGATCGAGCGGGCCGGGATTGCGGGCCGGATGCTCCCGGGCCTCGAGGGCGGCCTGCCGGGCGAGATCCCGGGCCTTCTCGCCGGGGATGCCCAGGGCGACCTGGAGGCGCTGGAGCACCTCGTTCTCGTCGGGTTCGATGTTCCCGTCCCGGAACGCCTCGACGCAGGCCCTCAGGAAGGCTTCCTCGGCGTCGAGGGGTCGGGAACCAGGGGTGTCCCGGTTCGGCGCACTGCTCGCCATGGCGGACTCTCCTCTCGGACGGCCTTCCCGGGGGGATCCCGGGGAGGATGGCGAGGAATGACAACTGAGTTGCCATCTTGGGGCGGGGCTGGAGAATCGGGAGCGAGCCGTCCCCGACCAGGGGCCGCAGGTCTGGATCAGCCGACGAGTCGCCCGCGGGCCTGCCAGGACCCGGAGAGGAAGCGGGTGGCCATCAGCCCGGCGACCACGCCCAGGGCCGCGGTGAGGCCCCACCACAGACCGGCGGAACCCAGGCCCTGCGAGAAGCCCAGGTGCCAGGCCAGCGGGAACCCGAAGCCCCAGTACACGACGATGGAGACCAGCATCGGGACCCGGGTGTCCCCGGCGGCCAGCAGGCAGCTCGTCGCCACGATCTGGAGGCTGTCGAAGATCTCGAACAATGCGGCGATCGCCAGCAGTCCTCCGGCCAGCTCGCGGACCCGGGGATCGGGGGTGAAGACCGCCACCACCCGGTCGGCCCCGGCCAGGACCGCCAGGCCCACCCCGCACATGGTCGTGACCGCGGTGATCATCGCCACCGCCCCGACCCGGGCCGCTCGATCCGGCCTTCCCGCTCCGATCGACTGGCCGACCAATGCCGCGGCGGCCACTCCGAGCCCCTTGGGGATGGTGAAGAGGAAGATGGTCAGGCGGAAGGCGACCTGGTGGGCCGCCAGCGGCACGCTCCCCATCCAGCCGGCCAGCACCGCCAGGGCGGAGCAGATGGCACTGTCGGCGAAGGAGTGCAGACCGGCGGGGATGCCCACGGCCAGCAGTCGTCGCAGCGCGGCCCGGTCGGGCCGACGCAGGCTCGGATCGGATTCGACGACTCCGAGCCGCCGGATCCGCCAGGTGGTGATCCCCAGCAGCACCAGCTTGGCGATCCCGGTGGCGTACCCGGCGCCGGTCACGCCCAGGGCCGGGAGCCCCAGGTTCCCGTAGATGAGGCCCCAGTTGGCGATGGCGTTCACGACGTTGGCGACGAGCACCGCGATCAGCACGTCCCGGGTCCGACCGACCGCGTTCAGGACCGTCCGTTCCGCGAAGAACAGGAAGCCCGGGAGGGCGAACCAGCCCCTCGCCAGCAGGTAGTCGGCGCCCAGTTGGACCACTACCGGCTCCTGGCCGAGTCCGGAGAGCACCGGTCCGGCGAAGAACCCGAGGAGCATGAGCGGGAGCGAGGTGAGCGCCGCCAGCCAGGCCCCCTGCCAGGCCCAGCGGGTCATCCCGCGGCGGTCGTCGGCGCCCCAGGACTGGGCCACGAAGGGGCCGGCCGCCTCCACCATGCCCACGAACAGCCACGAGAGCGAGACCCAGATGGCGCTCGCCACCCCGACCGCGGCCAGGGCCTCGGCGCCCAGGCCGCCCACCATGGCGGTGTCGACCAGGGTCATCAGCACGTTGCCCATCGAACCCACGATGGCCGGGATCGCCAGCGCCACCAGGGGTCCGAACTCGCTCCGGAGCGCCCGCGCCGGAACCGCGGGCTCGACGATCTCGGGAACCAGGGGCAGGCCCATGACGAAGGCCCATGGTAGCCTCGCACGGGTCCGGTCGACATCCGCCCGCCCGGCGGGGATCGCCGGCGGAAGGCGGGATCCGCATGGCCGAGACGTTCCAGCTCTCCGATCTCCATCCGCTCGAGGTGAAGCTCCTGGCTTCCCTCGCGGGCGGGCCGGCCACGTTCGCCGAGGACGAGGCCCTCTCGCTCCGGTCGGGCCTGGAGGCGGCCCAGCTCCGCAGCGCGGTGGGGTGGCTGGCAGCCCGGGGGGTGCTGGCGGTCGCCGAGGAGGCCACCCGGGACGAGGTCTCGCTCGGGGATCTCGGCGAGGCCTACCTCCGGGACGGACTCCCCGAGGTCCGGGTGGCCCGGCGCCTGGGCGAGGCTCCCGTCCCCATGAAGGAGCTCCGGGGAGCGATCGCCGGGCTCGATGCCGACACCGTCGGGACCGCCTTCGGGGCCCTGAAGAAGGCCGGCCTGGCGACGGTCGAGAAGGGGAGTGCCTGCCTCGTCGCGGGCGCCGACCTCTCGGGGTTCGAAGCGCTCTCGGGACTGCTCGGGCGGGTGGCGGCGGCCGGGGCCATGGACGTCGCCGGCCTGTCCCCGGCCGAGGCCGCCCTGGTCGAGGTCCATGGTCGCCGGCGGGGCGGCACCGGCGCGGTCCTCAAGCTCGCCACCCGGACCCTGCGGACCTGGCGGCTGGCGCGGCCCGAACTCGTGGCGGCGGTGGTGGCTTCCGGGCTCACCGGCAACGAGGTCTCGGTGCTGACGCCCGAGATGCTCCGGGACGGGTCCTGGCGCCAGACCAGCTTCCGCCGCTACAACCTGGCCCTGCCGCCTTCCCGGCTCCAACCGGGCCAGAAGCATCCCTACATGGAATTCCTCGACGAGCTGCGCCAGAAGCTCCTCGCCATGGGCTTCACCGAGATGGCGGGAAGCATGGTCGAGACCGAGTTCTGGAACAACGACGCGCTGTTCATGCCGCAGTTCCACTCGGCCCGGGACATCCACGACGTCTACTTCGTGCGCCATCCGGGGTCGGCCGAGCGGCTCGAGGAGCCGTTCGGGAGCCGGGTGGCGGCGGTCCACCAGGACGGCTCCGGGGCCGGGAGCCGGGGTTGGGGCTACCGCTTCGACCTGGAGCGGACCCGGCGCCTGATCCTCCGGAGCCAGGGCACCGCGCTCTCGTCGCGCCAGCTCGCCAAGGGGGCCTCGGTCCCCGGGAAGTACTTCGCCATCGCCCGCTGCTTCCGCTACGACCAGGTGGATGCCACCCACCTCTCCGACTTCTACCAGGTGGAGGGGATCGTGCTCGGCGAGTCGATCGCCTTCACCCACCTGCTCGGTCTGCTCGACCTGTTCGCGGTGGAGGTGGCCCGGGCCACCGAGACCCACTACGCACCCGCCTACTTCCCGTTCACCGAGCCTTCGGTGGAACTCCACGCCCGCCACCCGCGCCTGGGGTGGATGGAGCTGGGAGGCGCCGGGCTGTTCCGTCCCGAGGTGACGAAGCCTCTGGGGGTGGACGTCCCCGTGATCGCCTGGGGCCTGGGAGTCGACCGCATGGCCATGGTGGCCCTGGGCGTGAACGACATCCGCGACCTCTTCAGCCAGGACCTCGACCGGGTACGCCGCATGGCCGGCCTGGGCGAGCGGAACCAGGAGGCCTGAGAAGTGCCGACCATCCAGACCACGGTCGAGGATCTCGCCGATCTCTTCGGGGCCCCGGTCGACCGGGAGACCCTGGACCGCGACCTCGTGTACGTGAAGGGCGAACTCAAGTCCTGGGGCGAGACGCGGGACGCCGAGGCCGGCGGCACCCCGGTGAAGATCGAACTCAACGACACCAACCGGCCCGACACCTGGACCCCCGAGGGGATCGTCCGCCAGCTGCGCCTCTCCCGGGGCGAGGGAGCTCCGGCCTACCGGTTCCTGGAAGAGCCGGCGGGGGCCGACCTGGTGGTCGAGGTGGATGCCGACCTGGAGGGCATCCGGCCTTGGATCACGGCTTTCGTGGCCGAGGGTCCGGCGGTCACCGACGCCACGCTGAGGAGCCTGATCCAGACCCAGGAGAAGCTCTCCGAGACCTTCGGCCGGCGTCGCAAGGACATAGCGGCCGGGATCTACAAGCTCGACCTGGTGCGCTTCCCGGTCCGCTACACCACGATCGGGCCGGACGACGACGGCTTCGTGCCCCTGGGCGAGACCCGCAGGCTCTCACCCCGGGCCATCCTGGCCGAGCACCCCAAGGGACGCGAGTACGCCGCCACCCTGGCCGGCAAGCACCGCTACCCGCTCCTCAGGGGCCAGGACGGGAACGTCCTCTCGATGCCTCCCATCATCAACTCGAACGACGTGGGTGCGGTGGCGGTGGGCGACTCGCGGCTGTTCGTCGAGTTCACCGGTACCGACCTCGGTACCCTCACCACCGCCACCAACATCATGGCCTGCGACATGGCGGACCGCGGCTTCCGGATCCGCCGGGCGGAGGTGCGCTATCCCTACGACACCCCCGCCGGGCGCAAGGTGGTGTCGCCCCGGCGCCACGGTTCCCGTATGGAGGTCGCGACCGACCTCGTGCAACGGGCCCTGGGCATCGAATTGCCGGCTGAGGAGATCGTGTCCCTGCTGACGCGCTTCGGCCTCACGGTCGAAGCCCTTCCCTCGGACCAGGGCGGGGCCGGCCTCCTCGCAGTGCTGCCTCCCGCCTACAGGAACGACCTGCTCCACGCCATGGACGTGGTCGAGGACGTGGCCATCCAGCGGGGCTACGACAGTTTCCCCCGGGTCATGCCCCAGGAATACACGGTGGGTCGCCTCACCCCCTTGCAGAAGGCCGCCGACCGGCTCCGGGAGCGTATGGTGGGCTTCGGCTACCAGGAGATGTCGCTCCCGGTCCTGACCCGGCGCGAGCTGCAGGTCGACCGGCTGGGGGGCGACGGGAGCGACCTGGTCGAGATCGCCAACCCGATGAGCGAGAACTTCTCGGTGGTCCGGTCCAGCCTGCTCCCCGGCCTCCTGGAGGTCGAGGCGACCAGCTACCGGGCCGGGTATCCCCACCGCATCTTCGAGTGCGGCGAGGTGGCGGTGCAGGCTCCGGGCACCCTGATGGGAACCGCGACCCGCAGGCGCCTGGCGGTGCTCTCGGCCCACGCCGAGGCGAGCTTCGCCGAGGGCCATGCGGTCCTCTCCACCCTGCTCGCCGGGCTGGGTGGACTCACCTGCCGCCTCGAGGCCCGCAAGGTGCCGGGCTTGATGGCAGGACGGTCCGGCGCGGTGCTGGTGGCGGGGACGGAAGGCGAGCGCGAGATCGGGGTCCTGGGGGAACTCGATCCCGCGGTGCTGGCGGCCTGGAACGTGAAGGTCCCCTGCGTGGCCTTCGAACTCGACGTGGCCGTCCTGTCCGGGATCGAAGCCGCCGACTGATCCGCGTCCTTGGGCTCCGGCCGGGTGGCGCCCCTACTCGGGCTCCATGGCGGCGTGGCAGGCATCCCGGTCGGGATGGACGGCCAGCCGGGAGTCGAGGCGCAGCACCCGCAGGATCCGGAGCAGCTCGTCGGAGCAGGCGATCAGCATGCGCTTCTTGGCGAGGCGCATCTCCTCGCTGGCCTGGAACAGGTGGGGGAACGCCCGGGAAGCCAGGAACGGGCAGCCGGTCAGGTCCACGATGGCGCGTTCGGGGCTGCGGTCCCGGAGGTCGGACAGCTGCTGCTGGAAGTCGTCGATGTCCTCGAACCCGACCCGGCCCTCGATCACCAGGACGGGCGTGCCGCGCTCGTCGAGGCTCCGGTACTCGATGCTCATGCCTCGTCCTCCCCGCAGCACAGTAGCTTCCCAGGGGTCGCCGACCAACTGGCGGGATGCCGCCCCTAATCAAGGATCAGGTTTCCGGCGGGGCCGGGTGCGCCGTTGCCGAAGGTGAAGAGCAGGGTGCCGTTCTGGCGGAACCCGCCGAAGGTGTCGTCGGCCAGCAGGCGGAGGATCCCGGGCGCTCCCCCCAGGCCGCCGTTGTTGAACCCGGATCCGCCCCGCACGTCCAGGGTCCCGAAGTTGGCACCCTGGCCCGGGCCCTCCGCCACCGGGTCGTTGTTCCCCAGGATCTCGATGGTGCCGCCGGCACCGCCGGTACCGCCCTGTTGGCCCCGGGCCCGCAGGCTCCCGGCGTTGGATGCGGTGTTGCCGTTGGCGGCGGCCAGGCAATTGACGCACAGGGTCACGGTCCCGCCCGACCCGCCGATCCCGGTGAGGGAGAGGCCGCCGTCGGCCACCACCGTCCCGGCCGCACTCACGTTCCCGTCCCGGCTGCGGAGCCGGGCAGAACCGCCGGTACCCCCCGCGCCCCCGAACCCGGCGCTCGACTCGCCGCCCTGCACGTCGATCACGCCCGCGGTCTGGCGGGTGTTCCCGGCCAGGCTGGTCAAGGTCACGGTGCCGCCGATCCCGGCTCCGAAGCCGTTGGATTGGGTCGAGCCTCCCTTGGCGTCGATCCCGCCGGAGAAGTCGAGCGAGGTCTGGCTGGTCAGGTTCACCGTGCCGCCCCCGCCCCCGGCACTGGAGGTCGATCCGCCGCCCCGGGCCACGATGCCCAGGGTCCCGGTGAGCTGGGAGCCGGAGTCGGCGTTCACCGAGCCGCCGGTCCCGCCGCTCCCGGCCACGCCCTCGCCGCCCTGGACCCCGATGGCGGACCCACCCAGCAGCATCTGTCCGTCGGTCGCCAGGACCACCGCGCCGCCCAAGGCCCCGAAGTTCCCGCTGCCGCCCAGGGCCAGCAGGGTCGCCAGCCCGCCCAGGGTCAGGTTGTCGGTCGAGGCCGGGCGGGTGTCGAGGCTGATCCCGCCTCCCGGTCCGCCCTGGGCTCCGTCCCCGCCGCTGGCCTCCAGGGTGCCGGTCACCAGGAAGTCCGAGGGCCCGGCGCCGGCCGTGGCCCGGACCAGTCCGCCCGAGCCGCCGGTCGCGACCCCACCCCCACCCACGGCTGCCAAGCGCCCCGCCACCGTGAGGTTGCCGTCCGGGGTCAGGTCCACCGTCCCCCCGGCGCCCCCGGTGGCACCGTCCCCGCCGTCGGCGGAGAGCGTCCCGGGGACCGAGACGGCGGCCGAGGCGATCGCCTCCACGGTGCCGCCGATCCCGCCCGTCCCGCTCTCCGAGGCGCCTCCCGAGGCCGAAGCGGTCCCGGCCGCGGTGATCGAGCCGCCGCCCGCCGTGAGCGTGACCCGGCCTCCGGCGCCCCCGGTCCCGCTGGACGAGTCGCCGCCCGGCGCTTCCGCCGATCCGGATCCGGCGAGCGTGACCGCCCCCAGCGCGGTCCCGAAGTCGATGGTCCCCCCGGCCCCGCCCGGTCCGCTGGTCGAGGGACCACCCCCGACCGCCGCCGAGCCCTGGACCACCAGGTCGCCCGAGACCGAGACGAGCGACACGACCCCTCCACTGCCGGCCGGTCCCGACCCCGTGCCCCCGCCGGTGAGTTCGATGCTCCCGCCCACCGTGAGGACTCCCCCGGGGGCCGAGTCGATCCGCCCCCCCGTCCCGCCGGCCCCGAGGGTGCTGGAGCCTCCCACCGCCGAGAACGCCCCGGTCCAGGTACCTCCCCCCGGCAACAGGAGGTCGAGACGACCACCGTCCCCGCCGGCTCCGGCGGTGCCCGATCCGCCCCCCAGGTCGAAGCTGCCGCCCAGGAGCACGGAGGTGGGAGGAGCGTCGAAGGTGACGTTCGACCCGGGACCCCCGGAGCTGCCGTCGCCGCCCCTTCCCAGGATCATCCCCGAGTGGGACATGGCGTTGCCCGAGCGCAGGGTGGCCGTACCCCCGGCGCCCCCGGTGCCTACGGTGGTGTCGCCGGCGCCGCCCTCGAGGTCCAGGATGGCCCGACCATCGAGTCCCGTGCCGGCCTCCAGCACTGCCGTGCCTCCTGCTCCCCCGTTGCCGGTGGAGGAAGCGCCTCCCGGGACCCCCAGGGTGCCGGTCAGCAGCATGGTGGTGGTCGAGTCCGGGTCGAGCGAGCCTCCGGCTCCGCCGGTCCCACCGGTCGAATCCCCGCCCCGGGCCGAGACCGACCCGCCGAGTTCCATGCTGCCGGCCTGGGCATCGGGATCGAACGTCCCGCCCGCCCCGCCGTTCCCGGCCAGGCCCGCGCCTCCGTCCAGGGAGAAGTTGGCAGCGAATCCGAGGGTCCCGGTGGGGGCGACGAGAACCGCGGTTCCGCCGGGTCCCCCGGTGGCACCGGTCCCGCCGGCGGCGATCACCGTGCCCCCCGTCACCAGGAGGCCGCTTCCCGACCAGATCGCCTGGCCCCCGGTCCCGCCCGTCCCTCCTGCGGCCCCGGTTCCCCCTTCGAGGTCGGCATCGATCCGGACCGTGGCGGCCCCTGCCGGTGCCACCTGGACGGATCCGCCCGTGCCTCCGTTCGAGCCGCTCCCGCCGACCCCGAGGATCCGGCCGGTCAGGGTGGCGGCGTCGGCCCCGGTGGTGACCTCGACCAGCCCCCCGTTGCCGCCGCCCGCACCGGTGCCGGTCCCGCCCGAGATGTCGGCAGCGACGTCCACCACCACGGTCCCGGCCGCCTGGGCGATCGCCCGCACGACCCCGCCCGCCCCCCCGGCCCCGGCCGCGCCGTCGCCGCCCCGGGCCTCGAAGACGCCGAAGACCTGGATCCCGCCGCCACCCTGGGTGCGGAACTCGATCGTCCCGCCCCCGGTCCCGGTACCTGCCGCTCCGCCGTTGGCCGAGACCCCGAAGCGGCTCCCGGTGAGGGCCCCGGCGCCGGGCACGGTGGCCTGGAAGTTCCCCGGGACCGGCCCGCCGGCGCTGCCGCTCCCGGCCGACAGGTCGATGGCCCGGTCCTGGAGGATGGCTTCCAGGTCGGTGGCTGCCTGAAGGGTCAGGCTCCCGGCCGTTCCCCCGGATCCGGATCCGAGCGCCGAACCACCCGAGGCGCCGACCTCCGACTCGATCCGGACCTTGCCGGTGTTGGAGAGCACGATCACGGCTCCTGCGGGTCCGCCTCCCCGTCCGTCGCCCCCGGCGCAGGCCAGGGTGCCCTCGAGGTGGGCGTCGCCCACGGCCTGGAAGGTCAGGGTCCCGCCCGGGCCTCCCGAGTTGGTGAGCCCGGTCCCGCCGCCGGCGTCGAGGAAGGCCGCCAGCTCGATCACCGAGGCCGTGGCGAGGACCTGGATGGTCTGGCCCGGGGACCCGAGGATCCCGTCGCCTCCCCGGGTGGAGATGGTGGTCCCGGCTCCCCGGACCAGCCCGCCCACGATCACGACCGGAGCTCCCGGGCCGCCGGGCCCCGAGACGCTGCTGCCGCCGGCGGCGTCGATCACCGCCCCGGTCCCGAACAGCACCTCGCTGGTGGCATTGAGGGTGACCCCCCCTCCGGGCCCTCCGGCGCCTCCGGTGGCATCCGCGCCGTTCGCGAAGATCGAGCCCGAGAGGCCGATCCGGTTGCCCTGCAGGTTCACGGTCCGGCCGGCAGCCCCGGCCTGGAGACCGTTGGTCTCGATCGAGCCGGTCACGACCAGGTCGGAGTTCAAGGCCCGGAGGTCGACCGGGAAGCGGGTCACCGGATCGCCCGGGATCCCCCCGATGGCCTCGCCCTCCACCCGGATCCCGGTGAGAGGTGTCACGGTCTGGACCACCTGGCCGGCGGCATCGAAGTGGAGGAAGGTCCCGAGCGGGACCCGCAGCGCGGTGGAGACGCTGAACACGGTCCCGGCCGAGGTGACCTGGGAAGGGAAGAGCGCGGTCAGTTCCGAGACCCGGATGTCGCCCGGGGGCAGCACCAGGCCCCCCACGGGGGCCGGTGGCATGACCGGCGCCGCCAGGGCCGGGCCGGGCGCGATCCCCAGGGCGATCGACATCCCCTGCAGGGTGGCGGAGCCGCCGGAGCCTGCGACCCCTCCCGCGAAGCCGGCGTCCCCACCGAGCAGTCCGAGGCCGGTCGCGAACTGCTGGATCAGGATCGCCAGGCCGCCGCCGCCGCCTCCACCCCCTCCTCCGCCGCCACCCCCGCCACTACCGCTCGAGGACGAGTCGTCGCCCCCGCCGCCTCCGCATCCGGTGCCGGCGAGCGAGGCCAGGGCCAGGGCCAGGGCGAGGAACACCCAGGCCAGGGCGTTCTGGCGGCGGTCCCGTACCCGGATGGACTGCATCAACATGAATCGTGTCGCGTCGCCCGGCCGCCGCCAACCGGCAACTCATGGTTGCCGGGGCGCGCCGCCGGATGCGAGACTCCCTCCCTTCGTCCATCGGTCCGAGATCCCGAGGAGCCGAGTATGTCCAGCCGATCCGGGTCACCGAGCCCCCGCGCGCGCTTCCTTGCCGCCGTCCTGGCGGCCCTGTCCCTTCCCGTCGCGATCCACGCCGGTCCGCGTCTGGTGCGGATCCAGCTCCCCGATGCCGGGTGGGTCGAAGAGCTCGGCGAGGCCGGCGCCTGGGAAGTCCTGGATCGCGACGGAGACACCGTGCTGGCGGCCGAGACCGAGGGACTCCTCCCCGAGGCCCCCCCCGGCCTGGTCGAGGTCTTCCTCCGCCACGAGGTGCTCCAGCCCGACCTGGACAGCGTCTTCGAGCCTTTCCGGGCCCAGGGGAGCGAGGGCGCCTACCACAACGTCCAGGAGGTCGAGGACGAGCTGACGGCCCTGGCCGCAGCCCATCCCGACCGGGCCGAGAAGGTCGTGATCGGACGCTCGGTCGAGAACCGCCCGCTGACCGCGCTCCGGATCGGACCCAAGGACGGCGGACCCCGCCCCACCGCCATCTTCGCGGCCATGCTCCACGCCCGGGAGTGGATCACCGTGGAGGTCGCCATGAAGCTCGTGAATGAGCTGCTGGCGGCGCCCCCCACCCGCACCGACCCGGTGATCTGGGTGATCCCGGTGGTGAATCCCGACGGGCTCCACTGGTCCCAGACCCAGTACCAGTGGTGGCGGGGCAACCGGCGCAACCATGGGGGCGGCCGGATCGGCACCGACCTGAACCGGAACTTCCCGGCCGGCTGGGGCATCGGCAGCTCGAACATCCCCGGCTCCCAGACCTACAAGGGGTCCGCTCCCCTCTCGGAGCCGGAGTCCAAGGCGCTCGACGACCTGGTCGCCCGGGTCAAGCCGGCGCTCACGATGACCGCCCATGCCTTCGGTCGCATGGTGCTCCGGCCCTACGGGTTTAGGAGCGAGAAGCCGGGGCGGGAGGATCTCTTCGCCCGCTTCGGGGGCGCCCTCTCGGCCGCCTCCGGGTACCGGACCGGTTCGGTCTACGACCTGATCGGTCGCACCGGGGGCGCCACCGACGACCACTTCGTGGAGCGCCACGGCGCCTTCGCCATGAGCCTCGAGGTGGGCGACAGCTTCATCCCGGCCGAGGATCAGATCCCGATCGTGGTGGCGCCCGCGGTGACCGCGGCCCGGACCTGGCTGGCGGCCACCGCCGAACTCGCCGGGATCGACCCCCGCCTGCCGCCGACCGCGGCCGAGAGCCGCTTCGGGAGCCTCTACCCCGCCGGACGCTGAACCGGGGCCGGGCTCCGACCAGGGAGCCCCCCGGGCTCACATCGCAGGGGGGATCCACCCGGCGTCGCGATCCTCGGGATCCTCGTCCTCGAAGGCCGCCTCGTCCCGCACCTTGATCGGCCCCGGCACGGTGAGGATCTCCATCCCCTCGTGCACGTGCTTCTGGCAGCCCAGCGCGGTGCGCCGCTTGCCGCCCCGGTCGACGAACCGAAAGGCGCAGGTGTGGCACTCGTCGTTCCAGCAGAACCGCCCCACGTCGAGCTCGAAGTAGTCCGAGAGGTACTGGAAGATCCGGAGCACCTTGTTGTCGGCCGGCACCTCGAAGCTGCGCCCCCGGATGGTGATCCGCACGTACCCCGTGTAGGGGCGGAGGAACGGCTCGTTGCCGGGGGGGCGCTGGCTCATCGGCGGGCGATGCTAGACACCCGGCTCCCGCATGGCAAGGAGCTTCGGGCCGTCGCCGGTCCCGCGAGCGGCAGTCCGGGGCCCTGCTGTCGGCCTTCCCCCGACTCACGGACCCGTCGCCGCGCACCGATGGAAGTCGTACCGGACTCCCGGGAGTCCGTCGACGGAGGATTCCGTGTCCGAAGCCATCGAGTGGGAATACCAGTCCGAGGATTCGACCCGCATCCAGCAACTCCGAACCCACCTCCACCAGCGGTTCAAGCAGGGCTGGAAGCTCTACATGATCGAGGGGACCGTCCTCCACTTCCGGAGGCGGTCGGCGGTGGAACAGGCAGCCTGATCCGGGTCGGCGCCCGGTGAGGGTCGCCCAGGGAGAGCCGTGAGGCGTAGCCCCTGGCGTCTGGCCTTGGTCGAGCTGGCACTGCTCGGCTGCACCGCCGCGCTCTGGTGGCGGACCCGCACCCTCGAGATCTCGACCCTGGTCGAGATCCAGGCACCCTCCGAGGAGACCCGGGCGATCCGGGCACTGGTGCCGTTCCTGGCCCGGAGCCTGGACCGAGCCCGGCTGGCGGGTCCCGGTCGCTCTCCGCCCCGGAACCTGGGGGTGCGCCCCGACGAGACCGGGGCGCTGGAGCTCTTCGTCGAGACCGGGGCCGAGGAGCCCTGGACCTCCGCCGATCTGCGCGCCCTGGTGGAGCGGCTCGCCGGCCGGGTGGCCCAGGCGCTGCCCGACCTGCGCCGGGCCCGCATCGACGAGATCGAGGCCCGCCTCAGGGCCCTGGAGCGGGAGCTGGCGGGAGCATCCCGGCCCTCGACCCGCATGGCCCTCGAGTCCGAGGCGAGGGCGCTGGAGGTCCGGCTCCAGGACTGGAGGCTGGGGGAGCGGGCGCCTGCGACCGTGCTCCGGGGCCTGACCGACCAGGCCGAGACGGTGGTCCGCACCTCGCCGCCATGGCCGTTCGTCCTCGGGTTCCTGGCCGTCTCGCTCGTCTTCCTCGGGCTCGAGTCCGTGGGAGGAAGGCGAAGACCGCGCCCCGATCCCGCTCCCGAGGTGCCCGGGCCCGCCGCGCCCCGCCCGGAACCCGTCGCGACCGGCCTGGAGGCCGCCTCCGTGATGTCGGCCGCGCTCGAGACCTCGGTGGCTCCGGGCCTGGCGCGCTTGGCCTCGGTGCTGGAGCGCTGGCGGGCCGAGGACCTCGCCCGTCCGCCGCCGCCGCCGCCGCCTCCGCCTCCACCCCCGCCTCCGCTGCCCCCGGTCGTGCCCGCCATCAGCCTCCCCCCGGTCCTGGCCGGCCTCCCCTGGTTCGACGCGGTGCACCCCTCTTCGCCGGCCAGCATGCGCCTGGCGCGGGTCCCTGCCGGCTCGAAGCCGGCTCCCATCCCCGCGCTCATGGCCCGCCTGGAGCTGGCCGGCCGGCGCCGCGACCCCGGCGCCCCGGGCCGGGTGGTCCAGGTCACCGGGATCTCCCCCGGGCTCGGGTCCACCCTGGTCGTCGCCAACCTCGCCGAGGCCTATGCCCGGCCCGGCAACCGGGTGGTGGTGGTCGACGCCAACCTGCGCCGTCCCCGCCTCCACGAGGTCTTCGAGATGGAGAACGACGAGGGCCTCACCGACCTGCTGGTGGACTGCGATCCCCAGGGTATCGTGGTACCGCTGGGTCCGGAGCGTCCGGCGCTGGTCACCTCCGGGCCCACTCCGCCTTCACCCGAGGAGGTCCTCGCGTCGCCCCGGCTCGGTCGCCTCCTCGCCTCGCTCCGTCAGGATCACGACCTGGTGCTTCTCGATACCGCTTCGCTGCCCGAAGGGGGCGACGCCCTGCTGGTGGCCGCCCGGGTCGACGCCCTGGTCCTGCTGGTCCCGGCCGGGATCGATCCCGAGCGCCTCCACCATGAAGTCGCCAGCCTGGAGCGCCTCGGCATCCCGCTGGCCGGCCTCGTGACCGCACCCCGGGAGATCGGGGCGTGACCCGGCGACCGGTCCCGTTCCCGGCGCGGGTGGCGGGCACCGCCCTGGCCCGTTCCCGTGCCCTGCACCGGGCCATGCGGGAAGCCATCCCGGAGGCGTCCGAGGACCGCGCCTACCGGGAGGCCGGGGAAGCCGAGCTCGACCTCGCCCCAGGTCGGGCGCTGACCCGGCGGGAACTGGTGGCCGCCCTGGGGTCCGCCCGGGCCGTGGTGGTCGGCGCCTTCCACACCAGCCCGGAACTGCCCCTGGCCCTGGCCCGCCTGGCCTCGGATCTCATGGCCGGGGACCGGACCCCTTGGACCTTCCTGCTGCCGTGCTTCATGGATCCCCCGGACTCCTGCCTCTCGGGATTCACCGCAGGAAGGCTCGGTCCGGTCGAGCTGGCCGCCGCCCTGGATGCCAGCGACACCTGGCCGTTCCCGGCCGGACCCCTGGTGCCGCTCTTCGAGCTGGCGGCGGCCCGGCGCTCCCGGGTGAAGCTGGCCGGCCTCCCGTCCCCGCTCTCCGACGAGACCGGGGCCGCCGGCAAGGGGAGGGCCGCGGCCCGGGGCATCCGGGCGGCCCTCGCCGGACCGGGACGCGTCCTGGCCCTGGTGGGGGAGCACCACCTGGCGCCCTCCCGGGTGGGGCTGCTGCTCGGCTCCGAGGCCGCCACCCTGGTCTCGTGCTCGCTCCGCTGCGAGGAAGCGGCCGTGCGACTGGCTACGACGCCGGCCGGCTTCGAACTCGGGCCTCGGCTCTACGCCTGGGTCCCGGCCCCGCCCCGCCGGCTCTTCGAGTCCTTCATGGCCTGGGTCGAGAATGCCCCGGAACTACCCTGGCCGCTGGCCGCGGGCTGGCAGGATCCGGGCGACCTGGATCTCCGGCATCGCCTGGCGGTGCTGCAGCCGATGGTGTCCGGGGCCCTGGGGTTCCCGGACCGGGGGCGGCTCCCGGCCTTCCGCCGGGTGCTCTCGCTCGACGACCTGGGGAAGGCCCGCCTGCCGGCCCGGGCACGGGAGGAGGTGTTGGCCCAGGTGGGGCAGGGGAGGGGGTACTTCCTGCCCGGAGCCGACACCGTGGTCCTGGGGAGCGCCGACCTGGGCTCGGCCGCCGAGGAGGTGGCCCACGCCCTGCACCGGGCCGCGGGTGGAGAGGTCGAGACCCGGGACGATCCGGCCGAGGACTTCTACCTCCGGGTGCTGGCGGAGGCGGTGGGGTTCGCAGGGTCGCGGGCGGTCGTCCCGGACCGTCCCTTCCGACACGGCGAGGAAGCCGAGGCTCCCCCCGGGACCGCCCTGGCGGTGGCGATCGCGGCGTTGCTGGTGTCGAGCTCCGGTCGGCATTCCCTGCCCGATCCCGATCCCGCCGAGGTGCGGCGGATCTATCGGTACGGGGTCGAGACCTACCTGGCCGCCGCCCACGTTGCCGGCTACCAGCTCGGGGGGTGGGTCTCGGAGTCGCCCGAGGCCGTCCGCCGGCTGGCGGCGCTCAGACCCGGGCCCGGGGTCCGGGGGGCGAGGGCCGCCTACCGGGCTGCCCGGGAGCTGGCGGAAGGGTAGGCCCGCGGCGCGGAGCCGGGGGCGCTCCGGCGACGCCCGTGCGCGACACTGGCAGCGACCGTCCCGGGAACCCCGGGGCATTCTTCCGGGTCTCATCCCGGGGAGCGCCCGAGTGCCTACCCGGGACCACGGTCCCCGGGGTGTGCCCGCCACGGGGTGCCCGCGAGGAAGGAAGATCGCATGCGAGGGGTCGGAGTCCGTCTGCTGGTCCTGGGGCTCTGGATCGCGGCCGCCGCCACCGCTCGGCTCGAGGCCTGCATGGCCCTGGTGCAGTCGACGGCCGGGCCGCTCGAACTCTCCCGCATGGCGGTCAAGGTCCAGGTCGACAACGTGGTCGCCCGCTTCATGGTGGAGCAGACCTTCGTGAACCAGCACGAGGTGGCCACCGAAGGGACCTACGTCTTCCCGGTCCCCAAGGGCGCCAGCGTGGCCTCCTTCGCCATGCTGGTCGACGGCAAGCGGATCAAGGCCCAGGTCACCGAGAAGGAAGCGGCCCGCCGGGAGTTCCAGGCCCTGGTGCGCCAGAGCCGGGACCCGGCCCTGCTCGAGTTCCTGGGCGGGGAGGTCTTCCAGGCCAGCCTCGGGAACCTCCCGGCCGGCACCGCCCGGACCGTCGAGCTGGTCTACGAGGCGACCCTCTCGCCCTCCCAGGGTCTCTTCGAGGTGGTGCTGCCGCTGCGGGCCGCCCGCACCCACCAGGCGACCGTCCCCGAGTTCGACATCCAGGGGAAGATCCAGACCGAGTTCCCCCTCCAGAACGTCTATTCCCCCAGCCACGAGATGATCATCGACCGCTTCGGGGACAAGCGGGCCTCGTTCTCCTACGAGGGGCGGGCGGTCTCCACCGAGACCGACGTGAAGCTCTATTTCTCGGCCTCGAGCGAGGACCTCGGGGTGAGCCTCATGACCCACCGGGTGCGGGGTGAGGACGGGTACTTCCTGCTCCTGCTCACGCCGCCCTCCGGCGACTCGGGCGGAGCGGTGGCCCGGGACGTGAGCCTGGTGGTCGACACCTCCGGCTCCATGCGCGGGGCCAAGCTGGTCCAGGCCAAGAAGGCGCTCGGCTTCACCGTCGACAAGCTGAACGCCGACGACCGCTTCGAGCTGATCGAGTTCTCGACCGGGGTCCGCAACCTCACCAAGGGGATGCGCAAGGCCAGCGACGACAACCGAAAGCGCGCCCGCCATGTGATCGACGGGCTGGTCGCCAAGGGCGGGACCAACATCCACGGCTCGATGCTCGAGGCCTTGAAGAGCCGCGATGGGGCCCGCCCCCACGTGGTGATCTTCATGACCGACGGCGAGCCCACCGAGGGCGAGAAGGTCCCGGACCGGATCCTGGAGGACGTGAAGAAGGCCAACGCCGAGGCCAGCCGGATCTTCGTGGTGGGGGTGGGGCACGACCTGAACGTGAAGCTGATGGACGGGCTCTCGGCCCAGAACCGGGGATCGAGCGTCTACGTGAAGCCCGACCAGGCGATCGAGGAGGAGATGGGGCGCTGGTACGCCAAGGTCTCCCACCCGGTGCTGACCGACCTGAAGCTCGACTTCGGTTCCGCCGAGACGAGCCTGGTCTACCCCGAGGTGCTCCCCGACATGTTCGCCGGCCAGCAGCTGGTGATCGCGGGTCGCTACCACGGCTCCGGCGACACCCTGGTGAAGCTGGTGGGTCGCACCGCGGGAGGGGTGCGCGAGTACCTCCACGACGTGAAATTCCCGGCCGACGAGCCCGAGCGGGACTTCCTCCCCCGGCTCTGGGCCCAGCGCCGCATCGGCTTCCTGCTCGACCGGATCCGGCTCGAGGGCGAGAAGCCGGTGTGGAAGGACGAGGTCGTCAAGCTCTCCAAGGAGTTCCACATCGCCACCCCCTACACCTCGTTCCTGGTGCGGGGCAGCGAGAACGAACCGGGGCCGATGGCGAACGCCGCCACCAAGACCGAGGCCTCGGCGATGCCCATGGCGAGCCGCCCCAAGGGTCCGGGCTCGCTCCTGGACGTCCGCTCGGTCCGCAAGCCGAGCCCGGCCCCGGCCCCGGCCGAGCCCCGCATGCCCGTGCCGGGTTCGACGGGAGGGAGCCGCGGGTTCGGCGGGGGGTCCAAGGGGATCGCCTTCGACTCGGCTCCGGGGGCGGCTCCCGACTCCGGTGCCGACAGTGCCTTCGGGGGCGACCTCGCCGACCTCGGGGACGCCATGATGGACGAGGAGGCCGATGCCTTCGACGCCGGAGGCGCCACCGAGAGCCTGGCACCGGCCAGGCCCGCGGTCCAGGCCAAGGGGGTTCCGGCGCGGGAGCTGGGGAAGAGGCCCCAGACCGCCTCCTCCTCGGAGGCGCCGCGCCAGCGGGCTCCCCAGGCTCCGGCCCCGCCGCCGGCCGCGGCTCCCATGGAGCGCCGCCAGGAGGCCGCCGGTCGGCTCGACCTGGGGGCGGTCAGCGGGGCGAGCGCAGTGGAAGCCGCCGAGAAGCTGAAGGAGATGAAGGACGCCACCACGGCCGGGGGGATCTCCCGGGATGCCCTGGTGCGCTACGTGGCCGGCAAGACCTTCGAGCTGAAGGACGGGGTCTGGACCGATACCGAGGCCTACCAGAAGATCGAACGTCCGGTGCTCCGGCTCGAGTTCAACAGCGACGCCTACTTCGAGCTGCTGGGCCTGAAGCCCGACCTCTCCCGGTTCCTGTCGCTGGGCGAGCAGGTGGTGGTGGTCTTCGAGGGCGTCCGCATCGAGATCCTCCCCGGCGGCAAGGCGCAGGCCACCCGGGCCGAGCTCGAGGCGGTGTTCAAGAACGCCAGGTAGGCGCAGGGGGACCCACGCCCACCCGTCCTCTCGGCCTCCGGTATCCTGGCGGCGGAGGGCCGGCGGGTGGAGACTTCCGGGATGCGGCGATGGGTGGGCGGCGCGGGGGCGACCGTCCTCGGCGTGGTGCTGCTGGTGGCGGTGGCCGCCAAGGTCCTGCACCCGGCGGCCTTCGCATCCCGGATCGCCGCCGAGGGGCTCGCCGGCTGGATCCCCCCGATGGCCATGGCGGTGTCGGCCCTGGGCCTGGAGGCCGGGGTGGGGACCGCCCTCCTCCTGGGGATCCGTCACCCGGCGCTGCTGGCGGTCACTACCCTGATGGTGGCCCTCTTCCTCTTCCTGACGGGACGGACCTATGTCCTGGTGCTCTCCGGGGCAGCCCCGCCCGACGACGGGTGCGGTTGCTTCGGGACCCTGCTCGAACGGACCCCGGGCGAGGCCTTCTGGGGCGACCTCGGGCTGCTCCTGCTCCCCCTGGCGATGGTGCTCTGGGCCAGCCGTCCGTTCCCATGGCAGCTGCCCGGTCGCCGTCTGGCTGCGACCGGCGCGGTGGCCCTGGCGGTGATGGCGTTGGCCGCCAAGGCTCCTTCGTTGCCGGTGGACGACTACGCCACCCAGCTCCGTCCGGGGGTGGCGCTCTCCGAACTCTGCGCCGGGAAGGACCCCAGGGTCTGCCTCGACGAGGCCGTCTCCGACCTCACCGAGGGGAAGCACTGGGTGGTGGTGAGCGACCTCGGCGAAGGGCTCGAGGCCAGGGTCGACGCCCTGAACCAGGCGCTGTGGGGAAACGGCCGGGCCTGGGGCCTCCACGTGCTCACCGCCAAGCCGGCCCGGGAGGTGGACCGGCTGCGCTTCGGTCGGGGGCCGGCGTTCGCCATCCACGGCGACCTCCCCGAGGCGGTGCTCTCCCGCCTCTACCGTACGCTTCCGAGATCGTTCCTGGTGGTCGACGGACGGGTCGTGGAGACCGCGTCCGGGTGGCCGCCCTGGCTGGAGTCCGACCCGTGATGTCCCTTCGCACCGCCCCTGGGGCGGCTCTGCTCCTCGGCCTGCTGTTCGCGTCCCTGGGCTCCGCCCAGGGTGGAGGCGCTCCCTCGCAGACCCCGGCGAAGACGCCGGCGCCGGTGTTCGGCCCGGTCCTGGGTCCCCCGCGTCCGCCCGCCTCGGCCGAGGGCGGGTCGCCCATGGCGGGACCCGGGACGGTCCCCGGGGGCGCCTTGGCCGCCTTCCCCGGACTCGCCCCGGGAGAAGTGTTCCTGAGGGGCTTCGAGCCCGATGGCAAGCACCAGGTCCGGCTGGGCGGGACGCGCCTGCCCGACGCCCTGGTGGCGATCGCCGAGCGGGCCGGCAACGTGCTGATGATCCAGGCCCCCGAGCTCGGCGGGGTGGTCCTGGTCTCGCCGAGGACCAAGGCCGTGCTCCGGGTCGAGGCCTCCCGGGTGGCCGAGGAACTCGACGGCAGCCTGGCGGTCCGGATCGATCCCCCTCCGGCCGAGCTGGGGAGCTTCGAGCTCTCGCCCGAGGGGATGCGGTTCCCGGTCGAAGGCAAGGAGGTCGAGCTCAGGGACGCGCCCTACCTGCTCGGCCCCCATACCGGGGCGCAGCTCTGGCAGGAGAACCCGGCCTACCGTTTCCGCAGCCGGAACTACTCGCCCGTGGCGGACGTGATGGCGCAGCTCGCCACCGTCAGGAGTCCGATCAAGGTCCGGGTCTTCTTCGGATCCTGGTGCCATTTCTGCTCCGAGCGGATCCCCCGGATGCTGCGGGTCGAGCTGGGCCTCGCGGGCAGCGGGCTCGAGTTCGAGTACTTCGGCCTGCCGAGCCCCTTCAAGGACGTGCCCGAAGCCAAGAAGCACGAGATCAAGGGCGTGCCGACCTGCATCGTCCTCTCGGGCGATCGCGAGCTCGGTCGCTTCCGGGGCGAGCTGTGGGGCACCCCCGAGGTGAGCCTCTGGAACGTGCTCCGGGAGGCCGGTCGGCTGGGCGGGTGAGACCCTGGCTCTCGGCGTTCCCCTTTGCCTAGGATGACCCCATGGGGACCGGGGGCACGGAGTCGGTGGACGTCCCTCTGCCGGGGGCTGCGGCCCGCCGGGTCGCATGGTTCGGATTCGTCGCCGAAGCCCTGATCCTGGCCGGGCTGGGGACCCTGGCGGTCCTGGGGATCGAGAAGGTTCCGGCCTGGGTCTGGACGAAATCCTTCCCTGGGGCTTCCCGGTCCGCCATGCTCCCCGTGGTCCTGGGTCTGCCGGTGCTCCTCGTCCCGCTCGCCCTGGGCCTGTTGGGTTGGATGACCGACCGGTGGTTGGGTGGACCGGCCGAGCGGGTCTGGCGTGCGGCTCTCGGTGAGGCCGGCCCGTCCGACGGTGCCGCTCCGGAGGCCGTGCCGGGGACTCGCGCCTGGCTCGTCCTGGTGGGTGGGACCTGTGCCCTCGCCATGGTGGTCCTGAACACCGGGATCGGGGTGGTCAAACACTGCCAGGACGACGCCGCGATGCTCTGGGCCACCCATTGGGGCGTGGCGCTGGTGGTGGGCGCCGCCTGGCTGCCCTGGATCTCCGGCTCGGCGAGCCCGCGTCTCGGGCTGGTGGCGTTCGCCTGGATCGTGGCGCTCCTTTGGGTCTGGTACCCGGGGACCACCGGGATCCTCCAGTCGTGGGAGGTCGCCGCCGCCACCCGGGTGGAGCTGACCGGCCTGCTGATCCTGGTCGGACTCACCCAGGGAAGGCGGGGAGCCCGCCCCGGAGAGCGGACTTGGGTCCCCGGCACCCGTAGCTACGGCCTGCTCGCCGCGGTCTCGGCGGTCGGATTCCTCCTCGGGGTCTATCGGCCGGTCCTGGTGCGGGCCTACCTCCCCGACAACCGGGTCCGGCCCGAATCGACGTTCCTGGTCATGATCCCGAACGGGGAGCCCGACGATCCCGACGAGGACCTGGAACACGAGCGCCGGGCCCGGATGCTGGGCGACCTGGCCCCCTGGTCGCTGGCCGTTCCCCGGATTCTGGCGGCCTCGGCCCTGGTCCACGCCGACCCCCAGACCCTGGTCGAACAGCTCGAGGCGTACGACCTGCGGGTCCCGGCCCCGCTCCGGCTCCGGGCAGACCGCAATCTCGACACCTGGGGCTCCTCCGCCAAGGACTTCCTGAGGGTCTCCCGACGTCCGCCCCAGGGCTGGGAACCGCAGCGAGGCAATGTGCAGCTCTTCCGCCTGGCGGCTCTCCGGGCGGTCCGTGACGTGCCGACCGAGTTCGACGGGGTGCGGTCGCGCCCGGCGCGGGCCTACCTGCGGCGGAGCCGCGCCGACGACCCCGAGTCGCCTGGCCCGCGGATTCTCCTGGCCCTGGGGTTCAGTGGCGAGCCCAGGCCCCCCGACGAGGTCCTCGAGCCTCCCCCCGGGACCCGCTCGGAGGTCGTGGTGGAGCGCCTGATCGAGGCCCTGGCGCAGGAGCCGCCGCCGGGCCCGGGACCCACGCCCTCGGCCTTCCCAGCCGATTCCGCCTGGGCGCCCCTGGTGGCGAGTCTGGGCGAGCTGCGGACGGCCCCGCTCTCGATCGCGGCCCTGATGCTGATCGTCCAGGGTCGGCTCGAGAAGGCACCCGCATCGATGCTGGGTGGCCTGGCCAGGGCGGCGGCGCGCTTCCCGGGCCGACCTACCATGGCGCAGGTCCTCAGGGAGGGCTCGGAAGAGAGATGGCGTGAGGGTCACGTGCCGCCCTTCCTGGAGCGTCCACCCTCCTCGCCCGCCGACCTCCTGGCGCGCAGCCCCAGCCTGCGCGGCTCGGTCCCGGCTTCGGCGGGCGGCGCGGCACTGGGCGAGGCCGACCTCCTGGAGGGGCCTTTGGAGCCGATCCTGGAGCGGATCGAGGTCCTGAAGGAACGATGGAGCGATCTACGGATCGGGAGGCTCCAGGGGTGGGTCCCGGAGGCTCTCGGCGCGTGGGGCGCCTACCAGGACCGGAAGAAGGGCAAGACGCAGTGAACCTGGATCCGGGACCCGAGGCCCGTTGGCGCTACCGGATGGCGGTGGCGGCCGGCTTCCTGGCCAGCGCCCTGCGGATGGTGGTCGCCGCGGGGCTGGCCTGGTTGGTCCTGGTCCCGTTCCAGCAGCCTGGGGTGGACCAGACCCAGTGGTTCCTCCCAGGACCATGGATTCTCGATCCCGAAGCCCTGGTCCAGACCTTCTCCCGGCCATGGGGCCCGGCGCAGGCCAAGACCACCCTGGGGATGGGCCTGATCCGGTTCCTGGCGGTGCTGGTCCTGGCCCAGGTCCTGGTGGCACGGATCCTCGGCTGGCTCTGGGAGGAGGCTGCCCGGGAGGAGGTGGCGCGCCTCGGCCTGGCACTCCGGGTGGCGGCGATCCGGGAGGAGCTGGCGGCCCGCCTCGATCCCGACGAGACGATCACGTCGCTCCAGGCGGGGCCGGGATCGGCGGGCGGCCCGGGGCGAGGGACGGACGCGCTGCTGGTGGCGCTCGGCTTCCTGGCCGCCGCGGTGATGGGCCTGATCCTCCATCTGACCGCGTCATGGGGCCCGTTCTCGCGGAACATCGATCTCGAGGTGCCGACCTTGATCCGGCTCCACCAAGCGGCCTTCCTGGGGATGGGGATCGCGTTGGCGCTGGCTGCCGTGCTCGAAGCCGCCCCGGCCACCTTGGTCCTCATGGCCGTGCCCTTCTTCGCATGCTCGGTCGTGATCGGCGGGGCCTTCGTACCCGGCCTCGAGCGGGCCTCCGAACTGCCCCTCCGGCTGGGGGAGATCCCGCTGCTCGCGACCTGGGGCGGTCGCGTGGTCCTGGCTCTCTTCGGGTTGGCCCTGGTCCGGGCCTGGTGGCGCGGGCGGCGCCGCGAGTTCGAACTCAGGACCTCCCAGGGAGTGCGCCGCGGGATCCTCTCGGGGGCGAAGCTCCGGTCGTTGGGACCGCCCGAGGACCAGGGGTGCGGGCCCGGGCGGAGACCGGGATGGCGCAAGGTCCTGCTGGCGGTCGGCGGTGGAGTCTGCTTCTGGATCGCCCTGGACGCGCTGTTCGCCGGGTACGGGCCGCGGATCCGGTACCAGTCGATCGCGACGGAGCTGGCCCGGCAGGGCGCCAGCCCAGGACTGGCCCCGACCGCACCGGTTTCCATCCTGGATGTCGCCCCGGCCTACTCGGAGCTCTTTCCCGAGGCCGTCGCCCCCCTGGTGTTCCAGGTCCTGGACCATCGAAGCGAGGGTCGGCTCGAAGAGGCGGCGGCCATCGCCCTGCGGATCGAAGCGCTGCTCGCTCGGGGGCCGGCCATCTACACGGTCCTGGGGAACCGCTTCGGGGAACTCGCCCGGAAGCGGGGCGAGTGCCAGGGCCTGGTCGCCATGGCCCGCTCGGGGTCAGAGGGCTGGGAACCGCGGGGCGAAGGCAGGATTCCCTGGCGGGCGGCCCTGATGGGGGCGATCGGCCTGCCGGTCTCGGGAGGCTTCGTAGGGGTCGACTCCCGGGATCGGGAGGAACTCCGGCCTCTGCTCGCCCGGGCCGTGGCCGCGGATCCCGGGAGCCCTGCGCCTCGCATCCTCGGCATGGCACTGGTCCTGACGGACGGCATCTACCACTCGGTGCCCACCGCCGAGCAGGCCCGACAGGACCTCGAAGCCTTCCGCAAGGCCGTGGCGGACGCCCTGGCTCCGGGGAGTCCTGCCGAGCGCGGACCGTTCGGGCCGGCGCTGAAGGTGCTCGCACGGGTCCTTCCCCGGGTCCTGGCCGAGACGATCGTCCAGGGCTACTTGCGGACCCTGCTCGACGGCGGGGACCCGGCGCCCTGGCACGCGATCTTCGACGAGCTCCGGGGCACCCTCTTCCTCCCGGTCCCGGCCTGGCCCCGGGGGATCGGCATGGTGCCCCTCGGCGGGAAGCCGCCTCCGCCCCCGACCGGGCTCGCCCTCTGGGTGACGGAACCACCGGCCAGGCTCGAGGACCTGGCGAGATCCTGGCCCCGGCTCCTGGAAGCGACCCGCCAGCCGCCCGAGCCGCTCCCCTGGGACCGGATCCGCGAGGCCGGCCTTCCCGAAGTGGTCCGCATCCTGGAGGAGACGATCCGAGAGCCGGGGGATGGTCGGACCGGCGACGAGAGCCGTCTGGATGCCGATCTGCGTCGGCGCCTGGTCGACCTGGTACCGATCGGGTCCGGCCCTCCGGCGCCGGTCCTTCCGGCTGCTCCGGAGCGGTAGGAGTCGCCAGGAAGCCGGGAGGGGAGGCGGGCCGGCGACCCGGGCGGAAGTCCGGTTTCGTCCGGGGTCGGGAGACTCCCGAGTCCCGGAGAGACCGCGAAGATCTCCCCGCCGGGCATCGTGGGAGCCGGGAGCGACCCGGCGGTCCGGGATCCCGGGCTCCTCCCGGCATGGCACGGAACGTGGTTCCTGGCTCCGGCGAGGAGGTCCGGAGATGGGATTCGACACCTGGTCTCCCGAGACGGGGCTGGCCCTGGTCCTGGGCCGGAGCGCTCTCCGGATCCTCTTCGCCCTGGCGCTGGCGTTCTCGCAGGGCTGCGCCCCGGCGGGCCTCTCGGCCCGGTCCGCGCTCTCCGGCCTCTCCGGGGCGATGTCGAAGACTTCGGCGAATCCCGGGATGGTGACGGCCGGTGCGGTGCCGGGCGCAGCGGACGATGACCAGGTCAGCCAGGGACCCGCGGACTCCGGAAAGGACTCGGTCCTCCCCGGGGCCGACGCCGCCGCCATGCCGCCCGGCGCCGACACCGATCGCTCGAAACGGGCGGTGCTCCTCATCCCCGGTCTCGCCATGCCGGGGGCCAGCCTGGCGGCGATGCAGGCGTACCTGGCCGGCCAGGGTCTCGCCCAGGTCCACACCCTCGACAATCCCGGGGGAGGCATCACCGCCTCGATCGAAGCCTGCGCCGAAGTCGTCGAGGCCCGGATGCGGGAGCTCGCCGCCCAGGGCATCGAGGCGGTCGACCTGGTCGGCCACAGCATGGGCGGCCTGGTGGCCCGGGAGGTGGTCCGGAGGGCCGCCACCGGTCTCCGGGTCCCGGTGCTGGTCACGGTGGCCACCCCCAACCACGGCAATGGCGAGGCCGCCGGTATCCTCGAGAAGCTGGGAACGCCCAGTGCCATCGGGCAGATGGCCGCCGGCTCCGACTTCCTCCGGCGCCTGAACGCCGCGCCGCTGCCGGCCGGGACCCGCGGCTACGGCCTCTGGACCCGCTCCGACGAGGTGGTGCGGCCCGCCGAGTCGTGCCGGCTCCCCGGCGGCACCGACCTCGAGCTCGACGTGGGCGGGCTCGGCGCCCACATGGCGATGGGCTTCCATCCGACCTCGCTCGCCACCGTGCACCGGGTGCTCACACGGGCGTAGCCGGAGCGCCCCTGGCTCCGCCAGGGGGATCCACTCTGTAGGAGGCCCGATGGGCCTCCTACAGAGCGGCAGCCCTACGGGCTGCTGGGCTTGGTTTGGGGGGCGAACCCCCAAACCCCCGGGCCGCGCGTGCTCCTCTGGGGGCGCCAGGCCGAGTCCGTCGCTGGCGAGCCCTTTGCGGGCGCGCTGCAGGCTCCCACGGCGGCCGGCGAGCTGAGGGCCTGAAGTCTGGGGCCCACTCCGCTTCCCGGAGGTACCACTGGGACCCCTGGGTTGGGTGCATACTGTATGTATGAAACGTACGAATCTTGTGCTCGATGAGGAGCTGCTGGAGCGGGCCACCCGGATCTCGGGGCAGAAGACCTGGTCGGCGACGGTGAACCTGGCGCTCGCGGACCTGGTCCGCCGGGCAGAGGCCCGACAGATCCTCTCGCTCCGGGGATCGGGAGCCTGGGAGGGCGACCTCGCCGCCATGCGGGAGGACCGGCCGGTGTCGTCCCGGCGCAGGAAGATCGCCCGGTGATCCTGGTCGACACCTCGGTCTGGATCGCGGTCTTCCGCCGTCGCGATCCTCTCGACCTCGAAGCCCTGGTCCGCATGGACGAGGTGGTGACCTGTCTGCCCGTGATCCAGGAAGTTCTCCAGGGCTTCGGCGACGAGCGCGCCCATCGGCTGGCCAGAACCGCCATGCGGGCGTTCCCGATCGTGGATTCCCCGATGGAGGAAGGCGTCTTCCTCGAGGCTGCGGACCTCTACCGGACGCTCCGGCGCTCCGGTCGCACGGTGCGGTCCTCGATCGACTGCCTGATCGCGACCTCGGCCATGCGCCACGATCTCGAGGTCCTCCACGTCGATCGCGACTTCTCCCTCATCGCCGAGGTGGCTCCGCTGCGGGAACGGAGAGTCCCCGGCCGCCGTTGAGGACCGGGGACTCCGGGACCTTCAGGTCCGATCGTCCGCCCGCCGGCGGATCGTCGAGCCAGGGCCTTCAGCGCCGCCTCCCACTTGTCCGGCGCGAGCAGGTGCCGGACCCGTCGCCGCGTCATGGCAGCTCCTGCCCCGGCATCAAGAACCCGAACCGGCTCAGGATGACCCTACCCTCCGCGCCTCGGAGGAAGGCCCGGACCTGCCTGGCAGCGGCCGGGTCGCGGGCCTTCCGGATCACCACGCCCGCCTGCTCCATGCGGGGATAGGAGTCGCCGGGAACCATCCAGAAGCGTCCCGAGGCGCGTACCTGGGGCGCGAGCGCCAGAGGGAGCGCCACGATCCCGACCTGGGCCGCTCCGCTCGACACGAACTGGAAGGCCTGCGAGATGTTGGTTCCCTTCACGGTCCGCGGCTCGATCCGGGACCAGAGTCCTGCATGTTCCAGGGCGGCCACCGCGGCGCGCCCGTAGGGAGCATGACGAGGGTCGGCGATGGCGACCTTGGTCACACGGGGGTCGAGGAGGATCCGGAGTCCTCCGGCCTCGGGATCGAGGGGCGAGTCCTTCGGGACCCAGACCACGATCCGCCCGATCGCGTAGTCGAAGAGCGTCTCCGGGTCGGCATGACCCTCGGCGGCGAGCTGCGCCGGATAGCTCTTGTCCGCCGAGAGGTAGAGGTCGAAGGGGCCGCCCTGGGCGATCTGGGCATAGAACGTTCCCGACGATCCGTAGACGGTCTCGATGCCGATTCCCGGGTGGGCGGTCCGGAACGCTGCGACCACCTCCTCCAGGGCGAACTGGAGGTCCGCGGCGGCCGCGATCCGCACCGATCGGACTGCCGCGGGTCCGGTCGCGGTCGGCGGCGGGGCCCTTCTCTCGCCGCATCCATGGAGGAGGGCTACCAGCATCCAGCCGATCCAGGCTCTTCGTCGCATCGCTCGGTCCCTCCCGTTCAGCTTCGCGGCAGGAGCCGCACGCTCGTCGCCTTGACCGTGGCCACCACCTCGGTGCCCTCGGCGAGTCCCAGCTCGTCGGCCGCCACCCGGGTGATCCGGGCCACCAGCGGGCCCCCGCAGTCGAGTTCGACCCGCGTCAGCGGTCCTTCCCGGACCAGCAGCACCACCCGACCGCGCAGGTGGTTGCGGGGGCTCTCGGGTCCGGCCGGTCCCCGACCCAGGCCGATGTCCTCGGCGCGCACCGAGACGAGCACCCTGGTCCCGAGGGGCAGTTCGCCGACCCCGGTCCAGCGGGCCGCGCCCACGGCCGCCGTCGCCAGGCCTCCCTCGCTCCCCACGACCTCGCCCGCCAGCAGGTTCTCGACGCCCACGGCCGCCGCCACTTCCGGGCTGGCGGGATGGCGGAACACCTCGTCCACATGCCCGACCTGGAGGACCCTGCCCCCGACCACAACCCCTGCCTGGTCGCCGAGCGCGGCCGCCTCGACCCGGTCGTGGGTGACGATCACGGTGGGCGTCCCCGAGCGCACCAGGATCCGGCGCAGCTCCGCCCGCAACGTCTCGCGCAACGGCCCGTCGAGCGCGGACAATGGTTCGTCCAGGAGCAGCAGGCGGGGCTGGCGGACCAGGGCCCGGGCCAGCGCCACCCGCTGCTTCTGGCCTCCGGAGAGCTGCGAGGGCTTGCGCCCCGCCAGATCCTGCAGGTCGAAGCGCACCAGCACCTCGGAGACCCGTCGGCTCCGATCCTGGGGCGGCAACGCCCCGAGTCCGTAGCCCACGTTCCCGGCCACGTCGAGGTGCGGGAACAAGGCCATGCCTTGGGGCAGATAGCCCAGCCCCCGATCCTGGGGCGGCACCCAGGCTCCGGTGGCGACGTCCGACCACACCTCGTCGCCGAACCGGACGGTGCCGAGGTCGGGGCGCTCCAGGCCCGCCAGGCAGCGGAGCAGGGTGGTCTTCCCGGAGCCCGAGGGACCGAGCAGGACGGTGACCTGGCCTTCGTCCCCTCCGCCCGAGAGGCAGGCCGCGACCGTCGTCCCGCCCGGGAAGCGCCGCTCCACGTCGAGCGAGAACCGGACCCCGCCGCTCACGACCGCCCCCAGCTCGAGAACGAGCGGCGCCTGGCCGCGTAGGCGACCAGCAGCGAGACGGCCGAGAGCCCGACCAGGATCAGGGCGGTGCGATGGGCCGAGGCGTAGTCCAGGGCCTGCACGTCGTCGAAGATGGCGATCGAGAGCGTACGGGTGACCCCGGGCAGATTGCCGCCGACCATGAGAGCGACCCCGAACTCGCCCAGGGTGTGGGCGAAGACCAGGGCCGCCCCGGCGAGGATCCCCGGCACCGAGAGCGGGAGCACCACCTTGAAGAAGGTCTCGCCCTCGCCGGCTCCCAACGACCACGAGGTCTCGACCAGATCCCGGTCCACCGCCGAGAGGGCGGCCACGAAGGGGTGCACCGCGAACGGCAGGTTGTAGAGCACCGATCCGAGCAACAGGCCCTGGAAGCTGAACGCGAGCTGGGTCCCGAACATGGCCTCGAAGCCGCTCCCCAGCGGCGACAGTGGCCCGAACGACACCAGCAGGTAGAAGCCGAGCACCGTGGGCGGGAGCACCAGCGGGAGCGAGACGAGCACCTCGACGACCGTGCGCGACCGCGACCGGCCGCGGACCAGCCACCAGGCCAGGGGCAGACCGCCGGCCAGGAGGAGGAGCGTGGTCAGGGTCGCCAGGGCCAGCGAGACGGTGAGGGCGGTGAGGTCCATGGGCTCCCGGACGGGGGGCGCACTCCCCGCCTTCCCGTATAGTAAAAGAGACATTGAGGAAAGCAAACTTTCCATCGAGTCGACCCAGGACCCCGCCGCGCGGGTGGTATCCTCCCGGCCGATGAAGAGCCCTGCGAATGCCGTCGAGTGGCTGGCCCGGGTCGAGGCCGGCGAGACGCCCACGCCTGCCGGCTGGTTGCCCTGGGTCGAGGCCGTGCCGCTCGAGGCCCTGATGGCCGCCGCCGACCGGCTGCGCTGGCGACTGCACCCCGAGCCCACCGTCGGCTACGTGGTCGACCGCAACGTGAACTACTCGAACGTCTGCGACGCGGTCTGCAACTTCTGCGCGTTCTTCCGGAAGCCGGGCGACGACGAGGGCTACGTGCTGCCCTACGAGCGGATCGCCACCAAGGTCCGGGAGACCCTGGAACTGGGCGGCAGCGGCGTCCTCATGCAGGGCGGGCTCCACCCCGACCTTCCGCTCGAGTGGTACGAGGAGCTGCTCTCCCGGCTCGCCGCCGACTTCCCGGGCGTGTACCTGCACTGCTTCTCGCCGCCCGAGATCTGGTACTTCCACGAACACTTCGGGATCCCGCTCGACACGGTGTTGGCGAGGCTGAAAGCCGCCGGCCTCCGCTCGATCCCGGGAGGCGGCGCCGAGATCCTGGTGCCCGAGATCCGCAGGAAGATCACCACCAAGTGCACCGGCGAACAATGGATCGAGGTGATGCGCCAGGCCCACCGGCTCGGCATCCCCTCGACCGCCACGATGATGTTCGGGATGATGGAGACCGCGGCCCATCGCCTCGGCCACCTCGAGATGATCCGGGCGCTCCAGGAGGAGACCGGCGGCTTCCTCTCGTTCATCCCCTGGACGCTCCAGCCCGACAACACCCCGCTGGGCCGGGCCTTCTCGGAGCGCCAGCCGCCCGAGGTCTTCCTGCGCTGGCTGGCGGTCTCCCGGCTCTACCTGGCGAACATCCCCAATCTCCAGGTGTCGTGGCTCACCCAGGGCATCGAGACCGGTCGGCGCGGCCTGCACGCCGGGGCCAACGACATGGGCTCGATCATGATCGAGGAGAACGTGATCACCCCGGCCGGCGCCACCCACCGGGCCCGCGAGCAGGACCTGATCGACGCCATCCGGGCCGAGGGCTTCGAGCCCCGGCTGCGCAACGCCGGTTACCAGTGGCTCGAACCGCGGCCGGTGCCGGGAGCCGCGGTGCCCCCGACCCAGGGCGTGGTGGCGGTCTAGGATCCTGTCGCATCTAGGCGCCGTCGCACCGAGGCGGCATCCTGCGCCCCGCCTGCCAGGCGATCGCAGGTCCGAGGGGCGCAGCCCCGAAGGAATGCGGTGAGGTGGGCAGCGGATCCTGCCTGCGAGGAGAGCGCTGCCGCAGGCGGGGATGCAGGGGCCGACGAATGCTGGCGGCTATGTGCGACAGGCTCCTGGGAACGAGCCGCTACGGGCGCGGTAGATCGGCCTCGGTGGCGACCCTCATGTGCTGGGGCGGGGCCTCGATCATCTGGCGGGTCACCCTCCCGTCGCTCCACAGGACCAGCATCCGGATCCCCGAGAGGTTCTCCCGACCCTCGGTCCGTTCGATCGACCAGATGGCGTAGTCGGGACCCGTCACGAGCTTCCGGGGAGCACGCCTCGGGTTCCTCTGGAAGCGGGTCCAGTCGTCGCCGAACTGGATCTCCGTCACGTCGGGGGTGCGGTCGACCTGGACCCGGAACCGATCGAATCCGGTCCCCGCGGAGCTGGGATCGTAGTGGACTTGGGCCCGAAGCGAGCGATCCGAGCCCTCGGGCTCGGGACGCGGGATCGTGGTCCACAGGCTCACGACTTCCTGCGGACTCCTGGCTCCGGGCCTCCTCCGGAAGGCGGAGATCGACACCGCTTCCAGGGCCACCACCGGAAGCTCCAGACTGGTCTCGGCGGCGGGGACCTCCAGGGTCCGGTCGAGCAGGAGGTGCTCCGGCTCCCCGGCATTGGGCGAGCCGAGTGCCGGGGAAGTCCGGATCTGGACCCGCTCCAGGAGACTCCCGTCCTCGCTGGTGACCAGGATCCGGGCCCAATAGTGGTCGAGGGCCCGGAGCCCGTAGCGGCTCTGGACCCGGAGGAGCAGGCCGTGCTTGCGATCGCGGAAGGTCTGGTCGCTGGGCCGGAAAGGGGGAGGCGGCCCGTAGTCCAGCCTCCCACCCGGGTCGGCGCCGGCCGACGCGCCGGTAACCGGGGCCGAGGGCATCTCGACCAGCACCAGCGGCTTCTCCAGGGGGTCCTGGCCGAACTGGGCGGTCGCCGGGTCCAGTGACAGGAACAGGTGAAGGCAGACCCCGAGGGCGAGGTGGGCAGGCAGGGTTCCGGGCGCTCGCATCGACGTTCCTCTCGTCCGGGAGAGGCGGACGCACGCCGCGTGCCAGGCGAGGGAACGGCTCCGGGGGCCGTCGCCGGAGCCCGATGGGCTCTCAGGGTGAGAGTCGGACTCTCATGTGAGAGTCTCGCTCGCAGGTCGAGATCCAGGGGAAGGCGGCCGTGCCCCCTCCGGGGATCGCAAGGATCCCCGGGCCCCCGTCACAGGCCCTGTGACCCCTCGGGGCCCGGCTCATCGGAGAGCACCAGGTCGTAGGTCCCGATCGGGGGTGCGGCTTCGGATCCTGCTGCGTCGTCGTCGCCGTCGTCCGGGTCGGAGAACCGGTAGCCGTCGGGGCCGGGCGCTACCCGGATCACGGTCTCGTCGCGGTCGAGCCTGGTGCTCGGGAGCGGGTCCTGGGTCTCGATGCCCAGCGGCTTCAGGGCCGCGATCGGAGCACCGTCCCCCGGGGTCCGGAACTGCACCTCGAAGCCCTTGGTGCGGTTGGGGCGAGGCCCGTGCGAGATGCGCAGCAGCCCCGCTCCGTCGCGGACGGGGACCTCGGTGCGGGTCAGGAGTCTGCGGGTCCGGGCCCCGGTGCTCCCGACCCAGTCGTAGATCGCCACATGGAGATGCGTGTCGGCGGCCCGGGCGGGCGCGGCAAGGCACGCCAGCAGGACGGAGACGGAGAAGCAGGCGAGGGGACGTGAGCGCATGGCGACCTCCATGAGGATCCACACCTACCATCGGCCGGGTGAGAGGTCCGGGTGAAGGCGGGATCGGATCCCGGCGACCCTCCGGTACATTGGATCCGTGGTTCTCCAGGCCCAATTCCCGGACTTCCTGGCCGCCTCGATCGCGCCCGAGGCGATGATCGCCCAGGGCGGGATCGCCCGGGTCTGGAAGGGCACCCACCGGGCCCTGGGCCTCTCGGTGGCGGTCAAGGTGAGCCTGAAGGTCCTGCCCGATCCCGCCGCCAAGGTCCTCGCCGCCGAGTCGGCGATCGCCCGCGACCTCACCCATCCCCGGGTGGTGGCCCTGCATGAGGCCGGGGTCCAGGGCGGGATCGGCTACGCGGTCTCGGACCTGGTGGCCGGCGCTTCGCTGGCCCGCAAGCTCCGGGCCGGGACGCTGGAGCCGGAGGGTGCCTTCCGGCTGATCGCCGAGCTGGCGAGCGGGCTCTCTGCCCTCCACGCCGCCGGCCTGGTGCACCGCGACCTGCACCCCGGGAACGTGCTGCTCACCGGGGCGGGAGTGGCGTTGGTCTCGGACGCCGGGCTCTCGGCCTTCCGCCTGGGGACCGACGTCCGGCAGGGCGGCGGGGTGCCCGGGTACATGGCCCCCGAGCAGCTCCGCGGCGACGGAGCGGTCCCGGCCAGCGACATCTATGCCCTCGGGTGCCTGCTCTTCCAGTTGCTGACGGGTTCGCCTCCCTGGGGACCGGACGGCCCGGCGGGCTGGTTCAAGCGGGTGGCGGCCGGCGAGCGGGTCGACCTGCGTCCGGTGGCGGATCGGCTCTCCCCGCAACGGCTGGCCCTGCTCGACCAGTGCCTGGCGCCCGAGGCGAGCCATCGGTTCCGGGACGGCGCGGCGCTGCTCGCGGTACTGGGCGGGAGCCCGCAGCCGGGTTCCGCCGGAGTCGGCGGCGACGCCCCTCCCGGCCCTGCCGGACGGCTCCCGGCGCCCGGCCTACCCCCGCCCCGGCCCTCGCCCCCGACCTCGGCTCCGGTGGGAGGACCCGACCTGGGATTCGACCCGATCGCGGCCCTGCTGGGAGGAGTACCCGGACCCGGAGCGGCTCCCGCCTCGCCTCCGGCGCCGGCCCGGGAGCGACGGAGCACCGCTCCCCAACCCATCGTGCTGACCCCCCCTCCGGCGGCCCCTGCCGGACCTCCTCCCGGGTCCGGGGACGACCTGCTCGCCGATCTGGTGGGAAACCTGGTGGCTGGCAGTCCCGGCGCCTCGCCGGGCGGGAGCTCCCGGCCGGTATCGGCGCCGGCCTCCGGGATCCGCCCTGGTCCCGGGGTTCCGGCGGGTCCTCCCTCCTCCGGGGGGAGGCCGGCTCCCGGAGCTCCTCCGGGGCCCGCTTCGGCCGGCGGGGCCCGTCCCGCTCCTCCCATCCCGGGTGCGCCTTCGCCGGCCGGCTCGCCCTCGCTTCCGGGGCAGCGCCCCGCTCCGGCCTTGGCCGCCGCGCAAGCCCCGGTCGCACCGTCGCCCGCCCCAGGCGCCCCGGTCCAGGGTGCGCCCACCCTGGTGGTGTCCTCCCTCGAGGAGGCGGCGGGAGTCGCGGCCCGCACCTTCACGGCCCCGGACTTGGCCGAGCTGCGGACCCGGCTCGCGGGTCAGGCCCGCCGGGCAGTGGGCCTGGTCCTGGGGATCGCCACCCTGCTCCTCGGTGCACGCCTGGCGCCCTGGCTCCTGGCCCCGGCCCAGCCGCTCCCGGAGCCGGGCCCCTGGAGCCGACTGGCGGGCGAGGTCGGGGAGCGGGATCCGACCAGCGCCGCCCGCGAGCTGCTGGCCCGCCTGGGGAGCCCTCCCAAGCTGGAGGCGATGCTCTCGGCCTATGACTCCGGGAACCTGCCGGGAGCCGCGACCTGGGGATCGCTGGCCACCCGGGGAAGGCTCCCGGCTCCCACCGAGACCGAAGCCGAGCTGGTCTCCCGGCTGGTGGCCGCCAACGGGATCCTGACCGGCGCGGGTCTGCCGCCGGCCTGGCCCCGGGTCCAGGGCGCCTTGCTCGGCAGCACCGCCCGCAGTGATCGGGCCGACGGCTACCGGGCCGAGCTCGACGAGCTGGCCCGCTTCCTTGCGGGTCGCCTGGCCGAGCCGGTGGGCAAGGACAGCGGACTGGACCCCGGCGATGCCTCCGGGCTGGTACGCCTGCTCCTGTCGCGCGGACCCCCCGGACGGGCGGCCCTCACCCGGGTCCTGGGTGCCACGGCCTCCCGGACCCTGCCGAGCGTGCTCGGCGCGGTGGACGCTGCGGCCCACTCCTCCAGCCGGGTGGTGGTCGCCGATCTGCTCGACGCCCTGGCGGTGCATCGCGGCTCGCTGGGCTGGCCGCTGGCGGTGCACCCCCCCGAAGTCCTCCTGGGGCTCTCCGAGCCCAGCGCCGGGGAGGTCTCGACCCGGAGCCTGACCTTCGCCCTGGTCTGTCTGGCCCGGGCCCAGTGGCGGGGTGTCCTGGAGGCCTCGGATCCTGCCAGCCTGCGCCGGGCCGCACGCCTGGTGCAGGCGGGGATCCCGGCGGCCGCCGATCGCTTCGGCCTGGCCTGGACCCGCACCGCCATCGGCGTCTGCCAGCTGGCTGGCCATCCCGGCGTGGCCCGACGGATCGGCGAGGAGTTCGTGCGCCGGGCCCTCAAGGAAGGGGCCGCCGAGCTCGGTCGTCAGGCTCTCGACACCCTGCGCCGGGAGCTCGGGACCGAGGCCGATGCCGAGGCCAAGGCCCTCGGCCAGGAGCTGGTCGGCGCCGGCAACGAACCGGCGGCCTGGACCCTGGCGGCCTGGCCCTCGGTCCCCGAGCGGCTCCTGGGGCTGCTGCCGGATCCGGGCAAGGCGCCCCAGGCCACTGCCACCGCGGCCTCGGCGCTTCCCATCGGCACCCGGGTCTCGGCCGCCGACGAGGCCAAGCCGGGAGATCCGGAGCGCTACTCCCGCTTCCGCCGGCGCCGCCGCGGCCGCTGAAGCCGGGCCGAGCTCCATGCCACGGCCGCCCCCTCTGACCCCGCCGACCCCGCCGACCCCGCCGACCCCGCCGAGCGCCGGGGGTATACTGGGCGCGATCCCTTCATGAAGGCCACCATCCGTCTCGCGACCGCCCAGCCGGCCCGGGTCGCCGCCCGGGTCCTCGAGTCCCTCTCCGGGAGCCCGGCTCCCCCCCGCCCTGGACCGGAGGCCGCCGGCCCGCCCCGCCCGGTCGAGTCCCCGGAGGGCACCGCCAGCTTCTCCCCCCCCGACGGTCTCGAGATCGAGGGCAGCGCCGGTTGGATCGCCCGCGGCTTCGAGGCCACCCAGGCGGCGCTCGACCTGCCGCCTCGCATGCGGGTGGAGCTAGCCCTGCCGTCCTGTCCGGGCCCCGGCGAAGCCCCCCCCGAGGTCGAAGGTCGCCTCTGGTCCTTCGCCCGGATCGTGGCGGCCCGCCACGCCCACAGGGCCCGCTTCGAGGTCCTGTTCGGCGACCTCGTCCAGATGGCCTCGGCCTGGCTCTCCGGGGGTCTCGACGAGCTCCGGCGCCAGGTCCGGCTCGACCGGCCCGAACTGCCGGTGGGCCTCTCCGGGTTCCGCATCCCGGTGGGTCCCGGCGATTCCAGCCTGGTCCTCGACCTCGAAGCGGCGACTGCTCGCCTCGATGCCCGCGACGCCGCGGCCCTCGACGCCCTCGAGCTGGCCGCCGCCGCCCTGCTCGACCAGCCGGGCTTCCGCTTGGCCCAGGCGACGTTCATGGAGGCCTCTGCGACCCCCTCGGAAGCCGCCGAGCGGGAGCGCAGCGAGGTCGCCTCCCAGAACGTCGAACGCCGCACCGGGTATCTGCTGGCGGCGGACGAGCCGGCCCTCGACGAGAAGGTCCGACGCCTGGGCCCGGCCCGGGTGCGGACCCTGCTCGAAGGAAGCCACGCCCTCGGCCTCCCTCCCCGGGTCCGCTCCGAGGCCCTGGCCCTGGTGCCAGCGCCGGGCCGGGCCCGGGCCCTGGTGCGCCTGCTGGTGGAATGCGGCGAGGACCCCGACGTGCCCGCCCGGAACTGGCTCGACCGGCTGGCCGAGGAACCCGAACCGGCCGCAGTGGCCGGCTTCGAGGAACTCCTCGCCTCCGGGTTCCAACCCCAGGAGACGGCCCGCCGGCTCTCCCGCCTGGATCCGGTCCGGGCCGAGCGGGCCCTGATCCGGGTCTGCCTGGCTGCCGACGAACCGGTGAGGGCCGCGCTCCGGCCCCAGGTCCAGGCGTTGGGAGCCGAGCGGGTGGCCTCCGCCATCCCGGAACTGCCCGCCACCCGGGCCGGTCTGGAGGGCTGTTTCGAGCTGGTCTCGGGCCTGGATGGCGCCGGTCCCGCGGTCTCCTCCCTGGTGCGCCGCCTGTTCGAGGCCGCGGTCCGATTGGCCGTCGGCGATCCCGCGGCCCGATACCTGACTGGCCGGATCGCCGAGTTCCGCGGCGATGTGGACGGTGCCCTGGTCGAGTACCAGCGGGCCGCCGAGGAGTCCGGCGACTCCCGGCTCGCAGCCCGGGCCCGGATCGCCAGCGCCAGGCTGGCCCTGGGTCGGGGGCGGATCGAGGACGCCCTCTCCACCCTGGTCAAGGTCGCCCGGACCGCGCCGGCGCCCGAGTCCGACGGAGCGGTGGCCGCCATGGGCGAGTGCTTCGCCCGGGTGGGGCTGGCCGAGATCGGGGTCCGATGCCGGTCCCGACCCGAGGGCGAGGAGCGGGCCGACCTCCTCGACCTGGTCACCGCCTGGCTCGAATCCCGGGCCGGCCACTACCGCGAGGCGGTGGAGATCCTGCGTCGCCTGGACGCGGCTCGACCGCTCTCGGGAGAGGCCGCCCGGATGTTCGCCGCCATGCTCCGGGCGGTGAGCGACGATCCGGCCGCGGTGGCGCTGCTCGAGCGGGTCGCCGGCCAGACCCGGGACGACATCGAGACCCGCTACCAGCTGGCCCGGATCCACCACGAGCTCGGGGATTCGGTCTCCGGCCTGCGACCCCTCGAGGAGGCCCTGCAGGTCGATCCGGGCTACGCCCGGGCGCTGCACCTGAAGGGCCTGATCCACGAGAAGCAGGGCCAGCACGAGGAGGCGGCGCGCTGTTACGAGCGGGCGATCCGGGCCGCCGGCGACCTCTCGTCGGCCTACAGCGGGCTGGCCCGAGCCTACGTGGCCACCCGGCGCTACCAGGAGGCCGCGGACGTCTACCGACGCAGCCTGGAGGTGGCCCCGGAGTGCCGGCTGCCTGCCTTCCGGGAGCTGGGCGGCCTCTACGAGGAGCACCTCCAGGACCCCGAGCAGGCCCTCTACTGGTACCAGCGCTACCTGACCCAGGGCGGCGAGGACCAGGCGGTCCTGGGCCGGCTCTCCAGCCTGGCGGGCAAGGTCTCGCTCTATCCCCGGAGCGCGGGGACCGCCGGTTCGTGACGAACTTCCTCGCCACCCGGGGGCGGGTTCGCCGCCGTCCCTCCTCCGCTCGGACCTTGGTCCTCGGGCTGGCGCTCGCCATCACCGGGTGCGGCAAGGACCCGGCTCGCCTCATGGAAGAAGGCAAGGCCTCCTTCGAGTTGGGTCTCCATGACGCCGCCCTGGAGCGCTACCAGGAGGTCCAGCGCAGCCACGCCGCCGAGTTCCCCGAGGTCCACGAGCGGATCGGCGACGTGTACGCGGCGCAGAAGCGGGTGGATGCGGCGCTCGCCGCCTGGCGCCAGGCGCTGCCGGTCTCGAAGCACCCGGCCCGGATCCAGAACAAGCTGGGCGCCTTCCTGCTCCAGGCCGGCCAGCTCGAGGCTGCCCAGGCCGCCTTCGAGGCCGCGCTGGCGGCGGAGCCGGAGTCGGGCGACACGGTCTTCAACCTGGGCGTCCTGGAGCTGAAGCGGGGACGCTACGAGGCGGCCCGCACCCGCTTCCTCCAGGCCAAGGTCCGGCGCCCCGGCGATCCCCAGGTCGAGAAGCACCTGGCCATCGCTTGCGACCGGGCCGGTCGTACCCGGGAGGCGGCCGAGGCCCTCTTCCGGGTCTTCGAGATCGATGCCGCCAAGGCCGGTGACCTCGGCTCGCTGCTGGCCGCGCTGCTGCTCGAGGAGATGTGGGCCGAGGCCGCCAAGGTCGGGGTGGCGGCCGGCCGCGACCAGCCCGATCCCATGCTGCTGCTCCGGACCGGCTATGCGCTCTGGCGCTCCGGTGACATCGCCCGGGGTCGCAACATCTACCAGGCCGCCCGCAGCCTGGAGCTCCCGGCCCTGCTCCAGGAGAACGTCGAGGCGGTGCTGGCCAAGGGCCCGGAAGCCGTGCCGCCGCCGGGTTTCGACCCCGGGCCGCCTCCCGACCACGACGAGGACGAGGCCGGTCCGTGATCGTGCGGCTGGGCCTGGCGCCCTTGCCGGATCCCGAGGGCGGACTCCCAGCCTTCCACCTGGTCTCGGAGCATCCCGAGGAGGACCTGGCCCGGCTGCTGTGCCGTCGCCTCGAGGTGCGGGTCTCCCCCGGGCCCGCCGGCCTCCGGCTCGGCGTGGAGGTCCACGGCTCGGGCCTGCTCGAAGCCGGTCTCGACCTCGACCCGGCGACCGCGCTGCGGCTGGCCGACGAGCTCGACGGGGGCTACCTGCTGGTCCTCGACGATGCCCGGGACCCGGCCTGGCCGGTGCACGTCTTCGAGCCCCCGCCCGCGGCCTGGCTGCGGGACGACCTCCGGGAGCTGGCGCGCCCCGGGGTCGAGCCCGAGGATCCGGGTCCCGATGCCTCCCCGGGTCGGATCGCGGAGCGGGTGGCCCGGCTCGGTGCCGAGGGGCGGGTCGAGGCGGCCCACCGTCGTCTCCAGGCGGCGCAGGCCCGCCACGGCGAGGAGCCGCGCCTGCTCACCGAGACCGGTCGCCTGCTGGCCCTGGAAGGCCGGCGGGTGGACGCCTGCAGCCGATTCCACCGGGCCCTCGAGCTGGACCCGAACCTCCTGCCGGCACTGGTCTGCCTGGCGCTCTGGGAGCCGGACCGACTGGTGGCGGAGGCGGCCCTGGCCCGGGCGCGGGCGATCGATCCCGGCGATCCCCGGGTCGAGTCCGCGGTCCGCTCGGCGCGAGGGGAAGGCGGCCAGGCCGGCCCCGGGGCCACCGGCACAGGAGGCGGACCGGGTGCCGGTCCCGGGAACGGGGGAGATCCGCAGGCCGAGGCCGTCGACCTGCGCCTGCCGTTCCGCTACCAGTGGCACGGGGCCCGGGCTTCCCGGGCGGGACGGCGGGATCCGCTCTCGCCCGAGGCCGCCTTCGAGAGCTTCCTGGAGGCCGCGGTCGCGGACGGACGGGTCGAGCCATGGGAGGAGGATCTCCTGGTCCGGCTGGCTCGGCTCCTGGGCCTGGACGCGGCGGCCCGGAGGGCGGCGCTCGAACGGGTGGCGGGAGCGCGGGCGGCACGGCAGGCGGCGGAGAACGGGGGGAAGGACCAGGGTGGTTCCGCCGACTCCCCGGGGATCGCGGGGGGGCCTTCCCGTCCCCTGGATCGGACCGAGGTGTTCCGTCGCCTGGCCGCCGCGGCTGTGGCCGATGGGGAGATCGAGCCCGAGGAACTCACCCTGCTCGAGACCTGCCGGGAGTTGCTGGAGGTACCCGCCGAGGTGGCGCTCGAGGCGGTGCTCACGGCCGGGGAACGGGAGCGCGCCTCCTATCCGGTGGTGGCCGCCTTGCTGGCTGCGCCCCTGGACCGGCGGGCGGTGCACCGCTTCCGCGGCTTCTTCTTCCTGGGCAGCGCCACCCTCCGGCCCGGCCTGGCCCAGGCCCTGGCCACCGTGCTCGACCAGCTCCGGGCCACCTCCCCCGGGGCACTGCCCGGAGTCCTGCCGCCGCTCGCCGAGGTGGGGCGCTACTCCCGCAGGCTGCGGACCTCGGTGGCCCGGGCGGTCACCACCATGGTCGGCCTCGGGGCCCAGGGTCGGGCTGCGGCCTGGGCCCTGGCGAGGGCCAACCCCGGGTGCAAGGCGGTGGTGGAGGCCCTGGCCGAAGGTCTGGTAGCGGCCGCGGAGGCGGACGGGGACCCGACCCGGGCGGTGCGCGAGCTCCAGGCGCTCTCGCTCCTGCGTCCCGGGACCGGGAAGGTCGAGGCGGCTCTGACCCGCCTGATGGCGCCGACCTCGCCCGTGGCCGGCGATCCCGGGGGGGCGGGCGCCCCGGACGGCTCGTTCCAGGCCCGGATCTCGGCGATCCGGGAGCGCCTGGCGAGAGCCGCGGCCCGTGGTGCCAAGCTCGAGGTGCTGGAGGCGCTCGACGCCGCCGAGGGGCTGCTCGAGCAGGCTCCCGAGCTCTCCGAGGTGGTCGCCGCCTGCCGGGTCGAGGCCGCCCTGGCGGCTTCCTACCACGCCTGGCTCGATCTGCTCGAGGTGGTGGCCTCGTCCTCGTCGAGCCACGGGGGGGCCTACGGGTCCGATTCGCGGGTCGATCCCCGGGCCAGGGCCGCGGTGCTGCTGGCGGGGGCCGAGTGTGCGTGTCGCCAGGGCCGGGACCCGGGGGATTTCGTGGCCTCGCTCTCCCGCCTGGAGGCGGAGCCGGGCCTGCCCGACGCGCTCCGGGCCCGGATCGCCCGGGCGCTGGAGCGCTACCGGCCGGGGAGCAGCCCGGCCTCCTGATCGGCCTTGAGCAGGTCCTCGAGCTCGGCCATGGTCTCGTCGAGCTCGGCCTGGGTCTCGCGCTCGCGCTCGGGGTCGCGGCCTCCGAGCACCTTGGCGGCCACGCAGCGTTCGATCTCGGCCAGGTTCGTCAGGCTGGCCGCCAGTTGCTGATCGATCTCGCCCCGGCGCGCCCCCAGGGTGCGGAGGGCGTTGCTCGCCTCCTGGCCGGGGGGCAGCGCGAGCTGGTCGGAGGCCAGGTCATGGTCGAGGTAGAGGACGATCGCCTCCCGTCGGCGTTCCAGCTCGCGGATCGCGGACACGGCCCGGTCCACCCGTTCCATGAGTTCCCGGAACGGGCCCTCGCGACCGGCTTGGGGCAGCAGCCGGCGCACCCGGGAGGCCAGCTTGCGGGCGCGGGCCTCGTATCCTGGTCCCGAGAGCGCCTTCTGCATGTAGTAGCCGGGCGCCCGCAGGAAGAGCCGGAGCTCCCGGGCCAGCACCAGCCCCAGGGTGACGGCTCCGGCCAGGCCCAGGAGCCCGCCCACCACCAGCACGCCCAGGAGCATGAGGAGGAGGTTCATCACGGCCTCAGGCTAGCACGGTCCCGGATGGGCTTCGTGCTACCATCGGAGCGGTCTTCGAGACCTTCAGGAGGACGTCATGGGAGCCACCGCACCGTCCCGTTCCGGCGCTCCAGCAGAGCCTGCACAGGCCCCCCGGGGCCTCTCCCGCGAGCAGATCCTCGAGGCCACCGCCCGCCAGCTCGAGGCCGAGGGCTTCCGGGTGATGGCGGTCGGGGGATGGGGAGGCCGGGAGGCTCCCGTCCCGGTCAACGACCAGATCCCCGACCTCAAGGCCAAGTGGTCCGACGAGGTCGTGCTGGTGGTGGTCGAGACCCCGGAGTCGCTCCATGACGAGGCCTCGGAGGCCCGGTGGAAGGCCTTCGGTCGCAGCTACTTCACCTTCGAGGTGGCGCTGCCCGGGGCCATCCTGGGCGAAGCCAGGCTCCTGGCCCGGGCCCGCGGCGTGCGGGTGAACCGGTTCTGGGTCTATTGATGGGCGCACCGGGGGGACGCCGTCGCAGCTGGCAGCGCCGCGTGGCGGCCCCCGCCGCCGATCGCCGGGGCGTGTCCCTGGTCGAGATCCTGTTCGTCGCCCTGCTGGTCGGGGTGGCGCTCTTCCCGCTCTACGACATCCTCACTTCCTCGGAACGGGGCAGCGCCTCGAGCGTGAACCGGATCCGGGCCACCAACCACGCCTCGGACCTGGTCGAGATCCTGAAGGCGATCCCCTATGACGAGCTCCCGCTCACCCAGGAGAACGGCCTGACCGGCTGGAGCGACGCCGAGGTGGGGGACCGGCTGGTGGCCTCCGAACCGGGGGCGCGCATCGCCGACCTCGGCGCTCGGATCACCCCGGTGACCACCGGGGGGGACTTCGAGCGCTACCTGGCGATCACCCAGGTGAGCTCCCGCGGGGACGAAGGGGCGTGGGGTGGCCTGAAGCGCATCCTGGTCACGGTGAGGTGGAAGGAGATCATGAGCGGCAAGCGCACCGACTCCGAATTGCGCATGGCCTACCTGGTCTCCCGCGAAGGCATCTCCCAGCGGTGAGACGTCCCGGCTCCGGCCCCGCCCCCCGAATCCGTCGCCGGCGCGGCATCGTGCTGGTGGTGGTGGGCGCCCTGATCGTGGTGGTGGCGATCGGGGCCTTCATGCTGCAGCAGGCCATGCGCCAGCAGTACCTCGAGGCGCATCGCTACACCTTCGGCGAGATCGCCCTGAACCTGGCCGAGTCGGGCCTGAACCTGACCATGGAACACATGCGGCAGAGTTCGCTGGACGCCGCCTCGCCGTTCTACCTGGCTCTGGTCGAGAAGGCCGCCGACCAGGCCAACGGGACCTCGATCCCGATCGCCTCGCCGGTGCTCGACGAACTGGTGGGACTGTTCGACGGAGCCGCCTCCCTCGAGGTGAAGGTCGAGCTCCGCAACTTCCAGCCCTTCTACCCCGAGGGGGGGCTGCGCGGCCTGGTGCGGGACGGGCGCGAGAAATTCGGCGAGCTGGCCCTGGTGGCCCGGGCCGGCTACCGGGGCGTGATCCGCACCCTGGTGGCCGCCAAGCAGGTCAAGGTCGTCTCGGTGGTGGCCCCGGTGGTCTCCAAGTTCACGCTGTTCCTGAGGAGCCAGGGAGACCAGGACTGGAACCCGCTCCGCTACGACCGCACCGACCCGGCCTCCGGACTGCGCATGCAGGGGGAGCCCGCCCGGCCGCTGGTCCTCTTCCACCGGGCCGAGCGCTACCCGGCCCTCGAGGAGGGTCGCTTCCTCCCGCTCGCGGACGTGTTCTCGACGGTGGCCCCGGATCGAGGCGGGCTGGTCTACCTGGGCGGGGAACAGCCCTGGTACCTGAACCTGGTCCACGGGATCGGGGCTGGCCCCTACGAGGAGATGTTCCAGCTCCGGCGGACCCGCTACCGCATGAAGAGCGACCTCGACGGGATCGCCAACGAGTACGGCCTGACCTTCGGCTTCTACGACGGGATCCGGGCCAGCGCCAAGTTCGGGAGCGCGGCCGCGCCCGGGGACTATCCCCGTCCGGTACCGGGAACCGGCTCGGTGGGGGACGGGACCGGGGCCGTCCACCTCATGGGCGATGTCGGCAACGTGAGTCCCACCGTGGTGCTGGGACCCGCCTACCGGAGCTTCGTCACCCTGCGCCTGCTCGACGGGCTCTGGTATCCCTACCGCACGGCCGGGGAGTTCTCGGCCCTGGGGGGGCAGGGCCCGTTCCGGGGTCGCTACGACGCCTACGAGCGGGTCATGGCCCGGATCGAACACGAGGCTTACAACCGGGCCTGGGACTATCTGGCCACCAACGGCGAGCTGCTGCAGCCCGACGGACGGGTGACCAGCGACGCCACCCCCTTCGTGCCGCCTGCCCGGCTGGCAGAGGGGGCGCTCACCCACCTGGGCCCGGCCGTGGCGGGCGACAAGTGGTTCCTCTACCCGGCTCCGGGGAATCCGGTCCCCGGGTACTGCCGGCTGGTGCGCCGGCTGGCCTCCGGGACCGGCGAGGACGTCTTCGCAGGGGCCCTCGACGACCTCGACGGGCCGCTGCTCGAGAAGGTGCTCACCGCCAAGGCGGTCTACGCGGTGGCGGACGCGGCCGAACTCCAGCAGCGCTACATGGGACCCGATGGCAAGCTCGACCTGCCGGGGATCGTCCACGTCCGGACCGGGGACGTCGAACTCGGCGCGGTGAGGCCGGCGAGTTCCGGGATGCTGCTGGTCCAGGGCGGGATCACGGTGACGGGCCGGGTGGAACCCGAGCGGCCCGAGGACACCCTGACCCTGGTGGCGCTGGGCGGGGACCTCCGGATCCAGACCTCGGAGCGGGTCCGGGCCTCGCTGGTGGCGCTGCGCGGCCAGGTCTCCTCCCGAGGTCGCCTGGACGTGGTCGGCTCGGTGGCGGCCCGCACCCTGGACCTCCGTTCGATGCTGGCCGGGGCCGAACCCAAGACGGTGCTCTACGACGAGGAACTCGACACCACCCGGGACGTGAACTACCGCAAGAAGCTCCGGGTCTTCCTCGACAAGAAGGTCCACGTCTACCTCGAGGGGCATTAGTTCCTCAGTTCGTCTGCAGCTCACCCCAAGGGGTTCGCTCGCGGTCGGGCTTGTCGGGTAGCCGGGGGCGGTTGCCCGCCCCCGGCTCCCACAGAACCGT
>CAYOHP010000043.1:0-45816 GCA_964403795.1 uncultured bacterium | reverse complement strand
GAGCCAGATGTGGAACGGGAACTGGGCCGACTTGCCCATGCACCCCACGAACAGCATCACCCCGATGGCCGTCGGCCATCCCAGCTCGTTGGCCGCCACCCCGTCGAAGGCGCCGGCCAGGTCGTGGAAGTCGACCGTCCCCACCCGCTCGAAGAGGGCGAGGATCCCGGTCATGAAGACGAAGTCCGCCACCCGGTTGGTCATGAAGGCCTTCTTGGCGGCCTCCGGCGGATTGTCCTGGTCGTAGTAGTGGCCGATCAGGATGTACGAACTGACGCCCACCAGCTCCCAGAACATGAAGGTCTGGAAGTAGTTGGGCGAGAGCACGATCCCGAGCATCGAGAAGCAGAACAGCGAGAGCCCTGCGAAGTACCGGCCCCAGGCCCCCTCATGGGCCAGGTACCCGACCGAGAAGATGTGGACCAGCAGGCCGACCAGGGTGACGATCAGCGTCATCGCCCACGCCAGGTTGTCCATCATCACGCCGAAGCGGATCTCGACCCCTGCTCCCCGGGACACGTCGGGGGCTCCCGACGGCAGGGACTTCCCCGCTGCGTCCACCGGGGCCGGAGTCCCGATCCAGAGCCGGGGATCCCACTGGCGCCGGATCCCGGAGCCCAGCTGGGAGCCGTCCCGGTACAGGAAGACCTGGCCGGTCGCCATCCCCGAGGCGTCGAGCTGGGCGGGCAGGTCACGCCCCCCGGGGGTCTGGGCAGGCATGGTCCAGAACGGCAGCGACAGGGTGAGCAGGAAGCACAGCGAGATGCTGGCGATCCCGACCCCGGCCGCCGCCCGGTCGAAGCGTTGGAGGAAGAAGGCGATGACGAGAGCCGACGCCAGGGGCAGGAGCAGGATGCCCCAGACCGGAAGCATGGTGATCGAGTCCATGAGAAGAAGCTTCCTCCAGGTCCTAGTCGCGCATCATGTTGACGCGATCGACGAGCACCGTTTCCTTGACCCGGTAGAGGGCGACGATGATGGAGAGTCCGACCGCGACCTCGGCGGCGGCGATCGCCATCACGAAGAACACCATCACCTGACCGCTGGCGATGCTGGTCGGGTCGACCGCATAGCCGAGGTCCCCGAGGCGGGGCGGGAACCGGGAGAAGGCGACCAGGCTCAGGTTCACGGCGTTGAGCATCAGCTCGATGCTCATCAGCACGATGATCATGTTCCGCCGGCACAGGACCCCGATGAGGCCCAGCGTGAACAGGATCGAGGAGAGCATCAGGTACCAGTTCAGCGGGACCATTACTCGAGCCTCCGCTTCGAGAGCACCACGACCCCCAGGATGGCACCCAGGAGGAGCATCGAGACCGCCTCGAAGGCGAACCAGTAGCCATCCTCCCGGGCGAACAGGACCCGGGCGATGTTCTGGAGCTCGAACGCCTTGGGGGCCACCTTGACCGCCACCTCGGAGGGCAGGGTCACGGCTTCCTTCCAGATGGTCGCCCACATCGCCCCCGCGAACATCGCCGAGAGCACGATCCCGGCGGCGCCCAGGCTCGGCTGGTAGCTCGATTCCTGGTCGACGTTCAGGAGCATGATGATGAACAGGAACAGCACCATGATGGCGCCGGCATAGACCAGCACCTGGATGACCCCGAGGAAATAGGCGTCGAGCAGCACGAAGCAGGCGGCGATCCCGAACATCGTGGCGATCATGAAGACCGCGCTGTAGACCGGGTGCCGGGCGTTGACCATCAGGACCGCCGACAGGATCATCCCGAGTGCGAGAACCAGGAAGAAGATCTGCTCGGTGGTGAAAGCGGTGAGGCCGGTCATCGCAGCGACCGTCCCGTGGTGTCCCGACCGGCCGCCTGGCCTTCCCACTTGCGGATCATGTCGAGCCGGATGCCGCCCATGGCGAGGAGCTTCTCCTTGTCGAAGATCAGGTCCTCACGGGTGGGGGCGCTCAGGCTGTACTCCTGCGAGAGGAAGATCGCCTGCTCGGGGCAGACCTCCTCGCAGTAGCCGCAGTAGATGCAGCGCAGCATGTCGATGGTGAAGTCCCGGGGGTACTTCTCCTTGTTGGTGTACTGGCTCGCCACGTCGGGGGTGATGGCCGCCGGGCTGATGGCGATGGCCCGGGGCGGACAGATGAACTCGCAGAGCTGGCAGCTCACGCACTTCACCTTGCCCTCCTGGTTGCGCACCAGGACCGGGGCACCCCGGTAGTTCGAGGCAGTCCGGGTCGGCACCTCGGGGTACTGCTGGGTGATGGCACCCGGGGTGGTCAGGATGGCCGAAGCCCCCTGGCCCTCGTAGGTGATCTCGTAGAACCACGATCGGAAGAAATGCCCGAGCGTGATCCACAGCCCCTTCAGGATGGGGACCAGATAGGTCCTCTCCCAGATCGTGGGCTGCGGTCTCACGACCGTGATGACGCCGCCTCTGCCGGAAGCCATGGTCGAGGTCGACCTCCTAGTTCGATCCGAAGAGCAGTTTCAGGAATGCCGTGAGCACGAGGTTGACGAGTCCGAGGGGCAGGAAGATCTTCCAGCCCAGGTCCATCAGCTGGTCGTAGCGGAAGCGCGGGATGGTCCACCGGATCATCATCATGAGGAACAGCAGCGATGCGACCTTCACGGCGAAAGCCAGGAAGCCGAGCAGGCCGACCAGGTTGACGGTCCACACGTCGCCCCGGGCGACCGCCTCGGCCGAGAGCCGGGCGATGTCCAGGAACGGCAGGTCCCAGCCGCCGAGGAACAGGCTGGTCACCAGGCCGCTCGCCACCACCATGGCCGCGTACTCCGCCATGAAGAACATGGCGAACTTCATCGAGCTGTACTCGAGGTGGTAGCCGGCGACCAGCTCCGTCTCGCACTCCGGGAGGTCGAAGGGGAGGCGGTTGGTCTCGGCGAAGTAGGAGACCAGGAAGATCAGGAACCCGATCGGCTGGTCGAAGATGTGCCAGACCCCGTCGGCCTGGGCCCGCACGATCTCGTCGAGGTTCAGGGTGCCGTCCAGCATGAACACGCCCAGCACCGAGAGCCCCAGGGTGATCTCGTAGGAGATCATCTGCGCCGCCGAGCGCACCCCGCCGAAGATCGAGTACTTGTTGTTCGACGCCCAGCCGCCCAGGCTCACTCCGTAGACCGACAACGAGGAGATGGCGAAGACGTAGAGCAGGCCCATGTCGAGGTTGGCGATCACCATGGGGACCAGGGTGAGCGGCGCTCCCGGCCGGGATGCACTCTCGACCCAGCCGAGAGGCAGGGCCAGCCCCGGCCCGAAGGGCAAGGGTGCGAACGAGAGCAGCACCGGGATCAGCACGAAGGTCGGGGCGAGCACGTACATCGCCCGGTCGACGTGACCCGGGATCACGTCCTCCTTGAAGAAGAACTTCAAGGCGTCCGCGATCGGCTGGAGGATGCCGGCCGGACCCACCCGGTTCGGGCCCAGCCGGTCCTGGATGTAGGCCGCCAGCTTGCGCTCGATGTAGACCAGCGCCGGCAGCGTCAGCGACATCACCATCACGACCGGGAACACCACGATCTTCAGGACCGTGAGCAGGGCGTGGGCGACCGTCGGGTTGGCGATCAGGAAGCTGCTCATCGCCTCACACCGCCCTTCCGTTGACGAGGTCGATCCCCATGGCATCGATCCGCCGGATCCGGCGGGCGGGGACCATCCCGAAGGCGGCCACCGACGCCTTCATGGCGGCGAAGGCGTCGTCGGGGCCGGCATAGGCCTCGACCCCGCCCCCGCCGAGGCGCTTCTCGAGACTCGGCAGCACCTTCCACCCCGGGAGCGACTCTCCCGGCGGGTTGACCGCCGAAGGCGCCTTCTGCAGGCGCTTCTTGGCGTTGACGTAGGTGGCGTCGACCTCCGAGAAGCCGGCCATCGGCAGCACCACGTCGGCCTCGTCGGCCAGGGTGCCCCGGTTCCAGCCCAGCACCACCAGGAACTCGCGACCGGAAGGCAGGGCCGCCTTGTCGAGGTGGTCGCCCAGGACCACCAGGCCGCCGCCTCCGGTGTCCCCGAGGCCCACCGCGCCCCAGCCGATCAGCTCGGCGCCGGCCGAGTTCGGCGAGTGGTCGGCGGTCCGCAGGTAGCCATCGGCCTCCCCGGTCACGCCGACCCGCACCAGCCGGGCGCCCTTGACCCCGGAAGCCAGGCGGCGGAAGAGCCAGAGGTCCTCGTTGCTGGCGGCGGTCGAGGCCACGAAGGTGACAGGCTTCCGGGCGTCCCGGATACGCTCGGCCGCCACGTCCAGGGCCTCGGTCCAGTCCACCGGCTCGAGCCCCCCGCCGATCCGTCGCAAGGGCTGCTGCAACCGGGTCTCGCTCGCCACCGCCTTGTAGCTCATCCGTCCGGCGTCGCACATCCAGTGTCCGTTGACGGCGGTGTTGACCCTCGGGACGTAGCGATGGATCCGGTCGTCCCGGGCCGAGATGCTGATGTTGCAGCCGGTGGAGCACCCGTTGCACACGCTCTCGGTCTGGGCCAGGAACCAGACCCGGCTCTGGAACCGGAAGTCGGTCGAGGTCAGCGCGCCCACCGGGCAGATGTCGACGATGTTCAGCGAATAGCCGTCGTCGATCTGCTTGCCGCTGGCCACCGCGATCTCGTTGAAGGTGCCGCGGTTCACGAGCCCCAGCACGTTCTTGCCCCTCACGTCCTCGAAGAACCGGACGCAGCGGGTGCACAGGATGCAGCGCTCGGCGTCGAAGGTGATCGCCTCCGAGAAGCGGACGTTCTTGGGCTTCTTGACCTTGTCCTCTTCCAGACGGCTGTTCCCGGGACCGTGCTCGAACGAGTAGCGCTGGAGCTTGCACTCCCCGGCCTGGTCGCAGATCGGACAGTCGAGCGGGTGGTTCAGGAGCAGGAACTCCATCACCGAGTTGCGCGAGCTCACCGCCAGCTGGCTCTGGGTCTTGACGTCCATGCCCTCGGCCACCGGGGTCATACAGGCGATGACCGGGCCCTTGGGAGGTGGGCCGCTGGCCATCTTCACCTCGACCAGGCAGATCCGGCAGTTGCCCGCGGGCTTCAGGGCCTCGTGGTAGCAGAAATGCGGGATCTGGATGCCGGCGCTCTTGGCGGCCTCGATGAGCAGGGTGCCCGGTGCGGCCTCCACCTCGCGCCCGTCGATGGTGAGTTTCGCCATCGAAACCAGCCTCCTCGTTCCTTGGGTTCGTCGATCTAGCCGTGCGCCGCGGCCTTGGACTGGCCGACCAGCGCCTCGAATTCTTCGCGGTAGTTCTGGATGTAGCTCTGCACCGGCATCACCAGCGAGTCCGCCAGGAAGCAGATGGTGCGCCCCGCCATGTTCCCGGTCACGTTCATCAAGAGGTCGACGTCCGACTTCTTGCCGTGGCCGTGGAGCATCTTGTGGAGGATCCCCTCGACCCAGTGGCAGCCCTCGCGGCAGGGGGTGCACTGGCCGCAGGACTCGTGGGCGTAGAACCGGGACAGGTTGTAGAGGCACTCCGGGATCGAGTCCCGGTCGTCCATCACGATCACGCCGCCGGCGCCCAGGAACGACCCGGCCTTGAACACCGAGTCGAAGTCGAGCGACAGGCCCCAGACGTCGATGTCCTTGTCGGCCCAGTCGGTCCCTGGCCTCCCCTTGAAGGGCCGGTCGCAGGGCAGGATCGGCATGGACGAGCCGCCCGGGATGATGGCCTTGATCGAGTGGCCGTCCTGGGCGCCACCGGCGGCGTCGATCAGGTCCCGCATGGTGATGCCCATGGGGAACTCGTAGACGCCCGGCTTCTTCACCCGTCCCGAGACGCAGAAGATGCGGGTCCCGTGGTTGTTCGGGGGGCCGAACTGCTTGTACCAGTCCTTGCCCTCCCGGACGATGTGGGGGACGTTCGCCAGGGTCTCGACGTTGTTGATGGTGGTGGGCTTCCCGAACACGCCGCGCTGGGCCGGGAACGGGGGCTTGATCTTGGGGTAGCCCCGGTAGCCCTCGAGGCTCGACAGGAGCGCCGTCTCCTCGCCGCAGATGTAGGCGCCGCCGCCCTTGTGGACCCAGACGTCGCAGTTGAAGCCCGAGCCCAGGATGTTCTTGCCCACCAGCCCGGCCTTGCGGGCCTCGGCGATGGCCTCTTCCATCCGGGCGATCTCCGGCTTGTACTCGCCGCGGATGTAGATGTAGACGGTCTCCACTCCCATGGCGAAGGCCGCGATCAGGCAGCCCTCGACCAGCATGTGGGGATCCCAGTACAGGATCATCCGGTCCTTGAAGCAGCCCGGCTCCGACTCGTCGCCGTTGCAGGCCAGGTACCGGGGAGTCCCCGCCTTCAGCATGAACGACCACTTGAGCCCGGCATTGAAGCCGGCGCCGCCGCGGCCCCGGAGGCCCGAGTCCTGGACCTCCTTGCAGAGGGCGGCCTTGTCCATCTTCAGGGCCTTCTCGAGCCCCTGGTAACCCTTGCAGTCCTTCTTGTAGGCCTCGAGGGTGTGCCCGCCCTTCTTCTCGAAGTGGGCCAGGAGGATGCTGGTCTGCTTAGCCATCGGTGCGCCCCTTCGCGATCAGCTTGTCGAGCTTCTCGGGGGTCAGTCCCTCGTAGCGCATGTCGTCGAAGAGCACCACCGGGGCGGTGTGGCACGAGCCCAGGCACTGCATCTCCTGGAGCGAGAGCTTGCCGTCCTTGGTGACGCCGTCCCACTTCACGCCGTACTTGTCCTGGACGTGCTTCACGAGCTCCTTGCAGCCGCCGATCTGGCAGCTCAGGGTCACGCACACGCCGAGGTGGTGCTTCCCGAACTGGCGGGTCCCGTTCTGGTGCCAGCGGAACAGGGGGTAGAAGGTCACGACCTCCTCCACCCAGATCTGGGGGATCCCCATGACCCTGGCGACCTCGGGGACCATCTCCGGGGGAACCGACCCGAACTGCTCCTGCACGATGTGCAGGACCATCAGGAGGGGCGCCCGCGGCTGGTCCTTGGGGTAGCGCTGCTTCAGCTCCTCGATCCGCTTCAGGTTCTCTGCGGTGAACTGGTACTTCACGCTCTGTCCCTAACGGTCACATTCGCCCATGACGAAGTCGATGGAGCCGAGGATCGCCACCACGTCCGAGACCATGTGGCCGGGCAGCAGGAAGGGCAGGATCCCCAGGTTGGCGAAGCTGCCCACGCTCATCCGGAAGCGGTGCGGCCTCGGCCCGCCCCGCGACACCACGTACACGCCGAACTCGCCCTTGGGGTTCTCGACCCCGTGGAAGAACTCGCCGGGCGGGATGTTCAGGCTCTCGGTCACCAGGATGAATTGGTGGATCAGCTCCTCCATGCTGGAGAGGACCCGCTCCTTCTGGGGCAGGGCCACCTTGGAGTCGCTGGTCCAGATCGGTCCCGCGGGGATGTTCTTGGCGCACTGGCGGAGGATGCGGATGGACTGGCGCATCTCCTCCATGCGGACCAGGTACCGGTCGTAGCAGTCGCCCTCGGACCCCACGGGCACGTCGAAGTCGACTTCGTCGTAGCAGAGGTAGGGGTGGTCCTTGCGGAGGTCGAAGCCCACGCCCGAGCCCCGCAGCACGGGTCCCCGCAGGTTGTAGCGGAGCGCGTCCTCCCGGCTGATCACGCCCACGCCCTGGTTGCGGATCTGCCAGATCCGGTTCCGGGTCAGCAGCCGGTCGATCTCGTCGACCTTGCCATCGAGCTGGTCGAGGAAGACCACCAGCTCGTCGAGCCAGCCGAGCGGCAGGTCCTGGGCCACCCCGCCCACCCGGGTGTAGCTGGTGGTGAAGCGGGCGCCGGTCAGGCGCTCGATCAGGTAGTAGATCTTCTCCCGCTCGGTGAACCCGTAGAGGAAGACCGTCATGGCCCCGACATCCATGGCGTAGGCGCCGAGCCCGAGCAGGTGGGCCGAGATCCGGGCCAGCTCGCAGCAGATCATCCGGATGTACTGGCAGCGCTTGGGGACCGTGATCCCGGCCATCGCCTCGGTGGCGAGCACCACCGCCACGTTGTTGTGGAGCGGGGCCAGGTAGTCCATCCGGTCGGTGTAGGGGATGAACTGGTTGTAGGTGAAGTTCTCGGCGATCTTCTCCTTGGCCCGGTGCAGGTAGCCGATCACCGGGTTGGCCCGCACCACGGTCTCGCCGTCGAGCTCGAGGATGATCCGCAGCACCCCGTGGGTGCTGGGGTGCTGGGGGCCCATGTTGAGGACCATGGTGTCCTCGCCGTAGGCCTCCTCCTCGGTCTCGACCGGCACCGGGATGGGCATCTCCATCCGGGAGGCCCCGGACACGCCGTTCCCAGGCTCGTTGCTGCTGGCCATGCTCAGATGCCCTCCACGTCGTGGATGCCCTCGAGGGGGAAGTCCTTGCGCTGCGGGAAGTAGCGGTACGACTCGGGCATCAGGATCCGGCGCAGGTCGGGATGCCCGCGGAACTTGACGCCGTACATGTCGAAGGTCTCCCGCTCGAGCCAATCGGCGGCGGCCCAGATGCCGGCCACCGAGTCCACCTCGGGGTCCTCCTCGGGGAGGTCGACCTTGAGCCGCAGCAGGCCCCGGAAGTCGATGCTGTAGAGCTGGTAGACGACCTGGAAGCGGTGGGCCTCGTCGGCCGAGGCCAGGTTGTCGACGGCGGTGATGTCCCTGAGGTAGTCGCAGCGGAAGTCGGGGCAGTCCCGGAGGAAGGTGCACACCTCGACCAGCCGGTCGGGAGCGATCACGGCCCAGGCTTGGCCCCGGAACTCGTCCTGGCCCAGCACCGCGCCGGGGAGTTCCTTCTTCAGGCGTGCGATGGCCTCGAGGGCGAAGCGGGGATCTGGCTTGTTGGCAGGTTCGGCCATGGGATTACCTCGTTCACTGGAGGGGGATGGCTCCCGACGGGTCGATCCGGTCCGCCGCAGGTGGGGAGCCGGACGCGTCCCGGAGCGTCAGCTCTCCCAGTCCAGGGCTCCCTTCTTGTAGCAGTAGAGCCAGCCCGTGTAGAAGACCTCGAGGAAGGCCAGCATCAGGAGCAGGCCCCACCAGCCGAGGTCCTTGAAGGCGATGGCCCAGGGGTAGGTGAAGACCACCTCGACGTCGAACAGGATGAAGAGCACCGCCACCAGGTAGAACTTCACCGAGAAGCGCATGCGGGCCGGCGACAGGATCGGCATGCCGCACTCGTAGGCGCTGTCCTTCAAAGGGTTGGTCCCGGCCCGCTCCTGGAGGATCCAGGAGAGACACAGGTTGAGGGCCGCGAACCCGATGGCCGAGCCCAAGAGAAGCAGGACCGAGAGGTACTGGAGCTTCATCCCGACGCCGTCCAAGCGGGCCTCCTCGTCGCCATCCCCATCCAGGGGTCCAGGGCGCGAGGCGTAACCTACCATGGACCCTCCCCGGGAGGAACAGGGGTCGCGGCGCTTCCGTGAGGCCGCGCATGGGGGAAGGCTGCCAGGGCGCACCCCGAACGCCTTCCCGGAGCAGCTCCTGGTCAGGAACCGCCGCGACGGGGCAGGCGCGTGAGCACCAGATCCTCGAGCCAGGCGGTGCCGGGTCCCTCCCGCAGGGCCGCGGGCAAGGGCCGGTCCCCGAAGAGCGGGATCGGCAGCTTCCCGCTCCCCCGGGCGGCCCCGGGGAGATCCTCGGCCGCGAGGTGGATCCGCACCGTGCTCCCGGCCGGAGCCAGGGCTTCGGGAAGGATGAGTTCGACCTCGCCGGTGAACACGAAGTCCCGGGCCACCGGCCGCACCGGGAAGCGCCGGTCACCGACCTCGACCTCGAGGACCAGATGCCCCGGGAGGTCGACCAGGGCAAGGCGCAAAGCCAGGTCTCCGCTCCCCTCCGGCACCGGCCGCCGGGGCGGGACGAAATGGCGGAGCTCGGGATCGTTCCGGCGCGCCTCCTCGGTGGCCAGGCCCAGACCGCGCCCTTCCTCCCTGTGGACCACCCGGGGGCTGGCGGCGATGGCCAGGCACCTCCGCATCGGCTCCTGGACCCCGAAGGCGGGCGGCAATCCCTCGTTCGAGAGCGCCCGGTCGACCGCATCGGCCCGGGCGAGCGCCAGGTAGAAACCCAGGTTCTCCGCCTCGCTGCGCCCCCCCAGGAAACCGCGCAGCGCAGCCTCCAGGCCGCGCAGGCGTCCGTAGACGTCGATCGCGGCCCGACGCGCCGAGCGGGAAGGGTCGCCGCCCTCGCCGCGACGCACCGCAGCACCCAGGACCGAGCGGACGTCCAGGTCCATGAGCGCAGCCTGCAAGCCCTCCACGGCCCCCTCGAGCGGGACGGGGTCGCCGGCCTCCCCGCCTTCCTCGCTCAACCCTCCGGGAAACGCCAGCCGGTAGCGCCCCTGGGGAATCCGCACCAATCCGTCACCCAAGGTCTCGGCGTTGGCGCCTTCGCCGGTCAGCACCAGCACCGGGCCGCTGGGCGCCAGCAGCCAGCCGGCCGCCCCTCCCTGGGCGTCGTAGGCCGGCCAGGGCCCCGCGCACCCGACGGCCTGGGGAAGCCGGACCCGGTCCTGGAGCATGCCGCGACGCGCCATGACCCGCCAGACGTACTCCTCGCCGGCACGCAACCCGTCGACCTCGGCCGTGAAGACCCCGGGCGGATCGGCCCGCCCTTCCGCTCCCCGCCAGTCCTCGGTCTCGTCGACCGGCCGCACCTCGAGCCGTCCGGGAGCCCGCCGCCAGCGCACCCGGAGACGCCGGGGCGTGGACCAGCTCTCGGGCTCCACCGGAGGCCCGGGGTCGCCCGCGGTCCACCAGACGCCGAGCGCGGCCACCATCGCCAGCGCCCCCACCGCCAGCCAGCGGGGCCAGCCAGGTCGGGCCGTCGAGAGCACCTTGATCTGGGGTGCCGAGAGCGCCGAGCGCACCTGATCGCGGGCGCTCTCGTCCAGGCTCGCCACCACCTTGGTGGCGCGGTCGACCTCCTCGATCGAGGGTCGGGCCTCGGGATCCTTGGCGAGCAGCCGGTCCACCAGCTCGTAGACTCCGGGAGGGAGCCGCGGCCGCAGCTCCACCAGCGGTGTGGGAGCGTCCCGCACCTGGGCGAGCATGACCTCGCCGGGGGTGTCCTTCACGAACGGCGGCCGCCCGGCCAGCATCCAGTAGAGGAGCACGCCCACCGCGTACACGTCGGCCGCCGGCCCCGCCGGTCGGCCCCGGGCCTGCTCCGGAGCCATGCACTCGGGGGTGCCCACCACCACGCCGGTGCGGGTCTTCACCGCCCGGGCCGCGCCCAACACCCGGGCCAGGCCGAAGTCGGTGATCCGGGCGGGCCCAGCGGTCTCGAGCAGGATGTTGGCCGGCTTCAGGTCCCGGTGCACCACCCCCATCTTGTGGGCGTAGGCGAGGCCGCGGGCCACGTCCCGGAGCACCCCCAGCGCCTCCTCGACCCGCATGCCGCGGCGCGCTCCTTCGGGCGCCTCCCGGATCCGCTGGTCGAGGTCGATGCCCTCGATCAACTCGTAGGCGAGCCAGGCCATCTCCGGGTCGCGGCCGTACTCGAGCAGCCTCACCAGATTGGGGTGCTCGAGGCGCAGCGCCACCTGCGCTTCCTCCTCGAAACGGGCCAGCGCGTCCTCGTGGTCGAAGGTCTGCGAATCGAGGACCTTGAGCGCCACCGGGGTGCCGTGCGGTTTCTGCCGGGCCCGGTAGACGATCGAGGTCCCGCCCTCGCCGATCGGTTCCAGCACGTCGTAGCGCGCCAGCAGACCGGCCGCGAACTTGGGTACGGAGCGTTCGCCCTGGGTCATGGCCCCGGGGCCATGGTAACCCCGCCCGCGTCCCTGGGCCGTCGACCCGTCCCTGGCACAGGTCCGGGCACTCCCCTACTCGCGGGTCGGCGCCAGCGCTTCCGGCACGTCCCCGGTCAGCCCCTCGGCGAGGAACGCCACCAGATCGGCCTTCTCGGCCGGCGTGAGGCCCAGCGGTCCCACCAGGGGCGAGAGCCAGGGATTGGGGTTCCCGCCCCGGTCGTAGAACTCCACGACTTCCTCGAGGCTCTCCAGGCTGCCGTCATGCATGTAGGGGGCCGTGACCGAGACGTTGCGCAAGCTCGGGGTGCGGAAGGCGCCCCGGTCGACGTCCCGCCCCGTGACCCCGAAGCGTCCCAGGTCCGGCGACGGGACCGACATCCCTACGCCGAGGTTGTGATAGGCCTCGTCGCTGAAGGTCGGTCCCTGGTGGCAGCGCTGGCATGCCGAGCGCTGGAAGATCCGCTGACCCCGGCGGGCGGCGGGACTCATCCCTGCCGGATCGGTGCCGTCGACCGGCGCGCCCCCGGCGAGCAGGGTGCGCTCGTAGCTGGCCAACGCCTTGGCAAGACGCTCGGGGGTGGCGGGCCCCCCGAAGCTCGCCACGAACCGCTCCCGCATCTCCGGATCCCGGTTCAGGCTCTCGCAGGCCGCCTCGGGACTCGACCCCATCTCGATCGGGTTGCCGATGGGCCCCAGGGCCTGGGCCTCCAGGCTGGCGGCCCGCCCGTCCCGGAACTGCAACCGGGCCAAGCCGCGGTTCAGCACGCTGGGCGCGTTGCGGGTCCCCGACACGCCGTCGACCCCCACCGAGAAGCTGCGAGGATCCGCCCAGCCGAAGGCCGGCTTGTGGCAGCTGGCGCACGAGAGTCGCTCGCCGCGGCTCAACCGGGGATCGAAGAAGAGCCGGCGCCCGAGCTCGACCTTGGCCGGGGTCAGCGGATTGTCGGCCGGGATCCACCCCGGCGGGAGCACGATCCCCGGCGGGGGCGTCGGCACGAAGGGGTCATGGGGACCCGCGACCGACCCGCTGACCGAGAGCAGGGCCAGCAGGCCGAGGGTGCCGGAACGGGGGGCGCGACGGATGGCGGCTCCAGATTCGTCGAGCCCACCCTAGGGACCTACCGATCCCCGTCAAGGGGGGCAACGGCAGGGGGAAGGCCGAAGGGGCGCGCCCGGGCAGCGTTCAGGACGCCCTGGGGTGCGCGAGATCGACCCTGGCCGGGTGCCGACGCACCGGGAAGAAGGTCCCGAACAGATCCCCGCACGCCTCGGCCAGGGCGGAGAGGAGCCGGATCGCCGGCCGGAGCCGACGATGACGCGGCGTGAACCGGGTCGCCCGCGGCACTCCGTAGACGCCCACGTAGCCATTGGCAGGACCGGGCTCGTCCCGGTTCTCGACGGTGACCTCGCGATGGCCCCTGGCGAACTCCTCGGGCCAGACCTCTTCGAGGCCCCAGGGGCTCCGGAGCGGGCCGGTGGTCGCGGGCCAGGAGGCCTCGCCCGGACCGAACAGGGCCGACCGCAGCTCGCGCTCGGTGGGGAGGACCGTCCTCGTCTTCTCCAGGAAGTCCATGACCGTGCCCCGATCGACCATGTAGACGAAGCGTTCCGGCACGTCGGAGTCCTGGAGCGGCATGGACCTCGGCGTAGCCACCCCCAGGGCCTGGAAGGCCGCCATCCGCACCGGGAACCGGTCGATCAGCAACGGCTCCCGATCCGGCACGAGCACCATCTCCGCCCCGTCGGCCAGCCGGCGGTACCGGAGCGGCAGGCCCGAACCGGAGTCCACCCATCGCCCGTCCCGGAGCACAGCCCTGCCTTCCCGGAGCCATGCCTCGCCCGGCTCGTCCTGGTCGTCCTCCGGGAGCCCGAGACCGACCCGGGGGAGCAGCAGGCCGACCAGTCCGGGATCGGTCGGGTGGGACCTCCATGCCCGGAAGAGCCAGGGCAGCAATGCCTCGTCTTCGAGGAGTTCCGGCGTCCACCCGCTTCGATGAGCCGCGGCCGCCAGCGCTCCCCAGGCGGCCTGGTCACCGGGATCCCTCTCCACTGCCTGTTCCAGCGAGCGGAACCGGGCACTGGCCGCACTCATCCGCGACCTGGTCCGCCGGGACCCTGCGCAGGCCCGACGTTCGTTCCCGGCGACCAGGGTCGACAGGCGATCCATGGCATCGGGCGCCGCTTCGCCGGGGACGGCCTGCCAGTACCAGGATCCCTCCCGATCGAGGACCCCGGATTGGGCCTTCCCCAGCCAGACCGGCAGCGCCCGCGCCTGGCCGATCGCCACCAGCAGCTCGCCCACGGCCAGGGCCAGCGGTCCGTCCTGCACCGGCTGGACGGAACCGGCATCCGGGATCGGGGAGGTGCGGGTCCAGGCCCGGAGGTAGGCATCGAGGGCCGGGCGCAGGCGCCGGGCCCTCCGGAACGAGTCTCCGGAGAGGCGATGGAGCCAGGCCTGGAGATCGGCCGGAAGATCCTCGGGGAACCCGCTCCTGGCAATCGCCCCGAGTTCCTCGGCGAGTTCCCGGAGCCCCGCCGCCAGGCAGCGGAGCGCCGTCATGGCGGCCAGGGCCGTGGTGTCGAAGCAAGGCCGGCCCGGATCGCGAAGGTCCCGGGCCACGGCTTCGAGGAGCGCCCTCCGTCCGGACCGCAGGACCGGCTCGCTCCGCAGCTCCTCGACCAGGCTACGGACCACGCGCTCCGACCGGGGACCCGGTTCCGGACCCACCGAGGAGCCATCGACCTGCGCCAGGGCGCGTTCGAGGCGCTCCCGGCTCCACCCGACCAGGCAGGACCGCTCCTGGAGCAGGAGCCAAGTACAGAGGGTGAGCGGTCCCCCGGCCAGGCGGTCGTCGCGGCGAGGGTCGTCCGGACGGCCCTGGACTTCGGGAAGGCCGAGCTCCGCCACCAGGGCCTCGAACCCGGGGCGCCCGACCTCGTGCCTGCGCCCGTGCGGGGACATCCCCTCCGCGGTCGCCAACACGGCCATCGGCGTCTCGGCGTGGCGCCCGGCCGCGACCAGGGCACGTCCGGCATCCCGTTCGAGGCCGGGATCGGAGCGGCTGCGCCCCCGGGCGAGGTCGCCTGCGAGCCGAGCCAGCTCCACCGGGACCTCGAGCGCCACCGGGCTCCCGATGCGCTGGGCCTGCCGCTGCCGGGGCGAGAATCCCTCCTCCCACTCCTCGGGGAGTCGGAAGCGGGGAAGCTGGGAGGGATCCTGGTCGCTCATCGTTCCCCCAGGGAGACGACGGCGGAGGCGGAGCGGTTCAAGGAACTCCCCGACCCACTCAGGGCCCGGAAACCACCTGGACGGCGTTGTTGTTGAACATGTTGGCGGCCAGGACATCCATCCGGCCGTCGTCGTTCAAGTCGCCCAGGATCACGATCTGTTGGCCGCCGTCGAACCCGCGGCTGGAGCCGATCGGGATCGCTGCCCCCGAGGACCCGAAGGTCCCGTCCCCGTTCCCGCGGAACACCAGGACCTGGTTCGGGGACTCGCGTGCGACCACCAGATCGACCAACGCATCACAATCCATCCGGCCCGCCTGGACCGTGATGTTGGTTCCCGCACCCATGGCAACGGGCGTCCCTGCGCTGAACGTCCCGTCGCCGTTCCCCAGTTGGATCGTGACGGACGATGCAAAGTCGGCCAGGGCTGCGACGTCGAGGTCCCCGTCCCCGTCGAAGTCCTCCATGGCGAAGTTGTTGGGTGAGAAGGGCAACCCCAAGCTGATCGGGGGTCCGAGGCCACCGGCTCCATCCCCGAGGAGGATCCGGACGTCCGACGAAACGATCGCCACGTCCATGTCGAGATCGGAATCGATCCTCCCGGCGAGGATCCCGCGAGGGCTGCCGCCGACTGTGGCCGGGTTCGACACCACGAAACCACCAGCACCGTTCCCGAGGGCGACTGCCACCTGTCCCGTCCCGGACCGGACGTGGACGATGTCGCCGTTGCCGTCACCGTTCAGGTCCGTGATCAGGACCGGTCCCCCGGAGGTTGCCAGGGGTAGGACCACCGGGGCCCCGAAGCCTCCTGCACCGTTGCCGGGGAGCCAGGCCAGGGCAGTGGTCCCAGCGACGACCAGGTCCGGGAACCCGTCGGCGTTCAGGCGTCCGGCCGCGGTGTGGACCGTACTCCCGACGCCTGCGACCCCGGTCACGACTGCGGGCTCGCGGAGGCTCCCATCCCCTCTGTTTCGTAGGACGGCGACCTGTGCGGTGGACGGCCGCGACGCCGCGAGGTCCAGGAAACCGTCCTGGTCGAAGTCCGCGACCGCCAGGGCCTGCGGCCGAACCGATCCAGATCCTCCCGTCGGGCCGTGGTAGACCCGCGATCCCGCAGCCCGCCCTGGCGTGACATTCCGGTGGACGATCGCGACACCCACGCCTCGCTCCAGCACCACCATGTCGACGGTCCCATCGAGATCGAGGTCCCCGGCGACCGCCGCCACGCCGATCGAGCCTGCGAAGTACCGTTCGGGATCCGCCGCGAACGTTCCGTTCCCGTTGCCGATCAGGACCGTAGTGGAACTCGAGAGCTCACTGGTGGCGATGAGATCGATGGCACCTCCATCCACCTGAGCGGTCCGGAGGGATACGGTCTGGAGACCGGTCGGGATGGTCGCGGTGGTCGAGAACCCTCCGATCCCATCTCCGACGAGGACCGAGACGGAGTTCCCACCGAAATTGGCCGTCGCCAGGTCAGGGATCCCGTTGCCATCGAAATCACCAGACACGAGATCCATCGGCTGGCTTCCCACCGCGATGGCTCCGCCGAGTGCTGCAAATCCTCCGGAGCCGTTTCCCCTGAAGATCCGGATGTCGAACGTGTCGATCGCCGCCAGGTCGAGCGCCAGGTCCCCGTCGAAGCGTCCGCTCACGAGCTTGCGGATCTGGATGCTCGTGGCGGTCGTGGTGCCGGGATCGAAGGTCCCATCGCCGTTCCCCGAGAAGAAGTAGAGACTGAAACCGAAGGGACTCCCGGACACGAGGTCCAGGTTGGCATCCCCGTCGAAGCGGCCCACCGCCAGCGCCCGGATCCCACCGGGAGCCGACCGGGATACCGGCGCTGCGAAGGTGCCATCCCCGAACCCCAGCAGGATGGCGATTCCACCCACCCCGCTACCCTCCCAGGCAACTGCCAGGTCCAGGGTGCTGTTGCCGTCGAAGTCCTCGGCCACGACATCCCAGACGGAGTTGCCGAAGAGGTTGTAGGTCGTCGGCCCGGAGAAGGCCCCTCCCACCTGACCCAGGTAGACCTGGAGCTGGGTCGCGCTCCGTGACGGGACCACGAGATCCGGCCGACCATCGGTGTTCAGGTCCCACAGGTAGCCGTCCCTCGGCCCGCCTCCGGGAATCGTGAAGGACGAGATCCCCTGGGACGCCACGTCTCCGGGGACGACCATGGTCGAGGAGGCCGACAGGGAGAACGCTCCGGCCGTGATCGTGGTGGTTCCCCGCATCACCGGGGCCACCCTGCCGGCCAGGTCCACGGTGGCCACCGTCGGGTCCGACGACAGCCAGCTCGCCTGCCCGGTCACGTCGGTCAAGGATGCGTCCGGGAGTACCCCGATGGCGGTGAACTGGACCGGGAGCGGGTCACAGGAGAGGACCCCGGACCCGGGCAGCAGCTGGAGTCCGGTCGGGATCGCCGCCCCTCCGACCTGGATCTCGACGAGCCCGGTCGCCAGCCCTCCCCGGTGGTCCCCGATGTCATAGGTGAAGGACGCCTTCCCGGTGAAACCTGCGGCTGGTGAATACCGGAAGACGCCCGCGCCCAGGAAATCCACGGTACCGGTTCCTGGATTGCTCCAGCGCACCACAACGAGGCGATCCCCGTCGGGATCCGAGTCGTTCTGGAGCACATCGATCGTCACCACCGCGCCGGCCGACGTCGACACCTGGTCGGCCTGTGCCACGGGGGCCCGATTCGGCGTACCGTCGCCCCCTCCGCCGCACCCGAAGAGGGAGAGGAGCCCCACCGCGAGGCCCAGGCAGACCAGGGTCCTGGTACCCGGTGCCCGGCACCTGCCCCGCGTCGCAGAGGTTTCCATCGGGATCTCCCCCTCCCCTGTCATCGGTCGAAGGAGGGAATTCCCTCACGAAACTCGATTCGCGACAGTTCGGAGAGCAGAGAATATCCCCCTATCTTCCTGGAAAGCGACATCCGGGAAGACGGGCGAAGTCGCAGGAGACCCGGTGAGGAATCCCGCTTTCCGGTTCCTAACTAGAACAGCGGGGCGAAGAGGCGCAGGAAGCGCCCGCTCTGTACCTTCTGGCGGGCGGCCTCGGCCGTCGCTGCGGCCACCCTTGCGTTCCGGGACGCGATCACCGTGGCGACCGCCTCCTCGGCGTCGAGGCGGCCGATCCCGAAGGCCCCGTCCCAGCCCGGCTCGCCGAGGTCCTTCGCGGTGTGGGAGAGCACCGTCTTGATCAGGGCCGCGTTCAGGGTCGGGTCGGCTTCCAGCATCAGGGCCATGACTCCGCTCGCGTGCGGGCATGCCATCGAGGTCCCCGACATCTTCTGGTAGCCGCCGCCCGGCTTGGCCGAGTGGACCGCCACCCCGGGGGCCGACCAGTCGGGCTTCTGCACCGTGTTCCCCTGGTACTTGGCCGGGCCCCGGGACGAGAACGAGGCGATGGCATCGTTGGCATCGGTGGCGGCGGTCACCAGATTGCCCGGGTACTCCTTGGGATGGGTGATGCCGCCGGCCCCGGAGTTCCCGGCCGAGAAGCTCGGGATCACGCCCGCCGCCTCGTAGGTGGCGAGGGCCTCGTAGAAGGCGGTCTGGTCGCCGCCGCCCGAGTGCCAGGACATCGAGACCAGGCGGGGAGCATCGGCGGTGGCCGGGTTCTCGTCGGGGTCGAGCATCCACTGCATGCCCTTCAGCAGTCCCGAGGCCGCCCCCGAGAAACTCCAGCCGATGACCCGACCCACCACCAGCCTGGCGTCGGGGGCGACCCCGATGCTGGTCCCCGAGGTGGAGCCCCCGGCGATGGTGGCGGCGGTGTGGGTGCCGTGGCCGTCGCTGTCCTTGGGTTCGTTGCCCCAGCCCCGGAAGTTCCGGTAGCGGAGGAGCTTGCCCTTGAGGTCGGGGTGGTCAGGGTCGATCCCGGTGTCGAGGTGGCCGACCACCACACCCTTCCCCGTCAGCCCGAAACGCTCCCGGACCTGGGGGATCCCCAGCTTGGCGAGTCCGTAGGTGACCTCGCCCTCGGGGGACCGGTCCGCCTCGATGGTGACCGGGGGGGCCGCCACCGGCTCGTCCCAGAGCACCTTCTCGACCCCGGCAAGGGCGACCACCCGGTCCAGCCCGGCGCGATCCAGGGTCAGGGCACAGGCGTTCGAGATCCAGAGTTCGGCGATCTCCCCGGCCTCGACCTCGCCGACCGCAGCCGACAACTGATCATGGGCGAGGCGGGTATTGCCCTGGAGGCGCCGGATCAGGGCCTCGGGGCTCTCGCCGGACTCGGGGGCAGCACGGTCGGGAGCGAAGAAGACGAGCGCCGGAGCCCGGCCATCGGCGGCGATTCGGGCGGCGAGCTCGGGGGAGACCTCGACGGCGGCGAGGGCGGGGGATGCGGCCAGGCACAGGGCCAAGCCAGGCAGGAGCGCACGGAGCATGGGCGACCTCTCCTCGATTCTCGATCCTCTGGGGCCCATTGGCCCTCGGCGAAGCCGGCGAGGATAACCAGGTCCCGGCCGGCTTGTCGAGCCTCGTGGCCGGGCTCCCCGGGAGTCCGGCAACGGCCGGCCTCAGTCGATGGCGCGTTCCAGGAGTCCCAGCAGGACCCCCAGGCGTCGCGCCTCGCCCTGACGCGACGCCCCGAGGAAGCTGCGGAACCGCTCTCCGTCGCAGGTCGCGACCAGTACCTCGACCACGGGCACGAATCCTTCCCCGAGCTTCTCCGCGAGTTCCGGGAGCAGCTCCCGGGCCAGCCCCGCGATGGCCCGGTAGTACGCCCGGGCGAACGGCGCCATGGCGGTTCGCAAGGGAGTATCGGTTCGGGCCGCCATGACGAGTTCGTACCAAGCCTGATTGGGGCGCGAGGCGCAGGCCTCGCGAAGCAGCCCGAGGGCGTGCTCCAACGGCTTCCGCCGGCGGGAGCCGGCCTGGAAGCGACTCCGGAACCGGGCCATCACCTGGGCGCCGGCGTCCTCCGCCACCGCCACCATCAGCGCCTCCCGGCTGGGGAAGTGGCGGAACAGCCCCCCGTGCGAAACTCCGGCACGACGGCAGATCTCCTGGATCGAGGCACGGGCATACCCCACCTCGACCAGGGCGTCGGTGGCCGCGTCCAGCAGCGAACGGATGGTGCCGGCACGCCGCTCCGCCTGGGTGCGCCGGGCCCGAGCCGGTCGCTTCATGCCCGAGCGCTCCTTGCTGCCACGGAATCGCACTCCGCCGCAGATCCACCGGCACGGAGGAACCGACCGAACCCGAGCTCGCGCCCCACCGCCGCATCGACCTCGCCCCCCCGGGCCGCCAGCCGTCCGTTCACCAGCACCGCCGGGACCACGCCCACCGAGCGGTTCACCATCCGGGTAGGCCCCAGCGCCTCCATGGGAGCCTCGTGATACTCCGAGAGGCGCCCGTCCAGGGCCGCCGGATCCACCACCGCCACGTCGGCGCGGTCGCCGACCCTGAGCCGCCCCGCGTCGATCCGGAGGAAGTCGGCCAGCTCCCCGGTCAGGCGGTGCACCGCCTGCTCGAGCGGCATCACCGGCCGCCCGTCCCGCTCCCCGTCCTGCACCAGCCTCAAGAGGTGGAGAGGGAAGCTGTAGAAGGCCATGTTGCGGATATGGGCGCCCGAATCGGCGAAGCCGATCAGGGCCGAGGGGTCGGCGGCCATGCGAGCGACCTCGCGGGGACGATGGTTGGCGATGGTCATCCGCCAGCGCAGGCGCTTGCCATGCTCCACCACCAGGTCGAGGAAGGCATCCACCGGATGCTGGCCGCGGCGCGCCGCGATGGCGCCGAAGGAGAGCCCCACGAGGTCGGGCTCGGGGCACTCGACCACGAAGGCATCGTCGAAATCGCGGTGCCAGACCCGTGGCGTGAAGCGGGCCTCCACGTCACGGCGGAACCAGTCCCGGTATCCCTCCTGGGAGAGGAGCTGGCGTCGCTCCACCTCGTCGGCCAGGTGCAGCGCAGCCTCGCCGGCTCCGAACTCCTCGAAGACCACCAGGTCCATGCCGTCGGCATAGACCTCGAAGGGCATCGGGAGCGTCTGCCAGCGCACGTCGCTGCCCAGGACCGCGTTGCAGAACCGGGTCGCCAACGAGATGAGGCGGTGCAGGCCCGGGCTCGACTTGCAGTCGGCCAGGGTGATCAGGGTGGTCCGAAGCGACGGCCCGGAGAAGCCCCCCATGCTCTCCAGCAGGAAGAGCAGCACGTTCCACTTGGTCACCAGGTTGGGCGCGCTCTGGAGGATCCGTCCCCGTCGACGGAGCACCCGGTTCAGCCTCCGGTGCTCCTGCCAGCCGGCGTAGGTGGAGGGCAGGCGGGCGGAGCGGTAGCGGTCTCCGTCAAGCTTGTCCCAGGGATTGGTCATGCTGGAGAGGCCGAGAAGGCCGCAGTCGAGCGCCTCCTCCAGCCAGGCTTCCATCTCCTGGAGCTCCTCCTCGGTCGGGGAGATCTGGGGATCCACGGACCGCCCGAGGCCCATGACCCGGGCCCGGAGATCGGAGTGGCCCAGGAAGGCGCACACGTTGGGTCCCAGAGGATGCCGTTCGAGGAAGCCCACGTACTCCCGGGGCGTGGTCCAGGTCTTCCTCTCCTCGAGCAGGGGGAGCACCTGCTCGCGGGGGATCGACTCGACCCGGGTGAACATGTCCGAGCAGTCCTCGGGCTCCGCGAGGATTGCGCTGATCGAGCAGCTCCCGACCGCCACCGTGGTCACGCCATGCCGTAGCGACTCGGAGAGCGACGGGGCCGCGAGCAGCTCGGCGTCGTAGTGGGTGTGGAAGTCCACGAAGCCCGGGAGCACCCACCGACCGGTGGCGTCGATCTCCTCGTGCCCCGAGAGCCGGGAAGCGCTCGCCGCCGCCACCCGACCGTCCCGGATCCCCAGGTCGAGGACCCGCCCCGGCGCCCCCGTCCCGTCGAAGACCAGCCCACCCCGGATCACCGTGTCGTAGTCGTGTCGCATGGTGCGGGATCCTACATAAGATAGAGAGTGATCGCAATCTAAAGTCCGCGCCCGGCGACCCGCCTGCGGCCCGTGACAGCCGGTGTGAGTGGCTCGCTCTGCCATGGCCGGACGATCCTCCCGGTCCCGAGCCCTCGTCAGGACTCGGAGCCGTGAGGAGCCCCTGTTACCATGGGAGGAGGAACGAGGCCATGGCCGCCGTGCCCCAAGGCATACCCCCGCTCGCTAAGCTCGACTACCAGGACTACTGCCGCCTCCCCGAGGACGGGCGCCGCCACGAGATCCTCGACGGGGTGCACTTCGTGAGCCCCTCGCCGCTCGACCGGCACCAGGAGGTCTGCGTCAACCTCTCTCGCCTGCTGGCCGGCTTCCTCCACGTGCACCGGCTCGGGAAGCTGCGGCAGGCTCCCTCCGACGTGCTCCTCGAGGACCACACCGTGGTCCAGCCGGACCACTACCTGGTCCTCCGGGAAAACCTCCATCGCCTGCAGCGGAACGGTTGCCACGGTCCCCCGGACCTGGTGATCGAGGTCCTCTCCCCGGGGAACGTCGCCTACGACCTGGTGCGGAAGCTGCCGCTCTACGAGCGGGCCGGGGTCCTCGAGTTCTGGGCGGTGGATCCGGCCACCGAGCGGGTCGAAGTCTACCGGCGCGAGCGGCCTGCCCCTGGTTCCGGGACCGGGCCCGACGGGCCGCTGCCGCGCTTCGCCCGACCCCTGGTGCTCCAGGCCTCCCGCGGCGACTCCCTCGACACGCCTCTCCTCCCGGGCTTCGCGGCCCAGCTCTGCGAGGTCTTCGATCCAGGGCTGGCGACACCGGCAGACGAGGCCGCGACTCCGGGGCCGGAATAGGAGCCCGCGAGGCTTCCGGCCCTCATCCCGGGGCCTGGTCGATCCTCCGCTACCGTGTCCGGCCCGTCACCACCACCCGGAACCCGTAACCGGCGTGGCGCATCCCAAGGTCCTGGGCGCCCCGGCTCGCCAGGCGGAGAAGCCTGGAGCCGTTGTTCCAGGCTCCACCCCGGAGAACCCGGAACCTCTCCGCACCGCCCTGGATCCAGGCCGAACCGTCGGTGGGTGCTCCCTCGTAGCTCTCGTGCTTCGTGTCTTCGCACCACTCCAGGACGTTCCCGAGCATGTCGTGGAGCCCGAAGCCGTTCGCCTGCTTCCGGCCTACCGGCTGCGTCTTGCCGCCGCTGTTCTGCTCGTACCAAGCGGTCGCATCGAGACCTCCGCTGTAGCGGGCCGCGGGCATCCCCGCCCTGGCCGCGTACTCCCACTCGGCCTCGCTGGGGAGGCGATAGACGAATCCCGAGGGGAGCCTGCCGGCAGCCTTCTCCAGCTCGGTCAGGCGCATCAGGAACTCCCGGGCATCGTTCCAGCTCACCTGCTCGACCGGACGACGTTCGTCCTCCGCGCTCCCCTGGAAGTGGGCCGGGTTGCTGCCCATGACCCTGGTCCATTCCCCCTGCGTCACCTCGTACTTTCCCAGCCAGAAGCCCCAGCGCAGGACCACCGAGTGCTGCGGACCTTCGTCCCCGAAACGTCCCTCCTCCCCCGGGGGACTCCCCATGGTGAAGGTTCCCCCCGGGATCCAGCAGAGCTTCATCCCGAGCCCGTTCTCCCGCTCCTCGCCGGGCCTGGCACGGTCGACGACGAGACTCGAAGCGGACCGCGAGGGCACCGCCACGCCGGCCGCCACCAGCTTCGCTTCGCGCTCCCGCTGCCGGCGCGCCAGCTCGTCCTCCGCGGCCCTGCGCTCCGCTTCCCGCTCCTGCAGCTTGCGGGCAACCTCGGTCTCCCCGGCCTTGCGCTTGGCTTCCTCTTCCTCGGCCCTGCGCTTGGCGTCGACCTCGGCTGCCAGCTCCGCGGCCTCCTTCTGGATCCTGGCCAGCTCCGCCCGGGCAGCCGCCTCCTTGCGGATCCGCTCCAACTCCTGCGCCGTGGCGTCGGCCTCCTCCTTGCGGCGCTCCTCCTCGCGGGCCGCAGCGTCCCGGGCCTGGCGCTGGCGGGCGTCCTCCTCGGCCTGGAGACGACCGACCAGCGTGCTCCGGGCGTCACTCCACTTCTTCTGGGCGTAGACGTATTCGCGATCGGCGGCCTCGACCTCGCCTCGGACCACCGCCGCCTCGGCCGCCTCGAAGCGGGTCCGCCCGGCCCTGGCGGTCGCCAGCTCGGTGTCCTTGGCCTGGGCCACCACCCCGTTCCAGGCACGCTCCGCGGCCAACGCCGCAGCTCTCGATTTCCCCAGGCTGCCGATCGCGCCCAGAGCCCGCTCGGCGGCGGCCGTGGCGCGCTGGAAGTCGACGATCGAGTCGGCGAAGCGGTCGAGCGAGACCTGGGCCTCGGCGGAACTCCAGTGCCGGTCCGATTCCGATTCCGCGGGCAGCTTCGGGAGTTCCCGGTCGAAGGCCCGGGCCGCCGCCAGTCGCTCCCTCGCCGCCAGGGCGGCCTGGCGCTGGTCGAGCGCCCCGTCCCGCTCCATGCTACGACGGGCGGCTTCGAGATCGGCAGCCGGCACCACCACGGGCACGACCCGCATCGTCGGCGCCGGGACCGGTGCCTCCGACGGGACGGCCTCGCTCCGGATCACGCTGGTCGAGGTCGAGACCCGGGTCACCCCGAGCGGCACCGTAGGGCCGAACCAACCCTCGCGGTTGCCCACATAGCCGAGCACCCCGATCGCTGTGAGAGCCACCAGCGCCCCGAGGCCTGACGACCAGGGCGAGCGGCGCGTCCCCGGGGCGGAACCCACCCCGTCCGGGAGAGTGGTCCCCGCCAGGGCCGCGGCAGGGGCGGTCGGGGGCGCGTTGGCCGCCTTCCCCCCGAGCGCGGCGACGAAGTCGGTGACAGTCGCGAAGCGTGCTTCGGGATCCTTGGCGAGACCCCGCGAGAGTGCCGCCCAGACCTCGGGAGCCAGGCCGTCGACCGGTTCGGGACTGGCGTTCAGGATCTGCTCCGAGAGGCCCTTGCCCTGGAAGGGCGGTCGGCCCCGGAGCAGCTCGTACACGGCAGCTGCCAGGGCGTACTGGTCCGCGGCCGGCTTGGGGGTCTTCCCCTGGAGCTGCTCGGGGGCCGCATAGAGCAGGGTGCCCGAGTGATCCATCCCGGTCAGGCGGGTCATCGAGTCCTTGAGCTGGGCCGCGATCCCGAAGTCGGTGACCTTGAGCACCCGCCGACCCGCATCGGTCGTGAACATCAGGTTCGCGGGCTTCACGTCCCGGTGCACGATCTGGCGGTCGTGGGCCGCCTGGAGCCCGGCCGCCGCCTGGCCCGCCAGCTCCAGGACCTCGGCCAGCGGGATCGTCCCCCGCCGGGCCAGCTCGAGCTCGAGGGTCGGACCTTCGAGATACTCCATCACCAGGAAGGCATGCGGCCCGTCCTGGTCGAAGCCATGGAGGCGCATCACGTGGGGGTGGCTGAGCCTGAGCGCGCTGGTGGCCTCGCCCTTCAGGCGCAGGATGGCGGCCTCGTTCCCGGAGAGCTCGGGGGGAAGGACCTTGATCGCCACCCGGAGCCCGTCGAGCTTCCGGTCCTCGGCCTCGAAGACGATGCCCATGCCGCCCCGGGCCACCTCACGCACCAGGTGATAGCGTCCGCCGAGCGTCTCGCCGGCGACCACCAGGCCGGCCATCGTCGCCTTGTCATGGCCCTCGGGCGCGCCCCTCCGGGGAGTCTTGCGGGTGCGCTCGTCCTCGGCGTCGTCAGACTCGCCCATGCTGCGGGCCCCCCTGGGCCCGGAGCCGGAGTGTAGCCGGGTCTACGGAGCCTCGATGACGATCGTCGTCTTGCCGAGCAGGCGGTTGCCGCGGCCGAGGATGTAGCGCACCTCGTAGCTCCCGGGTTCCTTGGGAGCGCGGATCCTCAGGGGGTTCCCGACCCGCACCGGCCGGGAGGTCTCGTAGGCGCCCGGTGGCTTGCCCTCGCGGGCCACGGTCAGGTAGTCCTCCCTGTAGCCCGGTCCTGTCCACGCCACCTCGAATTCGACCCCCGTCTTGGCGCTGGCGGGAGGCCGGAGGGTGGCGGTGACCGGGAGGACGGTGATCGGCACCCTGGCGAGCACCCGTGCCCCGCGGCCGAGGACGTAGCGGATCTCGTACTCGCCCGGGTCGCTGGGGGCCCGGAGCTTGGCTGGGTTCCCGTGGCGCACGGCGGTCTGCATCTCGTAGGCGCCGGGGCCGTGGTCCCGTCGCGCCACGCTCACGAAGTCCCCTTCCCGCGCCGGCCCCTGCCACTTCGCCTCGATCGGGGCCGCTACCACCACCGGCCCCGCGATCTCGAAGGCCGCGGTCGCCGGTTCGATCCGGATCGGAACCCTGGCGAGCACCCGTGCCCCGCGGCCGAGGATGTAGCGGATCTCGTACTCGCCGGGGTCGCTGGGGGCCAGGACCTTCAGGGGGTTGCCCTCCCGCAGCAGGGCCCGGCTGACATAGGCGGCGGCGGGCTGCTCGGAGCGAGCCACGGTGACGTGATCGTCCCGATCGCCCGGTCCGGACCAGGCCACCGGGAACCGCTCCGCCACGCCCGCGGTCGGCGGCGCCTCGATCCGCACCTCGGGCCCGGACCCGCCCGTCGGCTCGGACGTCGGAGCCGTGACCGGATCCCCAGGCCCGGCGGCCGCGCTGACGAAGCCCGCGACGAACTTCACCGATCCCTCGCGGATGCGGATCACGTAGGCATCGGCCTCGCCCGGCGCCACCGAGAAGGTCGACGTGCACTCCTGCTCCGGAGCCAGGTTCATGGTGTTGCCCGGGATGCTGGAGAGGGGACGTCCGTCCTTGAAGCGCACCGCGGTGAAGGCGGCGTTCTCTCCCGCGGCATGGGTCGCCTTGATCTCGATCCGCTTCCCGGCCAGGGGAGGGATGCGGAGGATCTCGCCCTGGGCCAGCGTGATCTCGAAGGGCGGCGAGCGCTCCGGTGCGCCGGCGACCTGCGCGGCCCACTCGGGCAGGGGCTCGACCTCGGGCTCCATCCTCCGCCAGTCGGGAGGCACGGTGAACAGGGCCGGGTCCTGCGGGCCACGCACCAGGTTCCGGAACTCCATGGTCCGCTCGGGCAGGGTGCTGTACACCTTGAGGGGTATCTCGAACTCGCTCGATATCCATGCGATCGCGAACACCTGCCCCCTCCCGGACACCACCCGCCTGGTGCAGGGGATCCCGTCCACCGCCTCCGTCCCATCGGCCCGCACCTCCTCCCTTGCGGCGAAGTACGCGTAGGACCCGAAGGGTGTGCTCGCCCGGGCGGCCACCTCGTCGGGGCCGGCCTGGAGGTACATCCTCTGGCTCGGCACCATGAGATAGGTCGTCCGGGTGGCGGCCTCGAACAGGACCACCATCGACGACTCGCCCTCCCCGACCTCGAGCCGATAGCTCCCGTCCTGGAAGTAGCCGCGGCCGCTCCGGGTCAGGCCCGGACGGGTGTCGACCAGCTCGGCCGAGAAAGAGGCGGCGCGGAGGGCGCCGTCCGGGAGCGCCAGGAGCAGGAAGAGGGCGAGGCCGAGCGCGCTCCGCGCGGGAGCGAGAGAACCTGCAGAGTCCATGACTCCTCCTGGTTGGCTGTTGCCTGCCGGCTCCGGCGAGCCAACGATCCGTCCAGGAAGCTCGGCCCCTCCCCCTGCGGGCTTACCCCAACCTGAGGGCGAACCGGGGACCGGGGCGTATCAGCGTGAGGAAGCGCAGACCTCGACCTCTCGTGCCAGGCTCGGGGTCAGTTCCGCCCCGGGACCGGTCGCCTCGCGCCTTCGAGACGAGGGCCGATCCCCGGGAGCCGGAGCGCCACATCGCCCCAGCCGCAGCGGGGATGGGTGCACAGGATGCTGTGCACCGGCAGGCTCGCCCCGATCGTGAGCATGCCCGCCACCACGGCGGCGAGCCAGGTCCGGACCGGGAGCAGGGCCACGATCCCCGAGGCGCAGAACCCGGTGACGCCGAGGATCCCCCAGTCGAGGAAGATCTGGATGAAGTCGCCCCAGCCGGCACAGCCCCGGGGAGGGTGCGCCGAGGAGAAGGCGGCGAAGTGCACGCCCACGATCACCGCCATCGTGACGAGCCCGGCGAGCCCTCGCCCGACTCCCCGGGTCAACGCATTCGGGATGGCATTCCCCTCGCTCCGGCCCGGGGTCTCGCCGCCTCCGGTGTCGTCCCCGTCCTGGATGCGGATCTGCTTGGTGGCATCCATCGTCTTGCCTCGCTTCCTTGGTTTCCGACTTTTGACAACTGAGTTGCCATCTTGCCAGGTCCCCGGGCGCCCCCTTACCCTGGGGGCGTGATGTCGCCGTCCCCGCCCCTCAGCGCCCTCCGCCTCACTCCGACCGGACACCTGGTGCTCACCGACACCTCGCGGCTCGACCCCGAGCTGGCGGCCCGGCTCGCCGCCCCCTTCGCCGCGGGAGCCGGGCCTGCGCTCCTGCATCTCGCCAGCCGGGAACTCGACTCGACGCTGCCTGCCGAACTCGCCTTCTTCCGGTCCCTTGCGACCCGGGTCGTGGGCGCCGCCTGCCGACTCCCCGGCCTCGACCAGCCGGGGATCCCCCTCGAACTCCCCGCCGACACCGACGGTCTGGACGCCCTACGGCTCTCGGCCCCTCCCTTCGAGGGCGCCGAATATCTCTCCCGCACCGTCCTCGGCCTGCTCTGGGACGAGGCCGTGGCGGCGCTCGGCGAGCGGATCTCTGCCTCGGGGACCCCGGCCTCCGAGGTGTTGGCCGGCCTCCACCCGAGCTGGCACGCCACCGGCCGGGTCCACTTCCACCTGGCCGAGAAGAAGGGCGATCCCGACAAACCCTTCGCCTTCCTCGCCACCTACTCGACCCGGGTGGGGGCGAGCGGGAAGCTCCAGCACAAGCCGCTCTCCGAGGCCCTGAAGGAACACGCCGGCAAGCCCGAGGCCCTCACCCGCCTGCTCGTCCCGGTCCAGGCCGCCTCCGACGCCTCGCCGCTGGTGGCCCGCCTGGTGGCCTCCCGCGAACTCTTCCATCCCCTGGGCTGGACCGCCGATCAGGCGCTCGCCTTCCTCCGGGAACTTCCCGCCATCGAGGCCGGGGGCGTAGTCGTCCGGGTTCCCGGTTGGTGGAAGGCCGGCAAGGGCGCCCGACCCTCGGTCCGGGTCTCGGTCGGCGGTCGGGAGCCGAGCCGGGTGGGGCTGGAGGCACTCCTCGACTTCGAGGTCGAGGTCACGCTCGGAGGCGAGCGGCTCACCAAGAAGGAACTCGCCGAGATCCTGCGAGCCCGCGACGGATTGACGCTCCTCAAGGGCAAGTGGGTCGAGCTCGACCGGGGGGAGCTCCGAAAGGTGCTCGACCACTGGCAGGCGATCGAGGCCCGGGCGGCCGGCGGGGTCTCCCTGGCCGAGGCCATGCGCCTGCTGGCCGGTGCCGACCTCTCGGCCCAGGGCGAGGCCACGGAGGAAGGCGGGGAATCCTGGACCGAACGGGTGGCCGGTCCCTGGCTGGCCGAGGTGCTCGCGGCGCTGCGGTCGCCCGAGGGTTCCAAGCCCCCCGACCCCGGTGCCGATTTCCGGGCCACCCTGCGCGGCTACCAGCAGGCAGGCCTGGCCTGGCTCTGGAAGCTCGACCTCCTCGGGCTCGGCGGTTGCCTGGCCGACGACATGGGCCTCGGAAAGACCGTCCAGGTGCTGGCCTTGCTCGCCGCCGCCAAGGCGCGCCACCCGGGTCGGACCACCCTGCTCGTGGTACCTGCCTCGCTGGTGGCGAACTGGGCCTCGGAGGCGGCCCGATTCGCCCCGGGCCTCTCGGTACGCGTGCTGCACCCCTCGTCCCAGCCTTCCCGCGAGTTGGCGAAGCTCGGCGTCGAGGACCTGGCCGGGGCCGATCTGCTCGTCACCACCTACGGCTACCTGCACCGGCTTGCGGTGCTGGCGGAGATGGACCTCGACCGGGTGGTGCTCGACGAGGCCCAGGCCATCAAGAACCCCGGGACCCGGGTGGTGAAGGCGGTGAAGCAACTGCGGGCAAGGACCCGACTGGCGCTGACCGGGACCCCGATCGAGAACCGGGTGGGCGACCTCTGGTCGATCTTCGACTTCGTGAACCCGGGCCTGCTCGGCTCCCAGGCCCGCTTCGGCGCCTTCGCCAAGCACGCGGCCCAGCGCCCCGACGGCTACGCGCCGCTGCGCCGCCTGATCGCTCCCTACGTGCTGCGCCGGCTGAAGACCGACCGGAGCGTGGCCCCCGATCTCCCCGACAAGACCGAGATGGTCGCCTGGTGCCCGCTCACCAAGGTGCAGGCGGCCCTGTACACGGAGGCCGTCGAGGGCCTCACCCGGAAGCTCCACGGCCTCGATGGGATCGAGCGGCGGGGCGCCATCCTGAAGCTGCTCGTCTGCCTGAAGCAGATCTGCGACCACCCCTCGCTCTGGCTCGGCGACGGACGCTTCGAGCCGGGAGAGAGCGGCAAGCTCGCCCGGGTGGCGGAACTGGTGGAGGAGCTGGCCGAGCGCCAGGAGAAGCTGCTCGTGTTCACGCAGTTCCGGGAGATGTGCGGACCGCTCGACCGCTTCCTGGCCGCCGCCATCCGCCCGCCCGGACTCGTTCAGACCGGCGAGCCCCCCGTCAAGGCCCGCGGCGAGCTGGTGCGACGCTTCCAGGAGGACGAGGCGGTCCCCTACTTCGTGCTCTCGCTCAAGGCCGGCGGCACCGGGTTGAACCTCACCGCCGCCAGCCAGGTGCTGCACTTCGATCGCTGGTGGAATCCGGCCGTGGAGGACCAGGCGACCGACCGGGCCTTCCGCATCGGCCAGACCCGGAACGTGCTGGTCCACAAGCTCGCCTGCCGAGGCACCGTCGAGGAACGCATCGACGCCCTGATCCGGGACAAACGAAGGCTCTCGGCCGAGGTGCTCGGCGCCGGCGCCGAGACCGCCCTCACCGAGATGGGGGACGCGGAGCTGCTGGCCATGGTGAAGCTCGACCTGGATGCGGCCATGGGGGAAGGGTGACGGACCCGCTCGCTGTGGCCTAGGCTCTCCTCATGGCGTTTCGATCCCGCCGACGTCGCACCACGGTCTACTCGTCATGGGGCCGGTACGTGCCGGTGGCGGAGCGGCAGGAGCGCGCCGAAAGGGCTGCCAGTCGGGCCGCCAAGCAGGGCAAGGCCTGGCAGTCGGTACGGCCCGCTGGCAGGACCATCGGCGAGACCTTCTGGGGCCGTGCCTGGTGCGATCACATGGAAGGCTTCCAGGACTTCTCCTACCGCCTCGATCGCGGCCGCACCTACCTGCGGTCGGGGGCGGTCGTCGACTTGCGAATCGACGAGGGAAGGGTGACAGCAAAGGTCCAAGGCTCCACGCTCTACGACGTGGACGTGACCGTGAGGCCCCTCCCCAGGAACCGGTGGACGGACCTGGTGGCGGCCTCGACCGGGCAGGTCGGCTCGCTCCTCGATCTGTTGGCGGGCCGGCTGTCCGACGCCCTGATCGGGACCCTCACCCATCGGGAACGGGGGATGTTCCCGCGCCGGGGGGAGCTCGAGTTCTCCTGCACTTGCCCCGACTGGGCCTCGATGTGCAAGCACGTGGCGGCCTCGCTGCTCGGCGTCGGGGTGCGGCTGGACGCCGCGCCCGAGCTGCTCTTCACCTTGCGGGGCGTGGCCAAGGAGGAACTGCTGGCGGTGGCGGGTTCGGCCGAGGCCGTCGAGGGCCTCATGGTCTCGGGCTCGGAGGACGTGCTCGCGGGGGCGGACCTCGCGTCGGTCTTCGGGATCGAACTCGACGCCACTGCGACGCCGGAGCCGGCGGAAACGCCGACGCCGACGCCGGGCGAAGGGACGACACCCACACCGGGGTCCGGCCCGGAGCTCCGCGCCGCAGCTCGCAGGAGCGGCACCCGCGGGAGGACCGCGAAGTCCCCACCTCCCGCCGCGAAGGTTCCCCCGCCCCCCGCCAAGCGGTCCCGGACGAAGGCCAAGAGCGGCGGCGCAATGGGGACCGGAGCACACAAGCCGGAGCCGCGTCGACGCCGTGGCCCGAGCCTGCTCGCCCGCTTCGAACGCCTGTTCGCGTCCCCCCCTCGATCCCGGCGTGCGGTGCCCGACCATCTCCGCGAGTTCGACACCTTCGGCAACGAGCTGGAGGCTGCCTTCGACACGGACCCGGTGGATGCGCTCGCCACCGGACTCTCGGCTGTCCATCTGGCCGCCAGGGCCTTTCCCGATGTCGACGGCAGCGCCCAGGAGGCCTATCTGACCGCCTCGGTCCGTTGGATCCGACGCCTGCTCGGCGCCGGCGAACGGCTGGTCAACGGGCGGCTGGCGGTGGCGCAGAGTCTGCTCGCAGCCCTGGCGGAGGACCAGGCCTCCTTCTTCCGCGAGCTTCCGGCGATCTTCGCCAGGATCGATTGGACTCCCGCCGAGAGGGAGACCCTCGGCGCGGCCGCCACCCGCGAGCGCGAGCGCCTCGGTGCGGTGGACGGCTACTGGTACGGAGAAGTCCTGAAGTCCCTGGGACCGCCCCGCACCGCCCGAGGCCGGGCCCGCACCGGAAGGAGGTCGCCATGACCACGGCTCCCTGCATCGAATGCGAGGTGGCGGCGGGCCGGCACGACCCGACCGGAGGCCTGGTACTCGCGACCGAGCGCTTCGTGGCTCACGCCCTGCTCGGCCCCTCGCCGCTCCCGGGCTGGATGGTGCTCGCCCCCCGCCGTCATGCGCGGTGGTGGTGGGAACTCGACGAGACCGAGAGCGCCGAGATCGGGGGCTTCGCCCGACGCATCTTCCTGGCCCAGCGGGAGGCGCTGGGCGCGGTCCATGGCTACGCGATCGCGCTGGGCGACCAGCTCCACCACATGCACCTGCACCTGGTGCCCCGCTTCGCCGACACCCCGCCGGCCTTGAAGGGCCGGGCCGCCTTCGAGGCCGGCCCCGAGCACCATCGCAGCGAAGTCGAGATCCGGACCGCGGCCGAGGCCGTCGCCCGGGCGCTGGCCGCCGGATAGCCGCCAGGCTCCCAGCCCCCGTGACAGCGCGTGTGGGGTGCGATCCCCCACCCTTGCCTCCCATCCTCTCCGCCGTCACGGAGAGGTCGAGGTATGTTGAGAGGAGAGAGGCCATGGCGATGCCGGTTTTCGCTCGCACCCGGATCACGGTCGACGAATTCGAGGCCGACCCGGAGCAGCCGGGCCGGTACGAGCTCATCGACGGCGAGGTCATCGATCGGTGGGGCCCTCCCATGGTGAGGGGCGTGCCGCGGGCCTGCCACCAACGGACCGCCTTCCGCCTGGCCCGCCTCCTCGCCGACCACGTGGACGGGGCCGGAGCAGGAGAGGTCTTCGTGGCGCCCTTCGGGGTCGTGTTCGCGGACGGCACCTGCGTGGTCCCCGATCTCCTCTTCGTCTCCCGGGAACGCATGGGGATCGTCACCGAGGACGAGGTACGCGGCGCCCCCGACCTGGTGGTCGAAGTGCTCTCGCCGGGGTCCCAGACCCTCGACACCATCAAGAAGCGCGACCTCTACGATCGCCACGGGGTCACCGAGTACTGGATCGTCGATCCCGAGGCCAGGAGCGTGGTGGTGCTCTGCCGGGACGCCGAGGGGCGCCTCTCCTGGTGCCAGGAGCTGCTGGCCGCCACCCCGGACGCGACCCTCGGCACGCCGCTCCTGCCCGGCCTCGCCCTGCCGGTCGCCAGCCTCTTCGGCTGAGCCTCGGGCATCCGCTCTCGTGCCTTCCTCCACGCCACTTCGCGAGGACTCGGTCCCTTGCTATTCTTTCGATAGCGAATCGATACCTCCGGCTCCGTCGGATGTGGAGGCCTCCATGCCCGGACTCCTGATCAAGGATCTGCCCCCCAAGGTGCATGCCCGTCTCAAGGCACGAGCTCGGGCTCATCGCCGCAGCCTGAGCAGCGAAGCCCTCATCCTCCTCGAGGCCGCATTGACGGAACGGGCGGGACCGCCCACGCTCGAAGAGATCGATCGCTTGCGAATCCGGGGTCAGGCGCCGCTCACAGACGCGATCCTGGAAGCCGCCCTGAGGTCCGGGCGCCCGTGATCGTCGCCGACACCAACCTGATCGCCTATCTCCTCATCGAAGGGGAGAGGACGGCTACGGCGCGTCAAGTCTATGGCAGGAATTCCGATTGGAGGGTCCCGTCCCTGTGGCGCAGCGAATTCCTCAGCGTTCTCGCCACCAGTGTGCGAGCCCGAGTCCTGGAACGGGAACAGGCCTTCGAGTTCTGGCGTCGCGCCACGACGCTCCTGTCCCGGAGCGAATGCGAGGTCGACGGAGAGGACGTGCTCCGAACCGCCCTGCGATGGGGGATCTCGGCCTACGACGCTCACTTCGTGGCCGCTGCGGAACTCCTCTCCGTTCCGCTGGTGACCTGCGACCGCCGACTGGTGGAGGCTTGCGCTCCGGTGGCTCGCGCCGCGGACGGGTTCACAGGGTGAACCGCGATCCGGATCAGGTCCTGCTGCCCGCTGGGTGCGCTGGTAGCCGGCCTCACATCCCCAGGAGGCCGCTCTCGCCGAAGTCCGGCCTGTTGTCGGTGAGCCCGGCTCCTCCACCAACAGGAGTCCCCTCGACCGGTGCCGGAGGGTAGTTCCCGATGGCGTCGGGGTACTGGCCCCAACGATCCGGGCAGCGCCCGAGGCCGTCGGGAGCCATGCCGGTATCGGGGCAGACCCCGGCGACCTGGCCGGTGCCGTAGTCCGGGGGAGGATAGCCCTGGTCCGGCGGGAGATAGCCCTGGTTCCAGTCCGAGGGCGGGGGATACCCGTAGTCGGGCTTGCCCCAGGGATCCCAGGGCTGGGGCGGCACCTCCGGGTAGGGGGCGGGCCAGGGCTGCGGGCCCCCGATCGGCCCACCCGGAGCCCCCCCGGGCAAGCCCGAGATCGAGATGCTCACCCCCCCAGAGGAGGCCGAGACGAGGATCTGGATCGAGCCGGGGCCATCCGTTGGAGGAGCCACGGGCGAAGATCCGCCGCAGCCGGTGAGGAAGGCGACCGAGACCAGGCCCAGGAGCAGTCCGAGGCGATGGGGACGAGCGGTCGAGACACCCATGACGATCCTGTCCGCCCGGTGAGATCCGGGACCTGCGGCCCGCTGCGATGCAGCTCCGGTGCCAGGTCGGGGATCCGCTCCCCTGGCGGCGGCGCGACCTGCCGTCTCGGCCGCCCGACGCAGGACCGTCTCACCTCCGTCTCGCCCCGGTGTCGCCCCGCGGCTCGCCGGCGAGGACCCCGTCCCCCCGACTAGACTCCCCGCACCCCCGCGCCGGGGGACTGGACCCGACCAAGGGGGACCCGTGACCGAGTTCACGGCCGAGTGCCTGGGGACCATGCTGCTGATCCTGCTCGGCGACGGGGTCGTCGCCAACGTCTGCCTCGCCGAATCCAAGGGCAAGGACGGCGGCTGGATGGTCGTCACCGCCGGCTGGGGTCTGGGCGTGGCGATGGCCGTCTACGCGGTGGGGCGGATCTCGGGGGCCCATCTGAACCCCGCCGTCACCCTGGCGCTCACCAGTACCGGGGCGTTCGCGGCCGACAAGGTCCCTGCATACCTGGCCGGGCAATTCCTGGGGGCCTTCCTCGGCGCCACCCTGGTCTGGCTCGCCTATCTGCCGCACTGGGGAGTGACCGAGGACAAGGCCACCAAGCTCGGGGTGTTCTGCACCGCCCCCGCCATCCGCAGCACCCCGGCGAACCTGCTCTGCGAAGCGATCGGTGCCGCCACCTTGCTGGTCGGGGTGCTGGCGATCGGGGCCAACGACCTCGGCAAGGGTTTCGGACCGCTCCTGGTCGGCCTGCTGGTCGTCTCGATCGGGCTCTCGCTCGGCGGCCCCACCGGCTACGCCATCAATCCGGCCCGCGACCTCGGACCCCGGATCGCCCACGCGGTGCTCCCGATCGCCGGCAAGGGCGGATCCGACTGGGGCTACGCCTGGGTCCCGGTGGTCGGCCCGATCCTCGGCGGGATCGCCGGGGCCCAGCTCTTCCGGCTGCTCTGGAGCTGACGGACCACAGGGCCGCCGTCACGCCACCAGGCTCGCCGGATCGACCACCTGCACCCGGCGCTCCCGGTCGACCAGCACCATGGAGTTCGGCGGGACCGCCTCCCAGCCCTTCTCCCGGGACAGGGGCTCGGAGGCGATCAGCACCGCGCCCCGCCGGTCCCCCGGCTCGGTCATGCGGCACACATCGCCCTCGCACTCGTAGCGGTGTCCGGCATTGTGGAAGAGCGTCATGGCGTGTTCCGGGTCGCCGGTGGTGGCCCGGAGCGCCACCGCTTCCGAGCCGTCGGTGACCACCACGTTCAGGTAGCTCGGCTCCTCGATCCCGTCCGCCCGCACCCGTTCCAGGAGCTCGCCCGCAGCCCGGGCCAGCGCCTTGGCCATGGAGCGCGCCGAGGAACCTTCCCCCAAATCGCGGAAGCGGTCCAGGAAGAGCGCGAACAGGTACTCGGAGTCGGTCGTCCCGGCGATCCCGGCGAAGGCCTCGTCCGAGAGCCGAGCCAGGAGCGAACGCCGGATCCGTCGGAAGCCGGCCACGTCCCCGTTGTGCATGAAGGCGAAGCGCCCCGACACGAAGGGATGGCAATTCGCCAGGCTCACCACCGAGCCGGTCGAGGCCGCCCGCACGTGGGCCAGGATGCAGGGGCTCACCACCAGGCGCCCCAACTGGCGCAGGTTCTCGTCGTTCCAGGCCGGCCCGATACAGCGGAAGACCCCGGGGTCCGGGCTCCGTTCCGGGGCGTACCAGGCGATCCCGAAGCCGTCGCCGTTGACCCGGGTCGCTCCCAGCCGGCTCTCCAGGCTCTGGTTCACCAGCGAGTTCCGGGGCCGGAGCACCAGGGCCTCGATCGCCAGCGGCTCCCCCAGGTAGAAGACGAAACGGCACATGGTCCCGGCAACCTCCTGGCACCCACCCCGGCGCCGGTCGTCAGCGCTTCAGCCCGATCTTCTTGTCTTCGAAGTTGGTGATGTAGAACTGGCCGAACTGCTTGAGGATCCGGGCCGCCTCCGGGTCGCCCTTGGCCTCGAGCTCCTTGAGCGCCGTCTCGGCCTTCCGCCGGACCCCGGGATTGCCGTCGTAGAGCTGCTTCTCGAGTCCGCGGGCGGGCGAGAGGTCGGGGCCTTCCATCCCCGTCGCCGCCCCGGCGGCCCGGACGCCCTCGCGCGGCTGGGCCATCCGGGAGAGAGCGCTGGGGGCCACCGCCCCGCCTTCCACCAGCGCCACCAGCGAGTCGTCCATGGAGACCATGCCCTCGGACGCCCCCTCGGCGATGGCCTTGTCGAGCAGATGGGTCTTGCCTTCCCGCAGCAGGTTCACGATCGCCGGGTTCACCACCATGACCTCGCAGGCGGGTCGCACCTCCCGCCCGTCGGCAGTGGGGAGGAGCTGCTGGGAGATCACCGCTCGCAGCACCCAGGAGAGGCGGGCCCGCACCTGTTGCTGTTGGTACCCGGGGAAGACCTCGACCAGCCGATCCACGGTCTGGGCCGCACTCCGGGTGTCGAGGGTGGTGAGCACCAGCCGGCCGGTGTCGGCGAGCTTCAGCACCGCCGCGATCGTCTCCAGGTCGGGCAGGTCCCCGACCACCACCACGTCGGGCGCCTGGCGGGCCACGTGCTCGAGGGCCTTCTGGTAGGACCGGGTGTCGGTGCCGACCTGGCGCTGCTCGACCAGGCCCTTCTTGGACGGGTGGAGGAACTCGATCGGTTCCTCCAGGGTCACGATGTGGCAGCCCCGGGTCTGGTTGATGCGGTCGACGAAGGCCGCCAGGGTGGTCGAGCGCCCGCTCCCGGCGCCCCCGGTGAAGGCGATCAGGCCTTCCCTGGTCCCGGCCAGCTCGGCCACCACCGGCGGCAGGTGCAGGGCCTCGAGCGTGGGGATCCCGGGTCTGAGGTTGCGGAGCGCCAGCGAGACCGCCCCCCGCTGGCGGTAGGCCGAGAGCCGGAACCGGCCCACCCCGGGGACCGTGACCGAGGCGTCGAGCTCCTGGTCCTCGGCGAAGCGTTTCCTCTGTCCTTCGTCGAGGAAGGCCGCCAGCATCTTCTCGAGCGCCTCCGGGGCCATGGCCTTGGAACCATGGCCGCGGAACTCGCCACGGATCCGTACGCAGGGAGGGGAGCCGGCCGAGAAGACGATGTCGGTCGCCCCCTCTGCGACCAGCTCGGCCAGGAGCTCCCTGAGTCCCAACGCGCCTCCTCGGGCCGATCCCCGGTCCCCGGTCCCCGGCCCGGAAGGGCCCCGGGCCGCCGGCTCGTCCCGCCGCCGACAGTAGCACCGGGGAGGGCCCTTGGGACTCCCAGGATGGGCTCCGAGGGTAGGGCGGAGATCCGCACGACGAGCCGGTTTCGGGGGCGGCTGGAAGGCCCCCGGTCCTCCTTGACCCTCGATTCTGGACCGTGTTAGCGTGGCCGGCACCCGCCGCGTCTTCCCTGGGACTTGCATGCAGGACCCATGCGAAGGCCGGCACGGGAACGCGGTCGCACCGGACCTGACACGGACCACAGAGGGAACGAGAGCAAGATGTCGGACCACCACACCGAGCACCTCGCCGAAGTCGACGAGGGCAAGTCCCTGCTCCCCGAGATCGTCCAGAAGGAGCATGAGCTCCAGACCCGACTCGAGGCCGCCAAGGCCGAGGCCGACCGCATCCTCAAGGACGCCGAGGCCGCCAGGGAGAAGCAGATCGAGGCCGCCCGGACCGCCCTCCCCGGACGGGAGGACGCCTACGCCAAGGAGAAGGTCGCCTCCTTCTCCAAGGAGATCGCGGCCTTCGAGAAGACCGAGCGGACCCGCCTCGCCGAACTCGAGAGCAAGGCCAAGGGCAAGCTCTCCGCCGCCACCGATGCGGTCCTGGCCCTGGTCCTCCCCAAGGCGGGCTGACCGACCTTTCCCGTAATCCGAGAGAGGAACCCCACTCTTCATGATCTCCTCGATGACCCGCTTCGAGATCGTCGGCCCTCGTGACCTGCTCTGGGAGACCCTCGAAGTCCTCCAGGACACCGGGCTCTGCCACCTCGAGCCCAGCCCCCTCGAGGTCGAGGGCACCCCGACGCGCCTCGAGCGCGCCGAGCTGGGCGCCGACGAGAGCGCCTACCGGGCCAAGGCCGACGAGCTCTCCGGCCAGCTCGAGAAGGTCCTCGAGAAGCTCCCCGCCGAGGCCTTCGCCGACCGGGACGACCTGGCGGCCCTGTGCGCCTCGCTGGCCGGCCGCTCGCCCGAGGACCTGCAGAAGCTCGCCGCCTCCCGGCTCGCCCAGTGGGGCCGCCTGGAGGAGCGCCTCCAGAACCTCCACGACGACAAGAGCCTGCTCGACCGCTACCTCCGGATCCTGGACGGGCTGGCCGCCCTCCATGTCCACTCGAACTCGGTGGTCATCCCGCTACTGCTCGGCACCGACGGCGAGGAGCGGAAGAAGATCGTCTCCGAGATCACCGCCCTGGCCAAGGACGGCCGGGTCGAGCACGTGGAGCGGTCGCTCGGGGGCGGCACCGTGATGGTGGCCCTGGCCGTGCCCGCCAAGGCGGAGGACGCGGTCCGCGAGTACGTCTGGGAACACCGGATCCCCGAGGCCGTGTTCCCCCGGGAGTACGCCGAGCTGCCCACGGTGCGGATCCGCGACAAGCTGGAGAGCCGGCGGGCCGAGATCCCCCTGGAGATCGCCGACGCCGAGGCCGATGTGGCCGCCTTCGTCGAGAGCTCAGGGTCCGAGCTGATCGCCCTGGGCTGGACGCTGTCCGACACCGCTGCCCGGTTCCACGCCAGCCAGAAGGCGGCCCTCTCCCGGTTCGCCTTCCAGCTCACCGGCTGGATCCCCGAGGACGGGATCGACGCCGTCAAGGAAGAGCTCGCCAAGCTCGGCGACGACGCGGTCGAGTTCCAGAAGGTCCCCTACGACCACCACCACGAGACCCCGCCGTCCCGGCTGGCCAACGCCCAGGTGTTCGCCCCGGCCCAGTCGCTGCTGGGGATCTTCCCCCCGCCGCGCTACGGGTCGATCGACCCCAGCATGGTCATGATGATCACCTTCCCCTTCTTCTTCGGGTGGATGGTGGGCGACGCCGGCTACGGGGGAGTGCTCTTCCTGCTCACCCTCTGGGCCCGCATGAAGTGGGGCGCCAAGAACCCGGTGATCAAGGACGTCACCACCGTGTTCCTGCTGGCGGCCACCTCGGCGATGATCTTCGGGGTGCTCTTCGGCGAGTACTTCGGGCACTTCGGGGCGTGGCTCAAGACCGGCGACTGGCACGGCCACATCCACCTCTGGATGGGACGCACCCAGGAATACCTGCCGAAGTACCTCGGCTACTCGGTGGCCATCGGGATGCTGCACATGACCCTGTCGCTGCTCTTCGGCATCTACACGGGCATCCAGCACATGGAGCACGGCGACGAGCACGCCTTCAACCACGTGCTCGAGAAGACCGCCATGCTCCTCTGCCTGATCGGCTTCTTCCTGTTGTCGGTGGGCGGGATGGTCGCCGACCTCCGCTTCGTCGGGGAGAAGTTCGCCAGCAACCCGGAGAGCCTGATGACGCTGGGCGGGCTGCTCATCGTCGCCGGTGTGGCAGTGCTGGTCTACGCCCTTCCCGGGTCGCAGAAGGTGCTGGCCCCGATCGAGGGCGTGACCATCCTCTCGAACACCATCTCCTACGCCCGGCTGATGGCCGTGGGCGCCGCCGGCGTGGTCATCGCCGGGATCGCCAACGACTTCGGGCGGCAGGCCGAGGGGCAGAACCTGCTGGTGGGGGCGCTGATCGTGCTCTGCGCCATCTTCCTCCACGTCTTCGCCTTCGTGCTCTGCATCTTCGACCCTCTGATCCAGGGGCTCCGGCTCCATTACGTCGAGTTCTTCTCCAAGTTCTACGAAGCGACCGGTGTCCCCTACGCACCGCTCGCGAGAAAGGGTGGCCAGACTTCATGAAGTCCTTCCGCTTCCTCCTCACCGTCCTCGGTGCCCTCCTGGTCCCGGCCCTGGCCCACGCGGCCGGCGCCGAGGCCGATGCCGCCGCCTCCGCCCAGGGTGGGCTCAAGGCCATCGGCGCCGCCCTCGCGGTCGGGATCGCCGGCCTCGGGACCGGCATCGCCCAGGCCCGCATCGGCTCCGCCGGCGTCGGTGCCATCGCCGAGGACCAGAAGAACTTCGGTTCCGTGCTGCTGCTGGTCGCGATCCCCGAGTCGATCCTCATCTTCGGCTTCGTGATCGCGTTCCTCGTCAAGGGCTGAGATCCCGTCGACCGATCGGAGAGTCCGATGCGTCTGATCGAACGGATGGAAGCCGAGGTCGCGGGTCGCATCCAGGCGATCCTCGACGAGGCCAAGAAGCAGGCGGAAGCCGTGGCGGCCTCGGCCGCCAAGGACGTCGAGGCCCTCCAGGCCTCGGCCCGCCTCGCCACCGACAAGCGGGTCCAGCTCGAGCGGGCCAAGAGCCTCGCCAAGGTGACCCTGGCGGTCAAGAAGGACGAGGCCGAGCTGAAGCGCGGCCTGGTCGACAAGGTGTTCGGAGAGGTCCAGAAGAAGCTCGAGGCCCTGCCGTCGTCCAAGGACTACGCCAAGGTGCTCGAGGCCCTGGTCCAGGAGGCCGCCTCCGGGACTTCGGGCAAGCTCCAGGCCTCCGTCCGGGAGGGCGACAAGGGCAAGGTCGAAGGTCTCCTCAAGAAGACCTCGATCGAGGCCACCATCGCCGAGGACCTCCGGGGCCGCGTCGGGGGGATCGTGCTCCGGTCCGCCGACGGTTCCGTGGTCATCGACAACAGCCTCGCCACCCGTCTCGAGCGGGTTCGCGTGGCAGGCACCCTGGCGGCCGGCGGACTGCTCTTCGAGCCGCCCGCCAAGCCTGTCCGTGAGCCCGAGCCCGAGCATGGACACGGGCACGGCCACAAGAAGTAGGACCTTCCCGGGAGCGTCCGGGCGCCCGTGCCACCCGGCGCCCGCGACGCACCTGGGACCGGTCCGAGGGGAGTTGGCTCCGTGAGCGATCTGGGATACGTCAATGCCCGGCTGCGAGCCCAGCGGGCGCGCCGTCTGGCCGACCGCCAGTTGGAGGCCCTCTCCACCTCGGCGGATCTCGAGGCCTTGTGCGGTGGGCTCTCGGGGACTCCCTACGGGGAAGCCCTGAGCGAGTCCCAGGCCGGCACCAACCTCCCGGCCGTCGATCGGGCCATCTCCTCGGTGCTCCAGGCCCGGATCGACCACGTGATCCGCCTGCTCGGCAAGGAGGAGGAGACCCTCCCCTTCACGCTCTATCTGTCCCGGGTCCACGTCCAGAACCTGAAGGTCGTGCTCCGGGCGGTCCAGTCGGGTGCCGGGTTCGAGGCCGCCTGGCCGGCCCTGGTGCCGCTCTCGCCGCTGGACCGGCCGGCCCTCGAGGAGCTCTGTTCCCAGGAGGACCTGCTGGGTGTGGCCCGCGAACTGATGACCTGGGGCGTCGCCCTCGGCCAGACCCTGGCCAAGGCCATCCGCCAGCACGCCGACGGGGACTCCCTGGTCCACCTGGACCGGGCGCTCGACGAGGCGTACTTCGCGAAGACCCTCCACGCCTTGCTCCAGGACGACGTCGACAGCGACGGCCAGTCGATGATCGATGCCTTGAAGGACGAAATCGACCTCTTCAACCTCCGCAGCGCCCTCAAGGTGTCGCTCGGGGGCGGCGGCGAGTTCCCGGGTGATCCCATTCCCCATGGCCGCATCCCGGACGACGTCCTGAAGCGGATCTCCACCTCGGGAAGCCTGGGAGAGGCGGTCACCCTGCTGGATCGCACCGTCTACCACCAGGCGCTGGAGGAAGGCATCTCGGAGGCCGCCGGACGGGGCGACCTCGGGCGCATCGAGCGCATCCTCGAGTCGCTTCGGCTCCGCCGGCTCTCCAGCCGGGCCGCCGGCGACCCGCTCGGCCTCGGTTTCGCCCTGCGCTTCCTGGCCGAGATCGACCTCGAAGCCCAGAACCTGCGCCTGGCGGCGCGGGCGAGCGCCGGACTGATCCCGGCCTCGGTCGCCCAGGAGGCGATGATCCATGTTTGACCTCATGGTGATCGTCGGTCCCGAGATGGCGACCGGCTTCCGGCTGGCCGGCGTCCCGGTCCGCGAGGCCATCCAGGCCTCCGACGTGGAAGCCGCCGTGCAGCACGCCCTCGATCCGGCCAACAAGGTCGGCCTGGTGGTGCTCGACGAACAGTTCCTGGCCCTCCTCCCCGAACGGCTCCGGCACCGGGCCGAGAACAGTTCGATCCCCCTGGTCCTGCCCCTTCCCCTGGACGGGACCCAGGACCCCGAGAGCCAGGCCGCCGCGGTCCAGGAGATGGTCCGCTCGGCGATCGGCATCACCATCAAGCTCGACTGAACCGAAGACTTCCAGACACCGGGCAGCCCGAGGGCTGCGACGGGAATACAAGGAGACGGACGAGATGCAACAGCCGGCAGGAAAGATCGAGAAGATCTCGGGGCCCGCGGTCATCGCCAAGGGCGTACGCGGGTGTCGGATGCTCGACATCGTCAAGGTCGGCAAGCTCGGCCTCCTCGGCGAGATCATCCGCCTCGACGGCGACACCGCCTTCGTGCAGGTCTACGAGGACACCTCGGGCCTCTACGTGGGCGAGCCGGTCGTCCCGACCGGCGAACCGCTCTCGGTCGAGCTCGGACCCGGCATGCTCGGGAACGTGTACGACGGCATCCAGCGCCGGCTCTCGATCATCCGCGAGATGTCGGGCGACTTCATCTCCCGCGGGCTCACCGTCTCGGCCCTCGACCGCAAGAAGAAGTGGAAGTTCACCCCGACCGCTTCCAAGGGCGAGTCGGTGGCGGGCGGCGACCTCCTCGGCACCGTGGCCGAGACCCAGCACCTTACCCACAAGGTGATGGTGCCCCCCAAGGCCGCCGGCAAGATCAAGACCATCGTGGCGGCCGGCGAGTACGACATCGACGAGACCATCGCCACCCTCGAGGACGGCACCGTCCTCCGCCTGGCCCACCGCTGGCCGGTCAAGGTGGCCCGGCCCTACAAGAACAAGCTCGACCCCAACGAGCCCTTCCTCACCGGGCAGCGGGTGTTCGACACCCTGTTCCCGATCGCGGCCGGCGGCAACACCATCGTCCCCGGCGGCTTCGGCACCGGCAAGACGGTCGTGGAGCAGAGCCTCGCCAAGCACTCCGACGTCGACATCATCGTCTACATCGGGTGCGGCGAACGCGGCAACGAGATGACCGAGGTGCTCTCCGAGTTCCCCGAGCTGGTCGACCCCAAGACCGGCGGCCCCCTGATGGACCGCACGGTGCTGATCGCCAACACCTCCAACATGCCGGTGGCCGCCCGGGAAGCCTCGATCTACACCGGGATCACCATCGCCGAGTACTTCCGCGACCAAGGCTTCAAGGTGGCGCTGATGGCCGACTCCACCAGCCGCTGGGCCGAGGCGCTCCGCGAGATCTCGTCCCGGCTGGAGGAAATGCCCGGCGAAGAGGGCTACCCCACCTACCTCGCCACCCGGTTGGCCTCGTTCTACGAGCGCTCGGGACGCTGCGTGTCGATCGGCAAGGAGCCCCGCACCGGCTCGGTCACCGTGGTGGGCGCGGTCAGTCCCGCCGGCGGCGACTACTCGGAGCCCGTCACCCAGGCATCCCAGCGCATGACCGGTGCCCTGTGGGGTCTGGACGCCGCCCTGGCGTACTCCCGCCACTACCCGAGCGTGAACTGGAACCGGTCGTACACGCTGTATTACGACCTCCTGAAGCCTTGGTTCCTCGGGAAGTACGGAGCCGCCTGGGACCAGCAGCGGGGCGAGATGCAGACGCTCCTCTCCAAGGACGCCGAGCTCCAGGAGATCGTGCAGCTGGTTGGTCCGGACGCCCTCCAGGACGCGCAGAGACTCATCCTCGAGACCGCCGCCATGGTCCGCGAGGACTTCCTCCAGCAGAACGCCTATCACGCGGTCGACGCCTCGTGCAGCCTGAACAAGCAGCACAAGATGCTGCGCGGCATCCTCCTGTACTACTCGCTGGGCGAGAAGGTGCTGAAGGGCGGAGCGACGATCGGCGAATGGGTGGACATCCAGGAGCGGGAGACGATCGGCCGCTTCAAGGAAGTCCCCGAGGACAAGTTCGACGAGCACTACGCCGAGTTCGAAAAGGCCATCCAGGGCAGCGCCGAGAAGATCCTGAACCGGGCCAACTGAGACACCCAAGAGGACCGAAACCATGGACCTTACACTCCGCCGTTTCAAGAACCTGAACTACGTCTCCGGCCCCCTCGTGATGGTCGAGGACGGCTGGCGCTACTGCTACGGCGCCATCGTCGACCTGGTGATGCCGGACGGCTCCATCCGAGCCGGCCAGGTGCTGGAGACCTCCGAGAAGCACGCCGTCATCCAGGTGCTCGAGGAGTCCCGGGCCATCGACGTGCGGGACACCGCCGTGAACGTCCGCGAGGAGACCGCCAAGATCGGCCTCTCCAAGGACATGATCGGCCGGGTGTTCTCCGGCATCGGCGTCCCCCGGGACGGCCTGCCCGACGTGATCCCCGAGACCCGTCTCGAGATCACCGGCATGGCGCTCAATCCGGTCGCCCGGGCCAAGCCCGAAGCCTTCATCCAGACCGGGGTCTCGGCCATCGATGCCTTCAACACCCTGGTCCGCGGCCAGAAGCTCCCGATCTTCTCGGGCTCCGGCCTCCCCGCCAACGAGATCGCCGCCCAGGTGCTGAACCAGGCGAAGGTGCTCGAGGGCGACGTCAACTTCGTGATCGTGTTCGGCGCCATGGGCATCACCCAGCGCGAAGCCGCGTTCTTCGTGAAGAACTTCGAGGAGAACGGGTCGCTCGGCAAGGTCGTGAGCTTCATGAACCTCGCCTCGGACCCGACCATCGAACGGATCCTGACCCCCCGGTACGCGCTCACCGCCGCCGAGTACCTCGCCTACGAGCACGACTACCACGTGCTGGTCATCCTCACGGACATGACCAACTACTGCGAGGCGCTCCGCGAGGTGGGTACCGCCCGGGAAGAGATCCCCGGTCGGCGAGGCTACCCCGGGTACATGTACACCGACCTGGCGAGCAT
>CAYOHP010000042.1:0-45837 GCA_964403795.1 uncultured bacterium | reverse complement strand
GGCCCGATTCCGGGAGGCCGTGGAGGCCCTGCCCCAGGGGCGCTGGAAGGTCGCCGAGGCCCGGTTCCGGGAGGCCGGCGACCTCGACCCCTCTCTCCTGCCCGCGATCCGCGACCAGGCGGTGTCCAGCCTCGAGGCGGCGCTGGCCCAGGAGGAGACGGTTCGGGGGCGGATCTTCCTGGGTCTTCTCCGGTGGGCGGATCCGGGGTCGACCCGGGCCCTGGAACTGGCTCGGGACCTGCGTACCCTGGAGGGAAGGGCCCGGGCCGTCCCCGGCGATCCGGCGCCCTCCGCCGGACCCTGACCCGCCGTTCGGTCCCGAAGCCCGGCGGGGTGCGGCCCCTCCCGGCTCCTCCGGTCCGGCGGACTGGACTACGCTCTCGGCGGAGGCGATCCCCGGCATGAGCGGCGAGGAGTACCTCGATCCGGCGATGGTCGCGCGGTACGTCGACCGCGTGGAGATCGGACGCGGGGGCATGGGCGTCGTGCTGGCCGCCCGGGACCGCCAACTCGACCGCAAAGTAGCGATCAAGGTCATGCATGCGACCGAGTTCGGGGGCGGTCGGGCCCGGGAGCGCTTCCTGGAGGAGGGTCGCATCTGCTCCCAGATGCTCCACGAGAACGTGGTGCGCATCTACGACTACGGGGCTCCGGAGAAGTTCCCTCCCTACATGGTCTTCGAGTTCATCGAGGGACGGAGCCTCTTCGAGATCCTAGAAAGCCGCGACCTCAGCGGGGACGAGGCATTCGCGGTGCTCCTGGGAATCGCCAAGGGCCTCGCCCATGCGCACGGGGCCGGAGTCATCCACCGGGATCTGAAACCCGAGAACATCCTGATCGAGGAGGGCTTCCGCGCCAAGGTGGCGGACTTCGGTCTCGCCAAGGACTACACCTCCTCGAGCGGGGTCCGGACCCAGCAGGGAATCCTGCTCGGAACCCCGCCGTACATGTGCCCGGAGTACATCCGGGGCGAGAAGGCCCAGGCGCCGGCCGACACCTATGCCCTGGGAGTCCTCGCCTACCGGCTGTTCACGGGGGAGCTCCCCTACGACGACCAGGACCCGATGAAGCTCCTCCGGCGGCACGTCAAGGATCCGATCCCGGATCCCCGGCGTGCCAACCCCCGGATCTGCGACGAGCTGGCCACGGTGATCACGACCTGTCTCGCCAAGGAGCCCGGGCAGCGGTACGCCGACATGGGAGCGGTGGTGGCCGCCCTGGGTGCCGCCCAACGCGCCCAGACCCGCTACGGTCCGATCCGCACCAGTGGCACGAGTTCCGGTCGGCACAAGGGCCCGATCGGAACCGGGGACCCGACCGTCGCCGCTTCGGGGACCCGGGGGAGGTTCCGGATCCCGGCCCCCGACGAGGCCCCTTCGCTGCTCCGGTCCCGTCCCTTCGTCCTGGGGTCGACCCTCACGGTCGCGCTGCTGGGCATCGGTCTCGCACATCAGCTCTGGACCGGGTCGCAGGTCTCCGTCTCCGGGTTCAGGGTCTACCGGTCGCCCCGGGCGCTGCGCATCGAGTGGCAGGCCGCGGGCCCGGTGGACCTGAGGGTCACCGGTCGAGGGGCCGCCGAAGGCAAGGACCTCCGGCGAGCCCCGGAGATCCGACCGGTACCGGGAGGATCCGTGGGCCTGGTGCGGCACCTGGACCCCGAGACCGACTACCTGATCGAGCTCCGGCAACCCTGGACCGGGAGAGCCGTGGAGACCGTGGCGATCCAGACGCCCCCGGATCGCGCCCCCCCCAAGGGCCGTATCGAGGTGGGGCGGAACCGACCGCCCGTGGTCCTTTCGGTCCGGCCGGGCTTCGATGCAGGGCTGACCTGGACGGCCGAGGTCGAAGCCGCCGGAGGTGCCCGCAGGAAGGTCTCGGGCGGCGACCCGGACGCCCTGGCGGAAGACCTCCGGATCCCCCTGGAGGGTCTCGATCCGATGCAACGGGTCCGCCTCGCGTACACCCTCCATCCGGCCGGCGAGGACCCCCGGGAACCGGTGGAGATCCTGCGAGGCCGGACGCCTCTGGCGACGGCTCTCGAGGAGGCCCTCACCCCGTTGAGCCAGGAAGCGCTGGGCAAAGCCCTGTCCGACTTCGCCACCGAGGTCCAGGACCGGAGGGTCCGTCGCACCGAGTATCCGCCGGAGCCGGAGCGACACCTGGTGGATGCCGGGATCGATCCCTCGATCTCGACCCTGGGAAGTCTCCTCCCGCGCCTGCTCGGAACTCCCGACGTCCCCCTCCTCGATCGGACCGAGGCCGAGTGCACCGCCCTTCCCCTCGCCTTCTTCGACGTCGTCCTGGAGGGGAATGCCTACCCGGGCGCGTTCCGGTTGCGGGAGGCCCGGATGGGGTACCTGCCCCACGGCCCGGCCTCCACCCTGGCCGAAGGGGGGCGCCTCCTGGCCACGGTCTTCCACGCCCAGGCCCAGGGCGGTCCCCTGGCGGTGGCCCTCTTCCCGTCGGGCTACGAGGACGAAGTGGCCTCGCGGAACCTTCGCCTGCTGGGGAGCGGGAGCCTGGCCAGCCGGACCTACGGGGACGATGACGAGAACTTCCGGAAGTTCCAGGAGAACGGCTCGCAGGTGAGGATGGACTTCGAGCTGGAGGAGGACCCTCCCCGGGAGCTCGAGCTCGCGATCCGTTCCTTGAGCTTCGTCCGGCGCTACTTCCTCGTCCTCGAGGTGGAAGGTCGCGGCCGGGTCGCGCTCTGGTCCCACGAAGCGGAGTCCGCCCAGCACGAGCTGGTGCCGTCGCCGGAGGGATCGCCCGGCTTCTACCGACTGCCGCCGGGACTCCTGGTGCGGGGACGGAACCGACTGGTCTTCCGCCTGGTGGATTGGCCCGGGAAGGACGGTTTCCTGGTCCCGGTACGCCTCCTGGAGGTGACGATCCGGGCGGGAGCCTGACGACGCCGAGGCGAGCCCATCGAGGCCGGAGCCACCGTGGTAGGCTCGGAACGAAGCCGGGGAGCCATGGACGAGGGACAACTCGCCGAGATCGAAGCGTTGGCCCGCTCGGGGAAGGACCGGAATCTGCCGGCGACCCGGGAAACCGGAGCCTCCGGGCTGGCGAAGCGGGCCGGCCGGATCGCCCGGCAACGGCTCCCGAGCCTGCCCACCCGCGGCGACGTGATCGAGGGGATCGTGGCGGTGACCGCACTCGGCGTCGGTGCCCTGGTCCTCTGGCACTGGATCGGGTGGATCTTCGTCATCCCCCTGTTGCTGGTCAAGGCCGGGATCGTGGGGGCAGGCCTCGTCGGGGCCTGGTGGATCCTCTCACGGCTGCTGCCTTCGGGCGGGGACGAGACTCCCGAGGACGAGTGAGGGAAGGGCAGGGTAGCCGAGGGCCATCGCCAGAAGGTCCGAGCCGCCGCAGGGGTGGGCGCCAGGACGAAGATTGGGCAATCCGGGACTCGAACCCGGAACCTTAGGATTAAGAGTCCTCTGCTCTGACCAGTTGAGCTAATTGCCCGCCGGAATGCTACGGCATGACCGATCCCGCGTCCAGATTCTTTTGGGTCCCCGGGCAGCCTTCCCCCGGGGTCTGATAGGCTGGGGTGGCCTTCCCCGGCGGCTGCCGTCGGGACCGGGCCAGTCCCCAGGAGAGGACCAGTCGAGCCGATGGAAACCTACGTCGAGGTCAGGGTCCCCGAGCAGTTCACGGAGTACGAGAAGGTCCGGGTCAACGGGCACGACTTCGAGTTCTCCCTGATCCGAAGCCAGGGCCAGAAGGAGTTCTACGGGATCCTGGTAGGTCCCCTCCCCCGCTACCTCGAGAAGGAGCACAAGAAGCCCGGACTGCTGGGCCGGGGCGCCACCCGGGAAGTCGCCCGGGAGGCCTCGATCGCCCGCCTGGGACAACTGTTCCCGGCCTGGCCGGCGGACAAGCTCGACGCCTGGAAGCAGGCCGAGGCAGCCCGGCTCGAGGAGCTCCGCAAGGCCGAGGAGGCGAAGAAGGCCGCCCGACAGAAGGCCATGGACCCCAAGGCCAAGGGCGCCAGCGAAGAGGGTGGCGGCGAGGAAGGCTGAGCCTGTCCCCACCGGGTGGCGGCGGGGTCGAGGCGGGTCACGTCCGGTCAACGCCGGTAGTACTGCCCGGCCAGCCGATGCGGGGAGCGGCCCAGGATCCGGAACTGGATCATGATCCAGATGTTCCGGAGCATCCGGAGGAAGGCTCCCTCGGCATGGTATTTCCGTGCCGAGACCGTGACCGGATGGCGGGCCAGGCGGACCGGCCCCCTCCCCTTCATGCGATCGGAGAACAGCACGTCCTCGAGCAGCGGCACCTCCGGAAACCCGCCGAGTTCCCGGAACACCCGGCTCCGGACGAAGATCGCGTTGGTCCCCACGAAGTCCCCGAGCAGACCGGAGCGGATCCGGTTCTGGAGCCAGGCCGAGGCGGCAAGCGAAGGTCCACAGGGCTGGTAGCGCTTGGGGAACCCTCCTCCGACCACCTGGGGATCCGCGAGGATCCGCCGGACGTCCTCCCTCCACCCGGACGGCAGGCGAACGTCGGCGTGCAGGAAGACCAGGACCTCTCCCCTGGCCCTGGCGGCACCCGCGTTCTGCTGGAGGGCGCGTCCCCGCGGCGAGGCCAGGACCGGGATCCCCCTGGCCCGCGCCACCTCCGGGGTGGCATCCCGGGACCCCCCGTCGACCACCAGGATCTCGAGATCGGGCTCCGGCGGACCGACCGCCGCCAGGCAGGCGCCCAATCCGGTGGCCTCGTCGAGGACCGGGACGACGACCGTGATCGAGAGGGGCACTCGATCCGATCAACCCTCGCGACGGCGCCGGAAGCGCTTCTCGAGCTTCTCGAGGCGGCGCCTCTCGGAGCGGTTCAGGGGGCGGGAGGGCAGGTCGTCGTCGGGCGCGGCATCCGCCAAGCCGATCGGCACCGGCTCGGCCTCGGGTGCGGGATCGGGTACTGGTCCCTGGAGGGACGATCCGGAGGCCGGCGGGGTCGGGACGGAGGACGGGATCGGGTCGGCGGGCGGCGTGGGGAGGGCCGGGACCGGCGCGGCCGCCACGTCGGAGGCAGGCGGCGAGGCCACTGGCACCGGCGGGGCCGAGGCGGGAGCCGGCGCAATGGATGCGGAGGGAACCGAGTCCGGAGCCGCGGTCGGTGGAGCAGGCAGATCGATGGAAGGCTCGTCGCCGACGGGCGTGGACGCGGGATCCCCGCCCCGGGGAACCGTGTCGGGCTCGGAACCGTCGCTTCGGGTCCTTCCCACCCTGGCGTCGATGCGACGGGGTTCGGGCTCCAGGCGGACCCCGGGAAGGCCGACCTGGACCGGATCGGGCGCCTTCAGGAAGGCCTCGTCCTCGGGGCTGAGCCGGGCCGCCCGGGAGTCGTGGCCGACCCGCGCCAGCTCCTCCTCGAGCCAGGTGACCCGGGCCCCCAGACCCTTGGCGAGGAGGCAGTGGCGCACGGCCAGGTCGTACTCCGCGGCATGGAAATAGGCGACCGCCAGGTTGTTGTGGCCGATGCCGTCCCGGGGCGAGGCGTGGACCTGCTCGAGGTACTTCGAGATCTTCTTGGAGACGCCGCCGCGACGACGGTCGGGACGGTCGCCCGGGTCGTTGGCCCGCTGCAGCTTCTCCACCGCCCAGCGCACCCGACCCTCGAGCTCGCCCCGGGTGGCCTGTTCGCGCTGGAGCATGGCCTCGAGGGGGTAGAGACCCTGGGGGTCGCCCAGCGTCCCGAGGCCGATCACGCAGACCTCGCGGACCAGTTCGTCGGGGTCCTTGAGGCCGCGGATCAGGGCCTGGGCCGCGGCGACTCCCCCGATCACCGCCAGGCCGCGGGCCGAGGCGCACCGGACCAGGGCATCCTCGTCCTTGGCCAGGATCCGGGAGAACCGCTTCACGGCAGGGCCGTAGCGCAGCTGGCCGAGGGCCCAGATGGCGGTCTCCCGCACCTTGGGATCGCCGTCCCCCAACTGGTCGAGGAGCGGCGAGAAGGGCGAGGCCTCGACCATCGCCTCGGAGCGGTCCTCGGGCGGAGGGATCAGGCTCTCGGACTCCACGAGAGGCACCTCCTCCTCGGCAGCGGGTCCGCCCCGGGACCGTGGCCGCAGGCCTCTAGCCGGATCGGGACCGATCCCGATGATACACGGCGACCCGCTCGATCAGCGTGGCGTAGTCCCCGATCCCCGCCACCGAGCGCAGCTCGATCTCGATCCGGACCGGACCGCCCTGGATGGCCTCGACCGGAAGCCGGCAGGCGAGACGGGTGACCGGCAGGCTCTCGGGGCGCGGCAGGTCGGGGCCGATCCGCAGACCGGGCTCGGTCCGGGGATTCCAGAGCAGGACCCTCAGCCGGTCGTCGATGCGGGCCTCCAGGAAGTAGGACTCGTAGAAGTTGCGGAGCCGGACCTCCAGGTGCACTTCGGCAGGGACCGGGGTGGGAAGCCGGAACTCGAAGGCGCGGGCCGAGGGGATCTCGCCGCGACGCGGGCCGACGGCGGTGATCGACCGCTCGACCACCACCCGGGCCGCGGCCGCGGGGACTTCGCGAGGGCGGAGCAGGTCGCGGTCCTGGCCCGGCTCCCGCCGCTCGGCGACGATCTCGGGAGGGATCTGGCCCTCCAGCCACTCGAAGGCCGGCCGGGTGGTGACCTCGAGCAGGGAGCGGAACAGCGGCCCGGTCTCGACCAAGGGCGGTGCGCCCCGGGCCCGGCAGTAGAGGTCGATCACCTCGAGGTCCTGGAGGCGTTCGAAGAGGGCCCGCTTGCGGGCGAAGGCCACGATGGGGCTGGCGAAGAACTCGCCGGCGTGCGGCTTGAGGGCGGCCAGCGTCCCGATCACGCCGAGCTCGCCCAGGCGACGGCCCAGCGCCTCCGAGACCTTCCGGGGAGCGCTCCGGGTCGCGGTCCCGCCGGCCCCTGCGCTCGTGAAGGCGGTCTCGGCCCCGGCAAGCTCGGCCGAAACGTCCACCGGATGCAGGGCATCGAGGACCTGGCCGTCGAGCCCGGGAAGGTCGAAGGGACCGAAGGTCCCGGTCCACCCGGCCGCCCCCTGGAGGTCGAGCACCACGGCCCCGATCGACTCGAAGGGGCGCTCCAAGGGCAGTCGGACCTCCCCCTCCGCACGCAGCTCGCTCGGCAGGTCGACCTCCCCGGGGCCGGAGGACACCCGATACCGGACCTTGCCGGTCACCGGGAACGGCAGGCGATAGACCAGGTCGGCCTGGCTGGGACCGACCCAACGCGGCTTCAAGCCCTCGAGCCGGGGCGGACCCGGGATCTCGAAAGGGGTCTTGTGGTGGGCCGAGCCATCGGGGAAGAGGAGTTCGGCCAGGTAACGCCGGGGCCCGGGGAGCTCCCCCAGGACCAGTCGGTGACGGAAGCCCCCCTTGCCGTCCGCCGAGCCGTACTCACGAAGCACCGGCACGACCTCCTCGGCTCCCGCCGGGTCGATCGAGGTGACCCGGACCCGCCCCTGGACCTCGGCCAGGGTCTCGAACTCGAGAACGGCTCCCTTGGGGCTGACCTGGATCCGGACGGGACCTGCCAGGCGGGTATCGGACGCCGCGCGGGGTGCGAAGAACCAGGCCGACAGGCCTGCCAGGCCGAGGAGCAGGGCGGCCAGCCCGAAGCCTCGACCGGCGGACTGCACCACGGCGGGACTCGAGAAGCTCGAAAGCGAGAACGAGAGGGTACCTTCCTCCACGGCTGCCGCCGGTCCCGACGGGGAGGTCGGGGAGCGGCCCGGGGCAGGTCCCGGGGGAGCGGGGCCGGAGGTGCCGGCCGGGACCGCCGGACGCGGCCCGGAGGGCGCCGGGGCGACGGCCGGGGAGGGGCGGGAGGAGGAACGTCGGGGTGCGGCACCGGCCGGGGTGGATTCCGGGGTCAGGCCGGTCACGGTCGGCTGGTCCCCTGAAGGGGTCAGCGGGTCGGGGGCGCTGCGAACCCGGACCGTCTCGCCGCGCTCGGCGCGGGCCAGGTCGTCGAGGAACTCGCGGGCGGCCTGGTAGCGGACCCCGGCGTCCTTCTCGAGGCAGTTGAAGACCAGGTCGTCGATCGCCTTGGGCAGCTCGGGATCGAACTTCGAGAGTCGCGGCGGATAGACATGGGTGAGTTCATGGGCGAGGGTGGCGAAGCTCTTGGCGCGGACCGCGGACTTGCCCGAGAGCATCTCGTACAGGATCAGGCCGAGCTGGTAGACGTCGGTCCAGGGTCCGGTGTCCTTGCCGTGGAGCATCTCCGGGGCCATGTACCGAGGGGTCCCCAGGCCGTGGCCGGTCTTGGTGATCCGGGTCCGGTCCTGGATCTTGGCCAGGCCGAAGTCCATCAGCACCGAGCGGCCGCTGCGGACGATCATGACGTTGGCGGGCTTCAGGTCCCGATGCACGACCCCCTTGGAATGGATGTACTCGAGGGCCTCTCCGATCTCCCGGGCGATCCGGATCGCCTCCTCCCTCGGCAGCCGGCCCCGGGCCTTCTGCTCCTCCTGCAGGGTCGTGCCGTCGAGGAGCTCCATGGCGAACCAGTCGCAGTCCTCCTCGGATCCGCCGTCGTAGATCCGCACCACGTGCACGTGGCGCAAGCCGAGGCAGGCCTGGATCTCCCTCCGGAAGCGGACCGCGAGCGTGCCGCCCGGACTTTCCGCATCGGCCGGGAGGATCTTCACGGCGACCTCGGACTCGTCCTCGGCGGTGGCCAGGTAGACCCGTCCCATCCCGCCCTTTCCCAGGAGCGAACGGATGGTGTACGGGCCGATCCGGCGTCCCAGGAAGGCATCGTCGGCCATGGGCAACCTCGGGCCTCCTGGCCGCCAGTGTAACCGCCCGGTGGGTGCTATCCGGAGCTGCCGGCCGAAGGGGTCGGAGCTTCTTCTGCCGCCTGGGTGGGGATCGCCGCCGACGGCACGTCGGCCGGTGGACGGGTCTCGGCGGAGCGCTCGGTGGTGGCCGGGAGCGGCGACGGGCACGAGTCGTGGCGCACGCAGTGGACCCGCACCACTTCGCCTTGGCGTCGCAGCTCGAGGCGCCCATGAGCAAGGCAGGCTTCGAGTTCGCCGATCTTGGCGGCCAGCGACGCCAGGGCCGGATCCTGGAGCAGCCCCCCCTTGCCGCGCTGAGGCCGGAGGATGACCCGGCCCTCGAGCGAGGCCCGGAACAACCTGGCGGTCAGGATCGCCATCCCGGCCTGGCACTGGGTCTTCCCGACTCCCGGGTCCTCTACCTCGAGGAGCAGGCGACTGGTCTCCTCCCGGCGCGCCTCTTCGGCCTCGAGCCCGCGATAGAGCACCACCAGGATCGAGAAGGCCCAGGCCGCGCCGGCGGCGAGATACCCGATCCCGAAGGGCGCCGCCAGCAGGGTGAGACAGCCCACCACCAGCGCCAGGCCGATCCGCCCGGGCTTGCCGGTGGCGGCCTGGCCGAGACCCGGGGCGACCGCCTCGATCAGGCAGGGGGTGCGGACCGGGGCCGAGACCAGGGTGGGCAGACGTCCGGTCACCGCGGGGAAGGCGAGACCCATCGAGAGGAGCGGGATCGCCCCGATCCCGAAGAGCATCAGGGCCACCAGGCCACCGGAGGCGCTCCCCGGTGCGAAGAAAGGGGCGAGCCGGACCAGGACCAGGGCCAGGTAGCCCCATCCCAGGCCGACGACCAGGTTCCGGACCGGCTCCGGCAGCCGGACCGCGGCCCGGCCCGCGAGGTGGGCGACCAGGACGGGAGGGCCCAGGAGACCTGCGACCGCGGCGCCACCGGTCCGCTCCAGGACTTCGAGGATGCCGCAGCTCCCGCCGCGGTTCCCGGGCGGGTCGAGGAGGTTGACGAGATCCTCGGGGAGCCCGGGTATCGGCCTCAGCAGGCGGATCAGCAGCCATCCGAGGAGCAGCTGGGCCAGGGCGAGGGCCGAGACGGTCGAGAGGCCCTGCCCGGTACCAGGGATCGCCAACGACCAGACCAGGAGGGCCGGGATCGGGGCGAGCCCTCCCGCGAGGACCACCAGGAGATTCGCGAGGAAGGCGGCATCCAGGGCCAGGGCCCCCAGGCCCAGTCCGGCGCAGAGTCCGGTCACGGCCAAGGCCAGGGGCGCAGTGGCCGGCTGGCCGGTGGCGGTCTCGCTCCGGACCGGCAGCAGGCGAGGCCCCGAGGTGGAGGTCCGCCGGTGGGCTCCGGAACCGAGGGACCGGGGACCGCTCGCTACCGGCATCAAGGCGGCCCGCATGTGCGCCGCCAGCTCCCGGGCCGACCCGGGCCGACCGGCGGGATGAGGGGCGAGACATGCCTCCAGGGCCTGGGCCAGCGCGGGAGGCGCCCACTCCGGGGCCGGGGGAGGATCCATGCGAACCCGGAGCGCATCCTCGACCCGCTTGCGCACGGGGAAGGCCGGGCGTCCCGCCAGGGCTTCGAACAGCACCAGTCCGAGCTGGTAGAGATCGCTGGCGGCTCCGGGACGTTCCCCCCGCAGCACCTCGGGTGCCAGGTAGCGGGGTGTCCCCCCGGACCGGCCCGTCCCGGGCGCCTCGAGATCCTCGGCGAGACCGAAATCGAGCAGGTGGCCCAGGCCCTCGGGGTCGACCAGCACGTTCTCCGGCTTCAGGTCGGCGTGGACGATGCCACGGCAGTGGACATGGTCCAGGGCGTCGGCTAGGGAGAGGGCCAGCACCAGGACCTCCGGACCCGGGAGGCGGCCGCTCCGGAGCCGTTCCCTGAGGGTGGTTCCCTCCAGGTACTCGAGCGCCAGGAACAGCCGTCCCTCGACCTCGCCGGAATCGAGGAGGGTGGGGACTCCGGGCCCCGCGATCCGGCGCAGGGCCGCGGCCTCCCGCTCCAGGCCCGCTCGGGCTTCGCGGGTCGCGGTGGTGGAGAGCACCTTGAGGGAGGTCCGGGACCCCGTGCGGTCGTCCCGCGCCAGGTAGACGTCGCCGAAGGCTCCCCGGCCGAGGAAGCTGGCGAGCTTGAACCGGCCCAGCCGGGAACCTTCGGGAACCGGGGTACCGGTGCGCTCCAGGATGACCCGCCTCGGTGTTCCGGCCCGCCGGTCCGGCGGGCCGGCGGGCGCGCCCCGGGTGGGAGACCCGAGGCCCTCCTTGGACCATGGGAAGGTCCCGCGGGTTCCGACGGGAGGTCACCCGGGCGACGCGGGACCAGGGGACACGGCCTGAGGGACGGGCGGGAGGTCCACCCGGGGCGGGAACCGGCAGCGGAGGTGCCCGGCCGGCCCGATCGTCAGAGTCTCAGAGGGCGACGATGGTGATGTTGCGGTCGTCGGCCTTCTTGATGACCGCATCCCGGTCGAGGATGATCGTCCGGTCCGCCTCCAGGGCGAGGACCCGGGCATCGGCCGAGAACAGGATGTTGATGGTGTCCTCGCCGATCACCGGGGCGTCGAAGCGCATGTCGTGGTCGGGAGCCGCGACCTTCACCACCACGATGTTCCCGTGGGCCAGGGTGGAGGCCCGGGTGATCGCCTTGTCGGTGCCCTCGATGGCCTCCACCGAGATCACGGCCCCGTCCTTCACGGCGACGGTCTGGCCGATCCCCATGGCCGCGATCTGCTTGGCGATCTGGTAGCCGTACCGGACGTCGGACATCTCGCGATCGGTGGGCTGGCGACGGGTCAGGCAGCCCTTCCGGATCAGCAGGCTGGAGATGTAGTGGTTGGGCTCCATGATGTGGAGGCCCTCGGACTCCATCTCCCGGGCGATGGCGGCCAGGATGGTGGGATCGTCCTTGATCTGGAGCGAGGCGAGCAGCCGCTTCATGCGGTCGTCCAGGGTCAGCTTCCCGAACATCGAAGCCTTGTGGACCTTGCCGACCATGACCAGCTCGGTCAGGTCCTGCTCCTTGAGGATCCGGATCACCCGGTCGAGCTCGCCCACCCCGACCGTCCAGACCTGGTCGGCGTAGTCGGCGAGCCGGCTGGAGACCTCTTCCTCCAGACCGATGGCGAGCACCTCGTAGCCGTACTTCTTCACCTCGCGGGCGAAGAAGAGGGGGAACTCGCCGAAGCCGGCGATCATCCCGATGCGCTGCTTGCCGCCCACGTAATAGGGAAGGCTGGTGTTCTCGGGAAGGCTGTCGATGTAGCGACGCCGGAAGCCGACGTCCTGCATGCGATAGAGCTCGGGCGGCCGCCCGTAGGCCGGGTGGGCCAACATCTCTTCCCAGACCACCTGGACGTCCCGCTCCCGGACGTTGCCGAAGGCGAGCGGGGTGTAGTCGCAGGGGCAGACGTCGCCCCGGGCGGTCACGTGGAGCTGGAGCTCCTCGTCGGGACCCACCGGGCCGGCTCCGTTGGTGGGGAAGTACTCGAGCAGCACCCGGGAGCCGTCCGGCTCCTGGTTGTAGCGCCGGGCCAGCGCCACCACGGCCTTGCGCTCGGCCTCGTCGAGGATGATCTCCTCGCGGTGCAGCTGGAGCCCGGTCGGGATGGCGTCGACGATGGTGATCTGGTGGACCCCCAGCGACCGGGCCAGGCGGATCCGGGCCTCGATCTCGCCCGAGGAGATGTCCTCCTTGGAGGCCCGGGTGACCAGCCCGACCAGGAGTCCCCGGTCGAGGGCGTGGCTCACGCCCTTCAAGACCCGCTCGTAGAGGCCGGGCATCTGTGAGCTCTCGTCATGGGCGTCCGGCGTGCTCGCCTGGAGGTGGACCATGAGGGCATGCAGTCCGGCATCGGCCAGGTCGCCGATCACCTTGGGTTCGAGGGTGCTGCCGTCGCTGTAGACGTTGACGGTGGCCCGCGCCTTGTCGACGTACCTCACCAGCTCGGGGGCATCCTCCCGGAGCAGGACCTCGCCGCAGCGGAACGAGATGTTCACCACGCCGAGGTCGAGGACCTGGTCGATGACCCTCTTCCACTCGGCCGTCGAGAGCTCGTTGGCCTCATCGGGACGGGTCGAGGCCTGGATGGCCCGGAGGTAGTTGCGGGTCCGGGCCGCGTCGGTGATCGAGAGGGTCGCCCAGTAGGGTACGGCCCGGCCCCGGATCCGCTGCAGGACGGGGCGGAGCAGCGCCCTGCGCCCGGCCCGGGAGGGCAGCGGGGGGTAGGTGAGCGAGTAGGAGAGCTGGCCGTCGCGGTCGATCACCACGGAGTGCTTCTGCACCCGGGCGAGCTCGCCGCGGGCCAGGTCCTCGAGGACCGGGCTGGCGAGGTCCCCGCTGAGCCCGAGACGGAGACTCCGCCCTTCGGTGCGCTCGAGGCCGATCGAGAGCACGGGCTCGTGCTCGAGGGGCCTCTCGGCCGGTGCGGCCGGGGGCTCCGAAGGAGCGGCCGGCTGGGGACGGGACGCGAGCTCTCGGTCGTGGAGCCGGGTCGCCATTCTCGCTGGTTCCTCCCTCCGGAGAGCCGGTGGGTGCCGGTCCTCAGGGACGGGCGATTATACCACCGGCCTCCCGTGGGGCAAGGATCGCCCCATGCGCCGCTCCTGGAGCCGATCTCCGCAAGGCTCCAGGGAAGGCAGGGAGCCCGTCATGGATCGCCTCGGGACTGCCGAGATGGGAATCGAGGGCCCCCGAAGCCTGGGTTCCGGGCCCCGCGGCCCTCCCGGGCGCACCGGGTGCCGACTCGAACAAATACCCTAGGCGTCGGGATCTTCTTGTGATACCTTCGTCCGGCCCTGGGGGATGGACACCGAGAGTGGGTGAGCGATGAAACGGAAAGCGTCGCCGAGGATCCTCGAGATCTACCGTATCAACAAGGAGAGGCTCGCCAGCGAGCTCCAGAAGGACGTGAAGGACCGCGCCACCCACAACTCGATCGCGGCCTTCTCCCACATCGTGCGGCACATGGAAGAGGTCTACGAGCTGGTCTAGCCGGCGCGTCCGGCCCGCGTGGTTTCCCCGGGGGATCTTCCCGGACGGACCGCCGCCGGGCGGACCGGCCTCGGTGCCCTACCTGGCGGCGTCCGCCAACCGCTCCTTGGCGTCGAAGTAGCTCCGCTGGGCGCCCAGGAAGCCCTCCCGGGCACTGAGCTTGGCGGCCTCGTCGTCGCCTACCAGGGCATCCTTGTAGACCCGCATGCTCTCGTAGAGAGCCTGACGCAGGGTTTCGAGATCGTCGCCGGCGTCGGTGCTGGCGGCCGCCGGGGCACCCGGCTCGATGGAAGCCGCAGGAGCGACAGAGGCCCACGGGTTCCCGTAGCCGCCGCCGTAGTACCCGCCCTGGGCCGGCATCTGGTAACCGCCGGTGCCGTAGTAGAGGTTCGGGAACATCACCCGGGCCACGGTCTTGGCTGCCAAGAACCCGAGGCCACCCCCGATGGCCATCCCGAGGATCCCGAACTTCATGCCGAGGACCGCTCCGATGGCGGCCCCGATGGCGCCGGGGATGAAGTTCGCCTTGTTGGAGGCCTGGAACTGGTAGTTGTAGTTCCCCTCGTAGTAGCTGTCGCCGAACACCGCCGAGGAGATGGCCTTGCCGGCGAAGAAGCCGAGGGCGCCCCCGAGCAGCATCCCCACCGGGCCGAATTTGGCGCCGAGCGCCAGGCCGATCACGCCGCCGACCGCGGCCGGGATCAACCGGGTGAAGCCGTAGCCTCCCTGGAAGCCGGTCCCGCCCGGGTGGTAGTAGGCGGGGTCGTACCGCTTGCCGTAGCCCTGCCCGTAGCGAGGGTCGTAGCCGGGCTGGCCGACCCCCTGGTAGGGGTTGTAGCTCGGCTGCGCCTGGCCCTGGGTCAGGGTCTGCGCCGGCAGGACGGGGACCATGCCAAGGAGCATGGCCACCACCACGAACATCGACACCCAACGCTGGGCCTTCGCCACGATCCGCCACCCTCCGCCTCGGGTCCGACCCCGCCGTCCCGTTCCGGGACGCCTCGGTCTCGCCTCGAAGGCATCGATACCTCGTCCTCCACTACGGGAGGCACCGGGAAAAGGATGCATGCGCAGCCGGTCTCCCGGCCCGCCGCCAGTATAGGGGGCGAATCGGTGCCGTCAACCGGGCTTCGCCCGGGGGAGTAGGCTCGGGGCGATGGCGACCTCTGCTGCCCGGCCGGTACCCGCGATCGGGATCTTCGATTCCGGGGTCGGAGGGCTCTCGGTGGCCCTGGAGATCCAGCGGGCGCTCCCCGAGGTCCCGCTCCGCTATCTGGCCGATGGAGCCTGGTTCCCCTATGGCCCCCGGCCGGTCGCCGAGATCGAGGAGCGGAGCCTGGTGTTGGCCCGCAGGCTGGTGGCCGAGGGCTGCGGCCTGGTGGTGGTGGCCTGCAACACCGCCACCTCGGCGGCTCTGCCGCGCCTCCGGACCGAGCTGGCGATCCCGATCGTGGGGATGGAGCCGCCGCTCAAGCCGGCGGTGGCCCGTTCCCGGACCCGCCGGGTCCTGGTGCTGGCGACCCCGGGCACCGCCAAGGGCGAACGCCTGGCACGCCTCGCTGCGGAGCACGGCGGGGATGCCCAGGTGACGGTGGTCGCGATGCCCGGACTCGCCGATCTGGTCGAGTCCGGGGAGATCCGCGGGGCGCGGGTCGAGGCCCTGGTCGACGCGGCCCTGGCCGGAGCCGACCCCGAAGTCGACCAGGTGGTGCTCGGGTGCACCCATTACGCCTTCCTGAGACCGGTGCTGGCGGACCGGTTCGGCGCCGGGGTGGAACTGGTGGAGGCCGGGGCGCCGGTGGCCCGGAGGGTGGCCTCGCTCCTCGGCCTCGTCCCGCTGGCAGGGCCGCTCCACGGTCCCCTCCGGGTGGCCACCACCGGGGACCGGGACCGGCTGGCCCGGACCCTGGCCCGGCTGGCCGAGGAGGGGGCCCTGCTGCCCGGGCTCGAACTGGAGTCGGATGGGCCGTGACAGCCCGTGCCAGTGGATCGTCCGGAGAGGATCCCGTACAATCGCCCGAAGGACGGTGACCTGACCATGCCCTTGCTCCCCCGCTCCCGATGCGCTCCTACGGCCCTCGCCGCCCTGGCCCTCGTCGCCTTCCTCACCTCCGGTTGCGGGTCGGGAACCCCTGAGGCGCAGAAGGTCGCGGCGGCGCCGGCCGAGGCTTCCCGCCCGCCGGTCGCGCCCCCGGCCGAGCCCGGTCTGGATCTCCCTTCCGACCTGAAGGAGTACGCTCCGCTGGCCGCCTTCCAGGCGATGAAGATCCCCGCCGAGAACCCGCTGACCGCCGAGAAGGCCACCCTGGGCTGGAAGCTCTTCCACGATCCCCGGCTCTCCGGGAAGGGCGACCGCTCCTGCTACAGCTGCCACGTGAACGAGAAGGGCCTGACCGACGGGCTCGACCGCAACGTGAGCGCGTTCGACGGCAAGCAGATGCCCCGCCACACCCCGACGCTCTGGAACATCGGGTACCACGCCGAGTGGTACTGGGACGGGCGGGCCAAGACCCTGGAGGCCCAGGCCATTGGGGCGTGGAAGCTCGCCAACATGGGGGCCAAGGATCCGGCCGAGGACAAGATCCGACCCGACGTGGTGGCCCGGATCCAGGCGGTGCCGGAGTACCAGGAGCGCTTCCAGAAGGTCTTCGGAGGGCCCGCCACCGAGAAGACCATCCCCCAGGCGCTGGCGGCCTACATGCGCACCATCGTCAGCGGCAGGACCGCCTACGACCGGTTCAAGGCGGGCGACGACAAGGCGATGAGCGAAGCGGCCAAGCGGGGCCTGGCGGCCTTCGAGAAGGCCAAGTGCACGAACTGCCACGACGGGATCCTGTTCACCGATCTCCAGTTCCACAACGTGGGGATCGGGATGGAGGCGGCCAGCCCCGACCTGGGGCGCTTCAAGATCAGCAATGTCGAGAAGGACACCGGAGCCTTCAAGACGCCCACCCTGCGGGACGTGTCCCGCTCGGCGCCCTACTTCCATGACGGCAGCGTGGCCACCCTGGAGGAAGCCGTCCGGTTCATGGTGGGCGGCGGGCGGGCCAACCCCCACCTCGACACCACCAACCTGCAGAAGGCACCCCTGACCGAGGCCGAGATCCTGGACTTGATCGAGTTCCTGAAGGCGCTCGAGGAGCCGACCCGGCTGCCGATCCCCAAGGTGCCCTGAGACGGTGAGGAGCTCCCCACCGGGGAGACCTCCACAGTCTCGGACCCGACGGCCGGCGGCCGGCGGCGAGCGGTCCCGCAGGAGGAGGCGGTCGTCGAGGTCGTCGAGCCGGAGGGCGAGGAGGACGGAGCCCGCCAGGGTGCGTCCGGCCTGGAGCGGGGCCTGGCGGCCTCGGCCTTCGGGGCCGCCTTCCTGCTCTTCCTGATCCAGCCCGTGGTGGCACGGGCGGTGGTGGGAAGGCTGGGAGGCGGGGCCCAGGTCTGGGTGGTCTGCCTGGCCTTCTTCCAGCTCGCGGTGCTGGCCGGGTACTGGACGGCCCACGGGATCGCCGGGATCCGCTCGCTCGGGGTCCGGACGGGGTTGCACCTGGCCCTGCTCGGGGCGGGGATCGCCTCGGCCCGGATCCCCCTCCCCGATCCCGACGGGGAACCGGTCCTGGCCCTGGTCAGCGCCCTGGGAACCGGCCTCGGTCTGCCGGTGGTGGCCCTGGCCGCCACTTCGCCCCTGCTCCAGTCCGAGTTCGCCCGGTCCCCCCGGGGTGCCGGGCGCGACCCCTACCCCGCCTACGCCGCCGGCAACCTGGGATCGCTGCTGGCGCTCCTGATGTATCCGGCAGTCCTCGAACCGCGCCTCGCCAACTCGACGGCCTTCGCCGGGTGGTGGGGCGGTCTCTTCGTGGTAGCCGGTCTGGTGGCGGTGTTCCGGTCCGGCCTGGGCGGAGAGAGCGGAGTCGGGGGCGCAAGCCGCGGGCCGGTCCCGGTCCGGGAGCGCTCTGCCCGGGTCGCCCTGGCGCTCGTCCCCTCGGCCCACCTGGGCGCGGTGACGGCCCATCTCGGCAACGAGCTCCCCTCCTTCCCCTGGCTGTGGGTGATCCCGCTCGTCCTCTACCTGGGGAGCTTCGTCCTGGTCTTCGCCCGGAGCTGGCGGCCGGCGTGGCTGGCGAGGATCGCCGGGGTCCACGCGGTGCTGGTGGCGGTGGTCGCCCTGGTGGTGTTCCTGCCGCTCCGGTCCGGGGGCTTGGCCGTCCACCTGGCGGCCTTGGCGGCGGCCGCCACCCTGCTCCACGGGCGACTGGCCGAGCGCCGGCCCCCGGCCCCGGACCTCACCGGGTTCTACCTCGACCTGGCCCTGGGAGGCGCGCTGGGAGGGTTGCTGGTGGCGGTGGTGCTGCCGGTGGCGACCTCCTGGGTGATCGAGTACCCGGCCGTGCTGGTGGCCGGCTGCCTGCTCCGGCCCTGGTCGGAGGCCGACCGGGAGGCCGGGTCGGACCGCCCGGGGGCCGGGGACCTGCTCGCCGCCCTGGTCCTGGCAGGGGCGGTCGGGCTCGCCCTGGCCAGCCTGCCCCGGGCAGGCGACGAGCGGGACGTGGCGGCCCGGGTCGGGGTGCTGCTGGTGGGAGCCGCCGTGGCGCTCTGGCAGCGGCGCCGGCCACCCCGGTTCGCGGCCCTGGTGGCAGTCGTGGTGGGGGCCGGCCAGGCGGCCTTCTTCGCCCCGGGGGTGCTCGAGATCCGGAGGAGCTTCCACGGGGTCCACCGGGTGGTCGAGGATCCGGTGACCGGCCACCGCAGCCTCTTCCACGGCACCACCGAGCACGGCCGCCAGGACCCCGTGACGGGAGAGCCCCTGGCCTACTTCCATCCCGGGAGCCCCCCGGCTCGCCTGCTGGGGGAACGCCTCCCTCCGGGATCGAGGGTCGCGGTGGTGGGTCTGGGCATCGGCTCGATGGCCGCCTGGGTGGCGGCCCCCAGCCGGATCGACTTCTTCGAACTGGATCCGGTGGTGGTCGAACTCGCCCGGGAGCGGAAGTGGTTCACCCACCTGCGGCAGGCCGGGGAGAGGGCCCGGGTGGTGATCGGGGACGGTCGTCTCCGGTTGGCCCGGGAGCCCACCGGGAAGTACTCCCTGGTGATCGCCGACGCCTTCTCCTCGGACGCGGTCCCGACCCACCTGCTGACGCGGGAGGCGTTCGCCCTCTACCGGGACCGGACCGAGGCGGGGGGTGCGATCCTGGTCAACACCTCCAATCGCCACGTGCGGCTGGGCGCCCAGGTGGCGGCGGTGGCCCGGGATCTGGGATTGGCAGCCCGGACCTTGACCCCCGGAGTGCCGACGCCTGCCGAGGAGGCCCGAGGCCACGCCCGGGCGAGCTGGGCGCTCCTGGCCCGGGACCGGGAGACGGCCTTGCGCTGGGCCCCCCCCGGCGAAGGCTGGGCCGACCTCGCTCCCGAACCGGACGACCCGGTCTGGACCGACGAACACGCCAGCCTGCTTCCCTACCTCCGCTGGTGACGGCCTTCCTCTGCCACACTGGGGAGCGATGACGACCACCTCCCGGAAGGCGGCCCCTCCCTTCCCGGCCGGCCTCACGGACCGCTACCAGCCGATCGAGGTCCTGGGGTCCGGAGCCATGGGCTCGGTGTTCCTGGCCCGGGACCTCCGCCATGACCGGGAAGTCGCGGTGAAGCTGATCCAGGGGGGGAACCGCTTCGACGCCCGGGAGGCGCGCTTTCGCCGGGAGGCCACCACCCTGGCGGCGGTCCACAGCCCCCACGTGGTGGCTCTCTACGACCACGGGACCGTCGACGAGGGTCCCTACCTGGTCATGGAGCGGATCCGAGGCAAGCCGCTCGACGAGGCCGGGGAGGGCTTCGACCCCCTGGAGGCGATGCTCCAGGTAGCCACGGGCCTGGACGCCATCCACGACCAGGATCTGGTCCACCGGGATCTCAAGCCCGCCAACATCCTCTGGAGCCAGGAGCGGGGCGCGGTCATCGTGGACTTCGGACTGGCCTACGACCCCGATCGCACCCGCATCACCAGGGACGCCGCGGTGGTCGGGACACTGGCCTACCTCTGCCCGGTCTGTACCGCCATGACCACCCCTCGGGCCACCGGGGACTGGTACGCCTGGGGGGTCACCCTCTACGCCCTCCGGGAGAAGCGCCTCCCCTTCCTGCTCCCGGATCTGATGGAGGCCTTCCAGGGCAAGGCCCTGCCCCCGGTGGCCTTTCGGCGGCTCGAACCCGGATCGGCGGAGGCCCGGCTGATCCGGCGTTGCCTGAGCCAGAAGATCGAGGACCGGCCGTACTCGCGGGCCTCGGTGGAGCGGATCCTGGAGGAGGCTGCCGGGGCCAGGGGCTCGGTGGGCGAGACCGAGGAGATCGTCTCCGGCACGAAGCCCGGACCGGCCCTCCCTGGGCCCGGCAGGACAGCCGGATCCGAGCCGGGCAGGGGCCTGGGGCGGGCCACCCTGGTGGGGCCGGCGATCAGCGGGTCGGGGTCCGGGGCTCCGATCCAGGGTCCTGGCCGTGCCGGGAGTCCCCAGGCGAGGCTGGCGCTCCTGGCGGCTTGCCTGCTCGCCGCCGCCTTCGGCCTCGGGGTCTGGTCGGGACCGGGAGCGGTACCGGGGCCTGGGAAGGCGGGGAGCGCCGGACCCGGCGCGGGAACCGGGGCCGGCGACCCGGGTAGCGGACCCGGCGGCCTGGGCTTCGACGACGGGTTCCTCGTCCGGGCCCGGGAGGTCCTGACGCCGGAACGGATCGCCACCCTCGACCGGGACCCGGACCACTGGGGCACCACGCTGCGCTCCCTGCGCCCGGTCCGGGAGATCCACGAGGCGGTGGCCGAAGGGCTGGCGGGCGGGAGCCTGGACCCCAGGATCCGGGACGGTCTCCGGGAGTTGGACGCCGGGTTCCGGTCCCTGGCCCTGCCCGAGCCCTTCGGGCCCCTGGTCGAGCCCGAGCCGGAGCCCGAACCCCTGCCCCGACCGGCCCTGATGGAAGCCCCCGAGTATCGGCCCCTGGGGGTCCCGGACAAGGTGGGCGGCTGGCTCGGCCGGGGGCTCACGGCCCTCGACCGGGCCGCCCGATTGCAGGTGGCAGCCGACCGGGAGCTGGCCGCCCACCGGGAGGGCGACCGTCCCCCTCCGGCCTATCCCCAGGACCTCTGGGACCAGCGCCGGTCGCTGCCTACCGGATCGCTGTGGGACCTGGCCCGGGCCGTCTCGGCCCGACCTCCGGCTCGCACCGCGCTGGCCCCGGTCCTCCGCCCCGGGGCGAGGGCCCTGGCCGAGGCCTGGTTCGCCCTGGGACGGGCAGCCCGGGCCGGTGGCGACGACGGGGAGCTGGCGGCCCTGGTGCTGACGGTTCAGTCCACCCGGATGTCCGCCTGGCTCTACGACGGGTTCCTCGAAGCCGACCTGGGTGCCCTGCTGGGCGGCCCCCCGGATACCCCGGCGGCCGCCCTGGTCCACGGCTGGATCGACAAGGTCCGGGAGGTCGTCCGGGTCCGGCGGGGTCGGGAACCGGATGCCGCCGCCCCGCTCCGCCAGGCCCGCCTCTTCGCCCGGGCCGCCGAGCTCCCGGAGGTCGGCCCCAGGACCGAGGTCGGTGCCGGAGCCGTCGATCCGAGGTTCCGGGCCCGACGCGGCCTCGGGCTCCTGCACTGGGCGTTCGCCCGGTACCAGGACCCCGGGACGAGCCTCGGGGAGGTGGCTTCGATCCTCCGGGTCGAGATCCCCGGGGTTTCGGAGGCAACCGGTCTGGCGGCCTGCCGGGAGTTCCTGGGCGAAGCCCGACGGCGCAGCGCCGACCAGCCGGGAAATGGGCTCCCGGTGCCGGATCCCGCGTCGATCCATACAATCGATGCTTGCCTCGGAGCGATTTCGTCCCGATAGTGGAGGGGACGATGCTTCCGTCCTCGCTCCCGGACCTGCCCGCCCCGAGGCCGCGCGCCGATCGGCGCACCCTGGTCGCGATCGTGCGCCGCGAGCTGGCGCTGCGCCATCGGGGAGCCTTGCTGGGGATGCTCTGGCCGCTGCTCGACCCCTTGCTCCTGGTCGGGGCCTACGCCCTGGTCCTGGGCGGGATCCTCGAGGTCGGGAACCCCGGCCAGGTCGGCCCCCTGGCCTCCGGGGTCCTTCCCTGGGCCTTCCTGGCCGCCACCCTCTCGGGCTCGGCGACCTCGCTCACGAGCGCCGCCTCGATGCTGCGCTCGCTGCACGTCGAGCCCGGGTACTTCGCCCTGGCGCCGGGACTGGTGAACCTGCCCGGCTTCCTGGCAGGAGTCCTCCTGGTGGGGCTCTTCCAGGGGGCCTCCCCGCTCTGGCTCCTGGTGGTCACGGGCCTGCACCTGGCGACGGTCTTCCCCCTGGCCCTGCTCCTGGCACTGGCCTGCCTGAGGATCCCGGACCTGGCGCCGGCCCTGGCCCCAGCGCTCCGTCTGGGCTTCTTCGCCACCCCGGTGCTCTATCCCCTCGAGCGGGTGACGGGCACCGCCTCGCTGGTGCTGGCCGCCAATCCGCTGGCCCCCCTCTTCGGGCTCTGGCAGGTGGTACTGGGGCGCGGGCTGCCCCCCGATCCGGGTCTGCTGGCCGGTGCGACCGGGATCGCGACCCTGGCCTCGCTGGCTGCCGCCGTCAGCTACCGTCGGCGAGCCCGCCAGGTGGCGGCCCTGGCATGAACCCATCCCCGGTGCTCCGGTTCCGGGAGGTCCATCTCGCCTACCCCCGGCAGGGCACCACCCTGGCCGAACGCCTGGGGTTGGTCGCCACCCCGGCCCATCCCGCCCTGGTGGGGATCGACCTGACCGTCGGTGCCGGGGAGGCGGTCGGTGTGATCGGCGACAACGGGGCGGGCAAGACCACCCTGCTCCGGACCGCGGCGGGAGTCCTGACCCCCGATCGCGGCTCGGTCGGCGTCACTCCCCGGGTCCGGCCCCTGCTCGAACTCGGTGCCGGCTTCGACCCTCATCGCAGCGGCTGGGAGAACGCCGGGTTCCTGGCCGCCCTGCTGGGGATCGACGAGGCGGTGTTCGAGGCTGCCCGGGAGGGGATCGAGGAACTGGCAGGGGCCCCGCTGGAGGCGCCGACCCGGGGTTACTCCCAGGGCATGCTGCTTCGGCTGGCCTTCGCGGTCTCGACCCTGGACCAGCCGGAACTCCTGCTGGTCGACGAGGGGTTCCTGGTCGGCGACCTGGCCTTCCGGGCCCGGGCCCGGGAACGGGTGGGGCGGCTCCGGGAGGCGGGCGCTGCCTTGCTGCTGGCCGGACACGACCACGAGTTGATCCGCCAGGAGTGCGACCGGGTGCTGTGGATGGAGCGGGGTCGGATCCGGGCCGAAGGGCCGACCGACCAGGTGCTCGATGCCTACCACGCCGGACTGGCGGCGGCGGCCGACCCCGGGCGCCCGGCGCCCGGCCGGGGCCCGACCCTGGTCGGGACCCGGAGCCGCCGGCCGGGGGCGATCCGAGCCGGCCAATGCCTGGATCTGGTGGTAACGGTGGCGGGGGCGGGGGCCGGGGCCGGCTTCCCCCGGGGTCCTGGGGACGACGGCTTCGAGCTCGGGGTGCGGCTCTTCGATGCGTCCGGGACGGAACTCTGGGGGGGATCGGCGCCCGGCAGGTTCCAAGGCGCCGCGGGAGTCCGGGAACTCGGGGTCACCTTCCCGGCGCTCCCCCTGGCACCTGGCCGGTACCGGATCGAGATCGGCTTCCGGGCCGAGGACGGGAGCTGGTGTCGGCGCTACCCGGACGCCTTCGCCTTCCAGGTCGTGGGCGAGGCCGGGACCCGGGGGCCGCTCCGGCTCGAGGTGCGATGGGACGAGGCCGCCGAGGTCCGGGCGCAGACGGGCTGAGGCCTGGGCCGCACCGAGAAGTCGGGGCCGGGCTTGGTAGGGCCCTCGGCGGGTCGGGGACCAGGGTCAGGCGAAGGTGCCCTGTGCCGGGAACCCGCCGTCCGCCACCTTGACCTCGGAGGTGGGACCGACGGTGTTGATGTCGGTCTGGATCTCCTCGGCCGGCACCGGCACCGAGGTGAGTGTGGCATCTCCGCCGGTCTCCGGCTCGACCGCGGGGGCGACCTCGGGAGCTGCCTCTGCGTCGGCGCGGGCCGCCGGCCGGGCGGCCGGCACCGGGACGTCCTCGTCGGCCCCGGGCACCGGGTCCCGGCGGACCGGGTTCGAGGCTGCCCGGTTGGCCGAGGACGCCGCCCCGGTGTACCCCGGCTCCTCGAAGCCCCCGGGACCCATCGAGGCCGTCGAGGCGCTGGCCGAGGAGGCCGGAGTGCTGAGCAGCACGTCGAGGAGGATGCCGCCGAGGATCCCGATGATCTGGGCGATGGCGCTCGTCTTGGACGAACTCGACGACTGATGGTGGCTCTCGGTTCCCGGAGTGGGAGCCGCCGCCTGGGGGATCTCGAGGAGGGCACAGCCGGTCGAGGCGAACAGGCTGGAGGCGACCAGGAGGACCAGGCCTCCCTTGCTCCGCCGTCTGCGAGTCGACTCCGCCATTGCCGATCCCTCCGCCGCCGCCGAGACATCCGAAACAAGTTCAGTGCCAGCATGAGACACTCGGCTCCTGGCGCTCGTGGAGCCTCGGGAGGCCGTCTCGGATCCGGATCGGGGGTGTAGCCGGGTCTCAGCCGTGAGACGATCGAGAGACTCACGAGACCGGGGCCCCTGTCGTGGCGGACCTGGGTCGACCTACACCACGTTCTTCGGCGGGATGGTCTGGCGCAGCCGGAGCTCTTCGAGGATCTCGCGGCTCTGGTTGCGGGCCTTCTCGAGTTCGACCAGACCTTCGGGACCACCGTCGACCAGACTGCCCGCGCCCTCGTTGAGCCGCTCCCGCGGTTCGGACGGAGGCTTGACCGGGCGGGAGAAGAGGCCGGGAGGGATCGACGAGGCCCCCGGCTCGACCAGTCCCTCCCGGGCCCGGTCCAGGTAGAGGCGGAGCTTGGCGAAGGCGGCATGCACCATGCGGTGCGGCTCGCTGTAGGCCAAGGGCCGCCGCAGGGCCCTGACCAGGGCGCTCGGCACCCTCCCCTTGGGCAACAGCTCCCGGATCCTCGCCTCGAGCCCGTCGTAGCTCTCCGAGTCGGCGAGCTTGGAGACCGCCTCCCCGAGGTCGCGCCCGGTGAACGGCCGCTCCCCGGTGAAGAGCTCGTGCATGGTCACGCCCAGGGCGTAGATGTCGAAGGCCCGCTCCATGCTCCGTTGCCGGAGCAGCAGGCTCACCCCTTGGGAGGTGACCGCCATCTCGTAGTACTCGGGCGGGATGTAGAGAGGACTCCCGAAGGTCCGGGCGACGGTGCCCTGCTTGATGGCGATCCCGAAGTCCGCCAGGCGGGCCCTTCCGTCCTCGGCGATCAGGATGTTCTCGGGCTTCACGTCCCGGTGGACCCACCCCCTCGCATGCAAGTGGTCGAGGGCATCCACCAGCTGCTGGAAGAGGTTCAGCTTGGTGTGCAGGTCGGCGGGATCGAGACTCATCCGGCAGAAGTCGAGCAGCGACTTCGGGCAGTACTCGAGCACCAGGTAGTAGCGGTCCCCGAAGCGGTCCATCTGGTGGACCTCGACCGCGAAGTCCCGGCTGGCCTCGCCGCCGAAGTCCTCCATGAAGAGATCCAACTCGCTCTTCATGCGGATCTGGGCATACCGGTAGCGCTCGGGCGAGAGCGGGCGACCCTGCATGTCGGTGTACCGCTGGATCTTCAGCGCGTAGGTCGCCTTGCCGTCGGTGACCTGGTAGACGTCGGCCTGGGTCCCGCGCCCCAGCAGCCGCACCACCTGGAATTCGTTGATGCGCTCGAATTCGAGCGGACCGGCCGGCTCGGTCATGCCCGCACCGTAGCCCGAACGCCCCCCAGGCTCGCACTCACTCTTCGGGCCCCAGCTTCTCGATCTCGAGGGTGAGCTCCGGGTCCTCGGTCGCCAGCCGCTCCAGATCGACGATCTCGGGGGGCCGGGGTCCCAGGGCGGGCGGGTAGTGGCCGAAAATCCGGGGCAAGGGAGCCGGATCCTGGTCTCCAGAACCCGTCCCCGCCGGGTTCCCGGGTGCCGGCGCGGCCTGGGGGTCCGGGCCGCCCTCGATGCCGGCCGCGACCGGCTCCGGGCTGGCCACCGCCTCCCCGGGCATTCCACCGGAGGGCCCGGGGGTGCGCGTACCGCCTTCCCCCGCCCCCCGGAAGATCTGCCGGAGGAGAGGATTGTCGCCCAGGTGCCGCACCATCACGCCCTCGGCCCCGCCCATCGCCGCCACCGCCTCGGCGAAGCAGCGCTCGCCCTTGGCCTTGATGCGGTAGCGCCCGTCCGGGTAGTAGCCCATGTAGTCCCGGAAGAGCTTGTTGGCGAGCTGGCGGATCTTCTTCATGCCGCGCTCGCGCTCGGCCGGGGTCGGGTACTCCTTGGACGAGAGCATCCGGACCTGGAGGATGAAGTGGGCGAGCTCGTCCTCGGGGATGTTCTCGCTACCCATACGGGGATCCATAATGCGCCGGACCAGGGCACGGCAAGGGAGGAAGGCCAGGAGCCGCTCCCCGGGCCGGGCAGACCGGGGACCCGGCAGCCTCGCCTACTCGGCGAAGGTGATGCGACGGATGTCCTTGGGGGCCAGGACCACGTCGGAACCGGTCTTGGTGCGCAGGCGCAGCGAGGCGATCCCGGAGGCGCCCTGGAGCACGTCGCCGTGGCGGGTCACGACCTTGGTCTTGCCGCTGGCCAGGAACTCGAGGCTCTCGATGTGGCGGGGCTCGATCGAGACCTTGTTCTGCAGGTAGTCGACTTCGATCTCGACCTTGGAGAGCCCCAGCTCGCCGACCAGCACGTCGCCGTTTTGCATGTGGACGGCGTCGACGTTCTTGGGGGTCGAGCCGGAGCTGCTGCCGGAATCGCCGGACATGGCGCAGCCGCCCAGCGCGAGCAGGGCTGCGAAGAGGAACCCGAGCCGGGTGCCGGGTGCCTTGGGTACTGGGCGCACGATCGCCTCCTCGAAAGCCGCCGAGCGGCTCCCCCGCATGTACCACGGCGGGACCCCGGGGGCGAAGGGGTCAGCCGCCCCGGCTCGGTGTCCTGGTGTAGGCTCGCACCACCATGGATCCACTGCGGACGGCCCTTTCGACCCTGCTCGCCCCCCTGCTCGACGCCCCTCCCGAGGAGGTGGCCTCCAGCCTCTCGATCCCCCCCAAGCCCGATATGGGCGACCTGGCGCTGCCGGTCTTCCGGTGGGCCAAGGCCAAGGGGAAGAAGCCGCCCGAATTCGCCTCCGAGCTCGCTGCCCGAGTCCCGACCGGGGGCCTGGTGGCCCGGGCCGGCACCGCCGGGCCCTACCTGAACCTGGAACTCGATCCCGGGGCCGCCGGCCGGGTGGTGCTCGACCCGATCCTGGCGGATCCCGTCCGGTACGCGGCCGCGCCGGCCCGAGGGCAACGGGTCGTGATCGACTTCTCGAGTCCCAACGTGGCCAAGCCCTTCCACATCGGGCACCTCCACGGGACGGTGCTGGGGAACTCGCTGGTGCGGATCCTCCGGCACCTGGGGTGGGAGGTGATCGGGGTCAACCACCTCGGCGACTGGGGCACCCAGTTCGGGCGGGCCGCGGTGGCCTTCGACCTGTGGGGCGACGAGGCGGAACTCGAGGCTGCGGTGGAGAGCGCCACGGGAGCCCGCTACCTGGTCTCGCTGTACGTGAAGTTCCACGACGAGGCGGATGCCGAGCGGACCCGACTGGGCCTCGCCAAGGGGGTCGAGACCCCGCTGGAGACCCGGGCCCGGGAGTGGTTCCGCGACCTGGAGGCGGGTTCGACCCCCCACAGGCAGGTGTGGCAACGGTTCGTGGACGTGTCGCTCGCCGAGTTCCAGGCCATCTACGGGCGGATCGGAGTGGGCTTCGACCACTACACCGGCGAGAGCTTCTACACCGACCGGATGGAGCCGGCGATCGCCCGCTTGCAGGCTGCCGGGGTGCTCTCGAAGAGCGAGGGCGCCGAGATCGTCGAGGTCGGCGAGGACATCCCGCCCTTCCTGGTACGCAAGTCCGACGGCGCCACCCTCTACGGCACCCGGGACCTGGCGGCCGCCCTGTACCGGCTCGACACCTTCGACCCGGCCCGGATCCTCTACGTGGTCGGGGCTCCCCAGAAGCTGCACTTCGAACAGCTGTTCCGGACGCTCGAGAAGCTGATCCCGGGGGTGCGGGAGAAGCTGGTCCATGTGGACTACGCCCACACCCGGTTCCGGGGGCGGGCGATGAAGACGCGGTCGGGCGACGTGGTCTACCTCCAGGACGTGCTCGAGGAGGCCGCCTCCCTGGTGCGCGAGAAGCTCGAGGCCAACAAGGAGGCGAAGGGCGACTACCTGCGGGAGGACCCCGAGGTGGTGGCCTGGAGGATCGCGCTCTCGTCGCTGGTCTTCGGCTACCTGCGGCCCGACCGGGCCAAGGAAGTGATCTTCGACTGGGCCACCGCCTTCGACTTCGAGGGGGACACCGGCCCCGGGGTCCAGTACAGCCACGCCCAGCTGCGCTCGATCCTCAAGAAGGCCGGACCGGCCGGGGTCGAGCCCGATTGGGCGCTGCTGACCGAGCCCGACGAGCGCAACCTGGTGCGGCTCCTCTCGGACTTCGCCGGGGTGGTCGAGGCCGCCGGGGAGAGCTTCAAGCCGAGCGGGATCGCCGGCCACCTGCTGGAGCTGCGCTCGGCGGTGAACTCCTACCTGCACCGCAAGGACCTGCCCAAGATCAAGGACCTGGAGGGCCGGCTCAAGGCCTCCCGCCTCGGCCTGGTGCGGGCCACCGCCGAGGTCCTGGCGCTGGGCCTCTCGCTCCTGGGGATCCAGGCCACCGAGCAGATGTGAGCTGGCAGCAGGCCCACAGCCCGGCAGGCGGCTGCGAGCGGAGCGAGCCCGGTGGGTTTGGGAGGGGCCCTCCCAAACCAATCTGCAGCAACCCGAAGGGTTGCAACGGGACGTCGGGGTCGTGGCGGAGCCACGGCCGCGGCGTCCCGTGCTGACGGACCGGAGCTCCGGCCCGCTGGCTCCACGCTGCCCGGAACCATCCAGGTCCAGCCGCCGGCAGGCGCCGAGGTCCAACCCAGAAAGTCCGGGAAAGTGGGGGGTGGCGCAGGAGGGGGGCACCGCCCCCCCTCCTGCAGAAAACACATGGCTTCCCGAACCCTGAGGGATTCCTAGAATGGGTGCGGGTTGGTCAGGCTCGGTTCGCGAGCCCCGCGAGAAGAAGACGGACACATGCGGGTCGGCCGGTTCGGTACGTGGCTGCTGGCGTTGGCGGTGCTCCTGGCACCGGTCTCGCCCTGGGTCTCGGCCTCCCTGGCCGAGGACGGCGGCGACCGCCGGGGCCGCAGCGAGGAGTACCAGGAGCCGAAGTCCGACGACCCGACCAAGGACTTCATCGACAAGTTCGTGATCAACGGCAACGCCATCGGCGGGGCCGCCGGGGCCACCATCGGCCAGTGGTTGGGCACCGTGATGCTGCCGGGTCCGGTGGGCTGGGTGGTCGGCTCGATGGCCGGCGGCCTGGTGGGCGGGATCCTCGGGAACGTGATCGACAACCAGGTCCACCTCGGCTACAACTACGCCGCCTTCAACCGGCCACCCATGGAGTCGGGCGGCCTGATCCTGGAGGGGGTCGGCCCCTGGGAGCAGGCCTTCTACCAGGTCGACCAGTGGGTCGTGAACGGGGGCGGGATCGCCAGCCTGGTCGCCCACTTCGGGGTGAACCTGGTGGGCGGGTTCATCCCGGGGCCGCTCGGCAAGTTCCTCCAGAGCTACATCGGGATCTTCGTCTTCGACGCCATCTTCGGGACCCTCGGGGACAACGTCGACGGGATGATCGACGGGGGCCTGATCGGTCGCAAGCTCGACGAGGCCAACGGGGACGGCCCCAAGGCCGCCTCGGCGCCCCGGAGCGCCTTCGCCGGGGCCTCGGCGCCCGGGAACTCGAAGCTCGGGGACGCCGGGACGAAGGCCGAGCGGGACGAGGCCTACCGGGAGTACATGGCCCTGGTGAAGGCCGGCCGTAGCGGATCGGCGGAGGCCAAGGCCGCCTACGAGCGCTACCGGGACCTCGCCGACTGATCCTCCTGGCGAGTCCTCCTGCCGAGAGGTCTCCCCGGGCCGCCGGGCCTCCCGAGGCCACGGATCGGCTACTCTGACCGGGATTCGGCGCGACCGTAGGCAGTGTTCGGCCACCAAGGTCGGCGGACCCGAGGAGCCTGGATGTCCTTCCGTCTCGCTTTGCCCGTACCCGTCCCTGGACTGCTGCTGGCGCTCGGCCTCTGGTTCGGCGCCACGACCGGGACCGCCCAGGCCCAGGAACCGCAGGAACCGGTGGCCGACCTGGAGTCCGCGGTGGGGCTGGTCGAGGTGCGACGCGAGGGCGAGTGGCACCAGGCCGCCGACGGGGACGCCTTGCTGCTCGACGACGAGATCCGCACCGACGTAGGGGCCACGGCCCGGGTGCGCTTCCGGGACCATGACTCCATTTCCGGCGCCGAGGCCACCGTGCTCGACCTGGGTCCAGAGACCCATCTCAAGGTCCACGAGATGGCCCTCGAGGACGGCACCGTGAAGTCCAGGAGCGGCTTCATGGACCTGGTGCGGGGAGTGCTCCACGCCATCACCAAGGGCTGGGGACCCGGCTCGATGTTCTCGGTCCGGGCCGGGACCACCATCTGCGGGATCCGGGGCTCGATCGCCAGCGTGGCTTTCGACCCCCAGGACGAGGCAGCCACCGTGACCTCGCTGGACGGCGAGATCGTCCATTTCGAGGCGGACGACCTCGATTCGGCCCGGACCCGCCACCACGAGGCCCGGCACCACCATCGGCGCGGACGCCACGCCGATTTCCTCACCCGCATGGAGGTCGGCCACCAGAGCCACCGGGCCCAGGGCCTGGAGCGGGTCCTCCGGCGGGTCGACCCCGAGAAGATCCGGTCGGTGCGGGACGCCCTCCACAAGCACCGCCATCGCGGCGGACACCGGAACGCCGCCGACCTGGTGCACTCGTTCGGCTCGGTCCGCCCCACCGGCATGGGTCCGCGCCGGCCGCCCACCCGGCGCCTCGCCGACCGGGTCCGGGACCGGCTGGCTCCGGCGGGACCCCGCAATCCCGACCGGCCTCGCGCCGTGCCCCGGGCCGTGGGCCCCGGGAACCGGGTAGCCCCGGGGACCGGACCGGACCGCCGCCTGAACCCGGTGGCGACGCCGGGCCCCAGGCGGACCACTCCGGACCTCAGGCGCCCGGAGCCGAACCGACCCGGGAACCGGACCCCGGTCCTGCCCCGGATCCGCGACCGGCGGCGCTGAGAGCGTGACCAGGTCACGGGTCCCATGAGCGGATCCCCCGTCCACCCGGGTCCTTGTCCTTCGGTATCGGTCCTGGTACCGACCCACGACAATGGCCCCACCCTGGCGTTCGCGCTGCGCTCGGCCCTGGCCCAGGACCACCGCGACCTCGAGGTGCTGGTGGTCGGGGACGGCGCCCCGGCCGCTTCCCGACGCCTGGTGGAGGAGCTGGCGGCGGGAGACCCGCGGGTGCGCTGGTTCGAGTTCCCGAAGGGCCCGCGCCACGGGGAGGTCCACCGCCACGCGGTCCTCTCGGAGCACGCCCGGGGGCGCTTCGTCCTCTACCTCTCGGACGACGACCTGTGGTTGCCGGACCACGTCGGCACCATGGTCGGGCTGCTCGCCGGGCACGACTGGGCGGGAGCGCTTCCCATCCGGGTGGTCCCCGGGACGTCCCCGGAGGTCTGGACCTCCGACCTCGCCGATCCCTGGTTCCGGGCCCGCCTGGTCGAGGGAGGCAACCGGGTCCCGCTCTCCTGCGGAGGCCATACCCGGGAGGCCTACCTGGCCCTCTCCGAGGGCTGGACCACGACGCCTCCCGGAAGCGCCACGGACCACTCCTTCTGGCGCAAGTTCTGGACGGACCCGAGAATGCGCTGCGCCTCGGCCCGCCGGCCGACGGTGGTCTCGGTCCCCAGGGCGGCCCGCCCGGGAATGCCGGTCTCAGCTCGCCTGGCCGAGCTCGCCGACCTGGAGGGTAGGATCCGGACACCCGAAGGACGGCTGGCCCTGCTCACCCCCCTCCTCGAGACCCTGGTCGGGGAGGCGACCCGAGCCGAGAAACGGGAATGCGCCCGGGCCCTGCCCCGGAAGGTCGAGAGACAGGGGGATCGGCTGCTCCTGGACGGCGCGACCCTCCCGATCCGGGAGCACGGGATGGACCTGGAGGTGCAGATCCTCCCCTTCCAGGGCCGCTCCGTCCTGCAGGTGATGGCCCGGGACCCGGTCTCCGACGGCCCGGGGAGGCTGGCGATCCTGCTGGTGGACGGACGGTGTGCGGTCGCGGCCCTGCCGGTCCGGCCCTACGGTGCCTTCCTCCGGGGCGGGGGTGCCGGGCGCACCGGATTCGAGATTCCGCTCGAGCCGTCCTGGTTTCCCGGAACCGGCAGCTCGCGACTCGACCTCCTGGTGGTCTCGGACGGGGCCTGGGCCAGCCTGGTCCCCGACTTCGGAGCTCGCATGCGGAAGGCCCGCCCGGCCCCCGAGCGAGGGGTCCCGGGATGACGAGGCTCGGGCTGGTTGGCTGTGGACGGTGGGGGCGGAACGTGCTGCGCGACCTCTGCCACCTGGGATGCGAGGTCCATGTCGCGGATCCGGTGCCGGTCCCGGGACCCCTCCCTGAGGGAGTGAAGGTCGCCTCCCAGGTCCCTGACGCCGAAGATCTCCCCCCGGTCGAGGGCTACGTGGTGGTCACGCCGTCGGTCTCCCATGGTTGGGTGGTGGCCCGCCTCCTCGGGACCGGCCTCCCGATCTTCGTGGAGAAGCCCATGACCATGGCCCGGGCCTCGGCGGCGGCCCTGGCCGAACGGGGCCAGGGGCGGCTCTTCGTGATGCAGAAGTGGCGCTACCACCCGGCGGTCCAGGAGATGGGGCGCCTGGCCCGATCCGGATCGCTGGGCCGCCCCCTGGGTCTGGTCACGCGGCGCCTCGACTGGGGCAACCCGCACCGGGACGCCGACGCGGTCTGGATCCTCGGTCCTCACGAGCTCTCGATCCAGGGCGAAGTGCTCGGAGGGATCCCGGAGCCGGTGGCGGCCCGGGCGGACCGGGTGGACGGGTACTGCTGGGGGCTCACCATGACCGGCGGCGGGAGCGGCGATTCCCCATGGGCCCAGGCCGAGGTCTCGTTCCGTCATCCCGGGACGGTCCGATCGGTCACGCTCCACCTCGAGGGCGGCGTGGTCCGCCTGACCGACCCATTGGCCGACCACCTCGAGGTCTACCGAGGCCTTCCCGGGGCGGTGCGAGGCGACCTTCCTCCACCCGAACGCATCCCGGTCTCGACCGAGATGCCGCTCAGACGCGAGTTGGCCTGCTTCGTCGCCCACCTGCGGGGAGGTCCCCCTCCCCCCTCGGACGCGGCCGCAGGACGCCGGGAGGTCGAGGCGCTGGCACGCTACCTCCAGTTGGCAGGCCTCCCACCCGACGGGCCGGAAGCGGAGGACCCGGCGGGTCTCAATCGTCCGAAGGCGGGCTGACCGGGATCGGTTGCCAGGGTTCGAGGTAGGCCAGCAGATCGGCGAAGGTCCGGGTCTCCCGGGCCTGGGGTCCCTCCCCCGGCGGAAGCGGCCAGGCGAGATCGAGGGCCGGGTCGTCGGCCCGGCAGCCGGGCTCGTCGACCGGATCGAAGGTGTGGGTCACCCCGTAGACCAGGAGCGTGGGGGTGAGGCTCTGCAGGGCATGCATGACCCCCCGGGGCACCAGCACCGCCTCCAGCACCGAACCGTCCACCACCAGCACCGCCGAGAGGCCCTCGGTGGGACTGCCCCGCCGGAGGTCCTTCAGGGGGATGGCCATCCTGCCCTGGAGGAGGATCAGGAGATCGGCGTGCCTCGGATGCACCTTGGGGCCGCGGAGGCAGCCTTCCACCGACTCGAAGAAGTTCCATTGCACCGGCCGGAACCCGGTCGGCCACTCGGTCCGGAACAGTTCGGCGAAGCGCCCCCGGGCATCGGGAAAGGTCTTCAGGGGGAAGCGGACCACCCCGACAGGCAGCACCGGGGACCCGGGGGCGCTCACTCGAAGCCCTTGGCGGGGACCAGTTCGAGGCCCCCGCTGGTCCCGGCCAACAGGTTGGACCCGGCCTGCACCAGGGATCCGACCCGGCCCGCCACCTGGGCCGTCCCCGCCAGCCTGGGACGGGACCCCTCGAAGACGAGCCGCACCACCCGGTTGGAGCCGTCGGAGAGATACCACTCGGTCCCGGACCCGGCCACCTGGCGGGGTTCGAGCGGCAAGGCCAGCCGCTCCGCCTCCTCCAGGGTCGGGGAGAGGCGGATCAGGGCACCCCGGGAGAGGACCGCCGGCCCCGCCCCGGTGGGGAAGGGATGGCGGGCCAGCGGATCGGACTTGAAGGAGGTCGGGCCGACCTCCCCGACCCCCGAGGTCGAGACCCGGACCAGCCGGGTCGGGCCGGCCGCCAGCACCCGGTCCTCGGAATCGACGTGGAGGCTGCCGGCGGCCAGGAAGTCCTCCTCGAAGTCGTAGCTCCATCGCTCGTTCCCCGAGGCGAGCTCGAGATGGAACATGGTGGCGCCCGCCACCAGCAGCAGGCCATCCCCGACCACCGTGAGGCAGGCCGGGGTGCCGGTGGGAATCTCCCGTTCCCAGAGTTCCTTGCCGTCCCCCCGGGAGTAGGCCCGGACCCGGTTCTGGCCCTTGCCCTCGCCCACCGGCAAGATCCAGGCCCGACTCGTGACCACGCCCGGACCCAGGACCTTGGTCTCGAGCTCGACCGTCCATTGCTCCTTGGCCTTGGGCCCCTGCCAGGAGACCAGCCGGTCGGCCTTCTGGACCATCAGCAGGTCGAACCCCTCGGCCACCACCAGCTCGGCGCGGAGGTCCGGGACCGGCTTCCTCCACTTCAGGGCCCCGGTAGGGGCGGCCACGCAGAGCACCTCGGCGCGGTCGGTGGCCCCGTAGGCGAAGGCATCCCCGATCGCCACCCAGGTCTCGGACTCCAGCGGCACCTGCCAAGGGTTCACCGCACCCAGGAGGTTCGAGCGGAGGCCCCGCCCCGCCCACCACAGGACGCCGCCGATGGCCGCCATGAAGACCGCCAGGGCCAGCACCGCCTTGGGGACCGGCATGGAGCCGAGCCCTCCTGCCGGGGCCACGGCCGGCATCGAGGTGGTGGTCTTGCGTCGGCCTCCCGGTGTCGGACCGGGCGCAGGCGCCGAAGGCGCGGCCTCGTCCCCTTGGAGCTCACGCATGGTCTGGTCGAGCGCCTGGCGGGTCTCGGTGGGCCGCCCGTAGGGTTCGCCAGGTCCCGGGTCGAGCGGCACCGTCCCCGGCGGCACGTCCCCGGCCCGGATCGGGTTCGCCTTCGGCTCCAGGGTCCGGAGCTGGGCCAGGAGATCCTGGAGGCCCTCGGCCTCCAGGCCCGGGAACTCGCGGTAGATCCTCTCGCCCAGGGCCACCAGCGCTTCCCGGCGCCGCGCCAGGAGCTCGCCCAGCGCGTCCGGCGCGTCCGGCGAGGGCTCCCCGGCACGCTCCAGCCCGGCCGCGATCCGGTCGAGTTCCTCGAGCGACTCCTCGGACCCGGGAACGGTCGCCTTGCCGGACCGGACCGCGTGCTCGGCCGCTAGCCCGATCGAGTGGAGCACCCCCTGGCGCTTGTAGGCCAGGCCGAAGTCCTCGACCAGGGTCCGGGCCAGGTTCCGCACCCGGTCGGAGGAATCGGAAGTCGCCAGCTCGATCCGGCTCTGGGCCTTCTCGGAGCGGCTGAGGGCGAGCCGTCGCAGGGCCTCCCATCGGACCTCCTCGTCCTTGGAGTTCATCCGGGCCAGCAGGCGTTGGAGGTGTTCCTCGCTGTCGAGGAGCTCCCCCTCGCCGTAGCGCTGGGCCAGCCGGGCCGCCAGGGCGTTGCGCTCGCCCAGGGCCCGCAGGGCCAGGAGCACCCGGGCCTTGATCTTCTGCCGGGGGTGGACCAGGGCCAGCTCGAGGATCTCGAGGATCACCCCGGCGTCGATCGACTCCAGGGCGTGGAGCGCCGAGAGGGCCCCCGTCTCGTCGCCCTCCAGGAGCATCGCCTTCAGGATGGAGAGCGCCTTGCCCTGGTCCTCGCGCCGATGGGCCAGCAGGCGGGCCGCCTGGGCCCGGACCCGGGGGTTGTCGTCCCCGAGGAGGCGACGGGCGGTCTCCAGGACCTCGGGAGCGGAGATCCCGGCGAGCCCTTCGAGGGTATTGGCCCGGACCCGGGCATCGCCGTGGGTGAGCAGGGGCAGGAGCAGGGGAAGGCATCGCTCCCGCCCCAGGCGACCGAGCTTCTTGCCCAGGGTGGCGAGCACGAACTCGTCCTTCTCCCCTGCCAGCAATGCCTCCAGCCGGTCGAGGACCTCCCCGCCCTCCTCCGGGGCGAGCTGCACCGCCTCCAGGCGGCGGCGGGGATCCAGCGAGGCCAGGTCCTCGGGGTAGGCCACCGGCCGGTCGGCGGGGGGAGTCGAGACCGAGGTCGGGAAGCGGGGGTCGCCCTCCGGGATCTCGTGGCTGGCCACCGGAGGCGAGGCGGCGGTGGTCCTGGGCGCCCCGGCGGCGGCATCCTTGGCCATCTCGAGCAGGAACTCCCGGGCCGCCGGCTCGCCCTGCTTGGCCAGGGCGTTCAGGCGCTGGGCCAGGGCCCGGCGGAGGTCCTCGTCGGGCTCCACCCGGAACATCCTGGCCAGGCCGGCGGCCCCGAAGCTGCCCCCGGCCTTGCCCAGGACCTGGAGGGCGGTCTCCCGTTTCCAGCGCTCGGGGCTGGCCGCGAACTGGTTCACGACCTCGGCGGCCCGCTTGCGGTCGAACTGGGCCAGCACCAGGAGCACGTTGCCGCGGACCCGGCTCGATTCGTCGGAGAGGAGCGGCTGGACCATCGGGACGACCCGAGGCGTGCGGTAGCAGCCCAGGGCTTCGATGGTATTGGCCCGGACCCGGTCGTCGGGATCGCTCAGGTAGCCGGCGAGGAGCTCCAGGTGCCGTTCGTCCTGGAACCGGCCCACGGCCTTGACCAGGGTGGCCTTGACCAGGTTGTTGCCCTCCTTGACCAGGCGGGCGGCCAGGGCCTCCGCCAGGGTCGGGTCCTGCATGCGGAAGCTGGCCATGGCGGCCCGGAGCCGGTCTTCGCTGGCCGGGGAAGCCAGCAGTTCCTCGAACTGCTCCCGGGATTCGGGCAGGGGGTAGGGATCGCCCCCTCCCGCCCGGGCCCCCGGGTCCTGCATCAGTACACGACCTCGGCCCGGACCTGGGCCAGGCCCGCGCCCAGCATGCCGATCAGCTCGGCGGCCCGGCAGGAGAGGTCGAGGACCCGGCCGGCCACGTAGGGTCCCCGGTCGTTGACCCGGACCTTGGCGCTCTTCCCGTTGGCCTTGTTGGTGACCTTCACCCAGGTCCCGAGCGGCAGCGTCTTGTGGGCCGCGGTCAGCTTGGAGGCGTCGAACCGCTCGCCCGAGGCGGTACCCGAGCCGTCGAACCCGTCGCCGCAGCCGTAGTAGCTGGCGACTCCCTCGAACCGGCGCTGGGAGGGATCGACCCAGGGAGAGCTGCCGGCCGGGACCGCCTCGGCGGTCCCCAGCAGGCGCCGGGCGCCCTTGTAGCGGGACACCCAGTAGGGCGAGTCGAAGCCCACCAGGAGGACCTTCTTCTGGCTCCCGGACATGTAGACCATCTCGGTGGCGGAGGTCGCGATCCCGACCATGTCCGGGACGCTCGCGGAGGCGCCGGCGGAGGCGTGGAAGACCATGTCGCCAGGCCGGATCGAGGTCTTGGACACGAACTCGCCGGAGCGGTACAGGCCGAGCATCTCCTGGGAGGACTCGATGCCCATCTTCTGGAAGAAGGCGTAGGCAACTGCCGCAGCGTGGAGTCCATGCCTGGGATCGGTGCCCCCCGTCCGGTAGGGGACGCCCTCCAGGGAGAGGGCCAGCTCCCGGGCCCGGGAGGCGTCGACCCGGACCGGACGGGAAGGGGTCGTCGCCGGAGGTGGCGCCGGAGGTCGGCTGGGTGCCGGGGGAGCCCGGGTGGCCGGCGGTGGGGTGGGCTGCACGGGGCGGGTGGCCGGCGGCGGGGCCGCGGGTTCCGTTCCCAGCCAGCCGGGACCGCTCTCCCGACTCACCCCCGAGGCGTCGGTCTGCCAGACGTTGCGGTAGACCTCGACGCCGTCGACCCGGATGGACTTGGTGGTCCGGCCGGGTTCCTTGACCCACTCGATGACCCTCTCGATGCACTCCGCCGGAGCCGGCCCCGACAGCCACCAGGACCCCAGGGCGATCGCGAGGAACAGGCGATTGGCCTTCACCGGGAGGCTCCCCTTCCCCGGGCTCAGTGACCGCCCGGCTTGTCTTCCTTGCGTCCCCGGCCGGCGGCCCCGGTTTCGATCCGCACCATCTTCACGATCACGTTCTGGGTGTTGTCCATGGTGGCCTGGTACTCGGAGATGACCGGCTTGTAGCCCGAGAGGACCGCGTTGATGCGGATGGTCCGGCCCTTGATCAGCTTGTCGAAGATGAAGTTCCCGGAGCCGTCGGTCTTCTCCTTGAAGGTGGTCTGCTGGATGGTGACGTCGACGCCCCCCAGGGCCTTGCGCTCCTGGGCGTCCACCACCTTCCCGTTCAGGGTGGCGGTGGCCTCCTTCTCGCGCTTCTTCTTGGTCTGTTCGAGGCGGCCCACATAGGACCGGAGTTCGTCGGCGTCGGCGATCAGGCCGGTGGCGATGTCCTTCAGGAGCTTGCGCTTCTCGGCCGCCGTCAACGACTGGTCGATGCGGGAACGCATGCTCGCGAGGACCCGCTTCAGTTCCCGGATTCCACCCGCCAAGGCTGCCTCCGCTCGGGATCCAATGTAGCACGGGGTCCGGGCCCGATCTGGTACGGTGGCCATGATGGCGCCGATTCGGATCCTGATCGTCGATGACGAGCCGGAGGTCCGCGAGATCTTCCGCTCGGTGCTCGAGGAGGACGGCCACCAGGTCGAGGAAGCCTCGACCGGGGAGGCGGCCCTGGAGCTCCTTGCCGACGGCGCCTACGACCTCATCCTGCTCGACGTGAAGCTCCCCGGGATCTCGGGGGTCGAGGTCCTGAAGGAAGTGCGCCGCCGCACCCCGAGCCCCCGGGTCGTCATGGTGACCGGGGTGATGGACGACGACCTCTACGACCTCTCGATCTACTCCCGCGACCCGGCCAACGGATTCCTCACTAAGCCCTGCTCCCTCTCGAGCCTCAAGGAGTGCGTGGAGAAGGTGCTGACCGAGGACACGCCCTTCATCCGGACCCCCCGCGACGAGCTCCGCCATGCGGTCACCAAGGTCCAGCAGGCCCTGGACCAGGCCCGGCGCAGCCTGGCGATCGTCGAGGTGCTCTCGGGAGGCGCCCTGGGCCAGGCGTTGAGCGCCAGCCTCCAGTACGGGGGACCGTTCCGGGGCGGACTCATCCTCCATTCGCCGGAGTCGGCCGAGCTGTTCCTGGGGCTGGACGGGGAGCGCCTCAAGGGTGCCCGCCTGTTCTCCTCGGACGCCGCGGTGGCCCTGGCCGAAGCGGTCCGCACCCGGGCCCGGACCGACCTGGGCCTCGCTCTGGTCCTGGTCTCCGACCTCTCTCCCGACGGGTTCGAACTCCCGGTCGGCACCTGTTTCCTGGCACTGGGCGACGGCAGGGAGACCCGGGTCACCAAGCGACGCTTCTCGGGCAGCCGGGACGAGATCTGGCGGGAAGCCGCCTATTTCGCCCTGGTCGAGATCCGGGCCCACCTGAAGCCGTGAACCCGACCAGGCTGCCTCGCGGGGGGGACCCGCATGGGGTCTAACCGGAGCCTGGTCCACGGCGTCTTACTCCACAAGGGAGGGTTCTCCGTCGCGATGACCCATGCACCAGCAGGGCGACGCTCCGGCTTCGGGGTCGTCTTCATGCTGGCCCTGGGGATCATCGTGGTGGCCTCGGTATTCCTGATGAGCCAGATGCAGGTGCAGCGCTCCACCGGCCGGGAGATCGGGGCCATGGCCCTGGGCAGCCGCGCCTCGCTGGCCTCGGACAGCTGCATCACCGAGGCTTCCTACCGCCTGGCCCACGGGGCCGGGGAAGAGGACGACGAGGCCTACGAGCTGCTCCGGTCCTTCCGCCAGGGGGAGACCCTGGAGACCGAGCACGAGAGCCTGTTCACGGGAGCCCGGGAATACCGTCTGCTGCTGCCCCTCTCGAGCCCGCTCACCCGCAAGGCCTACGAGGCGGAGGCCGACCTGAAGATCGGCAGGTCGCAGGTCGGGGTGATCGAACGCAAGGGCTATCCCGGGGAGTCCGAGCTCCAGACCTTCGACCACCGGGGGCGCCTGGCCTTCGAGCAGCAGATCCGCCTCGACCCGCCCTACAGGGGCTTCTCGATGGAGGTCACCGGCCGCTACGTGCGGGCCTACCGGGCCCAGGCCGTGACCGTGCCGCCCCCCTTCTCGCGCTTTGCGGCGGTCTTCGGCGACGACCCTCGGGACAACCCGATGCGCCGGTTCTACCAGGCCTGGAAGGTCGAGCGCGACCGGCTGGCCGCGGCCGGCAACCCGGAGTCCTCGTTCACGGCCTTCCCCATCGCCGACTTCGAGGAAGGCGGAGGCCGCGCCTTCGTCACCTCGTCCCCGGTGACCGATGCCTCGGGATGGGCCCAGGCCGATGCCCTGGCCAACGCGGTCTCGGTCTCCGACTTGAACTCGCAGATCGAGCTCTTCGCCCGGGCCGGCTGGCGCCGGGCCTCGCCGGTGGAGGACCTCGCCCTCCGGGAACACGGCAAGATCCTCTCGACCGAGGGCCTGACCAACCGCTCGACCGCCGAGGTCGAGAACATGGCGGACCTGGCGGGCTACTACGGCGAGGGCGAGGTCCTGTCGTTCTCCGGCACCGTCCACGTCAAGGGACCGATCGTGCTCGACCACGTGTTCGAAGGGAACGCGGTGCTCTGGACCGACTCCTCGCAGGGGATCCGCATCTCCCGGCTCGAGACCCGAGGAGCCGGCAGCGAGCTGGTGCTGGTCGCCTCCCAAGGGAACATCAAGGTCGAGGGCAGCGGGGCGAAAGTGGCGGCGGCCCTGATCGCCCCCTACGGGACCATCCAGGGGCTCGCCGGCACCACCGTGAGCGGGCACCTGGTGGCCAAGGGGTTCCCCGCCGACCTCGGCCTGGGGCCCAATCTCCAGATGCCGAGCGACCCGCCGAGGTTCCGGCCCGAGCCGGGGCGACCGCTTTCGAAGCAGGAACTCCAGACCATCCAGATCCTCTTCGACCCCGGCTTCGTCCGCAAGGATTCCAAGCGACGCCGGATCTCCGGACTCCTGGGAGGGTGATGCCCATGACACGACGTGCCCGCGCACTCCGACGGACCCGAACCCGGGCCGGCTTCACCATCGTGGAGCTGGCCTTCGCCCTGGTGATCACCGGGGTCCTGATGGCCTCGCTCTACCAGATCCTGTTCGCCACCACGTCCCAGAGCTACAAGATCGACGCCAAGTACGAGGCGCTGCGCTCGGCCATGGTGGTGGCCGAGGTGGTGAGCCGGGAGGTCGACCGGCTGGTCACGTTGCCGGTGGAACGGGACGGCGCCGGCAAGGTGGTGCCGCGCCACGGGGACCATGTGCGCCCGGTCTACGTGGGGGCCGACGGCCGGGGAGTCTCCTTCTACGTGCCTTCCCAGGAGGCTTCCGGGGGGCTGGCCGGGGAGCCGGCCGACCCGCTGATGATCTCGCTCGAGCCGGCACCCGAGGCGGGGATCTACCGGATCCGGCGCGACCAGGGGAAGGCCGCGGTCGAGGGGGCCCTGGCCCGGAGCGAGGCGGCCTCCGGCGAGGAGCCCGACGAGGCGGCCGCGGCGGTGACCGACGAGACCGCCCCGGGATCCCGGGCCTATCGCGGCGTGCACATCCGCAGCCTGCGCTTCCGCCTGCTCTCGCCCGAGGCGGAGAGCGAGGGGACCCGCAGCCCCGACGACAACTACTACCTCGAGGCGGTGGTGGTCGGGACCGACCGCCAGGGCCGGGAGCAGTCGGCCCTCACGGTCCTGAAGCCGCTCAACTTCCCGACCGAGCGCCTGGCCGACCCCACCGTCCCGACCGTGAAGTACGACCCGACCGCCCCGCTCTCGCCCCCGGCCGTGGTGGTCAACCCCACCCCCGCCGAGAAGCAGGCGGCCGACGACCTGGTGAAGATCGCCGACGAGTGGGCGGACGGGACGCTCACCCCCGAACAGCTGGTGGACCGGGCCCGGGAGGCCCTGAAGCCCGTCTCGGGGACCGTCCCCTCGGGAGCGATCTCCAGCGGGTCTCCCCAGATCCCGGGGATCCCTCCCGGGTCCCGGGTGGTGAGCCCCCCGGGGAGCCCCCCCGTGATCGCTCCGCCCCCCGGCACCCCGGGACCCACCGTGGTGCTGCCGCCGACCGGGGGTCCGCCGGCGATCTCGGTCACGCCCCAGGGTGAGCAGGTCTGGTTCACCGGCTGGGGTGCGGTGCTGGATGCCAACGGTCGCCCCATCTACTCGACCGGCTTCGAGGGCGGGGGCACCATGGGCGGCCAGGGCGGATCCACCTGGGAAGGCCTGATGGGCCAGATGCGGGGCCAGATGGGAGACATCCAGCAGACCCTGGTGGGGGTCTCCCAGGACTATCTCCGGACCCAGCAGGGCGGCTCGTGAAGCGATCGCCGGGCCGGTCGGGGGCGCCACCCGGGGCCGAGGCCCCGGGCCGGGTGTGGGCGCCGGATCCCCGCGGAACGGAAGTTCCCGTCCGCAGGGCGACCCCGCGCCGAACGCGTTCCGGCTTCTCGATGCTCGAGCTGGTGGTGGTGGTCGGGATCCTGGCCTTCGTGATCGGCCCGCTCGTGCTCTCGAGCCGGTCCTCGATCGGCAAGGCCGAGTACGACATGAAGCGGGCCCTGGCCGTCAACCTGGCGACCCGCATGGCCGAGCGCTTCGGGGCCCTGGACTACCGCCAGGCCAAGGCCACCCTGGGCGGCGAGGGCTTCGACCCCGAGAAGGACCCGCTGCTGGCGCCGGAGACCTACCCCGACTTCCTGAAGGAGCGCCTGGTCGAGTACCGAAAATCGATCCGGTTCGAGGAGTTCGTCCCCGACCGTCTGGGGATGATCCAGGTCGAGATCCGGTGGATCCCCAAACAGGGCGCCCCCGAGACCTCGCTGAAGGCCTCCAAGGTCGTGGTCAACCCCTACCCGGCCAGGACCGGGGCCTGAGAGCCTGACGGGACCGCTCCTCCCGGCTTCAGGTCGGCGCCTCCGGGCCCACCCCGCACCAGTTCCAGCAGCATCACCTCGGGACGGGCCAGGAATCGGATCGGCAGCCCGGAGGCTCCCAGCCCCTTGGTGACGACCAGGGTCGAGGCGCCCTCCCGATACACCCCCTGCTGGTAGCGCAGCCCGGTCCGGGGAGTATTGGTCCACAAGGCCCCGAACCAGGGCAGGCGGACCTGGCCGCCGTGGGTATGCCCGGCCAGCACCAGGGGGATCCGACGAGCCACGGCCGGGGCGAACCCGTCGGGGCTATGGGCCAGCAGGATCACGAAGGTCTCGGGGGGTATCCCCTCCAGGGCCTCCTCCAGCCGGTCCTCCCCCCGATGGGGATCGTCCACGCCGGCGATGGCCCAGGGCTCCCGGCCGGCTCCGCCCAGGAGGGCCCGGTTGCGCAGCACCCGGTAGCCCGCGGCTTCCAGCCTTCCTCCGAACCCGGGGAGGTCCACGTGCTTCATCTCGTTGTTGCCGAGGACCGCATACCCCCCCAGGCGCGGGCGCCACTCCTCGAGCGCCGCGAACAGCCAGGGGGCGCCCCGGGCCCGCTCCAGCAGGTCCCCGCCGAGCAGCACCAGATCCGGCTCGAGGCGCGGCACCACGGCCCGGAGCCACGCCTCCCGGAACCCGGGCCGACCCCGGTGGTGCAGGTCGGAGAGGAAGACCACCCGGGCCCCGTCGAGGGCCGCGGGGAGTCCGGGCAGGACCAGGCGCACCCGGTTGACCTCGACGTCCTCGGGATCGACGACCAGGGCCTTGTACCCGAGGGCCATGGCCGCACCGCACACCGAGAGCTCGAGCCACACGTCCGCTCCCAATCGGGTTCACCCGCGACGCCGGCCGGGTCGGCCGACGGACCGCCCCGGGAAATCCCTGCCCGTCCCGCCGCAATGCCCCCGACGAGGCTACCGCGCCGGACCTGCCGCGCCCTGCGACGCCCCGCCCGCTGCGAAGAGGCTATCCCGGCCCTCCGGCCAGGCCTTCCCCGAACCTCGCCATGTCCGGGGTCCGCGCCTCGACCCGGAACTGCAGCCCGGCGCGCAAGGCGGCCGCCAGCCCCTCCGGCACGTCCGCCGGCAGCCCGGTCGGCTCGGGGGCCCCGTCGGGATCCAGCAGCATGGCGGGATGGAAGGGATAGCGCCCCGCCAGCAGGTACCAACCGGTGGCGGCCAGCGACCAGACGTCGTTGGCCGGGGTCGCCGGCTTCCCGGCCAGCTGCTCGGGGGCCATGAACGCCGGGGTCCCCACTCCCTGGCCGGTGGCCGTGAGCCGGGTGGCGGCCTCGTCGGAGGCCACCCCGAAGTCGATCACCCGGAGCCGCCCGTCGCTCCCCTCCAGCAGGTTGTCGGGCTTCACGTCCCGGTGTACGACCCCCCGCGAGTGGGCGAACCCCAGGGCCTCGGCAGCCGCCGCCAGCCACCCCCGGACCCGCGCCGCGGGCTGCGGCCCCTCGGCATCGAGGCGGGCCTGGAGCGACCGCCCCTCGATCCACTCCATCACCAGGAACGGCAGCTCCCCTTCGGCGATGTCGTGGACCTCGGGCAGGGCCGGGTGCTTCAAGCCGGCCAGGATCCGGGCCTCCCTCAGGAAGCGCCGCCGGTAGTCGTGGTCGTCGGCCAGGAACGCATCCATCACCTTGACCGCCACCCGCCGGCCCAGCCGCCCGTCCTCGGCCCGGAACACGCAGCCCATGCCGCCCCGCCCCACCGGCACCGGCTCGAGGAAGCGCCCCTCCCCCAGCGCCGCGACCATGCGCCGCATCCCCCGGCTCCCGGCCCCGGGCTCGGTCAGCCCCAGGGACCCCGGACCGCTCCCCAGGCCCTTCACCGGCTCCGGTCCGAGGCTCCCCGGTCCTTCCCCGGTGACCGCACCCGCGCCCGTGGGCGGTAGGCCGATCGAAGTCCTGGGGAAGGCCGGACGCCGCCCCCCGTCCCCTTCTCCCGGGTCCCCAGGGTCGAGAACGCTCCCGGGACCCGAGGTGCCCCCGACCGACCCGGCGTCCCGCCGCTCGTACCAGGAGGCCAGGCCGAACAGGCCCCAGCATGGGAGAAGCCAGCGGGCCACCCCCGGTGCCACCGCCAGCACCCAGCCCACCACCCCGGCCGAGAGGAGGAGGACCGGTCCCCGACCGTGGCCCCGGAGCACCCGCCGGGCCGCCCCCACCGCCGCCTCCGGGACGAGTCCGCTGGCCAGTCGCAACAGGACGATCCCCAGCATGGAGAGCGAGATGCCCAGGGTGAGATAGACCCCGATCAGGATCTGGCGGGCCTTGGCGAGCGCTGCCGCCAGTTCCTCGGGGGAGGCGTCGGCGGAGCGGAGGGTGGCGGCCCATTCCCGGACCACCCAGGCGGGAGCCCTCCCGAGCAGGCGCAGGGCGGCCTGGCGCGCCCCCAGGTATTCGACCGGGTCGCCGCCCCGGGTGGCGAGCAGCCACCGGGAGATCTCCCGCGACCCCAGCGGCCCGGGGCGCCCGATCAGGCGCAGGGTCTCGCCGGCCCGGACCGCCAGCACCCGGAGGGCCGCCTCCTCGCCTTCCCGGCGGACCGGCGGCGGGGATGCCTCGAGCCCGGCCAGGGCGGCCCACACCGCATCGACGCTCGCCACCTCGACCGGGTCGAGGCCCAGGGTCCGGGCATCCTCGGCGAGGCGGGCCCGCTCCCCGAAGTCGCCCCCGCCGGGAGAAGGCTGGGCCGCCACCCGGCCGGCCACCCCGAACAGCAGCGCCAGCGCCAGGGCGCAGCCGGAGCGCCCCTGGCTTCGCCAGGGGGAGCAGCGAAGGCGTAGCCCATCG
>CAYOHP010000041.1:0-46329 GCA_964403795.1 uncultured bacterium | reverse complement strand
CCCCAGTAGCGCTGGCGGGAGATCAGCCAGTCGCGGAATTTGTACTGGACCTCCTCGCTGGCGAATCCCCGCTGATTGCCCCAGGCGACCATCGCGGGGATCGCCGCCCGGTTGGCTTGGCCCGTGAAGGGCCCGGAGGCCACCAGCACGCCGTCTCCCGGGTATGCCTCGGATGGGGTGTCGGCGGCCACCGCACCCTCGGGGACGATCACGACCCGGATGGGCAGGCGGTGCTCGACCGCGAACGCGAAGTCCCTGGTGTCGTGGGCCGGCACGGCCATGATGGCGCCGGTCCCGTAGGTGGCGAGCACGTAGTCGCCGATCCAGATCGGGACGAGCTCCCCGGTGAAGGGGTTCCGGGCCATGCAGCCGGTCGGGACGCCGGTCTTGGTCTTCTCCTCGGCGAGCCGCTCGATCTCCGTCTTGCGACCGGCCGCGGTCGCGTACTCGGTGACCGCAGCGGCGCGGTCCGGCGAGGTGAGTTCGGCCACCAGGGGATGCTCCGGGGCCAGCACCACGTAGGTGGCACCGAAGACGGTGTCGGGGCGGGTGGTGTAGACCGGGATCGGGACCTCGGTCCCGTCCGGACGCAGACCCGGGAAGACCAACCGGGCTCCGGTGGAGCGGCCGATCCAGTTCTCCTGCATCTTGCGGATGTGGTCGGGCCAGTCGATGGTGGCGAGGTCGGAGAGCAGGCGTTCGGCGTAGGCGGTGATCCGGAAGAACCACTGCTCGACCGGGCGCTTCCCGACCTGGGGATCCGAATCCCGGTCATGGCGCCAGCACTTCCCGTCGACCACCTGCTCGTTGGCGAGCACGGTGCCGCAAGCGTCGCAGAACCACTGGAGCCCCTTGGCCCGGTAGGCCAGACCCCGCTCGTGGAGCAGCAGGAAGAACCACTGGGTCCACTTGTAGTAGCCGGGATCGGTGGAGTTCAGCTCCTTGGACCAGTCGAACCCGAGTTCGGCCAGTGCCATCTGCCGCTTGTAGTTGGCGACGTTCTCGGCGGTCGTGATCGCCGGATGCACACCCCGGGAGCGGGCGAAATTCTCGGCCGGCAGGCCGAAGGCGTCCCAGCCCATGGGGTGGAGCACGTTCATGCCCTGCATCCGCTTCATGCGGCTGATCACGTCGGTGGGGACGTAGTTGCGCATGTGCCCGACCGAGAGGCCCGAACCCGAAGGGTAGGGGAAGAAATCGAGGCAGTAGAACTTGGGCCGGGAGGGATCCTGGCCCGTGGCGTAGAGGCCCTCGCGGTCCCAGACGGGCCTCCAGCGCTCCTGGACGGCGCGGAAGTCGTACCTCTCGGGGCGCTCGGCGGACACGGACCCTTCTTCCCGGCCGGCTCTCCATGCGGCCGAGGGGGATTCTACTCCGTTCGCCTGCGACCGCGGGTGGCCGCCCAGGGCAGGAGGAGGAGGGCGAGGGGCCATCCGCCCGTGGCTCCCGGGACCGAGCTGCAACCGCCGCCTCCGCCGTTCTCCCCTCCCCCCGGGGCCGCGGCGGTGAGTCCGGCGGACTGCACCTCGACCGGGAAGGCGGATCCCAGCCCGCCAGAGACCAGGGTTCGGACGGTGTAGTAGGGGGCCGCCTCGCCGGTCGGGACGCCCTCCGGGAAGACGTCGAAGAACTCGGTGGGGGATCGCGGGGTGGTCCCCACCAGGGTCGAGGGCGAGGTCCCCAGGCGCCGGTAGACCTCGTAGCCCGTGATCCCCGAACTGGTGCTGCGGGTCCAGGTGACCTTCACGGTGTTGGTGTCCAGCCGCACCGCCTTGATGCCCGAGGGGGGCTTGGGCAGCGGCATCTTCAGGACGGTGGCGGGGTCGCCGAAGAGGTGGAAGGCCCGGGCCAGGCGCTCGGGATCCGAGGTCTGGGCCAGGTAGGCGGCCAGGGCCCGTCGCTGGGCGTCGCCGATGCGCCAGCGGCTCTCGGCGAAGATCGACTGCATCCACGACCGGTGCATCAGGTCCTTGGCGGCGGCGGTGCTCTGCACCCCGGAGGCGAGGTAGGCGACGGCTCCTCCCGAGGGAGCCAGCACCATGGCCTCGGCCAGCGACCGGTCCGACTTGTCGGGTCGGGGGATGGCGGTGAAGTACCCGTCGTTGCAGGTGAACGAGAGCACCAGGGGAGCCCGGAGGGCGTTGCCCATGCCGGCGACGTCGGCGGTCTGGAGGGTGGGGTTGGTGGTGTCGGCCCAAAGGTTCTGGGACCCGTGGCCCACGAACTGGAGCATCAGGGCCCCGGCATCCAGGCCGGCGTCGAGGGCCGCCTTGTAGGTGGCGTAGTTCGGGAAGGTGTCCAGGTCGCCCCGGTGGTAGCGCTGGATCCCCATGCCCGGGGGCACGGAACCGAGCGCCCCCTCGGAGAGTTCCTCGAAGAGAGGCTCGCCGTCGTCCGAGACCACCATGAGCTCGCGGGTCCAGGGCGCCAGGGGCTGGGCCTCGTAGGCCACGATCTTGGCCGCCACCGCCGCCAGCTCGGCCGGGTCTCCAGCCGGGATCCGTCCCACCGCCACCTCCGGCAGGTCGTCGTTGCCGACGAGCTTCCCGTACCAGGTGTCGTGCCCCGACTCGGACCCGTAGAGGTCCGGGCCCGAGAACTCCATGCGGGTGGGCACGCCGACCGGGACCTCGGTATCCCATAGCCCGAAGGTGGTGTCGGGGTAGCGGCGCGGGTTCACATGGGTGTCCCCGGCCAGGAGCAGGTAGTCGGGGACCCTGGCCCACTTGCGGCGGGCGTGGTCGAGCAGGCGCCGGATGGCGGCCTGGTGGATCACGCCGCCGGTGAACTCGTCCGCGAGGTCCTGCATGGAGACGACCAAGGGCTTCAGGCCCTGGGCGGCGCGCCGCTGGACCAGGACGTCGAGGCTGGCCTCCCAACCGGCCGGGACGACCGCCACCCAGCGATGGTCCTTGCCGGAGGCGCGCAGGTCGGTGCGGGTGACCGGGCCGACCTCGATCTCCGCGATCCCGAGCGCTCCTTCGGGGACGTAGGCGAAGAACCTGCGGTTGGCGGGGACCGTGACCGGGACGTCGACCTCGTAGGGCCCGGATCCGTCGGTCGTGGAGGGCACCATGCGGGGCTGATCGGGGAAGGTCACGTCGAGCACGGTGACGTCGGGCGAGGGGAAGGCCTCCAGTCGCGCCCCATGCCGGTAGGCGGGCATGCCGAACTCCAGACGACCGTCCTCCGCCACCAGCTTCCGCCGGTAGGTCAGGCTGGCGTCGCGAAGGACCAGGAACTCGCCCCGGGGCGAGGGCGGGAGCCCCTCGAGGCTGGCGCCCAGGGAGACGGTGTGGGGGCCGTCGGTCAGTTCGTCGATCGGGATTTCGGCCGAGACCCGGAAGAAGCCGCTGCCCTGGGTCGTCCCGTCGGCGACTCGTCGGCCGTCGAAGGAGATCAGGTGGTGGTGGTCGGGGTTGCCGTCCCGCTCCAGGGGGGCGCCGTAGGTCACGGTCAGCGTGGCGGACCCGCCGAGCCGGTCGTAGCGGTGGCTCACATCCAGCGCCAGCGGCGTGGTGCCGGCGGTACCCGGGAAGGCCCAGTAGGCGAAGCCGCCGACGAAGCGGTCCTCGTGGGCTTCGCCGGGGAGGGGTCCGTAGTAGTACTGGCGCAGCGACCTGGTCTCGGTGTGGGAGTAGAAGCGGCGGGGATTGCCGGCCTCGGCCGGGCCAAGGTCGCTCGTCCCCCAGCGCAGGCCGTGAGAGCTCCCGAGCAGCAGATGGTAGCCCTCGCCGGCGGCGTTGCGGTCACCTTTCACTGCCGAATAGAACTCGAGGACGTCCCCGGGGTCGAAGACGCCGTCGCTCTCCCCGGAGATGCGGATCGCCACCGGATCGCCTCCCCGGTACAGCGAGAGGTTCCTGGGGTCGACTCCGGCCAGGGAGATGCCGGCAGCGCCGAGATCGCTCCCGGAGAGCCGGAACAGGCCGGGCTGCCGGGTCCTGAGGCGGTAGACCGTACCGGGAGGCAGCGAGGAGAGGCCGGGGGCGGCCGGCGTCACCAGGGCCAGGGCTGCCGTGGCGAGCGGGTCCTTCCGGACCTCGACCCGGATCCGCGGCCGGAAGAAGAGACGCCTCCCGGCGTGGTCGTAGCCGAAGGGACGGAAGACCAGCCGGGGATGGCCCTCGGGATCCGTGGGCGGGACCAGGAGGACCGCCGAATCGGGGTAGATCCCCGGCGGAGCGTCGTAGAAGCCGGGATCGAAGCGGTACCCGGACAGGAGGTTGGTCCCGGACTCGACCTCGCGGGGGACCGGGGCCGGACCCACCTCGACCCCGGATCGCTCCTCCTCGGAGACCGTCTGCACCGTGAACCCGGTGAAGCCCGGGGGCAGCATGGTGCCGACGACCGGGAGCTGGGGTCGGCCGGGGTCCTCGGTGGTGCCCGAGACCGGGAGGTCGATCTTGGGATAGACCACGCTCCGACCGTCCACCTCCCGCGCTTCGAGCCGGTAATCCCAGAGGACGAGTTCCAGCACCTGGTGTTCCTCGTCCTCCTCGACGACCCGGATCCCCTGGGGCGGCGGAGTGCCGGCCTGGGGAGTCGACACCGCGGGCCGGGAGTCCGGGGCGTCGGAGACGAACGGATCGCGCCCCACCGCCACCTCGGCGGCGGTCGACATCCCGTCCCCGTCCGGGTCGGCGGCACCATCGGTTGGATCCTGGTCCGAGAGGTCGAGGCGGAGTTCGTCGACGAAGCCCAGCCCGTCCCCGTCCCGGTCCACCGCCACCGGGCCGTGGTGTTCGAGTCGGCCGGTGGCCTCGTAGTCGGTGACCCGGTACCAGAGGGGTCCGTCGGCAGGTGCCGCGCCGTCGAAGGTGGCGTAGTCACGCCGACCCTGGAAGGTTCCCACTCCGGGGATGAGGCAGCAGCCGACGTCTTCCCAGGGCCCGACCGGCGAGGTGCTGCGGGCCACCCGGAAGCCCAGGTTCTGGAACTCCGAGAAGGTGGCCCAGGAAACCTGGACGCCTCCCGGAGCCCCCCGGGCGGCCAGCTCGCCCAGCCGGACCGAGGTGGCGGAGAGCACGTTGGTGGTGACCACGAAGGCGTCGGACAAGGTCCCATTGTTGGTGCTGGTGGCGGTGACGGTGGTGGCATTGGTGTCCCCGTCGAGCACCGGGGGATCGTCCGGGATCACGATCCGCACCAGGATCCGCAGCGACGCGCCGGGAGCGATCGGCCCGGTGTCGACGGTGGCGGCCCCGCCGGTGTCGGTGAGCAGGGTGTCGAGGGCCGAGTCGAAGGCCCCGTCACCGTCCCGGTCGAAGTAGAACGAGACCGCGGAGGCCCAACTCGGATCGGCCGCCAGCCGGTTCGAGAGGGTGGAGAAGGTGATCTCCATGGTGTCGGTGGTGGCCCCGGTGTTGGTGATGATGGCCGGGTAGTAGATGACGTCGAGCTGGTCGCCCCAGAAGACCGAGTCGGGACCGGCGGTGACCCCGGGGGCGGCCACCTGCACCTGGACCGGGTTCGAGTAGGCGGTGCAGACCAGGCTCTCGGCCTGGGCCAGGTTGGTGATCACGTCGCCGGAGGAGGCGGTGGCGTTGACGGTGGTCCGGAAGCTGAACGAGAGGGGCGGGGCCAGCGGCACCAGGGTCCCGAGGCTCCAGTCGATCCCGGTCCCGTCGAACGACCCACCGCCGCTGATGCTGCCGCCGACCAGGGTGGACTTCTCGAAGGTGTCGTAGCCCTGGATGGTGTCCCTGAGGGTGACCGACTGGGCGGGCGCGGCCCCGATGTTCTGGACCGTCAGGGTCCAGAGGATCTCGTCGCCCTGGGTCTGGACCAGCACGTCGGCGCTCTTGACGATGCGGACGTTGATGGTCGGGAGGACCTTCCGGTTGGTGGAGATCACCAGGCTTCCGGTCTCGGTGGAGGTGACGCTGGCCTGGCCGATCACCGAGGCTCCGGCCGGGACCAGGGGGTCGACCTCGGTCTCGAAGGAGATCAGGAAGCTCGCCAGGGGGGACAGGGTGGCCCGGGTGAAGCGCAGGTGGGTGACCGAGGAGCCCAGCACCGGTTCGGTGCCCGAGTAGCTGGCCCCGTCGTCGGTCGAGAACTCGATGGTCCAGCCCGCAGGAGCGGTGGTCGAGCCCCGGTCGTAGATGGAGTTGGTGGGGATCGGCTGGACGATCACCACGTTGGTGAAGGGGGTGGTGACGCTGGCGTTGCCCACCGAGAGCGTCCAGGTGCGCTTGGCCCGGGGGCAGGCGAAGTCGGCGTCCACGTCCAGGGAGACCAGCAGGTCGGTGACCACGGTCTGGGTGATGTTGGTGGTCCGCACCGTGGTCTGGTCGTTGGTGAGGAAGCCGAAGTTCCGGATCACGGTGTTGGCAGGGGTGCCCGGCTCGACCCGGGCGGTGAAGGCGATGGTGGTGAGCGAGGTGGGCGCCATCGAGCCGATGTTGAAGCGGATGTGGGTGACCGCGGCGTCGGCGGTGCCGGGAGCCCCGGCCGGGACGTAGGCGAAGGTCGCGGCGTTGTCGTTCGAGAGCTGGATGGTCCCGGGCCCGACCGCCGAACCGACCACGAAGTCGGTGTTGGCCGGGATCCGGTCGGTGAAGACCACGCCCGTGGCACCGGCGCCGCCGTGGTTGTAGAACTGGAAGTCGAAGGGGATGTTCGCCCCTTGGGAGACCGCACCCGGAGCTTCCTTCAACAGCTGGAAGATGGGGGTGCGGACCAGGGTGACGACCTCGTTGGAATTGACGATACGGCTCCCGCCGATGAGCGCCACCGCCGAGTTGGGGATGGGGGTCTGGTCGAAGGGGACCTGATTCACCGTCACCTGGAAGCTGAGGGTCCCAGAGGCCCCGCCGTTCACGGTTCCGACGTCCCAGGTCACCGACTTGGCGCCCGCGCTGGTGGTTGCCGAGACCGCGGGGGCCGAGGAGATCGAACCGCCGACCAGCGTGGTGAAGGCGGGGACGGAGTCGGTTACCGAGATGCCGGTGATCGCCCCGCCCCCGAGGTTCTGGTAGGTGATCTGGTAGGTCAGGACCTCGCCGACCTGGGCCTGGGCCTTGTCGACGGTCTTGGTCAGCCGCAGGTCGTTCAGGTAGACGGTGGCGGTGGCGGAGCCCCCGAAGGGGAAGCCCTGGAAGGTGCCGCTGGAGCGGGCCAGGTTGTCGACCGAGGCCGGGGCGACGCCTGAGGAGGTCTCGCTGATGACGAGGTCGTCGACGAAGAAGCGCTGGGCCGCGGTGAGCCCTGAGGGTCCGGCGTCGTCGATCACGATGTTGTCGATGAAGAGGAAATCGCCCCCGTCGTTGTCGGCGTCGCCCGCGAACCGGATCATCGCATTCGACGAACGGAACGATGTCAGATCGTAGGTGGACGAGGTGCAGGCCGCGACCTCGTCGCCGAGGTCCCAGGTGTCGAGATTGGTCCAGCTGGCGCCACCATTGGTCGAGACCTGGAACGAGTAGCTATCGTTGCCGTCCGAGAGATCGACCCGCCAGTCGAAGGTGATCCGGGGCGCGCAGAATCCGGAGAGATCGACGGCCCTCGAGATCCCTTCTGTAGCCGAGTCGACCTCGACGTCCTCGAGCCGGAGGTGGTTCGAACCGATCGGGCAGGTGCCGGTCCCGGTGGTGATCACCCGGATGTTGCCGTCGCCGGTGCCGCTCCCCCCGTCGCCTCCGTCGGTCCAGTTCCCGGCCCAACCCGTCCCCCCGGTGTAGGTGCCGGAGGAGAAGTCGTCGGAGATGACGGTCGCCGATGCGGTGCACTCGGAGATCTGGACGTTGTCGATGAGGAGCTGGTCGCCGCCGTCGTTCTGGGCGTCGCCGATGAAGCGGATCATGGCGTTGGCAGTCCGGAAGGCGCTCAGGTCGTAGACGGTCCGGGTGCAGGCCGCCACTTCGTCCGCTTGGGCCCAGGTCTGCAGGGTGGTCCAGTTGGCCCCGTTGTCGGAGGAAGCCTGGACTGCATAGCTCTCGTCGGCAGCGTTGAAGTCCACCCGCCAATCGATGGCGAGCTGGGGGGCACAGAAACTCGAGAGGTCGGCGGCCCGCGAGATGCCCTCGGTGGTGCTGTCCACCTCGACGTCGTCGAGGCGGAGGTGGTTGGAGCCGATCGGGCAGGTCCCGGTTCCGGTGGTGATCACCCGGATGTCCCCGTCACCCGTGCCGTTCCCTCCGTCGCCGCCATCGGTCCAGTTCCCCGCCCATCCACTCCCGCCGGTGTACGTCCCGGTCGAGAAGTCATCGGAGATCGTGCTCCCCGATGGCGTGCACGCGGCGGCCCGGAACCGGATGGCGGCGTTGGCCGTGGCATAGGGGGTCAGGTCGAATGCCTCGGCCGTGCAGGTGCCGCCGCTGTTGTCCCCGAGGTCATAGGTCGCCAGGGTCGTGAAGTTGGTCCCGTCGGCGCTGGCGTCGACGTAGTAGCGGTCGAGCCCCCCCAGGCCGAAGACCCGCTGCGAGAGGGCCAGGGACGGAGCGCAGAAGCCCGAGAGATCGACGCTGCGGCGGACGTCCATGCCGCGCCCGCCCCGGAACTCGAGGTGGTTGGTGTTGGAGCAGGCGCCTCCGCCCGCGCTCGTCCTCACCTGGATCTCGCCGGCGACAGGATTCGAGGTCTCCCCGGTCTCGGTCCAGTTGCCGGTCCAGCCGGTCCCGTTCTGGTAGCTGGTGGCGCCCGGGGTACCCGGGGTCTGCCAGTCCTCGGTCACGTTCGGGCTGACGGCCGGGCAGGTGTAGGCGGTTTGCGCCTGGAAGGCGACACAGACCTCCTCCCGGGTGTTCAAGGTCTCGCTGATGTCCCAGGTCAGGGTGTAGCCGCCGGCCAGGGTTCCCGTGATGGCGGGTTCGAGCGGGACCGTGACCTGGTCCTGGTAGGTGATGACCGCGCTCCCGGGCACGTACTCCCAGTAGGGGGGCAGCTCGTCGACGATGTCCTGGTTCTGGACCGGGACCAGGATCCCCGAGGAGGCGCAGATCGTGAAGGTGGTGATGCCGTTCAGGGCCGGCACGGTGGCGGGGTCCGCCACCTTGGTGACCGTCAGCACCGGCTCCTGGAACCGGAAGTCGAAGGGGTTGATGGCATAGCCCCAGTCGAGGTTGTTCACGCCTCCGGGGTCGTCGGTGGCTCCGGTCTCGCGGTACCCCCAGGCGGAGACGAACTTCCCGTCGGCCTCGACGATGGCCCCGGTCTGGTCGTTGTCGGACACGTCGTAGAGGGTCAGGGCCTGGAGGGCGTTGCGGAGGAAGCTGGTCCCGTCGGTGACGCCGTCGTTGTTGATGTCGGCCGCGTCCCAGGTCCCGTCGCCGTTCCAGTCCACCCGGAAGGTGGTGGCGTCCTCCACCGGTGCGATCCAGATCGGGGAGCCGTTGTCGGCGGCGCCGCCACCACCGGGCTCCACCTGGGCCCGGTTCCCGGGCCCGTGGGCGCAAGCGATGGCACGGTTCAGGAAGCCGTTGGGTTGGAGCGCGTATCCCCAATCCCCGGCGGTGCTGCCGACGTCATAGGCGCCGATTCCCCAGAACAGGCTGCTGCTGGTGAGGCGCAGACCGGAGTTCTCGGGGACGTAACGACCGGAGCTCGCCTGGTAGGAGGCCGGGGAGTTGGCGGGGACGGTGATGACGGTGGTCCCGACCGTGTCCTGGGCCGTCACCTGGATCGAGAAGCCGTTGGGATTGTTGATGATGACGTCGGCGTTGGCGGTCCCTCCGGTGGTCCGGGAGAAGACCGGGACCATGTACTCGGAGGCGTAGAGGCCCGTGGGGATGATGTTGAAGAACCGGGTCTGGTAGGTGCCGGTGGCGCCGGTGATGAGGCCGACCTGGAGCGGCTTGCCGCCGGTGACCGTGGTGTTCTGGTTCACCTGGATGGTGGCGGTCGCCCCGGGGGTGGTGTCGATCAGGCCCCGGGACGACCAGCTCTGGCCCTTGTCGAGGACGAAGCTCACCGTGGTGGTGCCGTTGTCCACGATCACCGGGGTGTCGTCCTGGGTCGCCTGGACGAGCATGATGGTGTGCTTGAAGGTCCGGAACGGGCCGGCGTCCCCGCCGGTGTTGGTGTAGGTGTCGATCCCGGCCGGTACGGTGTAGGTCAGGTTGTCGTCGTAGGCCTCCACCGGGAAGTTCTCCCAGGTGCCGCCGATGACCGTGATGGAGGCGCCGCTCAAGGTCGCGCCCGGGAAGACCACGTGCACCAGGTTCACCGGCTGGCCTACCGTGAACACGACATCGAGGCCGTCGAAGCGGACGTCGGTGTTCACCCGGGGGATCGGGACCACGTCGCAGACGTTGGGCACGTCGGCGCACTCGGCGGCGTTGGGCTGGGGCGAGGACTCCAGGTTCAGGACCTGGTTGGTGACGAAGATGTCGTCGGCGTCGCCCGGGGGGCGCCCGTTGGCGAGGTTGCCATCGCCCCAGACCTGCGTGCTCGCCTGGGCGCAGGATCCCGCTAGGCAGGCGGCGTAGTCGGGCTCATAGCCGTCCTCGCCATGGTCGTAGAGGATGACCTGGTCCCCGGCGGGGATGCTCATGCTGACGAAGGACGACGCCGACGGCGCCAGGCCTCCCGAGAAGATCCCGCCGCCTTCGACCTGGGCGATGGCGGAGAGGGCCTCCATGACCTGGTGCTCGGCCCCCAGGACGAAGTAGGTCTGCTGCCCGGCCGGGAAGCAGTACCCCCGTCCCGCACCCAGGACTGTCACCAGGAGTACAGCGAGGAACCGTCTGAGCCGATCGGTCGTGGACATCTCTACCCTTCCGCTCCCCGCCCATGGGAGTGCGGGCGCGGCAATTCCGCCTTCCCGTACCCCCGGTACATGGTAGTCCTTCGGATCCCGAGCGAGAAACGCCGACACCCGCGGGCAGCCGGGCGGCGGCCTCCCGGCCGTCAGGGCTCCTCGACCGACCATGGAGCGGGATCCTCGAGTTCCCGCACCAGGGACCGGATCTCCCCCACCGACCAGGCTTGGGCCGGACAGCCGCCGGGCCGGTGCGGTGCGTCCCCGTCGAAGACCTCCGGCAGGTTCCCCAGGCCTTCCCCTGCCAGGTGCTCGAGGAGTGGAACCAGGAGCTGGCGCAACCGGAAGCGGTCGGCATGGCCTCGGTACCTCCGGCAGGCCCTGGCATAGGGACCGAGGAGCCACGGCCAGACCGTGCCCTGGTGATAGGCGTGGTCGCGCGCCGCCAGGTCGCCCCGGTAATGGCCCCGGTACTCGGAGTCCCGGGGCGAGAGGGTGCGCAGGCCGAAGGGTGTCAGGAGCTCGGAATCCACCGCCTCGAGGGCACGGAGCGCCGCCGGCCGGGGCGCCGGGCACCCGGGCTGCGACAGGGCCAGGAGCTGGTTGGGGCGGAGTCGCGGGTCGGGCTGGCCGTCCGGACCCAGGCGGTCCGCGTACCAGCCGGGCTCCTCCAGCCAGAAGGAGGCATGGAAGGTCCGGCGCACGGCCTCCCGAGCCTGGCGGGCCCGCTTGGCCAGGTCCTTCTCCCCGAGGCGCTCGGCTTCCCGGGCGAGTACTCTGGTCGCGTTCCACCAGAGCCCCTGGAGTTCCACCGGCTTCCCGTTCCTGGGGGTGACCACCACCTCGTCGACCTTGGCGTCCATCCAGGTGAGCTGGAGACCCTCCTCGCCGGCGGCGACCAGCCCGTCGTCGGGATCGACCCGGATGCCGTGGCGGGTCCCGCCAAGGTAGGCCTCGAAGATCCGCACCCCGGTCCTCCAGAGGTCGTCCTCCCGGGTCGGGGGATGCGCCTGCCAGAGCCGGCCCGCCTCCGCCAGGAACCATAGGGAGGCGTCGGCCGAGTTGTAGGCCGCCCGTGCCGGGGACCGGCCCGCGAAGCAGTTCGGGACCAGCCCGCTCTCCTCGTGCCGGGCGAAGGCCGAGAGGACCCGGGCCGCGAAGTCCGGTTCGGAGCCCGGTTCCAGTCCGGCGAGCGAGACGAAGGCGTCGCGTCCCCAGTCGTCGAACCAGGGGTATCCCGCCACCACCGAGGCGAGCCGCAGGTCCCGCCGGACCCGGAACCGCTCGGCCGCTAGCGCCAGCAGGCCCAGCCGGCCGTCGCCTTCCCGGTCAAGGATGCTCCGGCGACGTTCGATCTCGCTCGCGAGCAGCGCACCCGGGCCCTCAGGGCCGAGCGGCCCGGTCGATCCCGACATCCAGACGGTCTCTCCCGGCCCCAGGGTCCAGGTGAAGGATCCGATCCCCAGAAGGTCCTCGCGATAGGGGTAGCCGCGGGCGCGTTCCTCCGGGTAGAGCACGCCCTCGATCCATCCTCCCTCCACCGAGAAGCCGGCCCCCGGGGCATCCAGCCAGAGGCTGGGCTCGTCCTGGTAGGGCTGGACCACCCGGAAGCGTCCCTCCGAGCGGATCTCGCCCCGGGCCAGCCGGTTGGCCAGGACCAGGTCGTGGTGGCACCGTCCGGCCACCAAGGGTGAGATGGAGAGCCGCACCGGACCCGGTCCCTCGAGCAGCGACCACCCGAGTACGACTCCCGGGTTGCCACGCGGGACCGCCAGGCGACGCTCCAGGGTATAGGCGCCGATCCGGTACCGGAAACGCGGCACCGGATCGAGCCCGAACTCGACGAGGTGCCGGTCGCCCTCCGGTCCGTCCCCGGAGAGCCGGTACCAAGCGTCCAGGCGATGGACGCCCTCGGGGGTCTCGACCGCCTCGAGGTTGGTGGCCCACAGCACCCGACGGTCCACGGGAGGTGCCTGGGAAGGACAGAGCAGAGCGTGGTAGCGCCGGGTGGGACGGAAACCGGCGGTTCCCATCGAGTATCCGCCCAGCCCGTCCGGCTCGACCCACTCGAGACTGGCGAGCCGCTCGGGATCCCCGCCGGGAATCCGGATCATGGGTTCTCTCCCGGACCGATCCGGATCGCCGATCCCGGGGCCGTGAGCAGGGTGACCGTCCGCCCCAGGGCGAGGTGGGGGGCGAGCAGGGGATCGGCCGCCAGGCGCCGGTGTTCGGGCGATCCGTAGCCGATCCTGCGGGCCGCGACCCGCTCGGCACCGGACTCCACCCAACGGCCGTCGGCATCGGCCTCGAAGAAGCGGTTCCCGCTCCAGGCGCTGCCCGGTGCCGGGGGTACCGGCTGGAAGCTGCCCTGCTGGAGGATGCCGGAGAGCGCCAGGACCCGGGACCTCCCCAGGGGGCCGACCCCGTCCCGGAGGGTGGCGAGGATGCTCGGCCTGGGGGTCCCGGGGACGATCCCCAGCAGGCGGAAGGACCAGTGTCCGCCCGGGAAGCGGCTCTCGCCCAGCAAGGCCCGCTGGATCGAGGCTCCCAGCTCCCGCCACTCATGGATCAGGTTCGGGAGCACGCCCAGTCCAGGACTCCCTGCCGGATCGAGCTCCTCCCCGTCGACGGTGAGGCGAGGGATCCCCGGATCCGCTACCGCGTGCTCCTCGTGGTCGACCAGAGCGGTGGCGACCCGAGGCCCGGACACTCGCCGATCCCCGGAGAGCTTCAGCTCCCGGTCCCCCAGACGCACCCGGATTGGTTCCTGGGGGAGTGGTCGTGCCAGGGCTTCGAGATCCTCCACCAGCCGGGGATGCGAGGAGTCCACGAACAGGGCCGCTCCGGCCGTCTCCCGGGCGAGCAGCTCCAGGAAGTAGAAGTCCACGTCGGGGCCTTCGGCCACCGGCAGGATCGGGACCTGCCGGCCCTGGTGCTGCTCCAGGATCCGGCGGACCGAGGCCTCGCCCAGGGTGGGGCGACCATCGGTGACCAGGATCAGTGCCGCGTCCGAGTCGGGGGGAGCTTCGTCGGCGATTTCCAGGGAACTCAGCAGGCCCGCCTCGAAGTTGGGGGCTCCCCAGGGTCGCTGGCGGCGGAGGAAGGCCAGGGCGGCCTCCCGGTTCTCGGGCGTGGCGGCCACCGGGAATCGGTGCATGGGGTGGGGATCCAGCGAGAAGGCGACCAGGTCGAAACTGTCCTCGGGCCGCAGGCGGCGGAGGATCCTGTCCACCAGCTCCACGGCCCGTTGCAGGGGTGGTCCGTGCCGGGAACCCGCGGTGTCCACCGCGACCACCCAGGTCCGGCGTCGCTTGGAAGCCGGTTGCGCCGGTTCGCCCGGGACCACGACCAGGAGCGATCGTCGGCCGGCTAGGAGACCATGGGTCGCACCCGGCCTGCCCGGCTCCCCCGGCCACAGGAGGACGATCGGACCGGTAGGATCGAGGGGGGCCGCAGAGGGCTCGACGAGGATGCGACCCGAGGACGCGGGGGATTCGCGCAGCGAATGGGTCGGGGAGTAGAGATGCCCGGACCAGCGAGCGTCGAAGTCGAAGGCGAGGGCGTTGGTCGCCAGAGGGGGCTCGGGCCAGGACCCTCCGGAGATCGAGAGATGTTGGAGACCGGTGGCTGCCGGAGCGATCCGGACCCGGGTCCTGAGATCGAGCTTCAGGTAGCCGCGGGCAGGGATCCGGAAGGGGCCGAGCACCCGGGATGGGAGCGTCGGCCGTGCCAGCGGCGCCGGGTTTCCCCCGAGCACCGCCCATTCCGCCACCAGGTCCCGGGAGGTCGCCGCGTCCAGGGCTCGCGCCTGGCTCGCGAGAGCGGTCGCGGGCTGGGACTCGACCATTTCGACCGAACCGTCCGGTCCGGGATCCGGCACCATGGCCAGGACTTCCTGGGCCTGGGAAGAGGCATTGAAGGCGACCTGGTGGATCCGGGCCGTCGCCATTCCCGGCTCGATCCGGACCCGGATCCTCCGGTGGGTCTCCCGGGGCGGCGGCGAACCGAGATCAGGGGAGGCTCCGTCGGCGGGTCGGGTCAGCAGGACGGCCGGCCCCAGCGGGCAGGCGAGCGACCGGAGCGGATCCTCGTCCGGGACCTGGGCGCCGGCTCCTCGGACCAGGAGCAGCAGGACCAGGAGGGCGCCTACCTTCGTCGTGCTCCGATGGACACCGCCGACGGTGGTCCGGTGCGGCTTCAGCTCCCTTGCAGCTTCCGCACGTTGGCCGGATCCGCGAAGAAGAGCCGGTGGTAGAGCTTCCATTCCTCTGCCTGCTTCTTGTAGTCCTCGAACTCCTGGCGGAGCTTCTCGAGGTCGCTGCTGGCGTCGGGTCGGGCCCGTTCCCGGGTCAGGTCGCCCTTCAACCGCTCGACCTCCCGACGGGCCTCCTCGAGATCCTTCTGCAGGCTCTCGACCTGTTCCTTCAGGGCCTTGTCGGCTCCGGGGGCAGAGGTCGCTGCGCCCCCACCGCCGCCCGAGGCCGCCACATAGGTCATCGAGGCGGCCTTCAGCTGGGCCTTGATCCCCTGGATGGCGGGCTGCGCCAGGTTGGCGAGGCTCGATCCCGGAGCCAGCTGGGCGACCTTCTCGTAGTGCCCGAGGGCCTCGCCCGGGAGCCCCTGGAGCATCTTCAGCTCGGCCTGCTGGAAGTGGGAGTGGGGGTCGGTATCGTCCCGCTTGAGTTCCCCGTCCAGCCATCGGGAGGCGTTCTGGAGCAGTCCCTCGTCGTCCTGGGCAAGGACGTCGGGGTCCTCCTTGTGGGCCTCGAAGAAGAGCTGGAGGGCACGCCCGAAGTTGCCGGCCCGGTTCTCGTCCAGGGCCTGACGGAGCAGGGTCTTGGCCTTGGGCGAGAGGGCCAGAAGGGGAGAGGTCGCGACCGCCAGCAGCAGCGTGGAGGCCAGGAACCATGACCAGCGGGATCTCGGAGGACGGAGCATGATCACCTCATGAACATGAATGCATCGGCACGACGAGGATCGGGCTTGAGGCTGGAGGAGTGCAGGACCCAGCCGGGACTGAACACCGTGGGCGCCATGGTCTTCTGGTCGTAGGCCCGTTCCAGCTTGATGCCGGTGAATTCGACGATGGCCTTGGGGCCGAGGCCGTAGAGGAGGAGGATGAGGGAGAAGGGGGGGCTGTCGCCCCAGGGCTGGACGCCCGAGGGGCCCGTGACGTTGGCGCTGCGGAGCTGATTGCCGGAGGCCCCGCCGAACTCGAAATTGATGCCGGCCGAGAACCGGGTCCACTCCGAACCGCCGATGTCGGCGAGACCGATCTGGAAGGCGTCCTCGTCCTGGTTCCTGAGCGAGACCAGCATGCCCTGGTTGTTCACCAGCTGGAGCATGATCTGCCCGGCCTGCACCGTGGCGGTGCCACCCTGGCTCCGGACGTAGCCCGAGAGCACGTAGGGCGTGTTCAGGGCGATGCCGCTGGAGACGATGCTGTCCTGGTCCTTGGTGATCCTCTGCATGAGGAACCCGCTCTTGAAGATCGAGGCGTTGAGGATGTGCTTGTCCCCGGGGTCGGGGATGCCGGTGGCCGCGAAGTCGAAGGTCGTGTTGTTGTAGCCGCCCTCCTGGTTCACCCAGCCCGGACCTCCGGGATTGATGTCGTAGTCCTCGTTGTAGGCGGGGTAGAGGCCGGCGTCGGGGTGGGGCCCGTCGGGCACGTTGCGGACGATCACCGAGAAGTTGTCGGCCGGGGGATCGAAGCTGTTGTCCCGGAGGAGCCGGACGCCCCGCTTGGAGCCGGTGCCGTCGTGGCGGGGATGGCAGGTCTTCACCTTGATGATCTGGGAGCGGCGCAGGATCTGCCGGTAGGTCAGGTTGTTGGCGACGGCTCCGGTGCGGAACAGGTCCTTCTTGGGGAACCAGCGGTTCCGGGGCCAGGTGCGGGTGAGGTAGATCTCCTCCCCGTTCCCCGACCAGTTGGGCTTGGCGAAACCGTGGTCCGCATAGCAGGACGAGCCGGTCGGGATCGACGAGGAACCGGCCTGGGTCCCGTCGGAGAGCAGCGGGGCGTACTCGACCGCGACGCTGCCATGGGCCGCGATCTGGGAGTCGTAGCTCCGGAGCAGGCAGACCGGTGCGGCGTTCGAGGCCAGGTCCTTCACGTAGAGGGCCTCCCCGATGATCTCTCCCACCCGGGTGGTATCGATCCCGGGGGCCAGGCTGCCGAGACCGAGCAGGCGCTCCCGGGCGATGAACGCCAGACGGGTGCCGCAGGGACTGACCGCGGGATCGTAGAACTCGAGGGCCGACACGTAGCTGCCGCCGTTCCAGGCCGGGGGGATGGACCCTTCGCCTACCACTTCGGTGACCGATCCCCCCTGGGAAGTGACGCGGTAGATGCCCGAGGTGTGGTTGCCGAGGAACCGTGAAGTGACCTGGGTCTCCCGCTGGAAGTACACGAAACGCCCGTCCGGGGAGAAGCTCGGGTTGGTCTCGGCGGTGGCGGTGGTCTGGGGGGTGAGGTTCCTGGGCGGAGGGTCGGGAGAGCCGTTGGCCTCGACGATCCAGACGTCCATGTCGACCGGGGGGAAGGCCGAGGTATCCGGCGGGAAGGTGGTCGAGTCGCTCATGACCTTGGAGACCGCCAGCATGCGGTCGTCGGGGCCGTAGCAGGGGGCCGCCCCGGTGGTCACCAGCACCGTGGTGCCGGCCAGGCCGGAGGCGCCGACCACCTGCTTGAACACGTCGGAAGGGAAGCCGCCGGTGATGTCCTGCGACTCCCGGGAGATGTAGTTCAGGTTCTTCACGCTGAAGGTGGGTTCCACCTTCCCGAGGATCCGGGGCTCGTTGCCGACCGTGCGGGTAGGGTTCGCCAGCGGGATCCGGAAGTTGTCGAGCCCGTTGTCGAAGAGGATCTGTCCGGTGTGGGCTTCCTCCGGATTGGCGATCCGCATGTAACCCTCGCCGAAGCGCGAATCGCCCGGGAACAGGGCTTCCGCCTGGGTGAAGCGACGCCATCCGACCGCGTCGAACGAAGCCCGCGAGGCACGGGTGACCCGACTGAAGGCACCGGCCATGTAGGACCAGGCCGGGGGAGGAGCGAGGAAGCCGACCTCGTCGATGGCGTTGGCGCCGGCGGGGGTGGCGGTACTGATCTGGTCGATGTGGAAGAGGACCCGGCGGCGGGCTCCGTCGACTCCCATGGTCCAGACCTGCTGCCGGGCCGTGTCGATGTAGGAGAGGGTGGTCCCGCCGGGGCTCAGGCCCACCGTGTGCCAGGAACGCCGGACCGCGGCGATCTCGCCGGTGTAGACCCCGGTGGCCAGACGGTACTGGGTCGCCACCGGGTCGGTGATCCGGCGCCACCAGAGGTCTCCGGCCGAGTCGAGCGCCAGGAAGGCGGTGCTGGAGGTGACTCCCGAACCGCTCGAGGATCCCGGCAGCCAGAGGAGCTGCTTGGCCTCGGTCACGCTGCCGCCCGGATCGGCGTTGCGGACGTACCCGGCCGCACCGCCCGCCAGGTTCTCGGCCATCAGGAGGTTGCCGCCCGTGTCGACATAGAGGAAGCCGTCCGAGTCGGGGCGCCAGGTGATCGGGGTGCCCCGACGGGCCAGGGGACAGTCGGCCGGGAAGTTGGTCACGGTTCCGCCTGCCGAGGGGCGGGGCAGCACCGCCCGCTCGAAGGCGACGTCCAGGACGATGATGTTGGCGTGCGCTCCACTGGCGGGGGAGACCGCCCAGAACGCCACCATGCGCCCGTTGGGGGACCAGATCCCCGGACCCATGTCGGTGAACTCTCCCCAGTTGCTGCAGGGCAAGGTGCCGCCGCAGGTGAGGTCCGAGATCAGGTCGAGCTCGGCGGCATTGCGCTCCGGGGTCTTCACCACCATCGTGTAGTAGAAGGGCGGCGGGTTGGGGGCCAGGGGGATGCGGCGGAAGGAGACCCGGCCACCATTGGGAGACCACTCCGGCCAGGTCTCGGCATGGGAGGTGGTGAAGGTGGCGTAGGCCCGGGAGGCGCCGTTGGGATCGAACGTCAGGATGTCCGGGGGCTTGGTCCGGTCGGTCACGTTGGAGGCGCCCAGGAGCCGGCTCCCGTCGGGGCTGGCCGAGAGGTGGCGGAAGGTCACGGGGAGCCCGGCGGTCCCGTCCTGGGACACGATCGAGAGGTGGTCGCCCTTGCGGGCGAAGCGGTCGGTGCGATTCACGCCGGTCGAGCCCACGACGGGAGGATTCGGCGGGCCCACGCGCTCGGGGACGTAGAAGAGCTGCAGGCCCCGGTCTTCCCGGGACTCGGTCTGGGAGAGGTCGTAGAAGGCCGGATTGCCCACGAAGTTGTAGGAGGCGCTCCAGGAGACGGCGCTCCGCTCCCGGGCCGGGATGTAGGGGTCGACCGGGGTGGTCCCCAGCATGGCGGCGGAGGACGGGGCGGTGATCACGTAGGGGGTGGCGGCGGGGATGTCCACCACCAGGGCGTCGAGGGCGGGATCGAGTTCGCCGTCCTTGGAGAGGATCCCGTTCTTCACACCGAGCACGGTGCCCGGCGGGAACTCGTAGCCGTCGGCGGTGGTGAGGTAGAAGGGATTGGCCGAGATCACGCTGCGGGTCTGGGCCAGGCTCCGGTCGAACTGGTGGCTCTTGGCCAGCACCGCGTAGTTCGAGAAGTCGGGAGCGGTCTCGATCATGACGTAGCCCGCCACCGCCACCGCGATCAGCGTGAACATCATGATGAAGCCGCGGGTCGACCGCGAGCGACCCGCGGCTTCCCGGGTCCCGGACCTCATGTAGAGGCGCGCCAAGTGGCCTCCCGTCCCCGTCCCCGTCCCGGGTGAAGTGTAGGCGGGTCCTGGGCACCCGGCCAAGCGAGGGGCCCCGGAGGGCTCATCCCCTGGGGGTGTCCAGGCTGGCCAGCGCCTCGGTCACGGCCCGGTGGAGCTGGGGATCCCGGTCCCGGTCCACGGTCTCGAGGGCCCGGCGGGCCTCGTCGGCATCGCCCTTGCGGACCAGGGCCCGGGCGGCCCGGGCCGCGATCGAGGGATTGGGATCGGCCAGGGCCCGCTCCAGGAAGGGCACGATCCCCGGGAAATCGACCCGGGCCAGGATGTAGGTGGCCGAGTCGCGCATCCATTCCTCGCTGGAGGAGAGCATCTGGTCGAGCGCCTTCTTGACGCTCTCGAGGTCGAACCGGACCAGGAACTTGGCGGCATTGGCCCGGACCCGGTTGTCGCTGTCCTCGAGCAGGGGCCTCACCGCGGTCACTGCCTGGGCATCCCCGAGCAGCTCGAGTCCCTCGAGGCAGTTGGCCCGGACCCGGTTGTCGGGGCTCCCGAGGTAGCGGGCGATCCGCTGGTACACGCCCGGCTGGCCGGGGAAGTTGCCGAGGTACTTGGCGTAAGTGGCATGCACCCACTCGTGGCCCTCGGCGTCCTGGTGGCGGGAGAGGGTCTCGTAGATCCGCTTCTGGCGGGTCTGGCAGAGTTCCATGACGGCCTTGACCCGGATCCGGTAGTCCTTGGAGTTCAGCTCGTAGAGCCAGTAGGGGGTCGTCCCATAGACCAGTTCGGGACGCTCGGGCTCGGCCTCCCGGTCCTCGTCGTCGAGGTACTCGGTCAGCACCAGGGCCAGGTCCCCGAGCCCGGTAAGGCCCTTCAGCCGGTCGAGCGTGCGGCGGGCGGTGTACTGCACCTCGCTCGAGGCCGAGTGCAGGGTGGATCGGAGCAGCTTGAAGAGGGCCGGGAGCTGGCTCTTGTCGAAGCCCTCGGCGGGGATCTCAAGCAAGGCCTTGAGGGCCGCGATCTGGCTCGCCTCGTCGGCCCCCGCGAGCGCGTCCTTGAGGGACTGGTAGTCGACCGTGGTCACGGATGCAACCTAGCACGCTCCCGGGGGTGGCTCAAGGCTCGCCTCCGGGGTGCCCCGGCTTCGTACCCGGCCTCGGGCGACCGATACGATCCATGGGCGACTGCCTACGAATTCACGTCCCCTCGCGCCGATCATGTCCCACCCGATGCCAGAATCCTCATCCCGGACCGGTCCCCGAGAGGCTCTCGAGGACGCGCTGGACGCCTTCCTCTCCCACCTGGCGGGAGAGAGGGGTGCTTCGCGGCACACCCTCGATGCCTATTCCCGGGACCTCGCCCAGCTGCTCGAGCACCTGGGAGGACGGGAACCCTCGCCCGAGAGCCTGGTGGGCTTCGGCAGCGCGCTCCGGGCTCGGGGGCTCTCGGATGCCACCGTGGCCCGCAAGCTGGCAGCGGTGAGGAGCTTCTTCGCCTTCCGGTCCCGGGAGGAGGATGTCGAGGACCCCGCCCGGCGGGTACGGGCGCCCAGGCCCCGACGACGCCTGCCGCGGGCTCTCGAACGCGACCTGGTGGAGCGCCTGCTCTCGGCCCCCGATCCCGCCACCGCGCTGGGTCGACGGGACCGGGCGATCCTGGAGCTCATGTATTCGAGCGGGCTCCGGGCCAGCGAGGTGACCGGGCTCCGGCTCGGCGACCTCGACATGCGTCAGGGGCTGGTCCGGGCCTCGGGCAAGGGCGGGAAGTCCCGGGTCGTCCCCTTCGGCCGGAGGGCCGAGGAGCGTCTCTCCGAGTGGCTCGGCCAGGGGCGTCCCGAGCTGGTCTCGGGGCGGCGCCCGGTGGATCGGGTGTTCGTCAACCGCTCCGGCGGGCCGCTCTCGCGCATGGGCCTGTGGAAGGCCGTGAAGCGGCACGCCACGGGGGTGGGGCTGGCCCGGCGAGTCCATCCCCACACCCTGCGCCACACCTTCGCCACCCATCTCCTGGAAGGGGGTGCCGACCTGCGCTTCGTGCAGGAACTGCTGGGACACGCCTCGCCCGCGACCACCGAGATCTACACCCATGTGACCCGGGAGCGGCTGTTCGAGGTGCACCGCCGCTTCCATCCGGCGGAGGTCGGGTCGGGCGCCCCGGATCCCGGCTTCCGGCCCGCCGACGATGGCTCTACTCTGTCGCCGGTCCGGGGCCGCCGCCGGGGTTCCGGGCCGATCGCGAGGAGCGGGTGACATGGAGCTCGAGAAGTATCGGCTAGAGGCCCAGGAGTTCCTCGAGAGCTATATCCAGGCGCGCAACGACTTCCATGCCGGGTTGGCGGCAGAACTGCAACTGGAGCCGATCTTCACCCGCCACGAGCGGCTCTTCCGGGGCGATTCGATCGCCAGCCTGCTGGCCCTCCACGAGTCGGCCAACGGGGAGGCGAAGCGGCGGCTCCGGTACCTGCTCGAGTTCGCGGTCAAGACCGCCCTGTCGCGCCACGTCCACCGGGAGGACGAGCAGATCTCGGCGATCCTGGCCCGCGAGGTCGAGGTCCTGGACGGCGAGGAGCTGGACTACCAGGCGGCCACGGTGCGGATCGGCAACGAGCCGGACCCCGACAAGCGCCAGGCCCTCCACCAGGTGATGGAGAAGCTCCAGGGGAGGACCGACTCCCTGCGCCTCGGGCGGCTCCGCAGGATCCACGAGCTGGCCCGGGAACTGACCGGCATGCCCTACCTCGAATGCATGCAGAGCCTGTTGGGAGCGAACTTCCATCTGCTCAAGCAGCAGATCGAGGCCTTCCTGGAGGCGAGCCGGGATCGCTACCAGCGGGACCTGGCGCTCTACGCGGCCCGGCACCTGGGCGGGAAGAAGCCCGAGGAGACCTCGGCGGCCGACCTGCGCTACCTGCTCCGGGGCCAGGAGTTCGACGGCCTGTTCCCGGCCGACCGCCTGCTCTCGGTCCTGAAGCGCACCCTGATGGGCATCGGGATCGACCTGAAGAAGCAGACCCACATCCGGATCGACGCCGAGGAACGCAAGGGCAAGCACGCCGCCGCCGCCTGCTTCGGGATCCGGGTCCCGTCCCGCATCTACCTGGTGCTCCGCCCCCACGGCGGACTCCGGGACTACCTGGCGCTGCTGCGCCGGGCCGGCCACGCCCTCCACCTGGGGCACGTAGGGGTCGACCAGCCCTTCGAGTACAAGTACCTGGGCGACGCCGCGGTGAGCGAGACCTATGGCGCCCTGTTCCAGTACCTGACGCTCAACCCCGAGTGGCTCCGGGACCTCGTGGGGATCGAGCGCCACGACGACCTGGTGCAGTTCGCCCGCTTCCGCAAGCTCTTCTGGCTGCGCTGCTACGCGGCCCGCTTCCTCTACGAGATGGAACTGCACCTCGACGCCGGGTACGAGATCGCCCGTCTGAAGCAGCGGTACTCGGACCTGCTCGGGTCGGCCCTCAGCCTGCAGGTGGGCGGGGAGGACTTCCTGGCCGAGGTGGAGGACCCGTTCTACGGGACCGCCTTCCTCCGGGCCTGGATCTTCGAAGCGGAGCTCCGCCAGAACGTGGAGGAACGCTACGGCCCCCGCTGGTATTCCCGGCCGGCCGCGGGAGGATTCCTCAAGGACCTCTGGGGTTTCGGGACCCGCTACACGGTGGAAGAACTGGCCAAGCACATCCGGCTGCTCGAGCTGGACCTCGCCCCGCTGGAGAGGGACCTCACCTGATCCCGGGAGGGATCCTCGAGCCCCACGGGAGACATCTCGCCCCCTGCCCCGGCCGAAACGGGGCGGGGTCGGTCGCGCCCGGCGGGGCGGTCCGGTCCGGGCCCGGGCCGCCCGGTCGCGCCCCGGTCCTGGCCGCTCTCCTCCTCTGGTTCCTGACCGCGACAGCCGCCCGGGCCGACCTGGACGTCAAGGCCAGGAAGACCTTCGACCTCGACTCGTTCTCGGTCCGGGGCGACCTCAGCCAGTTCCTGGCGGACCGCCCCGAGTACCTCTCCGGCAACCGCCTCGACCAGCGTCTCGAGGTGGAGGCCAAGGGCACCCTGGGCGACCGGGTCACGGTCGACATCCGGCTCGATGATTCCGGCTTCCGGGACGGGGACGAGCGGCTCAGGCTCGACGTCTCCGGCCGCGTCTGGAAGGCCTCGGCCGGCCTCCTGCCCTTCGCCCTGCCCGAGAGCCGGTTCCTGGTGGGGTCGAAGACCGGTCTCGGATTCCTGGTGGCGGGCAAGGGTCCGCAGTGGGAGGTCGCCGGGTTCGCGGGGCGACCCGAGGGTCGGCCCCACCGCAACCAGTTCGCGGGTCGGGGGGCGGTCCAGGAGTACGTCCTGACCGACCGGTCGGGCGCGCCCAATCCCATCGTGGTGGTCGGGACGGATCGGGTCACCCTGGACGGCCGCCGCCTGGAGCGGGGCGTCGACTACGAGATGGACTACCTCGAAGGGGCGGTCCTGCTGGCGCGCCCGTTGCTCCCCCTCGACGAGCGGCGGAGGTTGGTCGTCGAGTTCGAGGAGTCCTCCGGGGGATCCGGGTTCCGGTCGTCGACGGTGGGCCTCCGGGGTACCCGGAGGTTCGGTCGCGCCGCCTCGACCCGGGAACGCAACTGGGTCTCGCTCGGGTTCGCGGCCGAGTTCGACGACCGGGGGGCCGAGGCCAGTCCGGACACCACCGGGGCCACGCCGGGCCAGGTCGTCGTGTTCGAGGCGGCGGCCCGGGCCGACCTGGCGCCCGGGCTCGGCGTGCGGGCCGTGGGCGCGCTCTCGGCGCGGGACACCGACACCTGGAGCGACGAGGGCGAGCTGCCGACCAAGGGGGCCTTCGACCTGGGGCTCGAATTCTCCCGCGGCAACCTCGGGATGAAGGTGTCGAGGTTCGTGGCCGAGCCCGGGTTCCAGGGTGTGGGGCTCGACCGCTTCGAGGCCGGTGGGGAAGGCCGGGTGGCGGCCAAGGACGCCGCGGTCTCGACCGCCGAGCTGCTCTACAAGGCCGGGAAGGCTGCCACCCTGAGGGCCCGCTTCCGGGACGCGGTGACCAACCTGGACCAGGTCCGGGCCGAGGCGGAGGAGCACCTGCAGGCGGCCAGCGTCGACCTCGACCTCCACAAGCTCCACGGGGCCGATGTGGCGCTCCGCTACCTCGGGGAGGACGCCACCCAGCGGGCCGCCGGGCAGGCCGAGGCGAAGGGGGGAGGGCGGGATCGGCTCGGCGCTTCCGCCACCCGCAAATTCGGGGCGGTCTCCGTCCAGGTGCGGGGCGAGTGGGAAGGCAGCCGGGTGCCCGCCGACGAGGCCGGGGGCGCGGCGACCGGCCTTCCCGGACCTGCTCCCGGGGAGACCCATCGGACGGCCGGCCTCGAACTCACCGGTCCCGGCGACGGGAGGGTGGCCTGGAGCCTGGGCGGGGCGGTACGGGACGTGGTGGGAGGCGAGGACGTCGAGCCGCTGCGGGTCCAGCGCGACCTGCGGGCAGGCATGAGTTCCACCCTGGGCAGCGGCCTGACGGTGAGGACCGACCTGCACCACTTGAAGGAGGAGCGCCTGGATCCCGACGACACCACCGGGCCTCCGGTCCAGGAGACCAATACCGGCGAGGCCCGGGTGCGCTGGAACCGGGGCACGAAGGTGGAGGTCGAGAGCCATCTCTCGGCCGAGGTGAGGAGCCGGATCCTGGCGGATCCCTCCGATGCCCGCTTCGACCCGCTCCGGGGCGGGACCGCGCCGGGGACCGGCCGGACCTGGGTGCCCCAGACCGTGGTCACGGCCCATCCGGTGCTGGCCCGGGGGGCGACCCACCGCCTCACCCTGCGGCCGGTCGATCCGGTCCAGGTGACCGGGAACCTGAGGCTGCAGACCGAGTCTGATACCGTCACCGGGGAGGCCCAGGTGCGGGACCGCAGCGGGGACGGCAGGGTCGCTTGGGAGGCCCGGCCCGGCTTGCGCCTCAGCCTGGAGGCGGGAGCCGGGACCAGCGTGAACGTCCCTTCCAAGGTCGACCGGTCCAGCGGCCATCGCCGGCTGGAGGTCGTGAAGTCCTTCGACGACGGGTCGTCGCTCGAGCTGACCCGCCAGGTCGACCTCTCCCGGGACCGGCGGGAACCGGCCCGGGATCGTTGGGTCGAGAAGGACCGGTTGGGGATGGAACGCAGGTTGGGTCGTGGGCTCACGGCCAAGGCCGGCCTGTTCGAGGAGAGCGAGGACAGCGCGGTGCGGACCGACCGGCAGGGCTTCGACCTGGGCGTGGTCTGGGAACGGCCCCAGCGGGGGCAGAAGCTGGAGCTCGGGTTCGAGCTGGGCCAGCTCCTGGGGGTCGACACTCGGGGCGAGGATGTCGACTCGGCGCGGAGGCGCTGGTCGGTGAACGCCTCCAGCCGGATCGGGACCGAGGGCTTCCTGGACATGGGGCTGGCCCTCTCCTCGACCGGCGAGGACGGGAAGGGCGGGACCGGGTACCAGGCGGTGACCAGCCGGGTGGGACTGGGGTTGGACTTCTGACCATGGCGAAGCACGACATCGACATCCTGCTGGTGCAGCTCCGGGACGGGAGGGCGGCCACCCGGGCCGAGGCGGCCCGGACCCTCTCCGAATACCCTTCGCCGCTGGGTCGCGAGGACCTGGTGCGCTGCCTGGGCGACCGGGACGAGCGGGTGCGCTACTGGTCGGTGCGGGCCCTGGACGCCCTGGCCGAACCCCGGGGTCTGGCGGCCGTCCCGGAGAAGCTCCAGGACCCTTCGTCGGCGGTGCGGATGGTGGCCTCCCGGGCCTTGGCGCGCCACCCCCGGAAGGAGGCCCTGGGCGAGCTGCTCGAGGCCCTGGGGGATCCCGAGGCGGACGTGGTCCATTGGGCGAGCCGGGCCCTGGCGGCGCTGGGCGACTACGCGGTGCCCCAGCTCGTTTCCAGCCTCGGGCACATCGACTGGCGGCGCCGGGAAGCCGCGGCCGACGCCCTGGTCCGGATCGGGAGCGGGGCGACCGAGGCCCTGGTGGCGGCGCTCGACCACGAGAACCCGGATCGCGTCTATTGGGCGATCCGCTGCCTGGGCAGGCTCCGGGTGCGGGAGGCGGCGACCCGGATCCGGGTCTTCCTGGACGGCTCGCGGCGGGACCTGGCCTCGGCGGCCATGCGTACCTTGGGGGCTCTCGGCGACCGGGATTCGCTGCGGCGGATCGTGGCCTTCCTGGGTCACCCGGATCCCTGGCTCCGGGGCGAGGCGGTCGAAAGCCTCGCCGAGTTCGGGGACTTCGCGGTCAAGCTGCTGGCGGATCTGCTCGACGGCAATCGCCGGGTGGTGAAGCTGGCGGCGGCCGAGGCCCTGGGGGCGAGCGGGCACGGGGCATTGGTCCCGATCCTGGAGAAGCTGCGGGAGGATTCGGCCGAACTCCGCTACTGGGCGGTGCGGGCCCTCGAGAAGTTCTCGAGCCCCGTGGTGGTGCCCCTGCTGCTCGACCTGCTCGCCGACGAGGCCGGCGACGTGCAGCTGGCGGCGGCCGAGGCCCTGGGGAGCTTCGCCCTGGAACGGGAGTCGGCGCCCCGTCTGCTGGCGGTGCTGGCCTCGGAGGACTGGCGGGTACGCCAGGCGGCGGCCCGCTCGGCGGCGGCCCAGGAAGGCTGGGGTCCGGACCTCTACGCGGAGCGGCTGGCCGACTCCGACGAGGACGTGCGGTTCTGGGTGGCGAGGATCCTGGGGGAACGGGGCAAGGCGGACGGGATCCCGCTGCTGCTCCAGTGTTTCGATGACGCCTCGTGGCCGATCCGCAAGGCGGCTGCCGAAGGTCTGGGGCGCATGGGTAAGGCGGCGGTCCCCGCCATCCGCCAGGCCATGGCGCAGCGCGCCGGGGATGCCAACCAGCGGTACTGGCTCACCCGCTCGCTCATCGGCGTCCAGGAGCTCTCGCTGGTCCCGGGTCTGGTCACCCTGCTCGACGACGGGGACTCGGGGGTCCGCCAGAACGCCGCCGAGGCCTTGCGGGCCATGGGGGAGGACGCGGTCCCGGATCTGCTGGGGCAGCTGAGGACCGTCGAATCCCGGGCGCTCCGGGAGGGCATCGCCAAGGTGCTGGTGGCGATCCGGACCCGCAGGATCCAGGAGCTGCTGGAGCTGCTCGGCTTCGGGGATCCCGAGGTCGACCACTGGGTGACCTGGATCCTGGGGGCGCTCGGCGACGTGGCCCTGCCCTATCTGGGGGACAAGGTGCGCTCCGGGAGCGAGCGGGACCGGCACCTGGCGCTCCGGGCGCTCTACTGGATCGAGCACCCCCGGAGCGTGGAGCTGGCTCTCGAGGTCATGGACGACGAGTTCCCCTCGATCCGTCGCCTGGCGGTCCGGATCCTGGGCCGCAACCGCGTCAAGGACGCCTCCGGCACCCTGCTCGAGGTGCTGGCGGGCGAGGACGACGACCTCCGGGTAGCGGCGGTGGAGGCCCTGGGGCGGACCGGGGGAGAAGGCGTCCGGCAGGCCTTGGAAGGCCTCCTGGCGAGCGAGCGCTGGGAGGTCCAGAAGGCCGCGGTGGAGGCGCTCCGGACGCTGGGCGAGCGGGCCGCGGCCCCGGCCCTGAGACGGCTCCTGGATCCCGAGCACCGCGATCTCTGGGGCTTCGCGGCCAGGGCTCTCGGCGAGCTCGGGGCCGGCGAGGACGCGACCCGGATCGGGGAGGTCCTGGCCGAGGCCGACCCGCGGGACCTTCCGCTCCTGCTGGAGGCCCTCGGGAAGCTGGCGGTTCCCGAGTCGGCGGCCCGCCTGCGGGGTTTCCTCGGGCATCCCTTCTGGGAGATCCGGGAGGCTGCAATCGAGGCCTACGGACAGCTCGGACCCGGGGTCGACCCGGCGCCGCTCAAGGCCATGGCGCAGGACCCCGAGGACCCCCTGCTGCGAGGCCGGGCCCGGGAGGCGCTGCGCCGGGTGGTAGGGGAAGGTGCCTGGGAGAAGACCCTGCGCTCCCTCATGCAGAAGGTGCTCGACGACCCGGCGGCCGACGCCTATCGCCAGGCGACCGAACTGCTCGGCGCCGAGGACCGACCGGGCGCCGAGCGGGAGCTGCGCAAGGCCCTGCGGATCGCCAAGCGCAGCGAGTACTACGCCCTGCTGGGATCCCTGTGTCTCGAGTCCGGGCGCCGGGGCGAGGCGGAACGCTGCCTGGTCCGGGCCGCCGCCCTGGCCCCCGGCGATCCCGTGCCGCTGGTGAAGCTCGGGGTGCTCCAGGCCTCCATCGGCAAGGAGCGGAAGGCGGTCACCACGCTCCGGAGGGTGCTGGCCTTGCCCGACCTCCCGGTGCCGATCCGCGACCTCGCGCACCGGACCCTGTCGCGCCTGGGCGACGTGGACGCGACCCACCCTTGACCGGCTCCGGGAGGCTCCTCTAGTGTGACTCGACCCTCATGCCATGGGTCCGCGACGCCTCGCGTCCCGGGCTCGGCGATCGGGGCCTTCTCGCGCCCGGGGCCCACTCCCCGCCGCGTCCGGCGCCGCTGCCCGGTGCAGGGGCGACGAAAGGTAGGACATGTCGCGCGTACCCGTCGCTAGCCTGGTGATCGCCGTCATCATCAGCCTGGTCGGTCTCTGGACCTCGGCCCCCACCTTCGGGCTCGGCGGCCTGTTCGGGCCGTTCATGAGCACCGACCAGTTCCAGAAGTACAAGGCCGAATCGATCACCTACGGACTCGACCTGCAAGGCGGGATGGACCTCGTCTACCGGGTCGATTCCTCCAAGGAGGACGAGATCCGGACCGCGGCCGAGATCATCCGCAACCGGATCGACCTCTACGGCGTCTCCAACGCCCTGGTGCAGGTCCAGACCGGGAGCCAGATCCGGGTCCAGATCCCCGGCGTCGACGAGAAGAAGCAGCAGAAGATCAAGGAGATCATCGACCTCACCGACCTCCTGACCCTGCACCACGTCGTCACCGAGACCGAGAACGCCCTGTCGCTGGTCCCCGAGAAGTCGCAGATCATCCTCGACAAGAGCCTGCCCCGGGACCAGCACGGCAACGAGAAGGGCGAGAAGACCTGGTTCCTCCTGAAGAAGGAGCCGGAGTTCTCCGGCGACGCCATCAAGACCGCCTTCATCGGCTTCGACGGCCTCTCGGGCAAGCCGACCATCCGGCTCGAGGTGCAGGACCAGCACATCGACCGCTTCGCCAAGCTCTCGGAACGGATGATCGGGGAGCGCCTGGCGATCGTGCTCGGGCGCAAGGTGTTCATCGCCCCGGTGATGAAGTCGAAGATCCCCAATGGGCACGCCGAGATCACCGGCGACTTCGACATCGAAGAGGCCCGCCGGATCACCAGCATCCTGAAGGCCGGGGCGCTGCCGGCCCGGCTGACCAAGCTGGCCGAGGCCACCGTGGGTCCCACCCTGGGTCGGGAGTCGATCGCCCGGGGCATGAACGCCGCCCGCTGGGGCTTCCTGCTGGTGATGGTCTACATGGTCTTCTACTACAAGCTCGCCGGGTTCTACTCGGTGATCGCCCTGCTGCTGAACCTGGTGCTGCTGGTGGCGGCCCTCAAGTTCTTCGATGCCGCCCTGACCCTGCCCGGGATCGCGGGCGTGATCCTCACCATCGGCATGGCGGTGGATGCCAACGTGATCATCTTCGAGCGGATCCGCGAGGAGCGGGCGGCCGGCAAGTCGATCCGGGGCTCGATCGCCTCCGGGTTCGACAAGGCCTTCTCGGCCATCGTCGACTCGAACGTGACCACCCTGATCACGGCCCTGGTCCTCTACCTCTTCGGCAGCGGCCCGGTGAAGGGCTTCGCGGTCACCCTGGGCCTCGGCATCATGTGCAGCCTCTACACCGCGCTGTCGGTGGTGCGGGCCCTGCTCGACACCACCTATGCCGACGGCAAGGCCGGAAGCATCAGCATCTGACACCTCCCGGGTCGCCCGGGCCCTGCCTGGACGAGCCGCTCAAGCGAACGGAAGCGAGCGATGGCCAAGAAGAAGAAGGTCGGGAAGGTCGACGAGGCCGACGAGGCGGAGGCCGACGGCCTCCCGGAGGACGGCGACGAGGGCGACGAGGCCCAGGAGGGCCCGGCGCGAGCGGGTGGCGCCAAGGGGGCCGCGGGTCGGTTCCCCTTCATGGCGAACCGTGCCACCGGCTACCTGATTTCGCTCTGCTTCTTGGCGGTCGCCCTGCTCTCCCTGGGCACCAAGGGCTTCAACTACGGGATCGACTTCCGGGGGGGCTCGGTCTACCGCTACCGCTTCCCCGATGCCTCCAAGGCCACCACCGAGGAGGTCCGGAAGCGTCTGACCAGTCCCGAGATGGCCGATCGCCTCGGCCCCGTGGTGGTCCAGAAGGTCGACAAGTCCGAACAGGTGGACGAGGTGGCGGCCGCCAACTCGGTCGAGTTCCTGATCTTCACCGGCTTCAAGGAGAAGGACGCCAAGGACGACCCGATGCCCTCGCTGGAGGCCCGCTTCCAGGCGGACTTCGGCGGTGCGGTGCGGCTCCAGGCCACCGAGATCGGGCCGACCATCGGCGAGACCATCCGGGTGAACGCGCTCAAGGCCCTGCTCTTGGCGGTCCTCGGGATGCTGGTCTACATCTGGGCCCGGTTCGAGTTCCGCTGGGGCGTGGCGGCCGTGATCGCCCTGGTCCACGACGTCACCATCACCCTCGGCGTGTTCTCGATCTTCCAGCGGGAGGTCACCTCCGACAGCCTGGCCGCCCTGCTCACGATCGTCGGTTACTCGCTCAACGACACCATCGTGGTGATGGACCGGGTGCGCGAGAACCTGGGGAGCCACCAGCTGAAGCGGCGCCTGGGCTTCGAGGGCGTGATGAACCTCTCGGTGAACCAGTCGCTTTCCCGGACGCTCAATACCTCGTTCACCACGCTGATCCCGGTAGTGGCCCTGCTCCTGTTCGGGGGCACCGTGATCAAGGACTTCGCGCTGGCCCTGCTGGTCGGGGTCGTGTCGGGCACCTACTCGTCGATCTGGGTGGTCGCCGCCCTGCTCGTCGACTGGTACTACCGCGACCACCCCGGGATGGCCGAGAAGTCCCGGGCCAAAGCGACCACCTGATCGGGGGCGGAGGCGGGCGTTGCCGATCTCCTCGCTGGGGATCCTGATCGTCGCCTTGCTCGGCCTCGTCTCCTTCCGGGGACGGATCTCGCTGGCCCTGGCGATGCTCCTGGCCCTCGCCTGGACGGTCGCGGTGACAGGCCCGGTGGGGGGCCTGCCGTTCGCCCTGGTCGTGACCCTGGCGGAGTGCGCCCTGTGGTTGGAGCTGGGTGAGATCCTGGTGGCGTCGGCCCCACGGGACCTGGCGGGGAGGCTCGGGACCGCCTACCACGGCTTCACCGGAGGCCTGCTCGGTGGGGTGTGCCTGGAACTGGCGGTCGGCGAGCCGGGAACCGCGTTGGGACTGGCCTTCGCAGGTGCGGTGGCCTCCGGACTGGCAGGGGGGGCGGGCCTGCTGCCTTCGCTGTCGGCGGCGTTGCTGCTCCCGGCGGCCGGTCCCCAGAACCGGTCCGTCCGCTGGGCCATGCTGGGGGCCCTCGCCCTGGCCGGGCGATCCCGATGAGCCAGGGCGAAGACCATGTCCTCCGGTCCTACCTCGAGGAAGTGCGCCGCAATCCCCTGCTCGAACGCGACGAGGAGCTCAGGCTCGCCCGCCTGGCCCGCTCCGGGGACCTGGAGGCCTTCCATCGCCTGGTGAAGGCGAACCTCCGGTTCGTGGTCAACGTGGTCAAGCGCTACCGGCGGTCCGGGGTGGCCCTGCTCGACCTGATCAACGAGGGGAACGTGGGCCTGATCCGGGCGGCCCGCAAGTTCGATCCCGAGAAGGGCCTCCGCTTCATCTCCTACGCGATCTGGTGGATCCGCACCACCATCTCGCTGTTCCTGGCCCGCCAGGGCGGGATCCTCTCGATCCCGGCCAAGAAGATGGGCATCCTCTACAAGCTGGAGGCGACCCATTCGCGGCTCTCGGCGCGCCTGTCGCGGGAACCCACCCACGACGAGCTGGCCGCCGCCATGGACGTCGAGACCGAGGAACTCCGGAACATCATGCTGGCCCAGAAGGGCTATGTGGCCCTGGACCGGTACCTGTTCGCGGAAGGCGGGGGCGATGGGATCATGGCCCAGATCGTGGGCAACGATGCCTTCGCCCCGGTGGAGCGGGCGCTCTCGGTCGACGCCTTCCAGGAGGAGATCTCGGTCCTGCTGGCCCGGCTCGGTCCCCGGGAACGGACCGTGATCCAGCTCCACTTCGGGCTCGAGGGGAACAAGGCCCTGAAGACGTTCGCCGAGATCGGCGAGGTGCTGGGGGTCAGCCGGGAGGGTGCCCGGCTCATCTTCCACCGGGCCATCGAGAAGCTGAAGCAGATGCCCGAGTTCGCGGAGCTGCGCGACTACTGGTTCTGAACTCCGGATCCGGGAAACGGGGCCTCGCCCGGCCGGCCGCGGGTGGGCCCCTGCCAGGCTCCTAGACCTGGGGAGCGTCCAGCCCCGGGGGATCCTCGGCGGGCGGCGCCGCCAGCGGCCCGGCCAGGCCCTTCTCCATGATGATCTTGGTCCCGCCCCGGTGGTCCGAGTAGGTCCCGATGATCTCGAACCCGGCCAGCAGGTTCAGGATCAGCATGTCCCGCCAGCGGTTCATGGTGTGGGTGCGGACCCAGTGGTAGCCGTTCTCGCGCAGCCACTGGTGCTGCAATTCCATCATGCGGCGCCCGATGCCCTGACGCCGGGACTCGGGATCCACCCCGCCCAGCCAGCTGTAGAAGTGCCGGGGCTTTCGCTCGTACCCGAGCTTGTAGCCGACGATCCGGTACCCGTCGCGGGCGACCACGGCCAGCAGGCCGGTCTTCCGGCTCAGGGCGGACAGGAGGTCCTGCTGGTCGTGGCCCCCGAAGATGGTCCGGTGCAGCTCCCAGACCCGCGAGAGCACCGCCTCGGGCGGGGAGTAGTCGAGGATCTCGTACTGGATCTCCGGCATCGGGTCCCCCGGGGGCAGGCTCAGGCGATGGCCTTCTCGATCATCTGCCGGAGGGTGTCCTTGGGATGGACGCCCACGACCGTCCCGGCGACCTTCCCGCCCTTGAACACCAGGAAGGTCGGGATCGAGCGGATCCCGAACTCGGCGGCGGTGGCATTGGACTCGTCGATGTTGAGCTTCCCGAAACGGACCCGGCCCTTGAGTTCCTTGGCCAGCTCGGCGAAGGCCGGGGCCACCGCCCGGCAGGGCCCGCACCACTCGGCCCAGAAGTCGACGAGGAGAGGGGTCCGCTCGGCACCCAGGGTCTGACGGAAGTTGGCATCGGTCAACGTGATGAGGTTCTCGCTCGCCATGACGCTCCTCGGTCCTATCGGCGGTACTCGAGGAGACGATCCACGAGCCCGTAGTCCTTGGCTTCCTGGGCCGACATCCAGAAGTCGCGGTTGGTGTCCCGTTCGATCTTCTCGAGCGGCTGCCCGGTCGCCTCGGCCATCATCCGGTTGATGTGCTGCTTGGTCTTGATGATCTCCTTGGCATGGATCTCGATGTCGGTCGCCTGGCCCCGGATCCCGCCCAGCGGCTGGTGGATCAGGATGCGGGCGTTGGGCTGCGAGATCCTCCGCCCCTTCTCGGCTGCGATCAGGATCACGGTGGCGATGCTGGCGGTGAGTCCGGAGCAGATGCAGTTCACCGGAGCCCGGAGTCCCCGGATGGTGTCGTAGATCGAGAGGCCGGAGGTGACCTCGCCGCCCGGGCTGTTGATGTAGAGGTCGATGGGGGCTGCGGGATCCTTGGCCTCGAGGTACAGGAGCTGGGCCACGATCCGGTTGGCGAGATCGGCGTCGACCTCGCCGTGCATCAGGATCTTGCGGCTGCGGAGCAGCTCGAGGAGCACCGGAGTCGGGGTCTTCTCGTCGCCGCCTTCCTTGGCAGCCTCCTCTTCCTGGTCGTCGGCTCGGGTCTCGGCTCTCATCAGCCAGGTTCCTTCCATCGGGTCGCGATCTGGTGGTCGATCCGGAGCGCGTCCAGGACGCGTTGGACCACGAAGTCTATCAGCTCGGCCACGGTCGTGGGACGGTGGTAGAAGCCGGGCTCTGCCGGGAGGATCATACCGCCCGCCCTGGTGACCTGCGCCATGTTCTCGATGTGGATCAGGGAGAGCGGCGTCTCGCGGGTGACCAGCACCAGGGGGCGTCGCTCCTTGAGCGCGACGTCGGCGGCCCGGGTGACCAGGCTCCCGGCCAGGCCGTGGGCGACCGCGGCCAGGGTCTTCATCGAACAGGGACAGACCACCATCCCGTCGTGGCGGAACGAGCCCGAGGCGGGCGCGGCCCCGATGTCGCCGTCGGACAGGACTTCGACCCCTCCCGGCCCCGCGGGGAGGTCCCCGGGGAAGTCCGCGGCCAGCTCCTCCACCCAGGTCCGCCGGCCCGCGGCGGTCGCGACCAGGTAGACCCGGCGACCGGAGGCGACCAGCGCTTCGAGCAACCGCCTCCCGTAGACGGCCCCGGAGGCTCCGGTGACCGCCACCACGACCCGTCCGGTGGTCATGGCGAGGCCAGGACCACCTCGAGGATGGCGGTCGCGAGGTAGACCAGGCTCACCCCGACGTTGGCGACGAAGAAGGTCGTCTGGATCGCAGCGTCCCCCTGGCGGCGCGCCAGGAAATGCTCCAGGGCGAGCAGCAGGCCGATCGCCGCCATGCCCTTGAAGTAGACCAGCGAGAGTCCCAGCACCCAGCCGAAGCCGGAGAGCGAGAGGAACGACAGGAGATGGGAGATCCCGGCCGCATCCAGGGCTCCGTCCCGGCCGAGGGCCGCGGGGATCGAATGCAGGCCGTGCTGGCGGTCGAAGTCGATGTCCTGGCAGGCGTAGATCACATCGAAACCGGCGGTCCAGAACATGACCCCGAGGGCGAGCGGCCAGACCGGGAAGTCGGCCGCCCCGGTCACCGCGATCCAGGCCCCGCCTACCGCCGCGGCGTGGGTGCTGCCCAGGATCAGGTGGCAGGCGAGGGTGTGGTACTTGGCGTAGGAGTACCCCACCAGGAGCAGGAGGGCGACCGGGAGCAGGCGCAGGCAGAGGGGATTCAAGGCCCAGGCGGCCAGCCCCAGCAGGGCCGCGCTGGCGATCGCGAACAGGCGGACCTCGGTCACCCCGATCTCGCCCCGGGGCAGCGGTCGGTCGGCGGTCCGGGGATTCTTGGCGTCCACCCGGCGGTCGACGAGCCGGTTCACGGCCATGCCCAGGGACCGGCCCGCGATCAAGGCGACCAGCGCCCAGAGGATCACCCTCGGCGGGGGCACGCCGCCTGCGGCATAGAGCATCGAGGCGATCGCGAAGGGCAGGGCGAAGAGGGCGTGGTGGAGCATCGTCAGGCGGGCGAGCTTCCGGAGGGTGCCGGTGCTCACTGGCGCCGCTCGCGCTCCGCCCGGGCCGGGTCCTTCCCGGCGGCGAGGCTGGCGAGCTCGAGGGAGTAGGTCTCGATCCTCGGCTCGGAGAAGAGGCCCCGGGCCACATCCTGCAGCGCCAGGGCGTCGACCAGGGAGACCGGACCGGGAGGCTCGTCGCGTTGGGCCCGCTGGCCGAGTCGCTGGCTCGCCCTCAGCGAGGACTGCATGGTGGTCAGTTCCTCGCTGCGGGCGGCCTCCCGGGCCGCCACGATCTCGTCGATGCTGGGCGTCTCGAGGGCCAGGCGGGTCACTTCCTCGCGGAGCAGGAGCTCGGCGACTTCCGCGGAAGCCTCCGAGCAGCCGATCCAGGCGAGGACCAGGCCGGGCCCTCCCGCCAGGGGCAGGTATCGGGAGCCGGCCTCGAAACCGGCTCCGGGGGTCCGGCGCAGGCGGCGGCCCAGGCGGGAGCCGGGTCCGTCCCCGAGGATCCGGGCCAGCAGGCGGGCCGCACCCGAGGTCGGATGGCTCGCCCCGGGTGCCTTGGCGGCGAGCACCACGAGGGCGTCCCCGGAGCCGGACAGCGACCGCAGGCTGTCCGCCCGCGGCTGCTCCTGGGCCTCGGACGGCGACCCGCCCAGCGTTACAGGGGCCGTGGTGGCGGTCGCAGGGAAGGCGGCCGCCAGTTCCTCCGGTCCCAGATCGCCACGGATCGCCACCAGCAGCCGATCGGGGCGGACCAGCTCCCGGCGCAGGGCCTCGAAGCGATCCGGAGGGGGAGGGGGTGAGCCGGGGGCGGGGTAGGCAGGGACCGAGTACTCGCCCGTGGCGAGGACCACGGCAGCGGCCTGGTCCAGGGCGCGATCGCGCGCTTCCTGCCACGGATTGGCGGTCTCGAGGTCGCAGCCGTGGCCGTCCTCCTCCTGGAAGGGGAACTCGGCGAGGGCCCGGAACAGGCTGGCGACGGATCGGCCCAGGTCCCTCCCGGGAGCCGAGATCGAGAACACGAGGGCGTCGCGCTCCAGGCCCGGGAGGGGGGCGTCCACCACCCAGGACCTGGCGCCCGGCACCTTGCAGATGGCCCGGAGCATGCGACGGCGCAGTCCGGCGAGGTCCCCGGCCTGGAGCGGCAGGCCGGCGGTGCGGAACCGGAGCGTGGCCGCCGCCGGGTCGTCCCCGGGGTCCTCCCATCGCACCACCTGGGCGCCGGAAGCCAGGCGGATGGGCTCGGTCCGGGGGAGGCGCTCCTCTCCTTCCATGCGGGTGGGAGAGACCGGCTGGGCGAGGCAGGCCACGAAGCCGTCGGTGGCCAGGTAGGCGGAGGCCGCCCGGCGCACCTCGAGGACGTCCAGGGCCAGCACCCTCTCCAGCATCGGGAGGGGAGGCTCGGGATCCGAGAGGATGGCCGTGAGTCCCAGGGCGCGGGCCTCGGCTGCATAGCCCTGGGTACGGGTTCCTGCCAGCGCCAGCAGCCGCTCCTTGGCGATCGCCAGATCCCCCTCGGTGAGTCCGTTGGCCCGGACGCTCTCGAACAGCCGGAGCAGGACGGGCAGGACTCCCTCCGGGGGGAAGGTGGATCCCGAGACCGAGAGGGTGAGCAGGGTCGGATCGCGGGCGGGGATGTAACGGATGGAGACCCGGGACCCGGGGGGGAGGGAACGGAGCAGAGTCCTCCCGAGGACCGTCCCCGAGGCCGGATCGAGGGCCTGGGCCAGGACCGAGATGGCGGGCGAGTCCTCGCCTCGATAGGGAGGGGCCGGGAACCCGAGTGCCAGGCAGGCCTTCGGGTCGGGGATGGCGACCAGGCCGGTGCGGGGGGCGAGCAGCTTGGGTTCGACGATCTTGGGCGTTCCGGTCCTGGTGCTTCGTTCCCAGGTCCCGAAATCACGGATCAGGGTCCGGGCCGCCTGGGCCGGGTTCAGGACCCCGACCACCACCAGGCGGGACCGATCCGGCGAGGCCACCCGGCGGGCGAAGGCCTCGACCTCGGACCGGCTGCGGGTGGAGATGGTCTCGGGGCCGGCCAGGACCGCGTAGCGATAGGGATGGACCCGGAACGCCAGCGAGTGGAGGGCGGCCTGCAGCAGGGTGTCCCCGTCGTTGCCGGCGTGTCGGGCCCGTTCGACGGCGAGCAGCCGGGCGGACTCGAAGCGGACCGGGTCCATCCGGGGCGCCTGGACGGAGCGGGCCAGGGCCCAGAGCATGCCTTCGAGGGACTCGGAAGGGCCTTCGAGGGAGATCCTCAGGGCGTCGGGGGTGATCTGGGTCTCCAGGCTGGGGAGGACTCCGCGCAGGTTGGCCGGGGAGTCGATCAGGGCATCCTCGCAACGCAGGCGGAAGACCTGCTCCAGGATGGCGAGGGCACCCCGCTCGCCGGGGCCCTCGTCGGCCACGCCGGCCTGGATCCAGAGCTGGACCGCCACCGACGGCACGCCGCGGCGGGGCAGCAGGACCACCGAGAGCCCGTTGGCCAGATCCTGGAATTCGAGGGCGCCGTCCCGGTCGGAACCCGGACGCGTCGAACCCGGACCATCCGGCTCCCGGCCCTCGGTCGCTCGCGGGATCACGACCTCGGTCTGGAGGTCGATTCCCGGAGGCAGCTCGGCGGCTGCGATCCCGAGGCCCTGGAGGACCAGGACGGCCGAGACGAGGGAGCGGACTCGTCGACCCGGCACGGGCCGAGTCTATCACGCAGCTTTCCACCGGCAGGCCAGGGGGCCGGAGGCAGCCTTCCCATGCGCCAGAGGCCGATTCCGAGCCGGCCGGGAGAACCCTCTCAGCCTTCCTTGGCGAACTTCTCGGCCAGGCGCTCGTGCTCGATCGCCTTGTCGCCCTTGCCCAGCGCCTTGTAGGTGTTGGCGAGGGCCCGGTGGAACTTGGGGCTCCGGTAGTCGAAGTGCAGCGACATCCGGTAGAGCAGCTCGGCCCGCGACCAGACCCGCCGCTTCTCCCAGTAGTCGCCCTGCTCGTAGAACTTCAGGCCGATCGGGACCTTGAGCGCGTCGTCGATCTTCACGGCCTTGAGGTAGACGTCCTCGGCCTCCTGGAAGCGCCGGGCGCGCAGGAGCTTGTCGCCTTCCGCCACCATCTCGACGGCTTGCTTCCGCTGTTCGGCGGACAGGACCGGAGCCGCCGGCTTGGGGGTGGCCCCCGGGGGCGGCTCCACGACCGGGGTCGTGGGCTCGGGGGTCGGCACCTCGGGTTCGGGGTCGCTGGTGAGGAACAGGGCGGGCGGGGAATCCGGATCGAGGGGAGGCAGCCGGTCGGCCTGGAGGTCCCAGCTGAACGCGTCCTGGCGCGGGCGGGTGGCGGACACCAGCTGGACCGGGTCGTAGGCGGTGTCCCTGAGCAGCAGGGCCGCCAGGGCCAGACCGGTGACCGCGAACACGGACCAGAAGGTGATCTGGCTCGCCAGGCGCTTCTTGCGGGCCGCCAGCACCTTGCCGATGTCGACGCCCGCGGAGGTCGTGGGCGCAGCGATTCGCCCTTCGGCCTGGCTGGGGGGCACGGTCGTCATGGTGGAGATCCGGTCGGGACGAGGGAGGCCGAGCTCCGGGCCTACTCGACCAGTCCGGTCGAGAGTAGCAAAGGGAGCCCCCCCGGGCAACCGACCGACGAGCCTCGGTAGGGAGCCCGATCGCGGCCGGAACCGGTACCCGCCTCCGCTACAGTGACTCGGGGTTCCCGAGTGCGAGTCTCCCATGTCACCGCCTGCTATGCGCCCGCCGACGGGGTGGGGTCGACCTTGCGCGAGAAGCTCGAGGCCTCCCGGGCCTGGGGCGACGAGGTGCGGCTGTTCGTGGAGGCCGGGGCGCCTCCGGTCCCCGAGGTGCACCGGGAGCTGGCAACCCACCTCGACCTGGCCAGCCTGGTCGACGAGAGGGCGGGGGGACCTTCGGTCGGGTTCTTCGGGGCGGACCTGACGATCTTCCAGTTCCTCCACCCTTATCCCCTGCTGCGGGCGAGCCTGCTGGTCGACCGGGGGGCGCTGGCCTTCGAGTTCCCCGGCTTCACCCCGGTCGGCTTCTACCGCCACGAGGACCACTTCCGGCGCCTGCAGCAGGACCTGGACGGGATCCTCCCCTACCTCGACCACGCCGATGCGGTGCTGGTGCACTCCCGTTCCATGGGGGAGGAGGTCCGGGCGCTCCGTCCCTCGGTGGGGCCGAAGCTCCGGGTGCTGCGCCTGGGGGTCGACTCCGACCGGCTCGAGGAGCGCGATCCGGGACGCGTGGCAGCGTGGCTCCCTCCGGCCGATCCGGCCCTGCTCTACGTGGGGCGCATGGCCGGCAACAAGCGGGTCGACCTCCTGGTCGAGGCCTTCGCCCGGGTGGTCGCCCGTCGTCCCGGGGCCCGCCTCCGGATCGTCGGGGACGGGGAGAGCCCGCCCTACGATCGCTACCGGCGCGAGGTCGAGGCCCGGGCCCGGGCTCTCGGGGTGAGGGACCGCATCGACTTCCTGGGCAAGGTCCCCGACCGGGACCTGGCCGACCTCTACGGGGCGAGCGACCTGTTCGTGACCGCCAGCCAGCACGAGGGCTTCTGCCTGCCGGCTGCCGAGGCGCTCTATTGCGGCCTGCCGGTGGTCGCTTTCGCGTCCACTGCGCTCCCCGAGGTGGTGGAGGACGCCGGCATCCTCGCCGAGCCGTCGGACGAGCCCGGGTCCCTGGCGCAGGCCGTCGAGCGCGCGCTCGGCAGCCTTCCCCATCTGCGCGAGCGGGCCGCGGAACGGGGCGTCACCTATGGGCGGCCGGCTTTCCGGAGGCGCTACCGGGAGTTCTGCGAGGACCTGGTGGCGGGCGCCGGGGTGCGACCCGCGGGCCGGACCCCCCAGCTGGTGGCCGTGAAGGACACCCCGGTCCACAACCAGGACCCCTGCGACGGGCCGCGGGTCGGGGGCCTGGTGAGCCGGATCCGGCGGCGGATCACGCTCCACTTCGAGAAGTTCTACGTGCGCCGGATGCACCGGCTCCAGGGGCTGTTCAACGGGCTGCTCCTCGCCCGGGTGGCGGAACTCGAGGCGCGGCTCGCCGAGCTCGAGTCGGAGCGAAGTCGAAGCGGTCGGGGGGAAGGCCGGTGAGGCCGCTCGTCCATCCCCTCCACGAGGTCTTCGAATCGGGAGACTGGCCGTTCGGGCCCGGGAGCCACGACATCGGCTGGTCGTGGATGTTCGACATGGCGGTGGTGGGGAGCATGCTCCGCTGCCGGCCCGGGGACCGGGTGCTCGACGTGGGATCGGGGACCGGGTTCGCGACCGAGGTGCTGACCCGGTTCGGGTACCGGGTGGTCGCCATCGACCCCGACCGCGAGGCCCTGGCGCAGGGGAGGCGGAGGCTGGGGCGCGATGCCCGTCTCGATCCTTCCCGGGCCGGGTTCGCGGCCGCCCTGGTGCAGGCCCTGCCCTTCGAGGACGCGAGCTTCGACGGGGCGGTCGGCATGAACGTGCTCCACCATGTCGACGACCTCGACGCCGCCTGCCGGGAACTGGCGCGGGTGCTCCGGCCCGGGGCGCGGGCAGCCTTCTCGGAGCCCGGGACCCGCCACCTCGAGAGTCCCCAGACCCAGCGCGCCATGCGCGAGTGGGGCGAGGACGACAAGCCCTTCGACGTGGTCGAGTTCGCGGAGCGGGCGTGGCGGCACGGGTTCGCCAGCGTGGAGGTGCGGCCCCTGCCGGTCCCGGAGCTGGTGCCGGTCGAGGTGCGCGAGCTCGAGAGCTTCGCGCTCGGGGTCCACCGCGAGCCCTTCACCCGCAGCGACGAGATCGCCCGCTACGTGCGCGAGTACCATCCCCTCTTCTGCATGGTGAGGGAAGGCGGGAGGCCGCGCACCAGCCGGGAACCGGGGGGCCTGGAGGCCGGGCTGACGGTCCACGCGGTGTCCCGGCGGGTGGTCCGGGGGGGTGCGGTCGAGGTGACGGCTACCGCCGAGAACCGGGGTCAGGCCCTCTGGCTGGCCGCCGGGAGGGACGGCTCGGGGCACGTCACCCTTGGTGGCAAGCTGGTGCGGGAGGACGGACGCCTGGTGACCGACGAACTCGGACGTATCCCGCTGGCCCGGGAGGTGGGACCCGGAGGGGAAATCCGGATCGCCGGCGTGCTGGCGGTGCCTCCCGAGGTCGAACCGGGTCGCTACCGGCTGGTGCTCGACCTGGTGGCGGAGCGGGTCTGCTGGTTCTCCGACCGTCGCGTCGAGCCCCCTCCGTCCACGCCGCTCGAGATCACGGCAGGGGGTAGCCAGTGAAGCGGTCGGCCGGGGTTTCCGTGGTGGTGGGCCTGCTCGGAGTCCTGGTCGCCGGATGCGGGGCTCCTCCGGGGGACGGCTCGGTGCCGGCGCCCGCGTCCGGTCCCGGTCCGGTCCTGGTGGCGGTGCCGGTTCCGGGCTCGGATCCGGTCCCGGGGCGCACCGCAGGCCCGGGCCCGGCCAAGGCGGGCGCCTCCGGTCCGAGCCCGGCGGCGGGCCCGGCGACGGGTACCGCGGGCCTCGACCCCGCGCACCTGCTCCGGTTGGAGGCCGCCCGGACGCGTCTGCAGGAGGAGTACGCCCGGATCGACGCGATCTTCGGGAGTCGGGCAAGTGTCATGGGCCTGGTGCGAAAGGGTGCGGGACCCGAGGATCTCGATGCCTGGTCGAGGGCCATGGCCGATCCCGGCTTCGTCCCCGCCTGGACCCGGTACCTCGATCGGGTGGCGGAGCTGATCGAGATCCTGCCGGGTATCGACCTGGCGAGGGTCGAGGCCGCGCTCCCGGAGCGCGCCTATGAGGTGGCTTTGCTGATCGACCGCGCCATCGTCGAGGCGATCGGCTTCATCCTGGCCGGGGCGCACTACCCCGACACCTTCATGTTCAAGGCCATCGCCAGCGCCGGGATCTTCGACGTCTCGGGCATGGTCGAGAAGATGGCCGAGACCGGGACCCGGGTGAAGTCGGTCTCTCCGGCGGTGATGGCCGCTTTCGACGCCATGATGGCGAGGCTGGCCCAGCCCGGCCGCGCAACCCCCTGGCTCTTCGAGGCGATGCGGTTCGGGTCGGGGATGGCGCGGGGGCGGGATCCGGGACCCGCCGACGTGGGGCGGATCGCCGGCATGCTGGCGGCCGACCGCTCGGCGGTGGTGCGCTTCGCCCTGATGCGGAGCATGGGCGTGGCCCTGCTGGTGCCGCCGGGTTTCTCCACCCTGCGCTGCGATCTGCGCAACAAGGTGCTCGGGATCCTGGCGGCCAAGGCCAAGGAACCGTGGTTCGGTCTGCCCAGGGAGCTGGCGGTGCCGATCTACGACGAGGCCCTGCTGGGAGGCTGCGAAGTGGCCTTCTACTGCGCCATCGAGGGATCCCGGGCCGACCTGGATGCCTTCGACGGACTGCTGGACGCCGCCGATCGCGAGGGGGCGAGCCTCCGACCGGCGCTGCGACCGGCGGCCGAGGTGGCGGTGGCCATGCTCGGACCGGGCGGGATCGCCCCGCAGCTCGGGCCGGGTCCGACCGGACGCCTGGTCCGGTTCGCAGCCTCGGCCGGGGTGAAGCTGCCCCCCGGGTTCGAGTAGGCGAGGCGGGCCCGGTCGCCTACAGGAAGTTCCACGGCCGGTTGCGCCGGTGGTACTCCTCCAGGTCGAAGCCCGGCGGCGGCGCGGGGACCCGCTGCATCAGGTGGTCGACGGCGTCGCCGAGTCCCTCGAGGGTCAGGGGGAACATGGGGAAGACCTCCGAGAGCAGGCGCGAGGTGTACCCGGTCGCCCACTGGCGGGGCGAGAGCGGGTTCAGCCAGGCGCTGCGGGCGAAGTGGTGGCGGAGCCGGAGCAGCCAGGTCAGGCCGGAGGGGCCGCTGGCCGACGCCCAGTCCAGGGCTCCCCGCGGGGAGGTGAGCTCGCTCGGCGCCATGCTGGCGTCGCCCACCACCAGCAGGTAGGTGTCCTTGGGGAAGTCGACGAGCAGGCTCTGGGTGGCGATCCGTTCGCCGGTCTCGTAGCTCCGGTAGAGGTAGGCGTAGGGGCAGTTGTGGAAGAAGAGGGCCTCGAAGCGCTTCCAGTGGTCGAGCGCGCTGGCCGCCGAGAAGAGCTGGTCGACCAGCCGCGAGAAGGGCTCCATCGAGCCGCCCGAGTCCATGAGCAGGACCACCCGGGCGGTGTTCTTGCGGGGCGGGCGGAAGACGAGCGAGAGCTCGCCGCCTTCCCGGGCCGTGGCCTCGATCGACTCCTCGACCTCGAGCTCCGGTTCGCCCTCGGTCCGGGAGAGGCGCCTCAGCTTCTTCAGCGCCACCGAGATCGAGCGGGTGTCGAGCACCCGGTCGGCCCGGTAGTCGCGCCAGCGCCGCTCGCCGGCCACCTGGACCGCTGACCGACCACCCCCTTCGCCCCCGACCCGGATCCCGGCCGGGTTCCTCCCCGAGTGACCGAACGGCGAGGTGCCGCCGGTGCCGATCCAGTGGCTGCCCCCGTCGTGGCGTTCCGTCTGCTCCCGGAGCCGCTGCTCGAAGAGCTCGCGCAGCTTCTCGAGCGGGAGGGCCTCAAGGCGGGCCCGGTCCTCCTCGCCGAGGCCGGGCGCCAGCACCGGGTCCTCGAGCCAGTCGAGCAGTTCCTTCTTGACCGGGGGCGGCATTTCGCCGCCGCCGAAGATCGCCGCGAACACCTGGTCGTAGAGGTCGAAGCGGGACTCGTCCTTGACCAGGAGCGCCCGCGCCACCGCGTAGAACTCGTCGAGCCCGGGGGCGATCGAGCCGGAGGCCAAGGCCTGCATCAACGCCATCCACTCGGAGACGCTCACCTCGATGCCGGAGCGCCGGAGCCCGAAGAAGAACTCCCCGAGGAAGAGGGGCTCGGGCACCGCGGCTCAGCGTCCCCGGGTACGGCTGCGCGCCAGGACCGCCATGTCGGTCTCGCGCTTCACCAGGGTCCCGGCGAAGGGGAGGTCGTCGGCCAGCGAGGCGGGATCGACCCCGGCCGAGAGCAGCACCGCGATCCAGTCGAGGAGTTCGCTGGTGGAAGGCCGCTTGCGCATCCCCTCGACCTTGCGGAGGCGGTAGAAGGCATCGAGGGCCCGCTCGAACAGGGTGGTCGGCAGGTCGGGGAAGTGGACCCGGACGATCTCGCCCATCAGGGTCGGGTCGGGGAACTCGATGAAGTGGAAGACCGCCCGGCGCAGGAAGGCGTCGGGGAGTTCCTTCTCGTTGTTCGAGGTGATCACGACCACGGGGCGGTGCCGGGCCACGATGCGCTCGCCGGTCTCCGGGATGTCGAAGCTCATGGCGTCGAGCTCGTGGAGCAGGTCGTTGGGGAATTCGATGTCGGCCTTGTCGACCTCGTCGATCAGCAGCACGACCCGCTCCTGCGAGGAGAAGGCCCGACCCAACGGGCCCAGCCGGATGTACTGGCGGATGTCGGAGACGTCCCGGTCCTGGAAGCGGCTGTCGTAGAGCCGCTGCACCGTGTCGTAGACGTAGAGGCCGTCGCGGGCCTTGGTCGTGGACTTCACATGCCAGGTGTAGAGCTCGAGCCCCAGGCCGCGGGCGATCGACCCTGCGAGCAGGGTCTTTCCGGTCCCGGGTTCCCCCTTGATGAGCAGCGGGCGACCCAGGGCCACCGCGGCGTTCACGATCCGCTGCAGCTCGCCCGAGGCGATGTAGTCGCCGGTGCCCTGCCAGCGTCCCGGCTGGTCACTGGTCATCGTGGTCCTCCCCGCCCCCCGAGGCCTTGACCTCGGCGGCGCTGCCCTGGTCCTGGATGGCGGCCGCGGCCCGGGTGCGCACCGCCTGGTCGAGCGCGGCTGCGATCCGGGAATGGTCCCAGGCCGAGTTCACCTTGAGGACGTTGGACATCAGGGCCACCAGGTAGCGTTTCTGGTCCTGACCTCGTACTGCAGGACTCTCCACGATGGCCACCGAGTTCATGAGGTTCATGCGGTTGCCCCGGAACTGGCCGCAGGAGAATCCCGGTTCCGGCTTGCAGCCGTAGATCGAGCCGCTCTTGAAGTAGACCGCCGAGCCCGAGAGTTCAGGGGCGAAGCAGTACCGGTACCGGCGCTTGGTGATGTAGAGGAGGCGCTTCATCTCCAGGCTGCTCCAGGCATCGACCAGGCGGCCCTGCTCGATCCGGAGCAGGATGCGGACCAGGGCGAGGGGCGTCGCCGCCGAGGGGACACCCGGGACGTAGCGCTGGCCTGCCCCGGTGAACATGGTCCCCTGACGGAATCCCGTGGCGACGCCGGCCGCGGCCAGCGGGTCCTCGATGACCTGGAGGGAGAGGCGGGAGAGTTCCTTCTTCGGTGTGTCGCGGAAGAACCGCGCCTCGTCCTCTGCAGAGGGCGGATAGGTGGTACCGAACTTCCGGAGCAGCATCGCCTCCTTCCAGATCGTCGAGCCCGCCGAGTTGGCGGAGGCCGAGATCATGTGGTCGAGCCACTCGTAGAGGCTGAAGCGGTCGCCGGCCTTCACCACCCGATGCCGGTTCCTGCCCGAGGCCGGATCCAGGATCGGGACCGTGTGGCGGTCGCCGACGGCCCAATCGGTAGCCTCGATGACCCGGTCCCGGAGGATGCGCTCGCGTTGTTCCGGTTCCGGGAAGGCCCGGGCCAGGCCGTCGAA
>CAYOHP010000040.1:0-47544 GCA_964403795.1 uncultured bacterium | reverse complement strand
GCTCTCGGACATGCCAGACACACCGCTGCTCCCCCGGGGTGAACCCGGGGCGCTCTGGCTACGCCCGGTAGTTTCGTCTGCAGCTCACCCCAAGGGGTTCGCTCGCGGGCGGGCTACGCCTCCGCTGCTCCCCCGGGGTGAACCCGGGGCGCTCTGGCTACGCCCGTTTGGCCCGCTTGCCGGTCCGACCCGCGCCCTCGGCGCGGGTGCCGGCCCCAGCCTCCGCGAGCTCCTCCGCCCGCCGGCGGATGGTCCCGGTGGTGGTCGCCAGGGAGCGCTCCATGTCGGCCTCGTCCAGGGGATCCTGCCCCGGCTCGCGGGGGATCCAGCGGCGTTCCAGCACCAGCCGGGAGCGGCCCTCCCCGGCCGGTTCGACCCGGTTGACCACCCAACCTTCGTAAATCGGATGTTCGAGAAGCGTAAAGAGAATCGAGTGGGCCTCGGGATCGATCCGGATCCGCTCCCTCAGCTCGAGATCACGGAAGCGCATCACCCTCTCGACCTCGAGCCCGCGCTTGCCGAGGACGCGGGCCTCCCGGGCCGTGACCACGAAGCGATCGGGGCGTTCCACCTTCTCGAGGAGCACCCCCCAGACGGTCTCCACCGACGCCCCCACTTCGGTCTCGGCCACGGAACTCGGCATCTCGACCTCCTCCTCCAGGAACTCCTGCTTGCAGGATCCGTGCCACGGCGCTCCGGCTACCTCCGGGAGCCCGACTCCCGCCACTCCCAGGGAGGGATCGGGTCGGGCTCGGCGAAGAGGCCGCGCCGCTCCCGCCGCGCCGTCTCCTCGAGGCCGAAGAGGGCCTTGTCGGTGGCGAAGCCCCGGAAGCGCCAGGCCCAGCCGGCGGCCACCCGCCCCCCCCCCCCCCCCCGCCCGGCCGGGCGCCGGGCGGGGCCCAGGGTCCCCCCGTACGTGGCGACCGCCGCCCCCCGGGGGGGAGCCGGCGCGGCGGCCCGCCCCCGGGCGGCCGCGGGCTCCAGGTCGAGGACCACGCCCCGTACCAGGCCCTCCAGGCAGCGCCTTGCCTCGGCTCCTCCCGGCTGGTCCATCTCGGGGGCATCGATCCCGGCCAGGCGCACGGTGCGCACCTTGCCGGCGACCCGCACCCGCAAGGTGTCGCCGTCCTGGACGTAGACCACGTTCGAGCCGGAGCCGGGGCGACCCCGCCGGATGGCCTCCCCGAGGCCCGCGATCCGGGCGACCGCCAGAGCCGAGAGCAGCACCAGCACCACCAGCCCGAGACGGCCGGCCGGGGTCCTCCACACGGGGGTGCGAAGGGTGGTCTCGGGCCTCGCCAAGGAGTCAGCACCTCCCTGACGCGAGGATGCCGCGGATCGCACCTGCCAGCCTGCCGGTCGCTGCGAAGCCCGCCAGCCGTCGCCGGCACTCCCCCTCGGGGAGCGGGACGCCGGCCTCGCAGAGGAGTTCATGCCAGAGCGCCGCCAGCTTGCCCGCGTCATGGACCGAGAGCACCGCGCCCTCGGCCTCGACCAGGGCGGACAGGAGCGCGAGCACCCCCGCCCGCGACCCCGCTCCCGCCGCGGCCACCTCGCCGAGGTTCTTGGCCAGGCGCGAGGCCTTGGCGACACCTCCCACCAGCAGGCGCGTCATGGGCTCGGCCAGCCGGGTCGCCTCCAGGTTCCCCCGCTCCACCCGGGCCAGCCAGGCGTCCCTGGCGGCAGCCGCCTGCCCCGGCTCCTTGGCGGAGAGGCCGAGCGCCAGGAGCAGCGCTTCCATGGGACGGAGCGGGCCGGTCTCCTCGGCGAGCGGTTCGAGGAACCCCACGACCTCCCAGCGGGCCTCCGTCCAGTCGGGGTCGAGCCGTTCGGCGGCCTCGGCGTAGAACGCCTCGCGGTCGGACCGGAACAGGCGGGCAGCCAGACGCACCGCCGCCAGGTCGCGCCCCGCCAGGGTCGGGACCTCGTGCCACCACCTCGACGGGGGTCGCGCCCGGAGCAGATCGGCGAGGCCAGAGCCCGATGGCCTGCCCGGCCCGGCCGGGTCCGGCGCGACCTCCACCCGGAGCCGACGGAAGGTGAACTCCTGACTCTCCCGGACCTCGATCCTCCATGGGAAGGCCGGTCCCGACTCGTCGCCCGAATTCGGCCGTACCGCCCTGGGAGCCTCCAGGAGCTCCGCCAGAGTCCCCGCTGCCAACCCCATCGCTCCGGAGAATCCGGCCGCGATCCGTTCCTCGATCCGGGCCTGGAACCAGGCTTCGATACCGAGCAGTCCCTCTTCGCCTGCCGGGACCGGGAGCCCGGCCCAGCCCAGGGCCAGCCGGGCGAGCGAGCGACGCACGCTGCCGAGTTCGCGCTTCCCGAGGAGCTTCGCCGCCCTCCGGGCGAGCGGGGCCAGACGCCCGGTCGCGTCCCCGGCGAACCTCGCTCCGTGGACCTCCAGACCCCGAAGGACCCGAGCCACCGTGACGGTCTGCTCGGGATGCTCGAGGACCTCGAGGAAGGCCGTCAACACCGCCTCGGCATCGGGGAGGGCTGCCACCGGTCCGGGAGTCCCCGGGGACCTCGGCGCCGGATCGACGCGCTCCACCTCCGGAGCCGCGCCCTTCCCGCACTCGCCCCGACCGCCAGCCTGGTCCGGGAGGAGCTTCCGGAAGCGGGCGCGCAGACTGGCGGGGACCGCCTCGATCCAGGGCGAGAGCGCGGGACCGAGGTCGAGACGAGCCCCGGCGTCGAGCCGTTCCAGGATCGCCAGCACCGCCCTGGCGACCTCGGGACTCCCTTGGCCGAGCGCCGGCAGGGCGAGCCGAGCCGCCTCGGGAAGGCCGGAGGGATCCGCTTCCAGGGCAGTCCGCACCAATGCCAGGGCCGAGAGCACCAGGCCCTTCCCCTTGGCCGAAAGGGCGGGGGCCAAGTACCCGGAGAGCTCCCCCAGGGGAAGCGGTCCGAGCGACGCCAGGGCATCGACCGCCAACCCCATCGTGGTTTCGACCCGACTCCCGAGGAGCGAGAGGTAGCGCTCCCGGCGCACCTCGATCTCGTGGCGGCTCGGCGCCAGCCGGGCGTGGAATCGCACGTACCACCCGGCCCGGAAGGCCGCGAAGTCGCGCCCCAGGGCCGCCAGGGTGGCATCCAGGAGACGGTCGCGAGCGAGGTGCCCGGAGGCCGCCAGCTCGGCGAGTCCCGGATCCCAGCCCGACCCCTCGGGCCGGTACTTGTCGGTGGCCGCCAGCGAGAACTCGCCTCCGCCTTCCACCTCGAAGACCCGCCAGACCTCCTCCTCCAGGAACCCCGGCTCGGAAGCTAGCCACTCGCGGACGCTCCCGCCCCCGAATCGGGTGGCCTGGCTGGCGGCGTAGAGGCCCAGGATCCATGCGTCTCCCGCGGGCTTCGCCACCAGGCCTTCCCGCACCAGACGCAGGACCAGCGGGAAGTGCCGGGGGTTCTTCGCCAACAGGTCCTCGGCCCATTCCCCTGCCCATGGAGGAGCCAGGGCCCGGATCGCCACCACCGCGTCCTCGGCCTCCGGTACGGCCCGGTGACCGAGCTTCTTCACCTCGGAGAGCGTCCCGGTCGCGAACAGGAGGACCTCGAGGCGACAACGACGCCGGTAAGCTGCATCGATCGCGGCCGCCGACCCGAGGGCACTGGAGAATCGCGCCCCTTCCTCCTCCTTCTGGCGGAGCCGCAGGGCCTTGTGGAGCGCCCCCCGGGCCTTGGGATCGAGGCCGACGATCCGATCCAGAGCCTCCCCGAGCGGCATGGTCTCGAGATCCAGGATCGCCGGCTCCTCGCCCCGGGTCACGGATCCTCCCCGCCTTCTCCCGCTTCGACCAGGAGCGAGGCCGCCAGCACGTGCTTGCAGGCGCCCCGCGACCCTCCCCAGGTGGCGAACCAGGTGCAGGTGCAGCGTGCCCCGTCGGGATCGAGCACGGCGCGGTGCAAAGCCCCCGTCCCCTGGACCTCGACCACCGGGCACGGTTCCGAGGAGCGCAGCCGGACCTTGCTCTCGGCCAAGAGCTCGCGGGCCTCGACCAGGCGGGGATGGAGCTCTTCGACCAGGGCAGGATCGAAGGGAAGGACCCGGTGGAACCAGGACCCGCGGGCCCGGTCGAACCCGGTGAGCCCCCGCGAACCCAGTGCCGCCAGGGCCGCCCCGACCACCTCCCGGGTGGCGCCGAGGTCCTGCCCCAGGCGATCCGCATCGAGTTCGTCCTGCCAGGCGAGCCGGGCGCGGAGTTCCGGGAGTACCCGTTCCCGGTCCGGATCGGCCAGCGCCAGGAGACCGGCGCCCTCGCCCGAGAACCCCCGGTAGGCGAGCGGCGAGAGCACGCTGGTCCAGGTCGAGCCGCCGAAGTCGAGGATCCAGGCCGAGGCCCGGGTGACAGGATCGAGATGGACCGAGAGGGTGCGTGCCGTCGGGCAGAGCTCCCGCACCAGGGCCAGGCGCTCGGGCGCATGGAGCGGGACGGATCCTTCCTCGGCGCGGGCCGAGACCCGAAGGCCGCCGCGGGTGGGCACCAGCTGCAGCACGGTCCGGCCGGTGCGGGAAGGAAGGCTCCGGAGGAAGCGCAGGGCCTCGGGTCCGGACAGACGGGCCGCCGCCACCATGCGGGCCTGGACCAGACCGACTTCGAGGAAGCCGCGCAGCCAACGCAGCGGCAGCTTCACGCGCTTCTCGACCCGGCGCTCGGAGGAGGTCTCCAGGGCGACGCCCGTGGAGGAGAGATCGAGGCGCAACCGGCTGCCGTCCCGGACCGCGGCCAGGGCCGCGCGGGTAGGGGCCGAGAAGTCGACGTTCACGGTCCCGGGCTGCCGCGACTTTGCCACCAGGACCTCGGGGTGGAGGTCGGCCCGCCCGTAGACCGAGGCACATGCCGAGAAGGCCTCGAACCGGATCCGCTCCCGCGAGCAGGTGACCACCGGATCGGCCTCCCGGAGGATCCGGGCCAGCATGGCCGCGGGCAAGAAGAACCGGCTGCCCGCCAGGGTCCCGGCGGCCCGCAGCAGGCGGGCGCAGTGGCCCGGCTCCCGGACCTCGCCGGCGAAGAACACGGGGGCGACCGCCTCCCGGGGACAGGCCACCAGCCGGAGGCATCCCGACTCGCCCTCCCGGGTGTAGGCCGAGCTCCCGGGATAGCGCACCACGTGCTCGAAGACCGCGGCCATGTCGCCATCGTGCACCACCCGGCCCGGTCGCGGCGGCCACCGGATCAGGCCTCCCCCCTCGGGGCCGGCAGGAGGCATTTCCGGAATCGCCTCCTTGCCTTCCCATGGCGACCTCGGCCGGTGCACCCTGAGCTGGATCGACGCCGAGGAGGAGCCATGGCGCACAGGGTCAAGCGGATCGCCGTCAACACCGGGGGAGGCGACGCCCCGGGCCTCAACGCCGTGATCCGGGCCGTGGTGTTGGCGGCGCTCGAGCGGGGCTGGGAGGTCTTCGGGATCGAGCAGGGCTACGACGGGCTGCTCGAGGGCAACGGGCTGATCCGGCTCGACCGGGACAAGGTGCGGGGCATCACCCACCGGGGCGGCACCATCCTGGGGACCAAGAACAAGGGCCATCCCTTCGAGTACCCGGTGAAGCAGCCCGACGGCAGCGTGAAGCTGGTCGACCGGTCCGACACCGTGGTCGAGAACTTCAAGGCGGCCGGGCTCGACGCCCTGGTGGCGATCGGCGGCGACGGCTCGATGCGCATCGCCAGCCGGTTCGCAGCCAAGGGGATCCCGGTGGTGGGGGTCCCCAAGACGATCGACAACGACCTCTCGGGAACGGTCGTCACCTTCGGGTTCGACACCGCGGTGAGCGTGGCCACCGATGCGCTCGACCGGCTGCACTCGACCGCCGAGGCCCACGAGCGGGTGTTCGTGGTCGAGGTGATGGGACGCTACGCGGGCTGGATCGCACTGCATGCCGGGGTCTCGGCCACCGCCGACGTGATCCTGATCCCGGAGATCCCCTACGACATCGCCAGGGTGAACCGGAAGATCAAGGCCCGGGAACTCGCCGGGCGCAAGTTCAGCATCGTGGTGGTGGCCGAGGGGGCCAAGCCGATCGGCGGCGAGATGGCGACCAAGGGGCAGGAAGCCGGCAAGGAGGTCCAGCTCGGCGGGATCGCGGAACGGGTGGCCGCCGGGATCAAGGCCGGTACCGGGAAGGACGTCCGCACCGTGGTGCTCGGGCACCTGCAGCGGGGCGGGACGCCCACCACCTTCGACCGCCTGATCTCCCTGCGCTTCGGGGCCGCCGCGGTGCGCACCATCGAGGCCGGCCAGTTCGGGGTGATGGTGGCGCTGGACCCGCCCAACGTGCTCACCGTCCCGCTCGAGGTCGCCACCAGCCACATGAAGACGGTGCCGCTCGACGGCGACACCATGCTGACCGCCCGCGACCTCGGCATCTGCTTCGGCGATTCGGAGGGCTAGCTGCTCGCCTATCGTCACGGGTTCCACGCCGGGAACTTCGCCGATGTGCTGAAGCACGGGATGCTGCTCGCCGTCCTGGATCGGCTCCAGGAGAAGCCGAAGGGCCTGCTGGTGGTGGACACCCACGCCGGCGGCGGTCGCTACGACCTGGCGAGTCCCTTCGCAGGGAAGAACCGCGAATGGGAAGGCGGCATCGCCCGGCTGCCTCCTCCCGGCGAGGCTCCTCGCCTCGTCGATCGCCTGGTCGAGGCGGTGGCGGCCGCCAATCCGGAGGGCGGGCTCCGCTGGTACCCCGGCTCGCCCTGGCTGGTCCGGGCCCGGCTCCGGCCGGTCGACCGTCTCCATGCCTATGAGCTCCACGGCAACGAAGCGGCGGCCCTGGAGCGGGAGATCTCCGGCCCGGGAGTGAGGGTGGTCCAGGGCGACGGGTTCACGGCCCTCGAGGGAGAGCTCCCTCCCCGCGATCGACGCGGGTTGGTGCTGGTCGATCCTCCCTACGAGCTCCCCGAGGACTACGACCGGGTGGTCGAGGTCCTGGGTGCGGGCCTCCGGCGCTGCGCCACCGGGGTCTTCCTGATCTGGTACCCCTGCCTGGCGCGGCCCGAGGCGCGGGCCCTGCCCGGACGCCTGGTGGCGGAGGCCGGTCCCCGCTGGCTGGTGGCGGAGCTCCACGTCGACGCCCGGCCGGAGACGGGGCGCGGCATGCGGGGCTCCGGCGTACTGGTCGCCAACCCTCCGGTCACCCTCCAGCCCTCCCTGCGGGAGGCGCTCCCCTGGCTGGCCGAGCGACTCGCCATCGGTCCGGGCGCCGGGTACCGCCTGGACTCGCGGCTCCCCTGAAAGGGCCTCTCACCCCATCCGGTCCACGGCATCCTTGGCGGTCTTCAGATCGCATCCCACCGCGCTGCGGTAGAGCTTGATGGCCTCGATCTTCTTCCCCTCCCGGACCAGGCGTCGCACCTCGAGTTCGGCATCGCCGGACGAGAGGCCCGCGGCCCCGGCTGCCGACAGGCCCGATCCCGGTGTCCCGAGGCCGGTGGACCCCATGTCGAGGGCCGATGGGCCGGAGGGCGCGGCCCCGACTCCGCCCTGCCGTGCCTCGAGGCGGTCCAGCCGGGCCTGGAGCGCGGCGCTCTTCATGGCCGAGGTGATCCAGAGCACCGCCAGCACCACCACCAGCACCCAGGGCGTCATCGGAGCCTCCTCCCGGTCCCGGTCACCGGCTGCATCCGCAGGCCATGCCCTCGACCCCGGCGGCGTGCACCGGGTTCGACTCGGCGATCCATTCCCGCCAGCCGGTGTTGAGCTCCCGCACGAAGAAGCCCCGGGCGGTGAGCTTCAGCCCGGCCCGGGCCGCCAGCAGGCAGGTCTCGTTCCAGCAGTAGGCGACGATCTCGCGATCCAAGGGGAGCTTCCCGACCTGCTCGTCGATCTCCTCGTAGGGAAGGCAGTGGGCTCCCCGGATGTGCCCGGCCGCGAAGGCGGCCCGGCTGCGGACGTCGACCAGCATGAAGTCGAGGTCCTCGACCACTCGCGTGAGGTCGAGCCCGACCTGGCCCGGTGGCGACCCGGGAGCCGCGGCGCCGGAGGCCTCTGCCTCGATTCGCGTGAGCAGGTCGCGCTTCTGGCGGACCGCCTTCAAGCGCATCTCGAACCAGCGCCGATTGGACTCGATGTCCTCCGGGAGGAACCGCATCCCGCCTCCTCGCTCCCGGGACGAGCATAGCCGGCAGTCGCGGGGACGTACCATGGGGAGCCATGCCGGGTCGACCGCTTCGCGCCTGGGCCAGGGAGACCTGGCACCGCTACCTCCGCGGGCCGCTCTGCCGGTTCTGGGGCGAGCTCCCCGATACCGGCGAACGCGTCGATCCCCGCCGGCCCACCCCGCTCCTCGAGGCCCACCGCGCCCTCTACCGCTTCGCCGCAGGGTTCGCCTCGCCCGGTGCCAAGGTGCTCGACCTCGGTTGCGGCGCCGGCTACGGAGCTCCCCTCCTGGTCGCGGGCGGTGCCGCCGAGGTCGTGGGCGTGGATCTCGATCGCGCCGCGGTGGCCTTCGCCCGCCGCCACTACGCCTCGGAGGCGGTCCGTTTCCTGCGCCTCGATCTGGCGACGGCGATCCGGGGCGAAGCCAGGGAGACCCGCCGGCGCTTCGACCTGGTGGTGGCCTCGAACTGCTTCGAACACGTCCCGGGATCCCTCGACCTGGTCGCCCGGGCCTCGCCCCGGGTGACCGCAGAGGGGCGCCTGGTCCTGGCCGTCCCTCCCTGCGACGGCACCGGGGACGGGAACCCCTGGCACTGCTCGGAGTTCCCGGCAGCCGTATGGGCCGAGGCCCTCGGCCGGGGCTTCACCCGGGTACAGGGCTTCGCCCACCACGGATGGGGTAGCCCCGAGGCCCGGCACGAGTTCCCCGAAGCGGCTCCCGAGGCCCTCGTTCCCGGACGAACCGTGACCGCCATCCTGGTCGCGAGCGGCCCCCGGGAGTAGGCTGGCGGAACCGATGTACCCCTACCTCCGCCTGGCGCTGGTACTGGCCTCGGCCGTGCGGAAGCAACGCATCCCCCTGGAGGAGGCGTCCTCCATCCCTCTCCGGGTGGGGCTCTTCGATCTCGACATGTACGGCCACATGAACAACGGCCGGTACCTGACCATGATGGACCTGGGGCGTGCCGACCTCTTCGTCCGCACCGGACTCCTGGCCCTGTGGCGACAGCGGTCCTGGTACCCGGTGGCGGGAGCCGCCTCGGTCCGATACCGGCGATCCCTCGGCCCTCTCGCCGGTTACCGGCTGGAGACCAGGATCCTCGCCTGGGACGACAAGTGGTTCTACGTCGGACAGCGCTTCCTGCGGGAGGACTTCCTGGCGGCCGAGGGCACGGTCCGCTTCCTCTTCAAGGGACCCCAGGGCAACGTGCCGCCGTCGGAGGTGGTCTCGGGCCTCGGCCTCGACCCCGCCTCGCCGACTCCCGACACCCGGCTCCAGGCTTGGATCCATGCCTTCGACACCGCCCGCACCGAGGCGGGGGATCCCGGACGGCCGCGATGACCGGTGCCGAGGAGCCGGGCCAGGAGCGCTACCGGATCCTCCGGCTCCTGGGGCGGGGCGCCTTCGGCGAGGTGCTCCTGGCCGAGGACCGCCGCTTCGCCCGCCAAGTGGCCGTGAAGCGCCTCTCGGCCGCGGTCCCGGACCACGCCACCCGGCTCCGCTTCGCCCGGGAGGCCCGCCTCACCGCCGCGGTCCGCCACCCTCACGTGGTCGAACTCCTCGACACCGACTTCGACGAGGAGGGTCGTCCCCGCCTGGTCTACGAGTACCTGGAGGGCGAGGACCTGGAACGCCGCCTGGGCACGACCGGCGCCCTGGGCCGGGAGCAGGCGCGACGCCTCGGGATCGAGCTGGCCTCGGCCCTGGCCTGCCTGCATGCCGCCGGGATCCTGCACCGCGACCTGAAACCCTCCAACGTCCTGCTGCGACCGGACGGATCCTCGGTCCTCCTCGATCTCGGCCTGGCCAAGGCGAGCTCGGAGTCGGAAGCCCTCACCGCCACCGGCAGCGTGGTGGGCACCCCGGCCTTCATGGCGCCCGAGCTGTTGCTCGGACATCCCCCCTCCCCGGCCTCGGACCAGTGGAGCTGGGGTGCCCTGCTGCACCTGGCCGCCTGTGGGACCCGACTCGGGGCAGAAGGAGGCCTGGCCGCCCATCTCAACCGCGCCCAGGAAGGCACGCCGCCGCCTCTCGACCCGGCCCTCGTCGCCCTCGATCGGGACCTGGCGGAAGTGGTCCGGCGGGCCGTGGACCCGGCTCCGGGGAAGCGGTTCCCCTCGCTCGAGGCCGCCGGAGAGGCCCTGCGATCGGAGCATCCGGTCCCGGCGGGGCCGCGCCCCGGCCGGCTGTCGGCGGCCCCGATCGGGATGCCCGGGGCCGCTGCGGCGCGGGGGCCGGCCGGCCGGCCCTGGGGATGGAGGCCGCTGGCTCCGGTACTGGCGTGCCTGTTGGCGGCCGGCTGGTGGTGGTCCTCCCACCGGCGTCCACCCACCGATGCGGACCCAGCCCTCCCGGTCGGTGCCCAGGATCCCGACCCGAGCCGCCCGGAGGACACCCGACGGGTCGAGGATTCGCGATCCCGGCCCAGACGTCGGCCCTGGACCGAGGTCGGCGATCCCGAGGTCGACGCCGCCCTGGCCGAGCTTCGCTCCCTGCACCCCCGCTGGAGCCTCTCGTGGGTCTCGCCCGGGTCCGCCGACCCCAGAGGCTGCGGTGTGGCCCTGTCCGACCTCCTGGACCCCCGGCTACCCCTCCGCTGGGCCCGCCTGCTCGAGCGCCTCGAACGCTGGCTCGTCCGCCTGCGGCGGGTCGAGGATCCGGCCCTCGACCGGGAGCCATGGGCCGACCACCCCGCGCTCATGGTCGTGGTGCACCACGTCGCCGAGATGGGAATCCTCAAGGACCCGGTAGCCGCCCTGATGCGCGGCGTCTTCGAGTCCCCGCCCAGGATCGGACTCCAGGCCAGCCTCGCCGAGGACGCGCTGCGCGCCTTCCAGGAATGCGAGGCGAGCACGGTAGCCTGGCTCGAAGGCGAGCCGGCGGCGGCCGAGCTCGCCGGCGCCAGCGACTCCGAACTCACGCTCCGCCTCTGCCTGTCGACCTCCTCGGTGCGCGCCCGTGTCGGGGACCTGCTCAGGATCTCGCTCGAGCGCCTCGTCGCCCGGGGATCGCGGGATGCCGGTTCCTGGCTCCTCTCGGCCACGGCCCACCTGCTCGCCTCCAATCGGGATCCGGAGGTGCTCTCCTGCCGGGACCGCCTCCGGGCCTGGGACGCGATCTTCCCGGATCCTCCGACCTGGAGCGCCCCCGCACATCCCGAGCAGCTGCGCAAGCACCACGGCTCCCGCATGTACTGGCTCTCGCTCAGGGTCCGCAGCGCCCTTCCCTGCGGGACCGAGGGCGACCTCGAAGTGGACCGCTGGGTCGAGGGGATCCTGTCCGAGTTGCCGCCGCCGGGCGAGGGCAGCGATCAGGCCGTGGCGGTCCCGCTCCGGGACATCGCCCAGACCCTGGTGCGTTTCGGCCAGGACCGGGCGATCCGGGGCATCCCCGAAGCCGGCCTGGAATCGGCCAAGGCCCGGGTAACCGAGGCCCAGAGGGCGCGGGGCCTGCTCTAGGAGCGGCAACCGTCCCCGCCCCTCCCGGATGGGGCACCCGCGCCGGCCCGGCGACCGCCCTGCCCTCGGCATCGTAGACTCGGCGCCGGTGAGCCAGATCCTGGTGCTGGTCGACGAGGCGGATCGCCCGGTCGGGACCGGCGAGAAGCTCGAAGTCCATCGCAGGGGATTGCTGCACCGCGCCTTCTCGGTGGTGGTCCACCGCCCCGGGCCCCGCGGGGTGGAGCTCCTGCTGCAGCAGAGGGCCGCCTCCAAGTATCACTCCCCGGGCTTGTGGGCCAACGCCTGCTGCGGGCATCCCTCGCCCGACCTCGAGGTCGGCCCGGCGGCCCGCCGTCGCCTGGCCGAGGAGATGGGGATCGACATCCCCCTGGATCCGCTCTTCGTGTTCCGCTACCGGGCCGAGCTGGCGGGCGCCATGGTCGAGCACGAGATCGATCACGTGCTGGCGGGCGAGTTCGCGGGCGAGTTCGCGGGCGATCCTCGTCCCGACCCGCGGGAGGTCGCCGACTGGCGTTGGGTGACGTTGGAGGCACTCGATCGGGAGCTCCGCGCTGCGCCGGGGAGATTCGCCGCCTGGTTCCCGCTGCTCCTGCCCGGGGTGACCCGACACCTCTCCGGCACCTGATCGAACCTCAGGGTCCCGGTACCACTCCGCCGATCGCCAAGGCCCGCCGGTAGTGGCGGCTGGCCGTCTCGGCATCTCCCCGCTGCATCAGCGCATGAAGGCCGGCCACGGCATGGGCCTCGGCATTGGCCTCGTGGAACTCGAGCGCGGTCGCCACCAGGACCGGCACCGTCTCTCCCCTTCCCCGGCGGAACTGGCGGGCCGCAGTGCGCGAGAAGTACCGGGACATGGCGGGACGGGAAGCGGGGTAGGCGCGTCCGGCCTCCCCCATGTGGGCCTTGGCGGCTTCCAGGTTCCCCTGCTCCAGGGCGGCCGCCGCCGAGGTGAGGTCGAGCAGGGCGGCCTTGGCCTGGGGATCCTGGCCTGCGATCCCCGAGAGCTGCTTGCGGAAGGCCGCCAGCGACTGGACTGGCCGGGTCGCTTCGACCACCCGGCCCACCTCGACGGCCCGCCGCAGGGCCCAGGCCGCTCCCTTGGGATCGCCCGCCGCGGCCCGGCCCCGGGCCGCCAGTTCCCAGGCCCTGGCCCGGTGGTCGCCCTCGAAGCGCCCACACCACACCGCCAGGTCCCGGGCCGGCGCCGCCCGCTTCCCGGCCAGCAGCTTCTCGGCTCCGGCGAGCAAGGCCAGGAGCGGCCCCTTGCGGACTTCCTGGGGTGCCCGGGCCACCACCGGCCGGAGGGCTTCCAACCGGGCGGCCAGGTCGGCCGGAGGATTCGACGCCAGACCGGCGAGCCCGGCCAGCCTGTCGCGATCGCCTTCCTCCTGGCCACCTCCCAGGTCGGCGAAGGCCTCGTCCCCGGGAAGTTCCTCCACCGGGATCTCCTCCTCCATCTCCTGGAAGACATCGACCTCTTCGAAACCGGAGTCGGTCGCCACCGGCGAGCTGCCGGTACCGGAGCCGGACGGTCCCTGGACCATCTCCGGCCGCGGTGTGGGCCGTGGTCCCGGGGCTTCCGGCTCCGAGCGCAGGAGCAGGGTCGCCACCAGTCCCAGCACCGCGAATACCCCGAGCACCGCCACCATGGTGAAGAGGAGCCCGCGCTCGATGGTCCCCGCATGGTCCGTGGGACGAGCCGCCTGGCGGACCTCCTCGACGGTCGGGGCCGCAGGACGAGCCGGCTCGGAAGGCAGCTTGGCGGGGGGACCGGGCGAGGTGGGGGGCTTCACGACCGCCTTCTCCTGGACCGGGACCTCGCCGCGCACCAGGGCCTCCAGGGCCGCGATCATCTCGGCCGGAGTCCGGAAGCGGTTCCCCGGGACCTTCGCCAAGGCCTTCCCCAACACCGCGGTCACCGGAGGGGGCAACCCGACCACCGGCGGCAGCGAAGCCTCCAGCTGGGCCCGCTTCACCACCTGGGGATCGGGAGCATCGAAGGGATAGCCCCCGGCCAGCAGCCGGAAGAACAGGATGCCGCAGGCGTAGAGGTCGGCCGAGGCTCCGGGTACCGCGCGGGAGGGGTCGATCCACTCGGGCGCCGCGGTCCGGGGATCGAGGTCCTCGATCCCCAGCGCCGCCAGGGAGGCCGGGTCGAGTCCGATGGCGAGACCCGCGTCGGAGAGGAGGGGGTTCATCTTCCGGGTGAGGAGGATGTTCCGGGCATGGATCGCCCCATGCACGATCCCCTTGGCGTGGAGCGCCTGCAAGCCCTTCAGGATCCCCACCACCAGAGGGGCGGCGTTCTCGAGGAAGAGCCCTTCCTTGCGCTTGGCGAGGAAGTCCTTGAGGCTCCCGCCCTCGGCCCACCCGGAGGCGATCCAGGCCTGGCCCCGCTCGATTCCGGACTCCAGCACCGGGACCAGGTGGGGATCGTCGAGCGCCGCCACGGCCCGGGCCCGGGCCAGGATCGCATCCCTTATCCGAGGCTCGGAGGCGATCGCGGGATGGAGGAGCTTCAGGGTCGCGGGCGCCTCCAGGCGCAGGTCCGCGGCCCGGTACACGGACCCCAGGCGGCCCGACCCGATCGACGCCTCCACCCGGAAGCGTCCGCCGAAGAGCTCGCCCTGCATCGCCTTCCCCTCCCCACCAGGATAGGACGCGGCCTGCCCAAAGGTCACACCCTGAGCTTGGACGGAGCTCCCGGGACCTCCCGGACCAGGGCCGGGACGGCGTACCCCGGCAGCCGGGAACGCATGGCCAGGACCATGCGTCGCCCCTCCGCCTCGGGCACGTCGAAGTGCATGGCCCCTTCCACCGGGTCGAGCAGGTGCAGGTAGTAGGGAAGGATCCCGACCTCGATCAGCGCCCTCGAGAGCGAGACCAGGATCTCGAGGTCGTCGTTCACCCCACGCAGCAGCACCGCCTGGTTGAGCAGGACCGCGCCCGCCCGCCGCAGGTCCCGGCACGCCCGCATCGCCTCGGGCGAGAGCTCGGCGGGATGGTTGGCGTGGACCACCACGTAGACGGTCGCCCGGGTGCCGGCCACCAGGGAGAGCAGGCGGGGGTCGACCCGGTCGGGGAGGACCAGAGGGAGGCGGGTGTGGACCCGGATCCGACGGACCCTGGGATCGGCATCGAGGGCCTTCCAGAGCGCTTCGTGCTCGGACTCGGCCATGGCCCAGGGATCGCCCCCCGAGAGGATCACCTCTTCGAGGTCGGGGTCGGCGGTGAAGGCCTCCTGCAGATGGCGGGCGATCTCGAGCCCCCGGCGCGGCGTCTCCGAGTAGGGGTAGTGGCGGCGGAAGCAGTACCGGCAGTGGATCGCACAGACCCCGGTGGTGACCGCCAGGGCTCTTCCCTGGTACTTGGCGAGGACCCCGGGTGCGAGTCTGGCTCCGGCCTCCTCCAGGGGATCGCGGGAGGCGCGCGGGTCGGGGACCGTCTCGTCCGGGAGCGGCAATACCTGGAGCAGCAGCGGATCCCTGGGATCGCCCCGGCGCATGCGGGAGGCGAAGGCCCTCGGAACCAGCAGGCGGAACCCGGCCCCGGCAGCCCGGGCACCCTCGAGGAGGCGGCCTCGGTCGGGCTCGCCGATCGCCAGGAGATCGAGGAGTTCGGCCGGGTCCCGGATCGCCTCGGCAAGCTGGCGCTGCCAGCTTCGGACCGGCGCTTCGACGTCCCGGCGCGGGTCGGACTCGCCGTCCATGGTGGCTATGCTAGCATCCGGCGCGCCGGAGCCCGTGCCGGTCCGGTTCCCCAGAGGAGGGGGCCCATGGCCACCTACGACACCAGCGATTTCCGTCCGAAGCTGAAGATCGAGATCGAGGGAGTTCCCTTCCGGATCGTCAGCAGCCAGTTCGTCAAGCCCGGGAAGGGCGTCGCCTTCTACAAGGTGAAGATGAAGAACCTGCTGACCGGAGGCGTCCAGGAGCGCAACTTCCGCTCCGGCGACAAGGTCGATGTCCCCGACATCAACGAGGCGGAGATGGAGTTCCTCTACGCCGACGGCGACGGCTGGCACTTCATGGACCAGAAGACCTACGAGCAGGTGGCGATCCAGGAGGAGAGCCTGACCGAGGTCAAGGGCTACCTCAAGGAATCCACCGTCTGCCAGATCATGTTCTACCGGGGCAAGCCGATCGACATCGAGCCGCCCAACTTCGTCACCCTGAAGGTGGCCGAGTGCCCTCCCGCGGTCCGGGGCGACACCGTCTCGGGCGCCACCAAGGAGGCGACCATGGAGACCGGCCTGAAGCTCCATGTCCCCTTGTTCATCAACCAGGAGGACATGGTCCGGATCGACACCCGGACCGGCGAGTACCTCGACCGGCAGAAGTAGGCGTCGATGGCGCCTCCGACTCCGGAGCCGCAGGGGTTCGCCCCGACCGCCGGCTTCGAGCGGCTCCGCCAGAGGGCCCGGATCCTGGAAGGGATCCGGGCCTTCTTCCGTTCCCGGGACGTGCTCGAGGTGGAGACCCCGGTACTGGGACGGGGGGGAGTCTCCGATCCGAATCTCGAACCCTTCGAGACCGCATTGGCCCTCGGGAGCGGGCGCCAGCCGCTCTTCCTGCAGACCTCCCCCGAGGTCTTCATGAAGCGCCTGCTGGCAGCCGGCTCGGGGCCGGTCTTCCAGCTGGGCAAGGCGTTCCGCAACGGCGAGGCGGGGAGCCGCCACAACCCCGAGTTCACCATGCTCGAGTGGTACCGACCGGGGTTCTCCACCGATCGGCTGATGGATGAGGTCGGCGACCTCGTGTCGGAGGTACTCGGCACTCCCCGCCCGCGCCGGGCGACCTATCGGGAGATCTTCCTCGAACACGCCGGTTTCGACCCCTTCGACACCCCGGTCGAGGCTCTCCCGGAGCGGGCGGCCCGGCTCGGGATCCGGGCTCCTTCCGGCCTCCGGGGGGACGACCCCGACCCCTGGCATGACCTCATCCTGTGCGAGGCGATCGAACACCGCCTGGGGTTCGACGCCCCCTTGTTCGTGACCCGCTATCCCGCCCATCGGGCATCCCTGGCGGCCACCTGTCCCGAGGACCCCAGGCTCTCCGATCGCTTCGAGCTCTACGTGCGCGGGCTCGAACTGGCCAACGGCTTCCGGGAGCTCGACGACGCCCGGGAGCAGGAGCGCCGGTTTCAGGACCTCAATCGCCGGAGGGCCCAGGAAGGACTCCCCGGCCTCCCGATCGACCTTCGCTTCCTGGCGGCCCTGGAGGCCGGACTCCCTCCCTGTTCCGGGGTGGCCCTCGGGGTGGACCGGCTGGTGATGCTGGCCACCGGCGCCGAATCGATCGCCGAGGTGGTGGCCTTTCCCCTGGAAGCCCTGTGAAGACCGGGGAGAGCCTTTGGACCTCTCCCCGGCGTCGGCCCGAGATCGACCCAGCGCCCCGCATGCAAGGCGATCGACGAAGCGGGCAGCGGATCCTGCCTGCGAGGAGAGCGCTGCCGCAGGCGGGGATGATGGGTCGATCGAAGCCAGGCGGAGAGAGGTTCACAGGCTCTGAGGCCCCCCGGCGGGACAATCCGACCGGGTTCTGGCACGCTTCGTCCGTGAGCGATCCTCCGATCCGGAAACTCGAGGCCGAGGTCCGGCGCAAGCCCGACGATCCCGACCTCTGGGAGGAGCTGGCCCGGGCGGCGCTCCGGCGCCGGTTGCCGGACTGCCTGGAGATCCTGCTGGAGGCGGCCCGTCGCCACCCCGGACGCAGTGCCCTGGTCGAACTGGCCCGCGCCGAGCTGGGCCTGCGCTACCGCTGCCTGGGGGACCCGCGCCTGGTCCATGGTGCCGGGGTGCGGGCGCTGGCCTTCTCCCCCTGCGGCGGCAAGCTGGCGAGCGCCGACGACCATGGCGAGGTCCGCTTCTGGTCCCTGGCCACCGGACTCGAGCTGCGCCGGGTGGCGGCTCACCACGCCACCGTGTACGGTCTCGACCTCTCCCCGGACGGGACCCGGATGGTGACCGGTTCGGCCGACCGGACGGCCCGGATCCTCGACCTGGGCGAACCCGGCAGGACCCTGGTCCTGGGAGGCCACCGGAAGCCGGTCCTGTCCGTCCAGTTCTCCCCCGACGGATCCCGGGTCCTGACCGGGTGCGCCGACCGGGTGGGCCGGGTCTTCTGCAGCCGTTCCGGCCGGGAGCTGGTCCGCATGGAGGGCAGCCTGTTCGGGATCCGGACCCTGCGCTTCCTCCCTGACGGGCGCCAGGCGGTCTCGGGTTCCATGGACCGCTCGCTCACCATCTGGGACACCCGGACCGGGGAGACCCTGGCCACCCTGCATGGACACCGGGGCTGGGTCCGTTCCCTGGACCTCCGCCGCGACGGGCGCCTGGCGGTCTCGACCGCCGAGGACGAGACCTGCCGGGTCTGGGACCTCTCGAGCCGGGAGGAGATCCTCCGGCTCCCTCCCCGAAGGGGCGGAGCCACCGCCGCGTGCTTCCTGGGTCGCGGCGAGTCCATGGCCGTGGCCTTCAAGGACGGGACGGTCCGGGTGGTAGAGACGGCTTCCGGGGTGGAGCGCCGCCGGATCGCGGTCCACCCGGGTGCGGTGATGGGTCTGGCCACCAGTCCCGACGGCACCTGGATCGCGACCGGCGGGGCCGACGGCCTGGTACGGGTCGTGGACCCCGGCGAGGGAAGGGACCTCCATCCGCGACTCGGACCCGAAGGTCGGGTGGTGGCGGGTTTCCTGCTCTCGAGGGGACGGGAGGCGGTGGCGGCCAGCGCCTCGGGAGGGCTCCACTTCTATGCCACCGAGGACGGCCGCGAGGTCCAGACCGTGCGCCTGCCGGGGATGGCGGCCGAGGCCGCAGCCCTGAGCCGGGACGAGAGGGTACTGGCGGTGGCCGGGGTGGACCTGGATCCGGACCGCTCGCAGGGACCGAGAGGGACCTGCCGGGTCTGGCTCGCCGACCGCCCGCTCGCCGACCTGCGCCTCGACGGCCACGCCGGCCCCGTCCTCTCGGTGGCGGTGAGTCCCGACGGCAGCCAGGTGGCGACCGGAGGCGAGGACCGCAAGGTGAGGCTCTTCGACCTGGCGGGGAGCACCGGCCAGGAGATCGCCTCGCTCCCCGCGGGAGTGGTGGCACTGGCCTTCGATCCCCATGGCAGGCTGCTCGCCGCCGCCGATGCCTCCGGGAGGATCCGGGTCCTCGACCTCCACCCGGGCAGGGGCTCCGGCGGGGACGACCTGTCCTCCGAGTGGATGCTCCCGGGAGCCGGCCGGGCCCTGGCGTTCCTCGAGGTGCCGCGTCGGGGCCGGAGCCCCTCTCGGGTCCTCCTGGTAGTGCCGGCTCCCGAAGGCGGGCTGGCCCTCCTGGATCCGCGGGGGGGACCGGTGCTCGAGCGTCGGGACGTGGGCGGAGCCTCCCCGATCCTCTCGCTCTCGGCCCGTCACGGGGTGCTGGCGGTGGGGACCCGCAAGCACGGCGTCCATCTGCTGGATGCCGAGACCTTGAAGTCCCTGGGGACCATCCCCTGCGAGGGTCCGGTGCACTGCACCGATGTCTCGGAGGAATCCGGCCTGCTGCTGTTCGGGTCCGAGGCGCGGATGGGCCTCTCGTCCTGGAAAGGCTGACCGAGCAGGAGATCGAGCGGCTCGAACGGCGGCTCGCCTCCCACCCCGGGGACGTCGACACCTGGATCCGTCTGGTCACCGTGTTGTGGCGCGCCCGCGGCTGGTCCGAGGCCCGCCAGGCCATGCATCGGGGTTTCGCCCTGCTGCGGGTCGAGGGGAAGGTCCTGCCGCGGTTCCGGGAACTCCTCCGGCTTGCCTTCGACCTGGTGGGGGACCCGGGAGTGGAGCGTTCCTCCCCGGTCGTAGACCTGACGGTCGCCGCGGACGGATCGCAGGTGCTGGCTTCCGGCGCCGACGAACTGATGGTGCTGTACCGGACCGGGGACGGGAGCATCGCGACCCGGATCGGCGGCGTCCCGCTCGGACTCCAGGCGCTCCGCAGCGACGGAGTCTGCTCGCTGGCCGCCACCGTCAGTTCCCGTGGAAGGGTGCGGCTCTTCGACCTTCCGGAGGGCTACGAGATCGGGGCCAGGGAGCGTCGCTCGCTCGAACCGTCGGATCCTTGCCTGGTGGACGTCTCCCCCGACGGATCGCGCCTGGCCCTGGGACTCTCGGTCCATCGGGTGCGCACCCGACGACCGGACTCCGGGGGGATCCGCATTCCCCTCGAGCGCGCAAGCGGATACCGGTTCCTGGAGGAACCCGACTCGCTGGTCGCCTGGCGCCGAGGATCCCCGGCAGCTCCCGGGGAGCCGGTCCCGAGCCTGGAACTGGTGGACACCGCCAAGGGGCAGATCCGGGCCTCGGCCCGCCTGCCGGCGCACTCCCGCCTCGAGACCCTGTCGCTCGCCCCCAGGGGGAGACGGCTGGCGGTCGGCTTACGCGACTCCGGCACGATCCTGGTCCTCGGCTGGGGCGGCCCTCGATCGGGATCGCGAACCCTGCCCTCGGGTCGCTTCCGCCTGGAGGAAGTGGCCCGGTTCGACCCGCCCCCGGGTCCGTCCCCTGAGGTACGCGGGGAACAGGGCGGCCGTGGCTTCTCGGGATTCCGCCTCTCCGAGGACGGGACCCGCCTGGCCGTGGCGACCCGGGATCGGACCCTCCTGGTCCTGGAGGTCGAGAGCCGTCGCGAGCGGGCCCGCCTCGAGGACCTGGAGGAGCCCGCCACCCTGATCCGCTTCTCCGGCGACGGGCGCCTGCTGGCGGCCGCCCAGCGCCGCCATGTCCGCCTCGTCGACCTCAGGGACGCGAGCCGCTTCCGGCCCGACTTGCCGTGAAACCCTAGACCGGGCGATCGGCAGCCCGGGTCGACGCCACCAGGCGACGGCCCAGCTCCACCAGGGCCTCCCGTGCCCTCGGATCCACCAGCAGTCCCAGGTGGTCGGTCTCGATCCGAACCGGGGCCGGCTCCCCCTCGAGACCCGGCTGGGCATAGATCCGGAGCGCGCTCTCGGTCGGGACCAGGCCATCGTGCTCGCCACCGGGGAGCAGGATCCGCTCGTAGAGGGCACCCAGCCAGATGGTGACGGGATGCTCCCGGACCCTCCCGAGGAAGAACCGCTCCAGCAGGTGGCGCCCGGGGCCATGGCCGTAGATCAGCCCGAACCCGACGCCCGCCATCAGGGGCCGGCGATCCAGCTCGTCGAGGAACCCGGAGGCCGGCTCCATGGCCCTGAGCGCCGGCGCGGGAACACCTCCCGGCACCCACCCCAGGCGGGCCAGGGGCGCCACCGGGGTGCCCCCGTTGGGAGTCGCGATCTGGATCAGGCCCACCACCCGCGCCAGCCAGGTGGCATGCCCCTGCCCGGCCAGGAGCCAGCGCAACAGCAAGCCTCCCTGGCTGTATCCCACCAGCAGGAGCCGCCCGGGTCCCGACCTTCCCAGGCCCGCCAGCCTCCGCTCCAGGTCCTCCTCGAAGAGTCGGGCATTGGCCTCGATCGGGTCCAGGTAGCGGTACTCGTAGACCCAGACCGGCCAGCCGGCCGCCTCGAGGCCCTCGGCCAGGAAGCGGGTGGTCCGGGCATCGCAGAAGGTCCCGTGCAGGAAGACCACCAGGTCGCCGCCGGAGACCACCCCGGAGCGACGCTCCTGGTCAGGGCGCCAGCCGGTGCGCGGCACGTGGCGGTCGACCCGGGCCTGGAGGACCGCCGCGAAGGCCCGGCGGAGCACGGCCACCAGCGCCGCGGCCAGCCCCAGGCCCAGCGTCAGTCCGAGGACGGCCTCTCCCATTGCCACGGGCATCCTTCCCGATGCGGTGGCTCGATCGCACCGATCGCCACCCAGGGTACCCCGCGGGCTAGTATCGCCCCCCGGATCCGGGAGGGACCATGAGCGACGCAATCACGATCCGCCCCTTCGAGGACGACCCGCTCGATCGGGCCGGGGTGGTCGACGTGGTCACCCATGCCTTCACCCAGGATCGCTGGATGACTGATCCCCTCTTCGACACCGAACGCCTGAAGCCGATGTTCGCCGACGGCGCCCTGGAAGCGGCCCAGCTCTCGGTCGACCAGCCCGCCACCCACTTCTGCCTGCTGGCGATCCGCGACCAGGCGGTCCTGGGGGTGGCGATCGGCTGGATCGACGCCCGGATCCTGGAGTTCACCGACAAGCGGATCGGGACCCTCTGGAGCCTGGCGGTCGCCGAAGAGGCCCGCCGTCAGGGCATCGGTCGCCAGCTCTTCGCGGCGGCCCGGGACTGGATGGAGACCCGCGAGTGCGACGAGCTCACGGTCTCGACCGACCTCGGGAATCCCGCCAACGAGCTCTACCAGGCCGAGGGCTGCCGCCAGCACCATCAACTGGTGACCTGGATCCTCCCGCTGGCGACCGCCGAGTAGCGGGGCACCGGGCACCCACCGGTCCCTGAAGGGCCGGACTACCCGCCGAACTCCCGGGCGGCCTCGGCCCTGGCCCAGGTCTCGACCCGGCCCAGCAGGTCGTCGAGCCCGAGCCCGGTGGCCGAGCGGAAGGCATCGGCCAGGCTGCGGCCCGCCGCGATCTCCGAGAGCAGGAGATCTGTGGTGCGCTCGCCCCAGCTCTCCTCCAGGAATGCCATCGTCGCCCAGCTCTGTGCGTAGTAGAAGCCGGGATCGCCGGCGACCCGGTGGACCATCGCCTTGTACGGGATCATCGGATGCCCCTGCTCGAGGCCCCGCTTCAGGTACCAGAGCTTGGCCCGCCGGGTGTCATGCCCGGGGGCGATCCGGGCCTCGGGGTCGGCCCGCCGGGTGGCGGCCACGATCCGCTCCTCCATGCGCTGGGCGATCCCCTCGTTCACGAACCTAAAGCCCCGGATCCGCCCCTCGCCGGTACGGCTGTCCATGGTCAGCTGTTCCAGCCGGAAGTGGGTGAGCTCGTGGGCGAGCAGCAGCTTCAGCCCGAAGCCCGTCTCGCCGGGAGGAGCCGGGACGTGCATCTGGTTCTCGACCGGCGAGTAGAACCCCCCGCTCCACGCGGGTCCCCCGGTCTGCCCGTGGTAGTGGCTGCCGTTGGTATAGATATAGCCCTTCACCTTGGTGTCGTACTGGCTGCCGAAGCGCTCCGAGACCGCCAGCCAGGCGTCGTCGATCACCGCCGAGACCCGCTCGAAGGAGGCCCACCCGGCCCGCGAGGGACAGAAGTGGAGCCAGAAGAACCTCGACCCGGAGACCTTGAAGTTCTCGGGCCGACAGTTTCGGTCCTCGACCAGGTCCTCCGGTCGGGGGGAAGGCTCTGAGGGCGCGCTCCCGCCGCCGACATCGTCGAAGCCGGGCTCCTCCGGCCCCGGATCGCCGATGATCTGGATCAGCGTGGTGCCGTCGGGCTGGGGGATGTAGCGCACGGTCTCGCCGGCAGTGCCCGGCACGGCCGACAGGCAGAGCCCGAGGCCTGCCGAGAGGAGACGGCTCCGAAGGTCCCTTACCACCCGTCCCTGCCTTCCCCTGCCCCTCGAGTGTAGCCCCTCTCCTACGACGTCCCGAGCCGGGTGGAAGTTTCCCTCCCGGCTCGGGCGCGCCCTGCATGGACTAGAGTCGGGGCATGGCGAATCCCCACGGTGACGGCATCCTGGGCCCCGGGGTCCGGGCGGTCCATGACGACGGGAGCCTCCTGGTGGTGGCCAAGCCGTCGGGGGTCCTCTCGGTCCCGGCGGCGGGAGGCGGCAAGTCCCCCTGCGTGTTCCGGGGTTCCTTCGATGCCCGGCAGCGGCGCTTCCAGCTGGGGGACGCCACGGTCTGGATCCTGCACCGGCTCGACCGGGAGACCTCGGGACTGCTGGTGGCGACCCGCGACGAGGCCGACGCCGAGCGACTGCGGGCGGCCTTCGAGGCGGGCCAGGTCAAGAAGTTCTACACCGCCCTGCTCACCGCCTCCCCCCGGCCCGCCGAGGGGACCTGGGACGACCACCTGGTCACCCACGGCAACGGATCCGGTCTGCGCACCCGTACCCTCGACGGACCCCCGCCCAATGCCCGGCTCCACTACCGGGTGGTGGAACGCCTGGGCTCCGGCCCCGCCCTGGTCGGGATCGAGCTGGTGACCGGGAAGACCCACCAGATCCGGGTCCAGGCCGCCCGGCGGGGCCTCCCGGTGGTGGGCGACGGGGTCTACGGGGACTTCGCCCGAAACCGCGAGATCCGCAAGGCTACCGGCCTCCGGCGCCTGTTCCTGCACGCCGGCCGGATCCTGCTGCCCCATCCCCGTACCGGTGCCCCGCTCGACCTCGCGGTCCCGCTCCCCGACGAGCTCGTCGAGGTGCTGGGGAAACTCAGGTCGCGGCCGCGCCCTCTGCCACCCACGGGATCCGGGGCACGCCGGCGGCCTCGCGCAGGCGCTCCCGGACGGACTCGAAGGTGAGCATGGCGTTGCCGCAGTCGTCGGCCACGCAGGTGTAGCCGACCTTCCCGAACTGGCTCGCCGACCCGAGCATGTGGAAAATGCTCCCGGTCCGGGTCTGGTGGTCGAAGCCCAGGCCCTCGGACTCGATGATGGTATGGAGGTCGGCCGGCAGGAGCCCGCGGAGCCAGGGTTCCTCCACGTTGTCGCTGGCCACGTAGCAGCGGGGGCGACCGTCGGGAGCCAGGTAGAGGCCGGTTTCCTGGTCGTACCGCCCCTGCACCAGGTAGTCCATGGAGGCGAAGGGATGGGTCGTCCCGCCCAGCCTCAGATTCACCTCGATGGCATAGACCTCGTAGTCGTTGCCCCTGGGGATGGCGACGAAGTCCACCGAGAACCTGCCCCGGACACCCTTGGCGGCCAGCACCTCGCCTACCCGCCGGGCCTGGTCCTGGAGCGCCATCCGGTAGCTCGCGTCGGCCGGGAAGCGGCAGCCCAGGAAGACCTGGTCGTGGCGCCCCCCCAGGATCTGGTCGTGGGTCGAGAGCAGCGAGAGGCGTCCCAGCACATCGACCTTGAGCTGGGCCGAGGGGGACTGCTTCGGTTCTCCCTCGAGGAAGGCCTCGACCACGCCGCCCCGGGCCGAGAGCTGTTCCCCGAAGCTGCCCCAGTCCTCGGCCTCCTGCTGGAATTCGAGGTTGGGAAGGGCCCGCTCGATCGCCTCCAGGCGCTTCGGTCGCGAGGCCCGGCCGGGAGCCACACGGGCGAGCGGTCCCAGGTCGAGGATGGCGTTGCCCTCCCCCGAGAACCCCTCGTTCAGTTTGACCACGATTCGCCGCCCGGTCGGGACCCGGGACCAGACCTCCTCGATGGCGGCCGGCACGTCGTCCGGCCCGGAGAGGTCCTCGATCCCCTCGGGCAGCGGGATCCCTGCCTCCCGGAAGGCCTTGCGGGCGCCCGACTTCGTCCCCCACCCGGCCAGGCGCGGCGGGTTGCCGACCGCCGGGATCCCCAGGGCCAGGGCCAGCCGCATCTCGATCCGGGTCATGTTGAAGGTGATCATGTGGGCCCGGGTGGGGTCGGGGATGTGGCTCCGGATCCGCTCGACCAGCCAGGGGCGCTCCAGGACCTTCTCCGAGAGGGGCCGGGGACTCCAGTCGTTGGTGGAGAGCACCGTGAGCCGTTCCCGGGCGGAGCGCATCTCGGGCCGAGGCAGGAGCGCCAGCACGTAATCGATGGTGCGGGTGTCGACCAGCTGGCTGGTGACCAGCACCACCCGGCTCCGGGGCTGGCGGAGCAGCAGGAGCAGGTAGAGCATCCGCTCCTCGTAGTAGCTGATGCCCCGGATCTTCTCGAGCTGGCGGCGGTCCAGCGTCAGGGACGGGATGACCACCACGGTATGGGGTCGCTCCGAGTAGGAGGTGAGTTCCTCGGCCTGGCCTACCAGGCACTCCTGCAGACGGTCGAACCGGGCCTCGAGACAGGCGTCATCCGGCGCCATGGATCGCGCCTCCCTCGGCTCCATCGTACCGGGAGAGACCGGGATCCCGCCCGGCGCCGCGGGTCCTGTGCGGGATGGATCCGGGACCTTCCTGGGCTACCCTACTCGGGGGAGACGAGGAGCGGGAGCCGGGATGGGACTCGCCGAGGCGGTGGCCGTCGACCTCGCATGCGGGCGAGGACGCGCCCGTCGGCTCCTCCTGGGGCTTCCGCCCGCGGTGCGCGACCAGCGGATCCTGGCCGCCGCCCTGGCCTGGACCCCAGGCAGGTCCGCCAGCGAGGAGCGTCGCGGTGCCTATCTGGCCCGCCTGGCGATGGAGGTCGCCAGTCCGGCCCTGCTGCCCGGCCTGTTGGCCGCCCTGGCCCGCGAGGCCTACGGGAGCGAAGCCGGCTCCCATCTGGTAGCCGTCCTCTCCGAGATGGCCCTGCGCGGGTCCCCGGTCCCGCCGCTGAGGCTCCTCCACGAGATCCGGCGGGGTCCCGATCCGGCCTGGAGGATCCCGGCCCTGCGGGGCCTGGCCGCCCTCGGTGACCTGGCGAGCCTCGAGGTCGCCGCCGAGATGACTTCCACCGATCTCGAAGGCATCTACGACGCCCGGGAATGGGGCGATGCGCTCTCCGCCGCCCTGCCCTCCGGCCGCCCGCTCCTGGTCTCGCTCCTCACCGCCGGCCCCCCCTTGGTTCGCCTGGGCGCCGCCCATGCCCTGCTCCGGGGTCACCCCGACGACGGTCCGCTGGTGGTCGACCGGCGGAGCGAGGTCCTGGCCGACCTGCTGGCCTTCGACTCCGATCCCATGGTCAGGGCCGCCGCCCTCGAGATCCGGGAAGGTTCCCGGCTGCCGGACCCCTACCAGGTGGTGCTCCGGGTCCTCTCCGATCCCGACGCCGCCCGGCACCTGGAGACCTGGCACTGGGCAGCGGCCGCCTCCGACCTTCCGGCCTCGGATCTGCCCAGGATCCTCAAGGCCCACTCCGATCGGGGTATCGACGAGCTCCGCGGTCTGGCGGACGTCCTGGCATGGAGCCGCCACCCGTTGGCCAGGGAGATGCTCCGGTCCCGCCTCCGGAGTGCCCCGCCCGAGACCCGGGCCATCTGGCGCGATGCCCTGCTCCGCTCCAACTCCGAGCTGGATGCTGAGGAGCTTCTCCGCCTGGACCCGGGCGAGATCCCGCTGGGCCTCCTGGCCCGGCTCCCCGACGGGATCCGCCGCCTCGGGGCCCGCGAGCTGGTCGAGCGGGTGGCCCGGGAAGCGCCCGGCGCCGAGCTCGTGGAGCTGGTGCCCGAGGACCTGCCGGACCTGGACCGGGAGCTGGCGGAGGTCTTCGCCTCGGCCGGACCCGCGGAGGCCGAGAACCTCTGGGCGGTCTTCCATCCGCGCCTGGCCGCCCTGGGGCTGCCCTTCCCGGGAGACGAGGAAGCGTCCGGATCCGACTCCACCTACGGCTCCGGCTCCGGTCCGGAGCGGGGCACCCGGGGCGCTCCGACGGACCCGGACGGGAGCGAGGACCCGGAGGCCCTGGCCGCCCTGGTAGCCATCGGGAGTGCCTCCCGGATCCGCGGCCTGGCCCAGACCCTGGACGACCGGCCTGCGCTGGCAGCCCGGCTCCTCGGGTGCCGTCCCGCCGACGATCCCGACCCCCAGGTGCGCAGCGCCCTTCTGCGGCTGGCGCGGGCCGCCGGTCCGGCCGGCACGAGCCGCTTGCGGGCAGCCCTGGAGGACCCGGCCGGGACGATCCGCGCCGAAGCCCTGGAGCACTGCCGTCTGGCCCAGGTGGAACTCCCCGGCCACGAGGTCCTGGACCACCTCTGGGACGGCCTCGACGAGGTCCGTGCCGAAGCCGTCCGCTACGTCTCGGAGCGGATGCCCTCGGAGGCCTCACGCCAGCTCGCCCACTCGGGTCGCCGGGAAGCCTGCCGCTGGGTCCGGGAGGTCTACCGGGAGCGGCTCGGGGACCTCGAGGTCGCCGCCGATCCGAGGAGCGGGGCGGGGCGCCGGGAGTAGGAGCCCGGAGCAGAGGCCTCACGCCAGACCGAGGATGGCCCCCAGGAGTCGCTCCCGCACCTCGGCCAGGGCCTCGCCGAACCCCTCCCCCAGTTCCAGTCCCAGGCTCCAATCCGGGTCCCCGGGTCGGCTGGGCGCTCCCAGCCGGACCGCGAACCCGAGGACCTGCTCGTTCTCCAGGCGCTGGCGCCGGGCAGGGTCGAGGGGAGGATCCTCCCCGATCCAGACGGCGTAGGTCCGCCGGGCAGGACTTCCCCATGTCTCCGGGGAGGAATCCCCGGCGAGCCCGGGCGCGCCTTCCTCGACCTGGACCTCGCCACGCCGGATCTCGGTCTGGAAGCGGAGTCGCCATCGTTCCCTGCGGATGCCGACCTCGCTGCCCGAGAGATGGACCGTTACCGTGACCGCGTCCTTCTCGAAGGCTTCCAGGAGGTCGGCCACCAGGCGGACCCCCATGGCCTCGACCATGACGTCCTGCCGGTAGGGATGCTCGGGGAGCTTGACGACGCTCCGGGGCCCGAGGTCGACCACCAGGTGGAGGGCCCGCTTGCGGCGGCGCAACTGGCCGGCATCCCGGGTGTAGAAGAGCAGCTCGCCCTCCACGAATCGTACCGTGAACAGGTCGACCTCGGCGCTGCGATCGAGGTACATGAGTTCGCTGGCGACCAGGTTCTCCCAGGACCCTCGATTGGCGAGTCCGTCCAGTCCTCCCGAGGGATAGGTCCCCTCGTCGGGGACCTCGACCTCGACCTCCTCGGCCTCGGCGGGGCGCTGGCTGCCGGCCGAGGTCGAGACCGGGAGCAGGCCCTCGGCCGCCTTCAGGTGGCGCGCCGAGAGACGACGCTCCCGGGTATCGAGGACCGAGAGGTGCTCCAGCTCGAAGAGCTCCGGCTCCCCGAGGGCCTCGATCCCCGCCCGCATCGAAGCCCGATCGAGGAACGCCTCCAGGTCCATGCGCAGGCCGCCCGGCCGCTCCATCCAGGCCTCGATCCGGTCGCGGGCCTCGCGATAGACCGGGATCGCGCCCTTCTCCCGTACCTCCGCCGCCATCCGGTCCCAGGGAACCTGCTGGAAGCGCGCCGGCTGCACCACCAGGGGGCTGGTCTCCTGGTCGACCAGGCCCCGCACCAGGAGCTCGATCACGAAGACCACGGCGGGATCCGGATCCCGATGGCCGGCCACCAGGTCATGGGCTCTCTGGAACCAGGATCGGTCGGCCAACCCTGCCAGGAAGCCGTTGCCGTAGTGCACCCGGACCTTCTGCTCCTCGGGAGGATAGCGGTCGAGCCACTCGCTGGCCGAGAGCGGGAAGGCGGGCCCCAGGAGGAGCAGGTTGCCGAGGTCGAAGACCACCGCGAACGGGAGGGTCTCGAGCCCCAGCCCGTAGAGCGCCGCATACCAGCCGGCACCCCTCGCCAGGGTCCTCCCGGGATCCGCCAGGGCCGTCCCGGACCAGTACAGGCTGCCCGCCAGGAGATCGGCGAGTTCGCCCTGGGGTACCCAGCGGGGCTCCACCTGCAGGCCTACTCGACCAGGCCGAGCAGGCGGTCGACCTTCTCGGGCACGCTGCGGAAGTGGCTCTCCCGCTCCCCGACGTGGCGGAGGAGCACCAGGTCCTCCTTGCGCACGCTCCCGCCGTGGAAGAGGAAGGCCCGGGTCCGGAGCATCTTGTAGAGCTTCACGACCTTGCGATCCGAGACGAAGAGCTTCTCCTCCTTGACCAGGGTCCGGAGGATCCGGCGGAACAGGTCGGCCACGTCGCGGGGGAAGAACCTGCTCCGGTCCCGGGCCACCGGGGCATCCGAGTCCCCGATCCCGGCACCGCCCCGACCCGACATGGTGAGGTCCATGTGCCGCTTCAACTTGAGGAAGTCCTCGAGATGGGCCCTGCCGGCCCAGGGGCGGAGGTGGAAGGCCGCCAGCGTCTCGTTCTCGACGCCCCGGTCGATCAACTGGTCGAAGGCCTCGTCCTGGACGCTCCGGGACTGGACCTTCAGCACGAAGCGGTCCTTCAAGGCGTCGAGCTCCCGGAATTCCGGGACCTCGTTGGTGGCGGCGAAGAGCATGACGAGGGGCACCCGCACCGGGCGCCCGTCCTGGTAGAACTTGCGCTCGTTGATCAGCGTGAGCAGCACGTTCAGGATCGCCGAGTTCGATTTGAAGATCTCGTCGAGGAAGGCCACCTTGGCGGTCGGGAGCTTGCCTTCCACCTTGCGCACGAAGCGCCCCTGCTTCAGCAGCTCGATGTCGATGGGTCCGAGGATCTCCGAGGGCTCGGTGAACTTCGTCAGCATGTACTCGAAGTAGTCGTCCTCGACCCCCAGCCCTTCGCAGAACTTGGTCACCAGATCGCTCTTGGCGGTACCCGGTCGTCCCACGACCAGGAGCGGCTCGCCGGTGGCAGCCGACAGGATCATGGTGTCGACCAGTTCGTCCTTGGCGACGAAGTAGTTCGACAGGGTGCGGCGCAGCCCGTGGATCCGCTCCCGGATCCCGTCGATCTCGTCCGCCAGCTGGGCGGGACTCCAGTCTTCCACTCCGTCACCTTCCCCGGGAGGGATGTTCCCGGCTCACCCGGGTCCGGATCGCCCTGGCCTCCAGGGCGTCCCAGCGGGACAGCTCCCGGCGATAGGCGTCGCTCCCGGGCCGGATCGCGGCGGCCAGCGAGGCGACGACCTCGGCCAGGCAGCGCCGATGGTACTCCCCGTAGTCGTCGGTCTTCCGCATGAGTTCGACCATGGCGGCCACCGCCTCGCGGCGACGGCCCACCTCGATCTGGGGCAGGACCCGGGCCGCCTCGTGGAGCAGGTCGGGACGGTCGAGCGCGGTCACCTGCTGGAAGCCCCGGAGGGCGCCGGTCAGCGCCTCGGTCCCGCGCTCGTCGTAGCCCATGAAGAGCAGGGCCCGGGCGCAGACCACCCGGCTCCGGTGGAGGAAGAACAGGGGTCCCCGGTGGACCCCCCGCTCCGCCGCCAATCGGGCCCGCACCGCATCCTCGATCCGACCGACCAGCGGCAGCCCGGCCCGGAACTCCCCGAGTTCGAGCAGCACCTCGATCCCTCCGGAGAGCACCTCGAAGAGCAGGCTCGCCTCCTCCCGGCCTCCCGAGAGGCGGGCCTCCACCCCGGCCATGATCGCCTCCAGGAGCTTGACCGCCCGCTCCGGGTCGCCCAGACGGCCGGCCGTGCGCGCCACCTCGCCCAGGATCTCGGCGTGGAAGAACTCGTCGAGGTCCTTGCCGCGTCGTCGCTGGGCCGCCTCCACCACGGTCTCCAGTACCTGGGCGCCCCGGACCGGATTGCCGAGGTGGGCCAGGGCCCGGACGTAGCGCGACAGGGAGCGGGTGCGCTCGGCCATGTCCGGGAGGGACCAACAGCCGGCGATCCCGGCCTCCACCTGGGCGAGGCCCTCGGCCTGCCGACCGGTCTCCGCCAGCAGGCGCAGGCGGCAGGCCCCCAGCACCAGGCCTCCGTAGGAGCCGGTCCCGGGATCCTCCAGTACCCGGGTCTCGAGGCGCTCGACCAGACCCTGGCCCAGGACCGAGACCGCTTCTTCCAGGAGGTCGAGGTAGAGGGCGTCGAAGCGTTCCCCGGAACGGTCCAGGGCACCCGCGACCTCCTCCCAGAAGCTCCTCGGGAGGCTCTCCCGGCCCGAGAGTTCCTTGGCCGCCACCGCCACCCGCTCGACCAGGTACAGGTCGTCCCGCACCTCCGGGTCCCCGACCATTCCCAGCGCTAGCTCGAGAGCCTCCCGCTCCAGCCCCAGCCCGGCCAGGCTGGGGGCCACTTCGGCCAGGGTGCGGGCCCGCCGCGACGGCGGAAGTTCCGCCAGCACTTCCATGGCGAGAGTGAGGAGGGGACGGATCCCGGTGGTCCGCTCGGCCGCCAGCAGGTCGTCGAAGACGTTCCCGAAGATCCGGTCCTGGCCCGAGAGTTCGCCCGAGTCCCGGAGGCGACGGAGGACACTCCGGAACCGGGTCGTGCCCCGGGCCGCGTCGACCTGGCAGGTGGCGGCGGCGAGGTGGGATGCCACGCTGGGATCGAGTTCCTCGGGGTCCCCCAGCCGCGCCTCCAGGGCCTCCAGGAGCTCCCGCTCCCTCCCCTCGCGCTCGGCTTCCAGCCGGGTCCTGCCCACCATGGCTTCGGCTTCCTGGCGGAAATTGCCGGGCGGCACCGACCCGGCGGCCTCGGCGAGCAGATCGAGCAGCTCGGGGAGATCGCCGGCCCGGCTCCATTCCTCGAGCCCGGCCCTCTCCCGGAGCAGTCGCCCCAGGAACCATGGACGATCGTCGGCATCCAGGCCCCTCCGGGAGAGCGATCCGAGGATCTCCTCGCGCTGCCTCTCCTCCTCGGTCTCGTCCCGGGACAGCGCCAGGACGGGAGCCCAGGCCAGCCAGCGCACCTTGCGCCGAAGCGGCGCTTCCCGGAGCACCGCGGTGACCTCGGGGAGGACCCGGGCGGTGCCGTCCTTGGCGACCCGGGAGGCGGCGTCGTGGGCCAGCAGCCAGGCTGCGGCCCCGGAGCGTTCCGGATCCCCGCGACCGGCGCCCGCCAGGCCGGTCAGGCGGCCCGGATCCTCGGCGATCGCGGGCCCGAGCATGGATCGGAGTACCTGGGCCAGCTCCTCCCGGTCGCGGGCCTCCTCCTCGCCTCGGGAGCGCCACATCGCCTCCTCGAGGGCGAACACGGATTCCCGGATCCGACCTCGTGCCCGTTCGTGCCTGGCCAGCTCGCGCCAGGGCCCGGGCCCGTCCTCCTCGGTGGTCCTGCGGGCCAGTTCCATTCCCCGGGCATCGTCCCCGACGTCCTCCCGGGGCACGGGATCCGCGACCTTGACCGGGGTGGGCGACAGGACCTCGGTGGCCACGGGTCGGGTCTCGACCGGGGTCGGCTCCGCCTCCTCCTCGTCCTGGCTACGACCACCCCGGTCCGGATCCCTCGGCACCGGATCCGCGCCCCGGGCCTCCTTGTCCTTGACCCGGGACGGCTCCCGCACGGGCGCGAACTCCAGCGGACCGAAATCGAACACCGCGCTCCGGATCAGCACCTCGACCTCTTCCCGGTGGGCCTCGACCTGGTAGTCGACGATGGCCGGGAGCGGATGGAAGGCGCGCTCAGGGACCCGCATCAGCAGCATCCCTTCCCGCGATTTCGGTCCGGACTCGACTCCCGGGGGAGGGACCTGACGGCTACCCGGGGCGGGCGCCCCAGGGTAGAGCAGGACCAGCTCTCCCGGCACCAGACCGAAGAGGCTGCGCAGCCGATCCTTGCGGACCGGAGGCTCGAGCATCCGGTCCCGGGGCAGGAAGAGATTCCCGTAGCCGGCGTAGGCGGCGAACGCCAGGCCCGGGATCTCGGGTGGAGCTTCCCGGACCCCACCTCCCGTCGCCAGCCGTCGGACCAGGAAGCGGTAGCTGTCGCCGTGGGCGACCATGGCGAGCTGGAGGCTGCGGAGGTCCCGTTCCGCCAGCCGTTCCACCAGGGCCTCGACTTCGGGGGCACCCGGATCCGGGAGGAGCCAGAGCGAGGGCTCCTCGGGGGTGGCTCGATGCCCCCAGCGGAGCGCGATCCGGACCGGAGGCGGCTCGCCCCGGGCCTGCCAGCAACGGTCTACGACCCGGGGCAGATCGAGCTGGAGCGAGGGGACCAGGTCGGTGAACTCGCGGGAAGGGACGGCCACGAAGCCCTGGGAGTCGGGAAGGAGCCAGACCCTGTCCCCGGTCTCGAGTCCCCTGAGCCTGGCCCTGAGCGGGTGCTCCGCTCCCCACGGCAGGTAGAGCGGTGGGCCCTCGGGGCGCCAGAGCACCCGGGCGACGGCCTCCTCGTGCCAGGTCTCCATCAGGAACCAGGACGGCTCCTCCACCATCAGGACGAGCGATCCCTCCTCCAGGCGGGCACCCCGGAGCCGTTCGTGTCCCAGGGCCACCGCCGCGCCCACCGCCCGCGCGTAGTCCCCCGGATCGCGGAACAGGGCCACCGCCGAGACCACCCTGGGATCGGACTTCCAGGGCCTGGGCTCGACCGCCAGGAGAGGCGAGGCCAGGGACCTCGCGGCGATCACCTCGGCCTCGAAGCCCGGGCCGACCAGACGATCCCCCTGGCGGGAGAGCTCCCGCAGACTGGCTCCCGCGATGCCCTCGGCCGGGATCCCGTCTCCCATCAGGACGAAGGAGGGGTCTCCCCTCCCCGCGACCCGAGCCACCAGGGACTCGCATGGTCGGGAGAGGAATCCGCCATGGCCGGAGCGGCCCAGGCCCCTCTCGAGCTCGCCCCGATCGGCGAAGACGAGGGACCTCCCTGCCCGCGGCGAGGTCAGGACGAACCCTGCTTCGAGGCCTCGGCTTCCGGTTCGCCGGCCGCGTCGCCCACCGCCACCGTGGTCCCGGGCCGGACCCGGACGACCTGGCCGAGCTCTTCCCGGTCGAGGACTCCCTTGGCGATCAGCTCTTCGACGATCCGCCGGTGGCGCCGCTCGTGCTCGAACCCGGTGGCGTCCTCGTCCGACTCGTACTCGACGAGGATGTCCTTCTTACCCGTGCGCCGGTCGCACCTGAGCTTCAGGGTGATCTTGCCCAATGCCCGCCTCCGCCAGTAGGGACCGGAACTGCTTGCCGTCCAGGGTCTTCTTCTCGAGCAGCACGGCCACGATCTTCTTCAGGACCTCGAGGTTCTCCGAGAGCACGGTGCGGGCCTTCCGGTAGGCGGCGTCCAGGATCCGGGCCACCTCGTCGTCGATCCGCTTCTGGGTCTCGGGCGAGACCGCTCTCCGACTGGCCTCGCCGGGACCCGTCTGGGTCCAGTACACCGCCACCCCGAGGTCGGACATCCCCAGGGTCTCGACCATCATGGAGGCGAGCTCGGTGGCCTTCCGCAGATCGTCGTAGGCGCCGACCCCGATCTCCCCGATCAGGAGCTCCTCGGCGCACCGGCCGCCCAGGCCCATGGCCAGGGTCGCCTCGAGTTCGCTGCGGCTGGTCACGTAGCGGTTCTTCTTGACCTCTCGGATCACGTACCCGAGCGCCATGGCCTCGTCGGGCTGGATCACGATCTTCTCCGGGAACTGGGCCCCCGGGACCAACGCCGCCACCAGGGCGTGGCCGGCCTCGTGGCTGGCCACCACCCTCTCCTCGTCGGCGTTCAACACCACGTCCTCGGCCCCCTCCCGGGCCAGGGCCTCGACGGCCTCGGCCTCGGTGATGGGATGCGCCCCCTTCCGGATCTGCTCGCGCTTCAGGCGACGGCAGACCGCGAAGAGGTGGTCGCCGGAGAAGCGGATCCCTTGGCTGCGGTCGACGAACCCGGCGGTCTTGCGCGCCAGGGTCTGGAGCAGTTCCTCGGGAAGGTCGAGACCGAACTTCCTGGCATGCACGGCCAGGATCTTCCTCCGGTCCCCGTCGTCCGGGTAGGGGATCTGGATCTGGAGTTCGAACCGGCCGGGCCGGAGCAGGGCGGGATCCAGGGCCTCCACGAAGTTGGTGGTACCGATCACCAGGACCAGCTCCTCCTTGTGGAAGCCGTCCATCTCCGTGAGCAGCTGGTTCACCATCGAGTGCTCCACCCCGCTGGCGGTGTACATCCCGCGCCGGGTGGCGAAGCTGTCGAGCTCGTCGAAGACCAGGATGGCGGGCGCCGACTCCCGGGCCTGGTGGAAGATCCGGCGCAGGTTGGCCTCGGATTCCCCCACCCACTTGCTCTTCAGCTCGGGCCCCGACACCACCTGGAGGGTGGCGTCGAGCCAGGTGGCCAAGGCCTTGGCGAAGTAGGTCTTCCCGGTCCCGGGGGGCCCGGAGAAGATGATGCCCTTGGGGAGGAGTTCCTCCAGGGCTCTCACCTCGTCGGGGTCGGTGAGCTGGTCCCGGCGGGCGAAGAGGTCGCAGAGGTCCCGGCGGAGACGGGCCTTCACGTCGTCGTAGCCGCCGATGTCGGTCTCGAAGTCGACCTGGGGGAGCTCCATGCCCCCGACCACCGTCATGCGCCGGATCTCCCGGAGGATCCGGGTCCGGGTCTCGGGATGGGCGGGATCGAAATCGCGGTGGTCGTGGAACTGCTCGAGGACCCTTCGCACCTTGAGGACGTTCAGGCCCGAGACGTACTTGTAGAGCTGGTAGGGATTGAAACCGTCGACCGCGAACTTGCGGGCCTCCCGGCGCAGGATCACCCGGGACAGGGCATCCCGGGGACACCCGACGAAGCTCCGGCGGGCCGGGAACAGGTCGGTCATCACCTCCGGGAGCTCGAAGTGGAGGTCCTTGAACCCCAGGAACACGGCCTCGGGGTTCTCGTAGAACCAGATCACCGCCTCGCGGGCCTCCATGGTGAGGCCGCTGCGGGTGGTGGTGGTCAGGACGTCGAGATGGGGGAGCACCACGATGGTCTCGGGCGTGGCTTCCTGCACCGCCGCGGCCAGGTCGGCGAGGGTCTTCTGGACCAGCCCCCCGGGGCCCTCGACTTTGCGGCCGTCGACCAGCCGGCAGCCCCGCTTGCGCGACCCTTCCCCGGCCCTGAGTCTCCCCCGGATCGCCACGTAGAGGTGCTGGGTCAGCTGCTTGTCGCACTCGATCAGGACCGAAGCGCCGCGCCGCAGGCGCTCCACGCACCAGTCGAGATCGGTCCCGTAGACGGCCTCGACCGCGTCGCGGACCTCGATCTCGTCGGGCATCGACTCGATCGGGACCAGACCCCGGGCCTTCACCACCGGATCACTCCTCAATCCGGATGACGAGCTCGTACTCGCCGGCGGCGGTGGTCTCTTCGCGTACCTCGGTCACGGTGCCGAGACTCCGGGCCTTCTCCTTGAGACTCTCTGCATAGACCTCGAGGAGCACGGCCTCGAGTTCCTTGGCCCGTTCCTCGTCGCTCGCCGCCAGCCTCCGGGCGAGCCGCGACTCGAGCGCCACCCGCTTGGCCGCCCGGTCCTCCTCCGAGATGGCCAGACGGGTGTCGAGCTCGGCCTCGACCTTCCGCCGGAGCGCCTCCTCGTCGGCCGCGGTCGGACGCGAGAGCGAGTCCCCGACACCCTCGAGCGACAGCTCCTTGCGGAGGACCTCGTCCTCCTCGACGGTAGTGGTGACCTTGCCGGTCTCCAGGTCCAGGACCGACTCTTCCCCTTTGCCCCCGGGTCTCACCAGCTTGCCGCCCTCTCCCTCCCAGCCGCGGCGGCGCAGGGCGGCCTCGAGGATCTGGCGCGCCCGTTCCCGGGCGACGATGGGGGGAAGCTCGAGGGTGCGCTCGCTGCGATCGGCGGCCCGGACCGTCTCTTCGATTCCCTTGGTCACGACGACGCGGTAGGGATAGCTCACGGCGCACCTCCCGACCAGGGTAGCGCATGGCCCGGTCCGGCGGCGGAGGCCCCCGGACTCAAGCCAGTCTGCGGGCAAGAGCGGCATGCAGCGCGAGGGCGTGTCCGACCGGGTCGGCCCCGATCCGCCGGTACTCCTCGGCGAAGACGCTCTCCGGCTCCTCCCTCTCCATGCTGGGGACGCGGTCCAGGCGACCGGCCTCCCGCGCCAGCGCCGAGGCCGGTGCGAAGACCGCAGCCGCGGCGTCCAGGAAGGCCTCCTGATCGCTGACCTTGCGAAACCCCGTCGCGGTCCGCGCCGATTCCTCAAGCACCGCCTGGGGGGAGCGGATCTCGCACAAGAGCTTCCGGTAGAAGCGCAAGGGCGCGCCCAGCAGTTCCTGGGCCGCGGCTTCCAGGGTGGTCCCGGTCCACTGGCCGACCAGGCCGCCTACCCGGGCGAGTTCCCGGGCCTGGGCCTCCCCTGGAAGCGCCCAGGCGCGCCGGACCCGGTGGGCCCAGGAGGAGGCGATGGCCGCGGTCCGGCACCGCAGGACTTCCCGACCGCCGGGAACCTCGAGGAGATCCCCCACCCGGTCCCGGACCCGCTCGGGCCCGCCGGATTCGAGTTCGGAGAGCGGGGACTTCCGGACCAGGGCATCCGGGACCGCCGACCCGAGGGCCCGCGCCACCCGATGGAAGAGGATCATCTCGGCGAGGCTGGACGGCTCCGTCAGGGACTCGACCGCACGGTCGGGGGGAGCGTCGTGCAGGGCCTCCAGGAGCCGGAAGCTCGCCTCTCCGAACCGAAGCGGCATGAGCGAGACCGAGAGCGGGGCCAGGCAGAGGCGGGAAGGCCGGGAGCGCCCCCTCGCGACCTGGACGATGGGGTGCATACCTCCCCCATCGCAGAGTTCCCGCACCACGGCCTTGGCCAGCATCGGCTCGAGGGCGACCAGGACCTCGGGACGACCGTCGGCCCCCCGCACCAGGCCATCCCGGGCCGAGGCCAGCACCACCCGACGCGGCCCCGTGTACCTGCCCGAGAGGAGCTCGCCGGCGAACCGCAGGAAGTCGAACTCGACCCGGTGGCTCAGCCGCACAGTTCGGCCGCGACGTCCTCGCTCGGGAACGGCACCACGAACTCGTGGACCCGCCGCTGGTCCAGGCCGTGGATCACCAGCTCCACCCGCCCCTCCACCACCCGCAAGCGGACCCGGATCTCACCCGGGGGCGCATCGAAGAAACCCCGATCGATGAGGTCCTGCACCGGCTTCCCGAGGAAGGCCGAGACCGCCCGGATCCGGGTCCCTCCCCGGCTCAGGTGTGCCGCCCCAGGGGAACCGAAGCGACGGCCCGGGGAGCGGCCTGGATCACCCGTCCCACGGCCGTGCCTGCCAGGCAGAAGAACAGGATGGAGCCCGACCCGCGCAGCACGTCGGCAGGACTCATCGCCCCATGGGTGATCAGGTAGAGGGCCGGCGTCCCAAGGGCGCAGTAGAGCGAGGAGACCAGGATCGAGGTGGCATAGGCGTGGGACCGCTCGTGGACCCCGATCCCCAGGCCGACCATACCCAGGACCCCGAGCGAGAGGCTGGTCATCGCCGGCGCGACCCCAGTCCCAGGCCCCCGGGTCGCCCCCGGCCCCACCACCACCATGGCTGCCCAGAAGAGGCCGGTGAACGCCACCAGGAGCCCGTAGATGACGCTCTGGATCCGGATTCCCCGGGTCTCCTCCGGCTCGTCCACTTCGCCCACCGGCACCCGTCCCTCGCCCGGATCGGGAGCCAGGAGCCTCCGCAATCGGGCGTGGTGCAGGATCGAGGTGAAGACCGAGTTGTAGAGGCTGGCCCACACCACCGCCGCCAGGACCAGGGTGGAGGTCTCGATCCTCCGCAGCACGTCGAAATGGTGGAGGGGATAGAGGGAGAGCAGGCAGGTCCCCACCCCGAGGAGCATCGGGGAGAAGACCGACCACATCGCTTCCATGGCGCCCCCGCGGCGGGCCTCGACCCGGGCCCACAGGCGCTCGCGGACCTCTTCCGGCAGCGCCGGTGCCCGGAACCCCTGGGTCATGTCGAGGGTGGTCCGGAGCGCCTCGAGTTCCTGCGCGCAGCCGTCGCAGGTCTCGACGTGGCGCCCCATCGCCTCGGCGATCGCGGGCTCCACCTCGCCGAAGTGGTAGTGCACCAGCTCGGTCCGGACCCGGTCGCACCGCAAGCCGAGTTCGTGAACGCTCATGGATCCCCCCCCCCGACCTCCCCGGTCTCCGGGAAGGGCCCGTGCCCTTCCCGCGACAGTCGCTCCTGCAGCTTCAGACAGGCGTAGTGCATGCGGGACTTCACGGTCCCGACCGAACACCCCAGGATCCGGGCGATCTCTTCGTACCGGAGCCCGTAGTAGTGCTTCAGCATGAAGACGGCCCGGTGCTGGTCCGAGAGCCGGGAAAGTGCCACCAGGATGTCGCCCCGGACCTCCGAGCGGAGCGCCATGGCCTCGGGGCCCGGGCGCTCGCAGCGGAGGGCGACCGCGAGGTCGCCGGGATCGGACGCCGCCTCGTGTTCGTTCCGGCGCCGCTCCGACGCGACCCGGTCCTTGAAGAGATTGGAGGCGATAGAGAAGATCCAGGAGCCGAGCCGCTTGGCCGGATCGTAGGAGGCCGCGTAGCGGAACACCCTGAGGAAGACCTCCTGGAGCAGGTCCCCGGCATCCTCGTCCTCGACCCGACGGCGCCGGAAGTATCCCCGGAGCGGGATCTCGTAGCGCCCCACGAGCACCGCGAACGCGCTCCCGTCACCCTGCAGGGCCAGATCCAGGAGCTCCTGGTCGGAAACCTCCATGCGCACCTCTCCCCAGAAGGTACATCCTCGAGGTCCCGGAGGTTCAAAACTCCTGCGCGGCGTTGCCTCGGTACCCGAGTTCGGTGGCCCGGGTCCGGGCGGCAGTGGCGGCGGCCGAGTCCCCATGGGCCTGGTAGGCCTCGGCGAGGTACCAGTGGACGTCGGGGTCGCGAGGCGAGAGGTCGCGCACCGCTTCCAGCTCCCGGATCATCCCCGGCCAGTCCGAGCGGCGCCGCAGCAGCATGGCCAGGGAGAAGCGATAATGGGGATGGGCCGGATCGGCAGCGATGGCCCGCGCCAGCTCGGATTCCGCGGCCGCGGCCTCGCCTTCCAGCTCCAGCACGTTGGCCAGGCCGGCCCGGGCCCGGGCATGGTCCGGAGCCGCCTCGAGGACCGTCCGGAACACCGCACCCGCCGGTCCCACCTGGCCGGAGGAGAGCAGGAGCTCCCCCTCCAGGACCCGACCCTCGACACCCACCGAGCCATCGAGCAGGGCCGAACGGAGGAGGGCCCGGCTCTCCTCTTCCCGACCCGACAGGAAGAGCAGGCGAGCCACCAGCGGCTCGAGCCGATCGAGTTCGGCCTGTCGGGCCCGGGCCAGTGCCCGGAGTTCCTCCAACACCTCGGCCTGGGGAGCTCCCTTGGCCAGCCGCGCCATGGCGGCGGCCGCTCCCTCGCCCCGGAAGTCGCGGACCTCGGGCGGGACCGGCGGTGCCGGGAGGCCGGTGGCGGTACGGTCCAGGCGGCGATGGGCGGCCTGTTCCAGGAGCCCGAGGACCTGGGTCGTGACCTCCTCGGAACCCGCGGCCGCTACCTCCCGGGTGGGCGAGGGAAACGGGGTCGGCGAAGGAAGGGCCTCCCCGGAACCGGGAGCCGGGACCGGGAGCACCAGGCGGGCCCCGGTCACGCCAACGGCCAGACCCAAGAGGAAGATCCCGGCCAACGCCCTGGACGCCCGCTTCTTCAGCCGATCCAGCTGGTCCTGGCCGATCGCGGCGGCAGCCTCCGCCTGGCGGGCCCGCTCGGCCATCGCCTGGTAGCGCTCCCGCTCCTGGGTAGCCTCACCGCTCGCCCGCACCCGTTCCGACTCGGCCTCCTCCGCCCTGGCCATGGCGCGGTCGACCTGCTCCCGGAGCCCATCCCGGTCGGCCAGCGACTCCAGGTGGGTGAGCGCCAGGGACAGCCGTTCCTTGAGATCCTGGTTCTCGGTATCGAGGGCCTGCTCCCGGCCCCTCTGTCCCCCCGTCTTGTCGAGTTCCCGGCGGAGCGCCCCGGCCACATCGATCCGCATCTGGAGTTCGGCCTCGGCCTGCCGGAGCTCGTCGGCCAGACGCTCGGCTTCCTCGGTCTTCCGGTCGGCGACCTCGCGCAGGCGGGCCAGGGTGCCCTGGGCATCCTCGCGGTCGCGCAGATCGAGCTCGGTCTGGAGCATGACCAGACGCTCCCGGAGCTCGACGTTGGAGCGCTTGAGCCCCTCGAGATCGTTCTTCTCGGGATGGCTGATCGAGCCCTTGCCCATCGCCCTCGGCTTGGCCTCGTCCATCGAGGTGCCAGCGTACCCGGAAGCCCCGCTCCGGGACGAACCCCGGTGGCCCGGACCCGCCTCCGGCCCGGTCCTCGCAGACCTCCGGCTCCGGTTTCCCCCGGGCGGAGCCCCCGGGTACCATCTCCCCGTGGTCGCCAGGGTGCTCACATGGCTGGTCGGGATCGCGTGCCTCGGCTGCCTGGGAGCCATCGGGTACCTGGTCCTCGACGCCCGCGGGCTGATCCCGGGGAGCCCCGGCACCTCCGCCTTCCGGATCGAGCATGAAGTCGACACCTCGGCCGGGGCCCATCGGCGCAAGCTCTTCGGCCAGAAGGACAAGCTCGAGGCCCGGATCGCCTCGGCACGCCAGGCCGGACGCGACGTCACCGAGGCCGAGACGGCCTTGGCCGCAGCCGTGAAGGCCTTCGAGGCCAGGAATCTCGAGGTCGTCTCCGCTCGTCTCGAGGAAGCCCGTACCCTGCTCGACTCCCCGGGCCGGCGGCCGACCCCCGACTCCGGTTCCGGGGTCGGAGGGCCGGGCACTCCGAAGCCGGCCGACGACGGGCGCCCCCTTCCCGAGGTCGAGGAGCTGCGCAAGCGGCTCCATCCCCTCAGGAACCGGATCCTGGAGATCGCCGAAGCGGATCCGGAGGCGGACTACCTCTTCGGACTGCTCGACGACGCCTACGAGGCGCTCGCCATCGGGAACCGGCGGGTCGCCTCCGATCTGGTGGAGCGCCTCGAGCGGGAAGCCCGGCAGTACTGAGAGACCGTGAACCTCTCCCCGGCTGGCTCCGAGCGCCCGGTGCAACCTCCGGGGAAGAGCCTCGTAGTCCAGGACGGAAGGAATCGTCGCGTAGGGGCTATCCGAAGCCGGAGACCCTCCTTAGGATGCTCGCGACGAGAGAAGACGCGCGGCCCGAGCCGCCGAGCCGGAAGGGAATCCTGGAGGTCCGAACACCGATGAAGGTCACCAAACTTCGAATTCTCACCCTGTTGTTCTTCTACCTGTTCGCGCTGGCGGGCCCGGTCGCAGTGGCCTACGCCGACCACGACTCGTGCTCCGGCTCGGCCTGCGACGACGCCATGTACGACGACGAAGGCGATGACGAGGACGACGACGAGGACGACGACGACGGGATGTCCACCAAGGAGATCATCGGCGGCGTGCTCGGCGGCGTGCTCGGTGTCGTCATCGGCCTTCCCATCGGCCCCGTGGGCCTGATCGGCGGCGGCCTGGCCGGCTTCTTCCTCGGCAAGTGGATCGCCGACAAGCTCGAAGAGAAGTCGCTCGGCGATCGCGCCAGCGATGTCTGGGACGAGCGGGTCGAGGGCGACAAGTTCCCCGGCAAGGACTGGTGGAAGGAGCGCTGGTACGACTGGGAGGACCGCTGGGACTCCGACAAGTTCCCCGGGAAGTACTGGTGGAAGGACCGCTGGGAGGACATGAAGTTCTGGCAGGACGACGACGAGGACGAGGACGACGAGGACGACGAAGCCTCGGCTCCTTCCTCGAGCGATCTCGCCAGCCTCCAGGACGCCTACGCAGCGGCCCTCAAGGCCTACCAGGACGCCCTCAAGGGGAGCGACCAGTCGGCCATCGATGCCGCCCGCAAGGCCTTCGATGCAGCCGCCAAGGCCTTCTTCCAGGCCCGGCGCGCCGCCAACTGACGATCCTTCCAGACCTCTGGACGAGCCGCCCCCCTGGGGGCGGCTCGTCGCGTTCCCCGACAGGAGATTGCCCGGGAAGCGGGGAAATGTCCATAATGGCCGGGTGCCGCACCTCCGGAGCGCCTCCCACCACTCTCCCACGGCCCGCCTCGGAGCCCCCCTCATCTTGGTGGTCGCCCTGGGCCTCCTGCCGGGCCCGCCGGCTCCCGGCCTCCGGGCCGACGACCGGCTCGACCTGGAACGCTACGGTTTCTCCCGACGCCTGGATCGCTCCTCCCAGGCTGGCGCCGCCTCGACGGCGCCGCTGTCCCCGAGCGAGATCCCCAAGCCCCGGACCCGGCCGCTGCCCACCCGGAACCCGGCCTTCGCCCCTCCGCCTCCCCCCCCGGATCGGGCAGCTCCCCTGGTCCTCCGGGATCTCCCCACCCCGCCTCGGCTCCCTGTCGGAGTCGCTCCCTCCCCGCCTCTCGAACCCGACGACCGGGCCCGCTACGTCGGGGACGCCCGCTGCCTGGAGTGTCATGCGGGCCATCGGGAAGCCCCGGAGCGTTCCCATCTGGCCCTCTCCCGGCACGCCGCGTCGATACCCGCCGAGCGACGCGGCTGCGAAGGCTGCCACGGACCCGGTTCCCGGCATCCCGGCGACCCCAAGGCGATCATGAACCCGGCCCGCCTGCCTCCCGAGGTCGCCAGCCGCGCCTGCCTCGACTGCCACCGCATGCAGGCCCTGGCGGATCCCCACGAGTGGTTCTTCTCGCGCCATGCGACCTCGCGCCTCTCGTGCACCACCTGCCACTCGATCCACCAGGCCCGCTCCGAGCGCGACCTGCTCGCCTCCGAGCCCGACCGCCTGTGCTCCTCCTGCCACGCCCGGGTCGAGCGGGAGTTCCGCATGCGGAGTCGGCATCCGACGAGGCCGGAGGGGTTCCCTGCCCTCGGGTCCACGACCCGGGCCAAGGTCTCCTGCCTCGATTGCCACGACCCGCATGGCGGCCCGGGACCCCACGCCAGCCTCCGGGAGGCCTCGGTCGAGGAGACCTGCGAGCGCTGCCACCCCGGCCATACCGGACCGTTCGTGTTCCCCCATGTACCGGCCGACCGGAGGGAAGGCGGCTGCCTCGCCTGCCATCGTCCCCACGGGTCGCCCCACCGGGATCTGCTCCGGAGCACGGGTCGGACGGTCTGCCTCCAATGTCATACCGACCTGGTGACCCACTTCCCCGCAACCGGGTGTGCCTCCCAGAGCTGCCACCGGGACGTCCACGGCTCCAACCAGAGCCCCCTCTTCTTCCGGTAATCGCCGGCCCTGGGCCCTGGCCCCGGCTCCACCGAATTGCGACGGAGCCCGCTTGCCATGTCCCGAAGCGCGCCTAGGATGGCGGCGACCCTGGAGGTCCCATGAACGGCGCTCGTTGCCTGGCTGTGGGGGTGGCGCTGGCGGTGGCCGCGGCTCCACCCGCCGCCCTGGCCTCGGAGCTGGCCGCGACTCCGGCTTCCCCCGCCACCCAGGCCGGGCCCACCGCCTCGGGCGCGCTGGGATCGCTGGCCGCGGCCTCGGGCGGGGCCGGCGGGACCCTGGGCCTGGCCGACGACCTGGCCCGCCTGGAAGCCCAGATCAACGCCCTGGTGGGCCACGCCAATGCCGCCCAGGCCAACCTGAAGCCGGTGGTCCAGAGCGCCACCAAGGCGGTCGACGCGGTCAACGCCTTCCCCCAGAAGGTCGACAGCTTCAAGACCCAGTACGGGATCCCCGAGAACCCGACCTTGAAGCAGGAGGCCGCCGGGATCGGCCGCTTCGTCCAGGAGAAACTCGGCATCCCTCCCGAGGCGCCGGCCAAGGTCTCGAACTACCTCCAGTCCTCCCCGATCTTCGAGCAGTTGAAGACCCCCTTCCAGCCCCAGAACATCCTGCTGGCGGTGGGGACCGCGGCGGGCCTGAACGTGCTCGGACAGGTAGCGAGCGGCGACGGCATCGACCTGGGCAAGGCCCTCGGGTTCATGGGGGACAAGAGCTTCTGGGGCGGCCTGGTGGGCTCGGGGATCGGCTACGGGGTCATGGCCGCGGTGGCGGTCAGCCTGGTACCGGCCGGCGCCGGGCTGCTCCCGGCCCTGATCCCGACTTTCGCGGGCCTGGCCGGCTCGATCTTCGGCTGGGAGATGGGGGCCAACCTGACCCGAGGCAAGAGCTTCTCCGAGTCGCTGGCGGCGCTGTCGCCGGCCGAGATGCTCGGCCAGGCCGCCGGCTCCACGGTCGGCCTGCTGGTGGGTGCCAAGGTCGGTGTGGCGGTGGGCAGCGTGCTCGGGTCGTTCGCCGGTCCGGTCGGTGCGATCGCCGGAGCGGTCCTCATGGGCAAGGTCGGCGCCGCGGTCGGCTCCGGGGTGAAGAAGATCTTCACCGAAGGGGATGCCAGCGACGTCAACGCCGCCCTCGAAGAGGCCGGGGTGTTGATCGGGAAGTTGAAGAAGACCGGCGAGGCGATCTCCGAGATCAAGGTCCCGACCAGCTTGCCGGCCGCCTCCCTGGCCCTCGACGGGACCGCCGCCAACCTGAAGGCCGCCTACCAGACGGCCCACCAGGAACTCCGCCAGGCCCTCGACCAGGGCGACCAGGCCAAGGCCCAGCTGAAGCTCCGCTACCTCCAGGACATCGCGGCCCGCTACCAGGCCACGATGGGAGCGTCGCTGGCCGGGATGAGCACCCGGTAGCCAGGCGGGCCGAACCAGGGTTCGAGGCCAGGGTCGTTCCTCAGGTCCGCCGGGAACCCGTCCCCCGCCCGCGCCCCTTCCCCGCCCCGGTCCGCCCACGCCCGTGGTGCTCCACCTCGACCCAGGTCTGGATCCCGCCCCGGATCTTGAAGTCACCGACGATCCGGAGGTAGCGGGGCCGGATGGCCGCCACGATGTCGTCGGCGATCCGGTTGGTGACCTTCTCATGGAAAGCGCCCTGGTCCCGGAAAGACCACAGGTAGAGCTTCAGTCCCTTGAGTTCGAGGCAGAGCCGATCGGGTACGTACTCGATCTCGAACTCGGCGAAGTCCGGCTGGCCCGTGAGCGGGCACAGGCAGGTGAACTCGGGGCAGTGGAACCGGATCGTGTAGTCGCGGCCCGGCTCGGGATTCTCGAACACGTCGAGGGTCGCCTGCGGGCGGGTGGTCGAGAAGTCCGGTTTCCGGCTCCTCGGCGCGGAGGTGCGTCGTACGGACAAGGCCCAGTCTCCTCTCGGGAACCCAGCGACCGACATGCCGTTTCGCCCACCTCACCGACCGCAAGACGGCGGGAGGTGGCGGAGGAACATGGGAATCGAACCCACCCGAGCGCCCTCTCGAGCCCTCACAACGGGTTTGAAGCCCGCGGGCAGCACCAGCCACCGAGTCCCTCCGGAAGGGACGCTTCGATGGTAACCCTAGCCCTGCCCCGGGTCCAGACCCAGGGCACGACGCACGCTCCCGGCCACCGCAGCCAGGTCGGCCCCCAGGGTCCTGGGATCCAGCAGGACCCGCTCCCCCTCCACCCGGCAGAGGACCGGCAGGCGCCCGGTCCTGAGCCGGCGGGCGAGGGCCGCGGCGCTGCCCCGGGCAGGCCGGATCGCCACCCCGAAGCCCGGGAGCTCGTCCCCGGGGCATGATCCTCCGCCCACCGGGGCCGAGACCTCGACCACGTCGACCCCATCGGAGCCGCCTGCCAGTCGTCCCGCCAGGTCTTCCGCCGCGGCCCGCAGGGCACCACCTTCGGCCGCCAGCATGGCGAGGACCGGGATCCGGGCAGCGAGCGGACCCTCGACCAGGTAGTCGGCCAGGCATGCCAGCACCCCGGCCATCCGGATCTTGTCGAGGCGCAAGGCTCGCAACAGGGGGTGCTTGGCCAGCTTCGCCACAAGCTCCCGACGCCCCGCGATCAGGCCGGCCTGCATCCCGCCCAGCAGCTTGTCCCCGGAGAACGTGACGAGGTCGACGCCCGCGGACAGCACCGCGCCCGGGGTGGGTTCGGGGGTCAGTCCGAACGACCCGAGCTCCACCAGGCAACCACTCCCCAGGTCCTCGACCAGGGGCAGTCCGGTCGCCCGCGCGACCTCGGACAGGTCCTCCCGGGAAGGCTCCTCGGTGAACCCTTCGACCCGGAAATTGGAGCGATGGACCTTGAGGAGCACCCGGGTCGCCGGACCCACCGCTTCCCGGTAGTCCCCGGCCCGGGTCCGATTGGTGGTCCCCACCTCGACCAGCCGGGCCCCGGAAGCGGCCACCACGTCCGGGATCCGGAACGAGCCCCCGATCTCGACCAGCTCGCCCCGGCTGACCACGATCTCGCCGCCCGCCGCCAGGGCGCTGGCGACCAGCAACACCGCTGCGGCATTGTTGTTCACGACCAGACCGGCCTCGGTCCCGCACAGGAGGGCCAGGATCTCGCTCACCCGGGCGTGGCGGTCCCCCCGTTCGCCGGTCGCCAGGTCGAGTTCGAGGTCCGTGTAGCCGCCGGCGGCGGCGATCGCGGCCATGACCCTCGGTCCCAGGGGAGCCCGGCCCAGGTTGGTGTGGAGCGGCACGCCGGTGGCGTTGGCCACCGGGTGGGGACCGGGATCGAGGAGATCCCGGATCCGCGACTCGACCTCCCCGACCAGCTCCTCGAGCGCGTCGCCGCCCACCGCGCCGGTCCCGGGGGCGCTGCCGTCCCGGTCCGCCGCCGCGCCCGGGACGCCGGACCCGTCCTCGCCGCGAAGTCGCGCCAGGGCCTGGCGCACCAGCTCCACCCGATAGGGACGCGCCATCCCGCCGCCGGCGGCCGCCCCCCGCGGGTGGTCGACCACCAGGGTCACCGGCGGGAGGCGCCGACGGCCGTCGCT
>CAYOHP010000039.1:0-48163 GCA_964403795.1 uncultured bacterium | reverse complement strand
GCCAGCCGGGCCGCAGCCGTCGCCCGGCGACCTGCCTCCGGCCGGGCCTGGCTCAGCCAGGCGGGGAGTTCCCGGAGCCGGGAGGCGATCCCGGAGGTCTCGGGGGAGGCAGCCGCCCCGGGCAGGGGCAGGAGCCTGGCCGCCGAGTCGGCGATCGCCACCACCTCGAGTTCGTCGAGCCGGGCGGCCACCCGGTGCAGGGTCTCGAGATCGTCCACGACCAGGGCGTTCATCGAGGGGTGGAAGCCGAACTCCTCGAGCATCCGCTCCTGGAGCTGGAGCGGCTTGGCCCGCTGGTCGGCCATGTTGAGGAGGTCGGGGTCGAAGCCCAGGTTCCAGGCCGGCACCAGGGCCAGCAGGCCGAGTCCGCATGCCGCCAGCAGCCCGAGCTGGGGGTGCCTCCCGGCGGTCCGGGCCAGGTGGGCGAGGACCGCAGTGCCGGGGGGAGGGGGCGCCCCGGTCTTCCGGGGAGGGTTCCAGACCAGGATCATCGCCGGCAGCAGGGTGAAGGTCTCGACCAGCGACAGCAGCAGTCCGCCGCCCGCGATCACCCCCAGGCCCTGGAAGGCCGGGAAGCCGGTGAAGATCATCGAGAGGAAGGCCGCAGTGGTGGTCATGCATCCGGTGATGATCCCGGGCGCCGAACGCATGACCGCGGTGAGCAGGGCTTGCCGGTCGTCGCGTCCGTCCTCCCGCGCTTCCTCGAAGTGGCAGATCAGGTGGATCGCGAAGTCGATCCCCAGCCCGATCATGATGGCCGTGAACGACCCGGAGACGAGCGTCAGGAACCCGACCGAGGCCCGGGCCCAGGCGCAGGTCCAGACCACCGCAGCCTGGAGCAGGAGCAACCCGAGCAGAGGCAGGGCCGGGGAGGGGAAGGCCAGCCGGAAGAGCAGCGCCACCCCCACGATCGAGACCAGCGCCGAGTTCGCCACCGAGCCCTCGGCGGCCCGCTTCTCGGCCACCACCAGGGCCGGGTAGCCGGTGGACTCGAGGGTGACGCCGTGCTCGGAGGCCACCGCCGAGGCGATCTCCATCACCCGGGCCGCGAACGGGAGCAGCACGCTGTGGTGGTCGCCGGGATCGGCGGGGCGGGCGATCACCAGGTGGCGGCGGCCGGCCCGGCCCACCAGCCAGCCCTCCTCGTCGACCCAGGCGGGGACCCGGCGGGTGGGCGGGCCCCTGCCGAGCAGGGAGGCCGCCTCCGGGAGCCGGGCGGCCCGGCCCGCCAGGTAGTCGACCAGCTCGGTCAGGGCCTCCAGGCGCTCGGCCCCGGGAACGTCCCGGATCCGGCCCGGCCGGGCCCAGCGCGTGAGCAGGGTCGCCAGCCCAGGCTCCTCGCAGAGCGCCGAGAGGTCGAGCCGGGCGTCGTCGAGGGCCTGGCGCAGGGCCTTGCGGGAGTCCTCCGGCAGGGTGTGGAGGAACTGGCGCACGAAGGCGTCGCGTTCGATCCGGGCGTAGGCCTCCCCGATCGGGGGACCCGCCTCCACCAGCTTCCGGGCGATGGCGTCGGCCGCTTCCCGGGCCCGTTCCCCCGAGACCACCAGGAGCAGCTGGTTCAGGCTCCCGAAGCGGTCCTTGAAGTCCAGGAAGCGCACCAGCTCGGGGTCGTCCTGGGGGGCCATCTCCAGGCGCCCGGTGCGGATCCGGAGGTCCCGGGCATACCAGCCGCAGGCCAGGGTGAGGAGGAGCCCGACGACCAGGGTGAGCCGCGGCCTCCGGGTCGAGAGGTCGGTGGCGAGGAGCGCCAGGGCCGAAGGCGAGAGGAGCTTCCGCAGTCGTTCCATGAGGGGCCGAGGACCGCCTCGATGGTACCATCCCGGCTCGTGGACAGGCTCTGCGTGCGGGTAGGCGGGCGGGCATGAGCCGGGGCCTCCGCTTCCGGCCCGCCCGCATCCCCGGATGGACCCTGCGCCACCCGCTCCTGGTGTGGTGCGGCACCCTGGGCCTGGCGGTGGCCGCCTTCCACCTGGCGCTGCCGCGGCTCGAGTGGCGCTTCAGCCTGCGCGAGCTCTTCCAGGTCGGGCATCCCGCCCGGGAGGCCTACGACCGTTTCCAGTGGGCCTTCGAGCTCGGACCCAAGACCATGGTCTATTTCCATGGCCCCGGGGTCTTCTCGCCGGCCTTCCTCGCCGAGATGGTCGAATTCTCGGCCCGGTTGCGGGCCATCCCCGGCACCCGCCAGGTGTTCTCGGCGGTCGACCTGGTCGAGCCCGGACAGCAGGGCGAGTTCACCCGCCTCCGCCGCATCCTCCGGCCGGAGGTGACCGGGGACCCGGCCAGGCTGGCCGCGACCCTGGCGGCACCGCCTTTCACCGAGCGCTGGCACGGGCTGCTCTACGACCGCTCGCTCTCCGCCTTCGCGGTCAGCGTCACGCCCCCCGAGGAGGACCAGGATCCGTTCGCCACCCGGGCCTGGCTCGCCCGGATCCGGAGCGAGGCGGAGGCCGCGGCGGCAGCCACCGGGACCGAAGCGGTGCTGGCCGGCGACTTCTTCGTCCACCAGGAGGTCCGCCGGGCCGCCATCGAGAACCAGATCCGCCTGACCCGGGTCTCGGCGCTGCTCCAGGGCGCCCTGGTCTGGCTCATGTTCGGCTCGCCCTGGGTAGCGCTCCAGCTGCTCCTGGTACTCGGCCTCTCGATCCTGTTCGCCTTCGCCATGCTGGCGGTCTTCGGGATCCCGCTCAACATGATGAGCGCCAGCTTCGCGGTCCTGATCCTGACCATCGGGACCTCCGACCTGATCCACATGCTGGGCCGCTACGCCAGCTACCGGCGCCGCTACGGTCGTCCAGGGGCCGCGCTCCGGTCCGTGGTGCGGGGCGGGTTCCCGGTCTTCCTGAACACCGTCACCACTTCGGGGTGCGTGCTGGTGGGGGCCACCACCGAGCTCTCGGTGGTGCGGCAGTTCTCGCTGGCCCTGGCCGTGGGCTGCTGGTCGGCCTGGGCCGTCACCGTGCTGCTCGCACCCACCCTCTTCGTCTCCAGCGGGATCGACGGCGAGTCCGGGCTCTTCTTCCGGATCCAGCACCGGCTCGAACGGTCGTTGGAAGGCGGCCTCGGCCGCTTGCTCCGGCGTGCCTGGCTGCTGCCGGCGTGGATCGTCCTCACCGGGGTGGCGCTATGGGCGGCGGGACGGCTGGAGATCGATTCCAACTGGTACCGCTACTTCCGCCCCGGGACGCCGGTGGCCGACAGCCTGGAGTTCTGCGCCGCCAAGGGTTTCCCGGTCAGCATGGTCGACCTGACGGTGCCGACCGGGGTGCCGCTGGCGGAGGCCCTGGCCGATCCCGCCCTGGGGCGCGACCTCGCCCTCCTGGAGGCCGAAGTGCTCGCCACCCCGGGCGTGACCGGGGTGTTCGGGATGCGGGCCCAGACCGCCGAGATCGAGGATGCGGTCGGCAAGCTCCGGGTCCCGGAGGGACTGGCCCCGGTCTGGGCCGAGGCCCGTCGCAACGCCCTGCGGCGCGACTTCCTGGCGGCCGACGCCTACGCCGCCTGGTACTCGGACCGGACCTACCGGACCCGCCTGCTCGCCACCTCGACCCTGGAGTCCTCGCGCCAGTTCCATGCCATGGCGGAGGACCTGAGGCGCCGGGTGGCGGGCCTGCGCTTCGAGCGCCTCGACGGCTCCGCCCTGGACGTGGAAGGCCAGGCCGTCTACTGGGCCGCCACCATGGATTCGATCCCCCGGACCTTCCTCTCGAGCCTCGGCGGGTCGGTGGCCCTGGTGGCGCTCTGCTTCTGGTGGATCTGCGGCTCGTTCCGCCTGGCCATCCTGGCGATCATCCCCAACGTGGTGCCGCTCTTCTTCATGTTCGCAGCCGCCCGGTGGGCCGGGATCACCCTGAACGAGACGGTCTGCCTGGTCACCGCCCTAGCCGAGGGGATCGCGGTGGACGACACCGTCCACTTCCTCTACCACTACTCCCGGGCCCGGGACCGGGGCCGGAGCGCGGCGGACTCGGTGGCCGAGACCTTCCACGAGTCGGGGGCCGCCATCGTGGTGACCGCCAGCCTGTTCGCCACCGGCTTCGGGGTCTGCCTGCTCGCCGACGTGGCACCGCTCCGCCAGATGGGCTTCTGCCTGGTGGTCTCGGTGGTGGTGGCGGCGGTGGCGGAGCTGGTGCTCGTGCCGGCCCTGCTCCTGGGACGGTCCGCCGGGACCGGGGAGCCCACCCCGGAGGCCCCGGCGCCAGCCGCACCGGAGGCCGGGCCCGCGCCCTGACGCGGTCCCGTCGCGATCACGGTCGTTGCCCCGGAGCGAGCGCGGGTGGTATTCAAGGGGATGTCGGCGCGTAGCGCAGCCTGGTAGCGCACTTGAATGGGGTTCAAGTGGTCGGAGGTTCGAATCCTCTCGCGCCGACCATCTCCTTCCCGACGAGCTGCAGGCGGGAGCTCCGATGGCCGCGATGGTGCTGGTGGTCGACGACGACGCCAACGTCCGCGATACCATCCGCGACCTCCTGACCCTCGAGGGGATCCCGGTGCTGGCGGTCGGCCCCGACGTCGACCTGGACGCCCTGCTCGAGCGCGAGCCGATCGGGGTGGTGGTCACGGACCTGAACATGCCGCACGTGCACGGCACCGAGATCGTGGCCCGGGTGCGCCGGGTGGCCGAGGCCAGGGGCGTCACCATCCCGGTCTTCGTGTTGACAGGAGCCGGCGGAGAGGGGACGCTGGAGACGACGATCAGCGAAGGTGCCGCCGGGTACTTCCCCAAGCCCTTCGACATCGATGTCTTCACCGAGACGATCCGCTCCGCCCTGGCCCGGTCGTCTCCCTGACCCGGGAGTCCGCGTGGGTAGTCCTGGCGGTCGAGCGGCCCTGGTGGCGGTCCTGGTGCTGGCGGCGTCCTGTCCGGAGCCGGCCTCGGCGCAGGGCAATGTCTACCTGGCCACCTCGTTCTTCCGGCAGAAGAAGTTCGACAAGGTGCTCCGGATCCTCGAGACCATCGACGATCCCGGTCCCCGGCTGCTCCTGTTCAAGGGGGAATCGCTCGCCGGCCTCGATCGCCGTCCGGAGGCGGTGGCCGCCTTCCACGCCCTGGTCGAGAAGTTCCCCGATCATCCCGATGCCTTCGAGGCCCGCCGGCGGATCACCCAGCTCCTGGAGACGGACCGGAACTTCACGGCCCTGATCGAGGCGGTGCGGAAGTTCCGGGGGACCGACCCGGCCGGACGGCTCCCCTACAACCGCCTCGAGGCCGACGCCATGTTCAAGGCCGGCCGCTACGACGAGGCCATCGCCCTGCTCGAGGCGAGCGACGACACCGCCGACCAGCGGACCCTGGCCGAGATGCTCCGGGACCTGAACCGGATCGACGACTGGGTCTCGGCCAAGGCCCTGCCGGCGTCCGGGTTCAGAGGCCATCGCCGGCGCGGCCTCCTGCTCGGGCACCTCAGGGTCCCCGACCAGGCCCGGATCCACTTCGAGGCCGCCCTGGTCGAGAAGCCCGAAGACCGGGAGTGCCTGGAGAACGTGGCCAACCTCTCCGAGCAGATGGGGGACATCGCCCGGGCCCGCGAGACCTGGGAGGCCCTGGCCCGGCTCCACCCCTCGGAGATCAAGTACGCCTCGCAGCTCGGGCGCCTGGAATGGGCGGCCGGCGACCGGGAGGCGGCCCGGAAGGTCTGGAAGGGGATCCTGGAGGGACGCTGGGACGACGTGCAGAGGGCCCGCCTGGTGGTTCGCCTGCTGACCGAGCACGAGGACCCTGCCACCGCCCTCGAGGTGATCGAGCGGGTGCGCCGGGTCAGCGGCCGCGACGACCACCTGCTCGACGAGGAGGAGACCGCCCACCTGCAGAACCGGGATCCCCGGGCCGCCATCGCGGTCTGGGTACGGAACCTGCTCCGGCCGATCGAGCCGGGGACCGGCGAGACCGAGCCCCGGGCCCGGATCCTGGAGCTCTCGGGCGCCTCGGCGGCGGCCGACGCCGCCTGGGCAGCCCTCGAGGAGGCCTTGACGCGCTTTCCCCGTCACGTCGAGTACTCGCTGGTCGGGACCGAGCTGGCCTACCGCCAGGGGCGTCCCGAGCGGGCTGCGGCCCTGGTGGACCGGCTGCTCTCGGCGGTGGGCAAGGACGCCGTCACCCTGAGGGACGACGCGGTCCGGTTCCGGGACGAGGGACGCCACGCCGAGGCCGCCCGGCTGTTCCTGGCCGCCCTGGCCGAGCTGCCGGCGGGCAACCGCCTCCCGGTGGCCCTGGAGGCGGCCCAGGAACAGCGGGCCACCGGGGCTGCGGCGGCGGCCCTGAAGACCCTCGACGACACCCTGGGGGTCGCCCAGGCGGTCCCCGAGGAGTTCCGGTTCAAGGCCGCCGACCTCCGGGGGAGGATCCTGCTCGAGGACCTGTACCGGGCCGCCGAGGCGCGGCGGCACTTCACCGCCTGGATCCCGCGGCTGCCTGCCGATTCGGCATGGGTGGCGGCATGGGTGCTGCTGGCGGCGCGTTCCGCCCAGGCGACGGGGGACTTCCCGGCGGCCGAGGCGGCCTTCAAGGCGCTCCGGGACCGGGGGGGCCTGACCCGGCTGGAACAGGCCGAGCTCGACTACCGGGAAGGCAAGCTCCGCCTCTACGCGGGACGGCTCGAGGAGGCGCGCAAGCTGCTGCGCGAGGTCAGCGAGAAGCACCCCGACAGCCCCTACGGCAATGACGCCCTCCGGGAGGTCGCATGGCTGCTCGACCACCGGGAGGCGGGCGAGGAAGAGCTGAAGAAGGTCCTGGCCCTGCGCCACCTGGTGGAGGCCGGGCGCTTCGAGGATTATGCCCGGGCGGCCGCCACCGTGGTCCCCGAGGGCATCCCCGAGGTGCTCGCCGGCGAGTACCTCTGGCTCGAGACCCGCTGGCTGGCCCAGGCCGGTGCCGGCAAGCGCGACGAGCTGCTGGCGCGCCTGCGGGCCGGAGCCGACCATCCCGGGGGCCGGGCCACCGACTTCCTGTGGGAGCTGGCCGAGGCCCTGGAGGTCGCCGGCCGCCCCAAGGACGCAGAGGCCACCTGGAAGGAGTTCCTGCTCGAGAATCCCGAGAGCCTGCGCCTCGAGGACGTCCGCACCCGCCTGGCCCGGCTCGGCAGTCGGTAGGATCGATCCGCCCCGGACCTTGCGCCTTCGGGGCGCGGCCTGCGACGATGGCCCCCGGCGCCGGCCCTGCCAGGCCGGACCCGAAGACGAGGAGTCCCCGGCATGAAGGTGCACGAGTACCAGGCGAAGCAGCTCTTCGCGCAGTACGGCATCCCGGTCCCCAAGGGAGGCGTGGCCCGGACCCCCGAGGAGGCGGTCGCCATCGCCCGGGATCTCGGAGCCTTCCCGGTGGTGGTCAAGGCCCAGATCCATGCCGGAGGCCGCGGCAAGGGCGGCGGCATCAAGCTGGCGACCTCGCTCGACGAGGTGCGCACCCATGCCGGGCGGATCCTCGGCATGAACCTGGTCACCCCCCAGACCGGGCCCGAGGGCCAGAAGGTCAAGTCGATCTGGGTCGAGCAGGGCTCGAAGATCCGCCGCGAGCTCTACCTCGCCATGGTCCTCGACCGCTCCAAGGGCTATCCGATCCTGATGGCGTCCTCCGAGGGCGGCATGGACATCGAGGAGGTGGCGGCCCGGCACCCCGAGAAGATCGCCCGGGTCCACCTCCATCCCGTGACCGGCCTCTCGGCCTTCCATGTGCGGCTCCTGGCCAAGACCCTGGGCCTGGACAAGCCCCAGACCAAGCAGCTCGGCGAGCTCGTCACTGCCCTGGTCAAGTTCTGGCACGAGAAGGACGCCAGCCTGGTCGAGATCAACCCCCTGGTGGTCACCGAGGAAGGCAACCTCTTCACCCTGGACGCCAAGGTGAACTTCGACGAGAACGCCCTGTTCCGGCATCCGGACGTGGTCGAGCTCCGGGACCTCGACGAGGAGGACCCGGTCGAGGTGGCTGCCAGCGCCCACAACCTCTCGTACGTGAGCCTCGACGGCACCGTGGGGTGCATGGTCAACGGGGCGGGGCTGGCGATGGCGACGATGGACATCATCCAGCACTGCGGGGGCAAGCCCGCCAACTTCCTGGACGTGGGCGGGGGGGCCAACGCCCAGCGGGTGGAGGCGGCATTCCGGATCATCCTCAAGGACCCTGCGGTCAAGGCCATCCTGGTCAACATCTTCGGCGGGATCGTGCGCTGCGACCGGGTGGCCAACGGCATCCTGGAGGCCGCCAAGAACGTCAAGCTCGAGGTCCCGGTGGTGGTCCGCCTCCAGGGGACCAACGCCCCCGAGGCCCGCAGGATCCTGGCCGAGAGCGGACTCCGCTTCGAGGTCGGGGACACCCTCTCGGAAGCCGCCGAGAAGGTCGTGGCCGCCGCCCGGCGGGCGAACTAGGAAGGAGGACGCCATGGCGATCCTGGTAACGAAGAAGACCAAGGTCATGGTCCAGGGGATCACCGGCGGCGAGGGGACCTTCCATACCGCCCAGATGAGGGAGTACGGCACCCCGGTGGTGGCCGGGGTCACCCCCGGCAAGGGGGGCACGGTCCACGAGGGAGTGCCGGTCTTCGATTCGGTGAGGGAGGCCCGCGAGGCCACCGGGGCCAACGCCTCGGTGATCTTCGTTCCCGCCGGCTTCGCCGCCGACGCGGTGATCGAGGCCGCCGACGCGGGTATCCCGCTCATCATCGCCATCACCGAGGGGATCCCCACCCTCGACATGGTGAAGGCGGTGGCCTATGTGCGGGACCGGGGGTGCCGGCTGATCGGGCCCAACTGCCCCGGGGTGATCACGCCCGGGGTGGCCAAGATCGGGATCATGCCCGGGTTCATCCACCAGCCCGGGACCATCGGGGTGGTCAGCAGGTCCGGGACGCTCACCTACGAGGCGGTCCACCAGCTCTCCACCCTGGGACTCGGCCAGTCGACCTGCGTGGGGGTCGGCGGCGACCCGGTGATCGGCAGTCCCCATCTCGAGATCGTGAAGCTCTTCGGGGAGGACCCCGACACCGAGGGGATCGTCATGATCGGCGAGATCGGCGGCTCGGCCGAGGAGGAGGCCGCTGCCTACATCGCCGACCACGTGAAGAAGCCGGTGGTGGCCTTCATCGCCGGGGCCACCGCCCCTCCCGGCAAGCGCATGGGCCATGCCGGCGCCATCATCGCCGGGGGCAAGGGCACCGCCAAGGAGAAGACGGCCTGCCTCAGGGCGGCCGGGGTCACCGTGGTCGACAGCCCGGCCGAGATCGGGTCCACCATGAAGAGCCTGCTCGAAGGGCCACCCAAGAAGCCCAGGGCGAAGGCCAAGGCCAAGAAGTAGCCCCCGGGGTAGGGGCAGCCGGTCGCGGCCGGGAGCATGTGGGGAAACGGGCATGCCCGCAGGGAGTCGCCCGGGCGCCGAGGATCGGACGGAGGACGAGATGGCCAGGAACAAGAAGACCGGTGCCAAGGGCGGTCCCTCGGCAGGACCGAAGAACGGGGCCTCGGCGCCCAAAGCGACCGGCACCCCCGCCAAGGACAAGGGACCGGTGGCGGCGCCGGCTCCGGTACCGGCCGTCGCCTCGGGACCCGCTCCGACTCCGGCCCTGGAGCCGGCCCATGCCGCACCGACTCCTCCCCACCCGCCGGCCAAGGATCCCGCGGTCCGGGTCGGCGCCGAGGCGACCAGCCAGGAGGGGATGGCGCTCCTGCGGGCCATGGTCGCGGCCTGGAACCGACGCGATGCCGACTCGTTCAGCGACCATTGCGCCGAAGGCGGACGGCTGGTCGGGTTCGACGGCTGGACCCTGGATGGCCGGGGCGCCATCAAGGACGGACTGGGTCGGGTGTTCGAGGCCCGCCAGAGCCGGGGCATGGTGGCCGCGGCCCGCAGCGTCGTGCTCCCGGCCACCGATCTCATGGTGGTGGGCGGCCTGGTGGCGATGGTGGGCGCCGGGGGCAAGGCGGGTCCCCAGGGAATCTTCACCATGGTGGCGCTGCGCAAGGCCGGGGCCTGGAAGGCGCTGTCCTTCCAGATGACCGGATCAAGCTTCCAGGGGCGGCCCGAACTGGCCCAGGCCCTGGCCCGGGAGATCGAGGCCGCCAGGACCCGCAACTCGCTCCAGTAGCCGGCTGGCGCGGCCGGCGGCCGGGGCCGGCGATCCCCTCCCGGATGGATCCAGAGGAGGATCGCCATGGCCGATCGGGCAGGGGATCGCCACCCGGATTCCAGGGACGAGGCCGGGGGCGCGCCTCCCGGCCTTCCCCGCGACCGGATGAGCGTGGACGAGGAGCTGGCGGTCTTCCTGAAGGGCGCCGCCGAGTGCCTGAAGGTCGACGAGCTCCGGGACCTGCTTGAGAAGGCCCGGACCCAGCGGCGCCGGCTGCGGATCAAGCTGGGGGCCGATCCCTCCGCCCCCGACATCCACCTGGGGCACACCGTGGTGCTCTGGAAGCTGCGCCAGATCCAGGACCTCGGCCATGAGGTGACGTTCCTGATCGGCGATTTCACCGGGCGGATCGGGGATCCCACGGGCAAGAGCCAGACCCGGCCGGCGCTCACCGAAGAGGACGTCCTCCGCAACGCCGAGACCTACAAGCAGCAGATCTTCAAGGTGCTCGACCCGGCCACCACCCGGATCCGGTTCAACTCCGAGTGGCTGTCGCCGCTCTCGTTCGCCGACGTGATCCGGCTGGCGAGCCGGGCCACGGTGGCCCACATGCTCGAGCGCCAGGACTTCGGGGCCCGTTACCAGGCCTGCCAGCCGATCCACCTCCACGAGTTCTTCTACTCGCTGGCCCAGGGGTACGACTCGATCGCCATGGAGACCGACGTCGAGCTCGGCGGGCTCGACCAGCGGTTCAACTTCGTGACCACCCGCGACCTCCAGAAGGGCTACGGACAGCGTCCCGAGGTGGCGCTGATGATGCCGATCCTGAACGGGACCTGCGGCACCCAGAAGATGTCCAAGAGCCTCGGCAACTACATCGGGATCGACGAGCCGCCCGACACCATCTTCTGGAAGGTGATGAGCCTCTCCGACACCCAGATGTGGGAGTACTGGACCCTGCTCAGCGACAGGAGCGCCGTCGAGGTGGCGGGCATGCAGGCGGCGGTGGCGGAGCGGGCGGCACATCCCATGGAGCTGAAGAAGGACCTGGCGGCGCTGCTGGTGGAGCGCTTCCACGGGGCCGGTACGGGAGCCGCGGCCCGGGCGGCCTTCCGGAGCACGGTCCAGGACAAGGGGCTCCCCGAGGACATCCCGGGCTTCCCGGTGGCGGGTCTGCCCGAGAACCCGATCGCCATCTCCCGGCTGCTGGTCCACTGCTTCGGGGGCTCGACCTCGGATGCCCGGCGGGCCGTCAAGCAGGGGGCAGTCAAACTCGACGGCGAGAAGTGCGGGGACGAGAAGGCCGAGGTCGCGGTCCGCCCCGGGATGCTGCTCCAGATGGGCAAGCACCGCTATGCCCGCCTGGTCGGATAGGCGCGGAGCGATGGGAAGGCCGGGAGCCACCCTGGTGCTGGGCTCGGGGTCGCCCCGGCGCCGGGAGATCCTGGCGGCGGCCGGCTTCCGGTTCCGGGTCGAGGTGCCTCCCGGCGTCGTCGAGGTGGAGACCGGTCCTCCCCGGCGTCTGGTGGAGAGGAACGCCCTGGAGAAGGCCAGGGCCCTGGCCGCCCGGGCGATCCTGGGACCGGAGGAAGTGATCCTGGCGGCCGACACCACCGTGGCGGTCGGCCGGAAGGTGCTCGCCAAGCCGCGGGATCGCCGCGAGGCCCGGGAGATGATCGGGTGGCTGGCGGGACGGGAACACCGTGTGCTCACCTGCGTCGTGCTCCGCGACCGGCAGGGCCGGGAGGTGGTGCAGGTCGACTCGACCCGGGTGAGGGTCGCTCCCATGGAGGGAGCGGAGATCGACCGGTACGTGGCCAGCGGCGAGGGGGACGACAAGGCCGGGGCCTACGGGATCCAGGGGCGCATGGGCGGTTTCGTCGAAGGGATCTCGGGTTGCTACTTCAACGTGATGGGGCTCTCTCCCCGGGCGGTGAGGCTGGGACTCGCGGCCCTGGGGTTGTCGCCCGAGGCCTACCAGACGAGCCCCGGGGAGGCCGGGACGGGGTCGGGATCGGCCAGCCTTGCCGGCTCGGGAAGCCTGGGATGTCGAGGTTGACTGGGAACGCCGCCTTGGACCACAGTGGGGGCACTGTTTCCGGCCCGGTCCGATGAGTCGAAGGAACCCGTCCGCATGTCCGAAGAGGTGATCCGGCTCCTCCTTGTCGACGACAAGGTCGAGTTGCGGCAGAACATCCGGCGCCTGCTCTCGTTCGAGGATTCCATCGAGATCGTGGGCGAGGCCTCCAACGGCCAGGAAGCCATCGAGGTCTGTCGCCAGGTGCGCCCGGCGCTGATCCTGATGGACATCAACATGCCGGTGATGGACGGCATCCAGGCCACCGAGATCATCTCGCTCGAGATGCCCGACGTGACCATCATCATGATGAGCGTCCAGGGCGAGCAGGAGTACATCCGCAAGGCCATGAAGGCCGGCGCCCGGGACTTCCTGGTCAAGCCCTTCTCGAACGACGACCTGATCGACACCATCAAGTCGGTCTACAAGGCGAACCAGCGCCGGACCCAGCTGGCCGGGCCGCCCCAGCCGCCGGCCCCCCCCCCGGGAGCTCCGCCCCCCGGGTATCCGCCCCAGGCTGCCTATCCAGGTCACGCCCCGCCCCCGCCGCCGCCCCCGGCCCACGGCGAGATCATCACCATGTTCTCGACCAAGGGCGGGGTGGGGAAGACCACCATCGCCCTGAACCTGGCGATCACCGTCAAGAAGATGACGGGCAAGCGGGTCTGCGTGCTGGACTTCGACCTGCAGTTCGGGGACGTCGCGATCATGCTGAACCTGCAGCCGCAGCGGACCCTCCACAACCTCTCGGAGGAGCCGCCCCCGTGGACCCCGGAGCTGGTGCGGGAGTACATCACCCGCCACGAGCCCTCGGGGATCGACGTGCTGCTGGCGCCGGCCAAGCCGGAGTACGCCGAGACGGTCCAGGGTGAGCACGTCCAGGAGGTGCTCAGGCTCCTCAAGGACCAGTACGACTACATCTTCGTCGATACCTCGCCGATCGTCCGCAACGTCGAGCTCGAGGTCCTCGACGCCTCGTCGATCATCCTGGTGGTCGTGACCCTCGAGCTCTCGGCCATCAAGTCGGTCAAGCTCTGCCTCGAGCTGCTCGGCAACCTCAACTACAACGCCGACAAGATCAAGCTGATCCTGAACCGGGGCTATCCCCCGATGGGCGGCATCGAGGTCAACGACGTCCAGAACGGTCTCCGCAAGGAGGTCGTCAGCCTGATCCCCTCCGCCGGCAAGGAGGTCGTGTCGGCCCTGAACAAGGGCACGCCCTTCATGCTCACCGACCAGACGAGCGACCTCGCCAAGGCGTTCTTCAAGCTGGCCGAGCTGATCGCAGGGCCCGCCAACCAGGGTGCGCCCCAGTCCGGCGGGGTGCTGGGCGGCGGCGGCGTGCTCGGGCGCATCTTCGGCAAAGGGTAGGCCAATCAGGCCGCCGATCGGTCGGATCCGGTCGCATCGCGCCGCCCTGTGGGCTACCTTGGTGCGGTACGGCACCGGGACTATACTTTCGCGAGGTTCCCTCCAGAGGTAGGCATGTCTCTTCTCGAACGACTCAAGGGCTCCCAGAACCTTCCCGCCCCCCAGCGGTCGGGTGGACTCGCACCCAAGCAGCCCCAGGGAGGCGCGGCCCCGGCGGTGAGCGAGAAGGCCGGGGCCGCGGTCCCGGCGGCGCCCGCGGCTCCCGCCATGCCGGCGGTGCCGGCCCCTCCGGCGACCCCCGAGGGCAACGTGCCGGCGGCCCGAGGCCTGGGCCGGGCGCTGGGCGGGGTGGCGGGTCGCCTCCAGAAGCAGCAGAAGGAGGCCGAGCCGGAGGCCGAGAAGCAGGGAGGCCCCAAGGGGAGGGCCGCCCGCTTCGCCCCCGCCGAGGATCCCTTCCAGTCCCTGAAGGACCAGGTGCAGGAGAAGCTCCCGGTCGAGATCAACGCCGAGACCATGGAGAGCTTCGAGGACGATGCCGCCAAGGAGAAGTACGTCGTCGAGACCATCACCAAGCTCCTGAAGGGAGCGGCCACGGCCTCGAACCAGCAGCTCGGGCGGGCCGTCATCGACCGGGTCGTCAAGGAGATCTCCGACGACGTACTCGGCCTCGGACCGATCCAGGACCTGCTCGCCGACGACGACGTCTCCGAGATCATGGTCAACGGCCCCTGGCAGATCTACATCGAGAAGAAGGGCAAGCTGCGGTTGAGCGAGAAGAAGTTCCGCCACAACCAGCATGTGCTCTACGTGCTCGACAAGATCGTCTCGCCCCTGGGACGGCGGATCGACGAGTCCTCGCCGATGGTGGACGCCCGCCTGAAGGACGGCTCCCGCGTCAACGCCATCATCCCGCCGCTGGCCCTCAACGGCCCCACCATCACCATCCGGAAGTTCCGCAAGGACCCGCTGCAGGTCTCCGACCTGATCAAGTTCGGCAGTCTCACCGAGGAGATGGCCGACTTCATCGCCGCCTGCGTCCGGATCCGGCTGAACGTCTTCGTGTCGGGTGGTACCGGCTCCGGCAAGACCACCACCCTGAACATCCTCTCGAGCTTCATCCCCGGCGACGAGAGGATCGTCACCATCGAGGACGCCGCCGAGCTCCAGCTGCGCCAGGAACACGTGGTGAGCCTCGAGACCCGGCCCCCCAACGTGGAAGGTCAGGGCGAGATCTCGATGCGGGAACTCGTGAAGAACTGCCTCCGGATGCGCCCCGAACGGATCATCGTGGGAGAGGTCCGCGGTGGCGAGGCCATCGACATGCTCCAGGCCATGAACACCGGCCACGACGGGTCGCTCACCACCGGCCACGCCAACAGCCCCCGGGACATGATCAGCCGCCTCGAGACCATGGTGATGATGGCCGGGATGGACCTCCCGGCCAAGGCCATCCGCGAGCAGATCGCTTCCGCGGTGCACCTGATCGTGCAGCAGAACCGGCTGCGCGACGGCGCCCGGAAGATCACGGCCATCACCGAGGTCCAGGGGATCGAGGATGGCGAGGTGCAGCTCGCCGACATCTTCCGCTTCGAGCAGACCGGGGTGGGTGCCGACGGGAAGATCGTGGGCCGATTGCGTCCGACGGGAATCCGCCCTAGCTTCATCTCGAGGTTCATCGAGGAAGGCATCTACCTCCCGGACACCATCTTCGAGGACAAGGAGGCCCGGGGATGACGAGCTCGGTCTGGATCGGGATCGTGGTCTTCGTCGTGATGGCCGGCGCCCTGACGTTCGGCAGCCGCGACGACGACGACGAGGAAGTCAAGAACCGGATGAGCCTCTTCTCCAACATGGGGGAGGAGGAGAGCGCAGCCGCCGACGACAAGCCCAAGGCCGGCCCGGCGGGTCCCAAGAAGGCGAACCCCATCTTCCAGAAGCTGGGCCAGTTGATCACGCCGCGGGGCATCGCGATGTGGCTGGAGGTCCAGCTCGAGAAGGCGGACATCCCCCTCCGGCCCAACGAGTACGCCGGCATGATCTTCCTGGCCGGGACGGTGCCCGGAGGGCTCGTCTTCCTGGCCACCGGCAACTTCATGCTCACGGCCATGATCGGGGGCAGCGGCTTCTCGGTGCCGTTCATGTGGCTGTTCCTGGCCTACCGGCGCCGCCTGCGGCAGTTCAATGACCAGATGCTCGACACCCTGACCCTGCTGGCCAACGCCGTCAAGGCCGGGTACTCGATGGTGCAGGCCATGGAGATGGTGGCCAAGGAGAGCCCGCCCCCGATGGGGACCGAGTTCACCCGGGTGATCCGGGAGGTCTCGCTGGGTGTGACCATCGAGGAAGCCCTGGTCAACATGAAGAACCGGGTACCGAGCTCGGAGCTCGACCTGATGGTCACCGTGATCATGATCCAGAGGCAGATCGGTGGCAATCTGTCGGAGATCCTCGAGTCGATCGCCCACACCATCCGGGAGCGCAACAAGCTCCAGGGTATGATCTCGGCGCTCACCGCCCAGGGCCGCATGTCGGGGATGGTCATCGGTGGCCTCCCCTTCGCCCTGGCCGGGATCCTCTACGTGATCAACCCGAAGTACATGTCGCTGCTCTGGACCTACTCGTCCGGGGCGTTCCACAGCTACTACCTGATCATCGGCTGCATCATGATGGAGATCGTCGGGTTCATCATCATCGGCAAGATCACCAACGTGGAAGTCTAGGCGGGAGCGGGCATGGATCTCGGTTCGATCCTGGTCTTCGTGGTCGCCCTCGGCGGCTTCGTCATGGTCGTCAACCTCTTCGACACCTCCCGGGACGAGGATCTCCAGGAGCGCCTGGAGAAACTCGACACCATCACCGGGAGCGCGGGGATGCAGGGCTCCGGCATCGCCTTCCAGGAGGAGCTGAAGAAGCCCTTCGCGGAACGGATCGTGATGCCGGTGATCCGCCGGGTCTCGGAGATGGTGAGCAAGCAGGGCTCGGGCGACTACGTCACCACCCTGCGCAACAAGCTCGCCCAGGCCGGGTATCCCGGCGGTCTCCGACCCCAGGAGTTCATCGCGGCCCAGATCCTGGTCGGGGTGTTGTGTACGGCCATCGGCGTCGTGGTCGGGTTCGTGCTCGGGGCCGGCAAGCCCCAGGCGACCTTCCTCTTCACCGTCTCGGGCCTGATCGCCGGGATCCTGATCCCTCGCTACTACCTCGAGTCGTCGATCCGGCAGCGTCGCCACAAGATCCAGCTCCAGCTGGCCGACATCCTCGACCTGCTCACGGTCTCGGTCGAAGCGGGCCTCGGTTTCGATGCCGCCCTCTCGAAGGTCACCGAGAAGCTGAAGGGCCCGCTGCCCGAGGAGTTCGACTCGATCCTCCGGGAGATCCGGATGGGCAAGGGTCGCAAGGAGGCCCTGAAGGACGCCGGGGCCCGGATCGCGGTCCACGACGTGGACGTGTTCTTCTCCGCCATCATCCAGGCGGAACAGCTGGGTGTGTCGCTGGGCAAGGTGCTCCGGGTGCAGTCGGACCAGCTCCGGACCAAGCGCCGCCTCCGGGCGGAGGAGCAGGCCATGCAGGCGCCGGTCAAGATGATGCTCCCCCTGGTGGGATGCATCTTCCCCACCATCCTGGTGGTGCTCCTGGCCCCTGCCGTGCTCCAGGCCATGCAGACCTTCGGCATGTAGCTTGATCGTCAATCCCCGCACCGGGGCCGTCCTGGCGGACCGGCCGGTGGTGGCCGACACGGTGTTCGCCCGGTTGAGGGGCCTGCTCGGGCGCCGAGGACTGGACCCGGGCGAGGCGCTGGTGCTCAGGCCTTGTCCCTCGGTCCACATGTTCTTCATGGCCTTCCCGCTGGATGTGGCCTTCGTCGACGGCGACGGCAAGGTAGTGGCCCTGTATCCCGATCTCCGTCCCTGGAGCTGGTCCGGGTACCACGCCGAGGCGGTGTCCGCCTTGGAGTTCCCGGTCGGGACCTTGGCCGCCAGCGGGACCGAGGTCGGCGATCGGCTCGACCTCGAGGTCGGGTCGGATCCCGCAGGGGATCCGGCGGCGTCCGAACGGGAGGGGAGCGAAGCGGACGAGGAGCCGGACCGGGCAGGATCGCTGGTCCGGGTGGCGGCGGCGCTGATCCTGCTGGTCGCTTCCCTCCTCCAGATCGCCGAGGAGCGGACCTACCTGCTCACCCTGGCGGTGCTCACCGCGGGAGGTGCGATCGCAGCCCTCTGGACCCGCCGTCTGGCCCCGCCGCCGGCCCCCCTGGCGGCGCTCGCCCTTTGGGTCACGGTGCAGGCGCTGTCGGTCCTGGTTTCCCCCGTGCCCTACGCCGGCCGGCACGCCCTGGCCCGCCGGGCCACGCAAGCAGGGGCACTGGTGGTGGGCATGGCGGCGGCGTCTACCTCCGGCGGGCCGACGCTGGTGGCGGGGACCCTGGCGGCCACCGGGGCGGTCTCGGGCCTGGTGGCCCTGGACGACTGGGTCCAAGGGGCTCCCACCCTCTCGTATTGGCTGGATGCCGAGGCCTTCGTCCAGGTGAAGCGACGGATCGCTGGCCTGTACGTGAACCCGAACCTGCTCGGGCTGTACCACGCCCTGGTCCTGCCGGTCTGTCTGGGCCTGGCCGCCCGCGCCACCGGTCCGGCCCGGCTCGCTGCCCTGGCGGCCACCGGTCTCACCGCGGTCGGGCTGGGGATGAGCTACTCCCGCAGCGCCTGGGTGGCGCTGGTCGGCGGTCTCCTGGTCCTGGTCCTGGCCTATCCCCGGCGACGACAGCTGCTGCTCCCGGCCGGGCTGGCGCTGGTGGTCGCCCTGGCGAGCGCGCCCGGCCTCTTCGAGCGGGCGGTCTCGACCGCCGATCCCGGCGAGTTCGGGATCCACCAGAGGATCGAGGTGCTCCGGGGCAACGCCCGGATGATCCAGGCGGCGCCGTGGCTCGGCCACGGTCCCGGGAGCTTCCGGGGGACCTTCCCGCAGTACCGGACCTTGGGCGGGCAGTACCCCCTCGATGCCCACGGCCAGTTCCTCCAGGAGGCCGTCGAGGGCGGGCTGCCTGGGATCGCCCTGTTCCTGGTGCTGCTCTCCTCGGCTGCCAGCGCCGGGCTCAGGGTCCGCCATGGGGGCGATCCGGACGAGCGGGCCGAGGGAGCCGGGTTCCTGGCGGCCGGAGCGGTCTTCGCCACCGCCTGCCTCTTCACGTCTCCTCTCGCATGGACGCCGGTGGCGGTTCCCTTCATGCTGGCCATCGGGGCCGCCGCGGGGGGGCGCAGATCCGACGGGGAGCCGGGTACAGGCGCTCCCGACCTCGGGTCCCGACTGGTCCCGAGACGGTCCCGGGACCGCCGTTTCGGGGAGGGCACCCGCTGGCTCCTGGCTTCGGTCATGGTCGCGGGCATCGGCATCTCTTCCTCGGGATTCGTGGGGGAGGGGCTGCGGGAAGGGGTCAGGGCAGGAATCCGGGGCGTGGCCGCGGTGCTCGCCCGCAGGCCGCCCGGGACCCCGGTTTCGTCCTGCCTTCCGCCCGGCCTGGCGGAGACCCTTCTCGCGGACCTGGATGCGGCCGATCGGGTGGATCCAGGGGGCCCGGTCACGGCTCACCTCCGGGCCGAGCTGCTCCGGGTCCTGGAGCGCCGGCCGGAGGCCGAGGCGGCCTACCGCGAGGTGCTCGTCCGGGATCCGGGCGAGAGTCTCGCATGGAAGGGGATCTCGCGGACCCGGAGCGAGGCCGGGGATCCGGGAGGCGCGCGGGAAGCCATCCTCAGGGCTCTGGAACTCGACCCCTGGGCGGAGGACCTGATGGTGGACCAGGCGAGGATCCTGGTCGGAGTCGGGCGGGTGGACGAAGCGGGCGAGGTCCTGGAACGGGCGCTCCGTACCAACGAGGCCTTCCTGGGGCGGAACCACGACACCTACCCTCGGGTGGTGGAGGCCCTGATCGGGGTCCGGGAGCTGCAGGGCCGGACTGACGAGGCCGAAGGCCTCCGCCAGCTGGCAGCCCGCCTGGCGGAACGGGCCGCCCGGGATCGCTGAGCGACCGTCTGCCCGGGAGACGGCCACAGCTGACACGGCGGCAGCCGGAGCGCCCCTGGCCCTGCCAGGGGGAGAAGCGAGGCGTAGCCCGTCGCGAGCGAGCCCCTTGCGGGCGAGCTGCAGGCTGACATGGCGGCAGCCGGAGCGCCCCTGGCTCTGCCAGGGGGAGAAGCGAGGCGTAGCCCGTCGCGAGCGAGCCCCTTGCGGGCGAGCTGCAGGCGGACACGGCGGCAGCAGTCCCCCGGAGCGCCGGGAATCATGGCATCCTGGAGCCGTGGAGATCCGAGGCAGGGTGCGGAGGCGAAGGGGCGATGCCCTGGTGAAGATGCTGGTCGGGGTCGGGGTCCTGGCAGTGGCGGTCGGATTCCTGGTGGGTTGGATGGCCCCCGAGCCCCGCTGGCCGGTCGCCAGGCCCCCGGGGATGCCGGCCGCGCCAGGGGGGGAGCGGTGAACCGGGGCCGTCGTCCTCGCCCCAGCGCTCTGGAGGAGCGGGTCGAGAAGGCGCTCTCGGGGCGTCGCATGGTCGGTCTCGCCGAGCTCGAGACCCTGCTCCCCGAGGACGCCTCCGAGGAGTCGGTGGAGACGGTGTTCCGCACCGCCCGCCAGCTCGGGATCCTGGTGGTGAACGAGGAGACCCGGCGCCCGGTGGGTTTCCATCCCGGCTGGGATGCCCGCCTCTGGGACGCGACCCTTCCTGGGGGACCGGGTTGGACCGCCGAGGACCTGGACGACCTGGCGGCCCTGGCCCGGGGAGAGGATCCCGACCGGGCCCGGGACGAAGCGGCCGCCTCCGGCCCCGAGGCCGAGGAGGGCGTGGCGGGCGAGGCCGGAGGGCCGGCCCTCGAGCCACCCCATGCCCTGTACCTGAAGGAACTCGACGAGGTCTCGGCCCTGGCCCCGGAGGAGGAGGCGGAGCTCCTGACCGGAGCCCGCCTGGGGGACGAGGCCCGACGGCAGCGCCTGCTGGTGGCGTACTTGCCCCGGGTGGTCCGCCTGGCCCGGCGGTATGCCAAGGCCGGGGCCGAGCGGGACGACCTGATCTCGGCCGGGAACCTGGGCCTGGTCGAGGCCCTGGCCACCTTCGAGACGACCGGGACCTCCACCTTCGCATCCTTCGCAGAGCGCTGCATCCGGAGATCCATGGCGCGCCACATGGCCGAGGAGCGACGGACCGTCCGGTTGCCTCGTGGCACCGACAAGGAAGTCCGGCGCCTCCTGCGCGCCGACGAGGTCCTCCGTAAGCGCCTGGGCCGCCCCCCGAGCCAGAAGGAGCTGGCCGCCGAACTGGAACTCGGGGAGACCGAGGTCGCCTACCTGATGCACTTCCTGCGGGCACCCCTCTCGCTCCAGGGGAAGGGCGAAGGGGGCGAGGACGCGACCCTGGAGGAGACGCTGGCCGACCAGCGGGCTCCCGATCCTGCCGAGGCCAACCAGAGGATCCGGCTGCTCGAGACCTTGAAGGGGGTCGCCGACGAGCTGGGGCCCGGGCATCTCGAGGTGCTGGCGCTCCGGTTCGGGCTGGCCGATGGGGTCGCCTGCACCCGGAAGGAGACGGCCCGCCGGACCGGTCTCGGGTTCGACGAGGTGCGCCGGCTCGAGAGCGAGGCCCTCGACGTCCTCCGGGCCGCCGCGGGGCGGAACTCCGAGTTCGGATGACGGTCCTGGAGCGAGGCTCCTCGCTGGGCCTGGTCGCTGGCCTCGCCTGGGTGCTGGCCGCGGCCGCCGGCCCCTTGCCCGAACTCGACCGGCTGCTCTCGAACGGGGATGGGGTGGGGGCGCTGGCCGCCCTGAAGCGCCTGGGGACGCCTCGGCCGCTGGCCGACCTCTATCGGGCCGAGGCCCTGCTCGTGCTCGGGGATCCCGAGGCCGCCTGGGCGGCCCTGGAGGGAGCCCGGAGCGAACCCCTGGAGGACTTCTACCAGCGGCTCGGGGAACGGGCGGTCTCGGCCCTCTTGCCTCCGGCGGGCAGCCCCGAGCGGGTCCGACGGGCTCCGGTCCTGGCGGCCGAGGCCCGGGCTCGTGGCCTCTCCGGTCCCTGGCTCGAGCTGCTCGAATGCGGGAACGAGGCCGATGCCGGGCGCTTCGATCGGGCTGCCACCCGGCTGCTCGAGCTGGGGAGATCCCCGGTGGGCGTCCCGGGTCCCGCCCAGGCGGAGTTCGTCCGGTCCCTGGTGCGGGTGGGACGGGCGCTGGCCGATTCGGACCCCGAGCGGGCCCTCGACCTGCTCGAGCTGGCGGGGGAGCGGGCCAGCCTGGAGGCTGGCGACGGCGAGCTCCTGGCGAAGCTGGCGGCACGCCGGCGGGGAGTCCGGGAGCTCGCACTGGATGGCATCCGCAGGGCGCGCGCCGAGGGACGGCACGAGGAGGCGAACCGGCTGATCCGGCTTGCCCGCACCCAGTTCCGGGAGGACCCGGTCTTCCTGGCCGCCCTGGACGGGGAACGGAGGGCGGATCCGGTCGCTCCCGCCGTCCCGACCGCATCCCCGGCGACTCCCACTTCGATCCGGGAGGGTGTCGCGGAGTGGCGAGGCCCGCTCGAGGCCGCCCGGACGGCGTTCGCGGCAGGCAGGTTGGAGGAGGCCGAGGCGAGGCTCGGCGAGGCGGTTCGCCGGGCCGCACCCGAGGCCGAGGCCGGGCCGCTCGGGGAGCTCCTGGCGGAGCGGCGTCGCCTGCTGGCCTGGCGGGAGGAGGGGAGGGCGGCCTTTCGCGAAGGGCGGTACCAGGAGGCCAGGACCAAGCTCGAGGCGGCCCGGGACGGCGGTGTCGAGGTCCCGGACCTGGAGTTCGCCCGGTGCCTGCTCGAGTCCGGCGACCTGCGGAGGTCGAGGATCCTGTTCCGGGAGATCGATCATCGCTCCCCGCTCACGGCCGAGGACCGGCTGCGCCTGGCCCGGGCCGAGGACGGCTCGGTGGCGCCACGGCGGGAACGGTCGCTCCGGGCGGCGGCCGAGCGGCTGGCTGCCGGCGAGCTCCGGGCTGCGCTCGAGAGCCTGGCGGTGAGCTGGTCCCCGGAACTGGGGACCCTGGCGACCGCCCTGGCCGGGATCTTCACGGGACTCGCGGTCCTGGCATTCGGGGCCGGTCGGCAGGTCGGTCGGGGGAGCCTGGCGGCGCGGGAGAGGGAGCTGACCCTGGCGGCCGAGGCCCAGGACGCCGAACGCCGCAAGGCCCAGGAGCGGGGCGAGCGGGCGGCCGAGAAGGCGGTGGCCCTCTCCCATCTCTCGGCCCGGATCGTCGACCTGGCCGGTGCGGTGGACCAGGCCGGACTGGTGACCGCCCTGACCCAGGGTCTGACCCGCTCGGTCGGCTCGAGCCGGTTCACGGTCTGGAGGGTCGAGACAGGCGCCGGGCGCCTGGTCCCGGTGAACGGGCCCGGTCTGGCCGAGGGGCCGGCGCTCCCGCTCTCCCGGGAGAATCCCTACGGCTACGCCTGGCTCGAGAAGCGCATGCTCGATCGCACCGAAGTGCTCCGGGATCCGTCCCTCTCCGGGCTCCGGGCCCCGGGGCCGGTTCCGCTGGGACTGGCCTTGCCGGTCGTCCCCGGAGATGGCTCAGGCCTGGTGGTCAACCTCCAGGACATCGATCCGGACCGGATCGAGACCTCCGACCGGACCAGCCTCAGGGCGCTGCGCATGGTGGCGGAGCTGGCGCTCCAGAACATCCGGATCATGGAGGCGAGCGAACGGGAACGCACCCAACTGGTCGCCGAGGTCCGGGACACCCGGGCCCTGATGGGGAGGCTGGTCAGCCCCAGGATCGCCGATCGCCTGATCGAGCTGGAGAAGGCCGGAGGGCGCTCCTTCGATTCCCGGAAGATGAACCTGACGGTGCTCTTCTCGGACATCCGCGGGTTCACCACCCTCTCCGAGAAGCTGCCGCCCGAGGATCTGGTGAAGGCCTTGAACGAGTACCTGGCCGAGATGACCGCCATCCTCTTCGAGTACAACGGGACCCTCGACAAGTACTGGGGTGACGCCATCATGGCCTACTTCGGGGCACCGCTCGAGTTCCCCGACCATGCCCTCTGGGCGTTGCGGGCCGCCCAGGCCATGCAGCGACGCCTGCGGGAGCTGGAGGCCCGGTGGCGGTCGCAGGGGCGGGTCGTGTTCCAGGCAGGGATCGGCTTGAACACCGGCCCCATGGTCTGGGGAGCCATCGGGAGCCAGGCGCAGCTCTCCTACACCGTGATCGGCGATGAGGTGAACGTGGCGGCCCGGTTGCAGTCGGCCGCGGGCCCGGGCCGGATCTTCATGTCCAGGGCCACCTGGGAGGCATGCGGACGTCCGCCGTCGGCTCGTCCCATCGATCGCCTACAGGTCAAGGGACGGGTCGAGCCCGTCGAGGTCCTCGAGGTGGATCCCGCGACGCCGCTCTGACCCGGCCGCGCGCCTTCGAGGGGGCTAGGCGCGTCCGATCCCGGGTCCCGGGGTCCGCTCCCGCCCCAGGGCGGCCAGCAGCCGGCGGCGCCTCCGGGAGCGGTCCCGGAAGATCCTGCCGGCCATCACCAACAAGGCGAGAGCCGGAATCAGCAGTACTCTCTCCAAGGAGCGACCTCCAACCGGGCGGCGGGCCCGGGAGCCCACTCTCCTGCTTCGGCCGATCCGGTCCGGATCCAGAGAGCGAGGGCGTCCCCGGGACTTCCCCGGGTGCGCGGGCCAACTATTCGCGATTCCACGGTTCGGGACAGGTCGTCCCGAGCCGAAAGTGGGGATGATGGGGTTGCGCCCTGCGCGTCCCCGGTCCCGTCCCGGAAGGGTAACGATGAACCGAAGACAGCGTCGCATGGTGGTTGTGGTCGTCGTGGTCCTGCTGGGACTGTTCCTGATGCAGGTCATGCGCAACCGTCAGGACGAGGCGATCCGCGCCCAGGCAGCCGCCGAGCTGGCTCGCCAGCAGGCCGAGGAGCAGCTCAAGAAGGACCAGGAGCGGATCGACTATGTGGTACCGACCGAGCGGATCCCCAAGCGGACCATCATCTCCGACCGGATGGTCGAAGTGAAGTCCATCGAGAAGCGCCAGGCACCCTGGGTCGGCAAGCCCAACGCCGAGGCGGCCTACCCCAAGACCCTCGACGAGGTCGTGGGTCGGATCGCCCTGGTGGAACTCGCCCCCAAGGAGCCCCTGCGCTTCGAGCGCCTGGCGGCCAAGGACGACCTCCGAGCCATCTCCTTCGTGATCACCCCGGGCAAGCGCGCCGTCACCATCCCGATGGACGCGGTCCGGGGAGTGGGCGGCTTCATCCGACAGAACGACCTGGTCGACATCATCGGCACCTTCTCGCTTCCCGACGGTCGCACCCTGACCCGGGTACTCTTCCAGGCGGCGAAGGTCCTGATCGTGGACCGGACCTACGTCAAGGAGAACGCCCCGGCTCCGACCACGCCGGAGGCCGCCGAGGCCGAGAAGCAGCAGACCATCGATCTCCCGGGCAACCCGAACCAGGCCTATGCCAACATCGCCATGGTCACGTTCGAGCTCCCGCCGGCAGACGCCGAGAAGCTGGTCCTGACCTCGGCCAGGATCCCGCTCTCGCTCTCGCTGCGCAATCCCGGCGATGCTGCCGAGGTGCCGGTCGAGGATTCGATCGCCTCGGACGACGACGTCTTCCGCGATCCCAAGGACCCGGTCAAGGATCCTCCCACGGTCGTCGAAGTCCTGACCGGCGGGATCCGCACCTACAAGGAGTTGGACTCCCGGTGATGCCTACCAGCCAACGGTCCGGAACCCTTCTACAGGAGGTCGCCACCATGTGGCCGCAGAACAGAAACGTCGGGCGGAGGAGCGCCGTGCCGATGATGGCACTTCTCCTGGCCCTGGTCGCGCCCCGCCTGTCGTTCGCCGCCGCCTACCTGCGGATCTACCTGAGCGAGTCGAAGATCATCCGGGTGGACGGCCTGAAGCGGGTCTCGGTGACCAACTCCGAGGTCGCCGAGCCGGTCATCATCTCGCCCAACGAGATCATGGTCAACGGCCGTGGCGTCGGTCGGACCAGCCTCTACGTCTGGGACCAGGCAGGACGGACCGAGATCCAGATCGTGGTGCGACCCTTCACCGAGGAACTCGAGAAGACGATCATCGACGAGATCTCGAACCCCAAGATCCAGGTCCAGTTGATCAACGAGGGCACCGGGGAGCGTCTCTTCCTCCGGGGCACCCTGGACACCGAGAGCGAGCACCGGGAGGCCCTGGCGATCGCCCAGGCCTACGTGGGACAGGTCGTGGACCTCACCACCGTCAAGGGTCTTTCCGAGCCCCCGGGCGAGGCTCTGAAGCGCCTGATCGACAATCCCGAAGTCCGAATCCAGGTGATCCAGAGCCCGGCTCCCGCCGGGGTCCAGGGGCCCATCCAGGTGCTGCTCGAGGGCTACGTCGACGACCAGAGGGACCTGGACCGGATCCAGGCCATCGCCAACGCCTTCGTGACCGGGAACGGCCAGGTCATCAACCTGATCGAAGTCGTCAATCCCCTCCAGGTGCTGGTAGAGGCCCACCTGGTCGAGCTCACCCGGAACCGTAACGACCAGAACGGCGTGACCTGGGGCACCGTGAACGCCGCGGTCGCCGGGAACAACGTGACCTTCTCCGAGTTCCAGGAGGGCACCGCCACCGCCGTGGAGGAGTTCGCCCACCTCACCGCCTTCGGTCCCTTGGCCTCCGTGCTGGGCCCGGTGGCAGGTGGCGTCCGGGACCTGAAGCGGTTCCGGCCGCTCTTCGCCCAGCTCCGCTGGCAGCTCCAGAACGGCAATGCCCGGATCATCGAGAACCCCAAGGTCGTGACCCGGGCGGGCCAACAGGCGGTCCTCGAGGTCGGCGGCGAGGTCGGTTCGATCGTGGCTGCGGGCTTCGGCCAGCAAGCCGCGAACTTCCGGCAGTTCGGTCTCAACATGCGGGTCACCCCCACGGTCGACCACAAGGGGAACATCCAGAGCCAGGTCAGGGTGGAACTCTCCTCGCCCGATGCCTCGCTGGGTGCCGCCCTGGCCGGCTCGGTGGTCCCGGGCTTCCGACGCCGGGTGACCGAGAACAACGTCTCGGTCAAGGACGGCGAGCACATCGTGATCAGCGGTCTGATCGATCGCCAGGAGCAGACCCTGCTCTCGAAGGTCCCGCTGCTCCACAAGATCCCGGTCTTCGGGAAGCTTTTCCAGAGCAAGCGCTTCCAGGAGGCGGAGACCGAACTCGTGATCATCGTCACGCCCCACCTGCTGGCCTCCAAGCGGATCCGCGAGAAGTTCGAGGCGGAGGCGGCGGGCGACCTGCTCACGGCCCAGGACGCGGCGGCCGCGGCCACCCCGGCGCCCGGTCCCCAGGCCGCGGCTACGGCCGGCAACGAGGGCTTGGTTCGCCAGATGTTCGCCGGGCTACGCGACGACGGTTCGGCTGCGAGCCCCACCATGCTCGCCCAGAGCCCGTCGGGGCTGGTGCCGGATCTCTCGATCCGGCGTGGAACCACCGAGGCCCTGGTCATGCCCGGGGTGGGGAGGGCGATCGAGAAACTGACCGCCTCCCAGCTGGCGATGACCGGCGAGGCACGGCTCCCTGTGGTGGGCCAGGGCATCGAAGCGGGTGCCGACAAGACCGATCGGGTGAAGCGGATCCTGGAAGCCCGTCGGAGTGCGGGCCGGGGAAGCGAGAACCGGCGTGAGCTGGCGCTACGGACGCAGCGCGACATGGGGCCGCAGGGCTCGGGGATCGAGTCGACCGATCCTGGGATCGAACCGGGTCCCGGCTCGCTCCCGGGCCAGTCGGCCGGTGGCGTCGTCGGTACCCAGGCCCAATTGCCTGCCGAACTGGCTCCGCCGCGGATCGAGGAGCTGGTTCCGACCACCTCGTCGCTCAGCGAACGGATCCATGGGATCCTTGAAGGTCTCGACTCCCCGGCCGCCCCCCGGGCCAAGGGAGCGGAGTCCCTCTCGATGGCCACGACCGAGGTCAAGAGCGGAGGCTCGAACATCGATCGCAGGGTCGACGAGCTGTTCCACCAGATCCGGACCAAGCTGGAGGGCGCGGGACTCTGAGGCGAGTGGTCCGAGGACCGGTCCAGGTGCAGTGGGGACACCCGCGGGTCCCCTGCGGATCAGGGCCAGTCCCCCCTGGAGTTGAGGTACCGCCCGAGGACGACCACCACCTCGCCGAGACCCTGGATGCTCGACCGGGTCTGGTCCCCGGCCTGGTAACGGTGGCTCTGACCATCGTGTTGCCACTCGATCCACCGGGTGACCCGCCCGGCCTCGATCACCGGCGGTGCCTTGGAAAGGTCCGACCGGCGGACCTGCTCGAAGAAGGGCAGGAGGACCGAGGGGCTGGTCGTGAAGTACTCCTCCCATTGGTCCCCGCCGAGGATGCCCTCGCCAAGAGGTCGAGAGTCGATCCTGCCGTGGGAGCTCAGCCGGAATTCCTGGCCGATACCATCCGGGCCGATCCTCCCGATGAGCAGGATCTCGTCCCGGTCCGCCTGCTCGGCAGGAGGAGCGTTGTCCTCCTCCGAGGGGGGATCGAGAGAGAGGAGCCGGAATCGTGGGTGCTCACCCCACCCGATCTCCGGATTCGAGAAGGTACCCAGGACCTCACGGCGCGCACCAGAAGCAAGCCCTTCCGGAATGGGCGGCGTGACCTCGACGGGGACGGAATCGAGCGCCAGCCGGAACCACGCGTCGGTTCCCGCGGGTTGCACTGGGCTCGGTCCAAGAATGCCCACAAGGCCGCCCGTCTGTCGGTCCGGGTGCGCCACGGCCCGAACCTCCCACCGTGTCGATCTCGGCGAGGCTCCTTCGAGGAGGCGGGCCGAGATCCGGATCCGCTGTCCCAGGACCTGGTGGAGTTTCAGCCCCGGACCCGCCTGGACCAGGACCTCGGCGCCTTCGAGGACGAAACCGTAGCCCTTGGAGGACAGATCGGGCGAGGCCTTGGCCAGGATTCCGACCAGCACGATCTCGAGCATGGGGCACCTCTTCTGTTTGGCCCCTTCCGGGGACACCTGGGAGAAGGATAGTCCCCGAAGCCGCTTGGACCTACTTGGAGCCCTGGGTCCCTGGGAGGAGACTGGCCGGCAATCCCTTACCCTTGGGTCACTCGGGCGCTGGTCGTCGGCCGCCCCCGCCATCATCGTCATCGTTCTCGGACCGGTTCCGGGCCTCGGCGGCCCGTCGGTTGGTATCGCGAGCGAACTCTCGGAGATCGGTGACCTCTGGGGCCGAGTCGAGGATCTCGGTGTAGCTGGACCCGTACTCGATCGCCTTCCGCGGTGTGTCCAGGGGGAGACCGGCCTTACCCCGAATCTTGAGAGCTTGCTGGGCCGCGGCCTGGACTGCCTCGGAACGGTCCTCGGCGAGGCGAGCCAGGAGATGAGTGACCGCGGGTGCCGGGTCATCGGCGATGGCCCGAATGGCGAGGAGGGAGGCCCGGTCCCGGGAAGTGGCCAGGGCCGCCCTCTGCCGAAGAAGCTTGCGGGACCGTTCCGAGGGATTGGCCCAGAGGTACCGCACCGCGGTGTCGTCGGCCGGGCCCAGGGTTTCGACGTGGTCCTCCACCGCCTCTCGGGCCGTCTCGCCCGGGCGAGAACCCAAGAGGACCACGAGGGCACGGGCGACCGGACGAGAGGCCGTAGTACGGAGCATGGACACCAAGGTGGATTCCGGGACCTCGAGGGCACCACGGGCGACCTGTTCGAGGGCCGCCAGGATACGGGCAGGCCTCTCGCTCGTCAGGGCCTTGCGCACCTCCCCGACCGGGACACCGTGGAGGTTGGCGCGTTCGGCCGCGACCTGGTCCTTCCACTCCACCGTCGGCTCGTAGATGCGGAGGCCCGTTGGGGTCGTCCCTGCGGCGGGATTGGTCCCCTGGGCGCCGCCCGGGGTCGGAGACGGTACCCGTCCGGATCCAGTCGAAGCCCTGGGCCTGGAGAGCTCCTCGATCCGGTTGTTGAGGGCACCGACGATCTCATTGGCGCTAGGCGGGCGGGTGGCGCCTCCCACCGGAGCCGCGAAACCCGAAAGGGTGCCGTCCCCCACGCGGCTGGTCTGGGAGTCCTGGGCGACAAGGCCAGAGGCAAGGCCTAGGCAGGCGGCCAAGGGGAATGCTCGAGGGAAGTGCTGCATGCCCCGAGCATACCCGGTTGCCGCGGTGTCCCGCGACTGCTTGGCGGCGGGCATCGCGTGGACTACTTTGGACACGGGGGAATTCCGGCAGGTCGCCCCGCGATCGGGATCCTCCCGAGGGCGACCAGGCTGGTCGAGGGAAGAAGGTGGGCGATGGTGCGGTCCCGGCAGGCACGAGAGCGGAGAAGGCTCAAGCGGGCCTTCCGTCCCCGGCGGTCCGTGCGGCCGTCGCCGAAGGCCGTGCGAGAGGGCAGCATCCTGGTGGTCGTGGCGGCGGGCCTTCTCGCCATCTTCGGCTTCGCCGCCCTGTCCGTCGACCTCGGATTCCTCCACCTCGCCCGGTCGCAGGTCCAGAACATGACCCTGGCCGGGGCCCGGGCCGGGTACGAGCGGCTCAAGGTGCGCCAGTTCAACTACGCGGCTTACCAGACCGAGATCGACGGGGTCATCCACGACTACATGCGGTCCAACGGCGCCACCGATGCGGTGATCGCCAACACCACCATCGAGATCGACCGTCGCGGCTACATCCGGGTGACCGCCGCCAAGCCGTCTCCGTTCTTCTTCGGTGCCGCCATGGGCCATAGCTTCACGGCGGTGGCGGGCGAGGGGATTCTCGACAACAACAACTTGGCACCCTTCGGCGTGCCCACCAGCTACCACGACCCCGACCGGGACGGGCTCTCGAACTGGAACGCCACCGACGAGACCGTCGCCACCTCCACCTCGATCCCTTGGGCGTGGACCGTGGATAAGCCCTACATCATCAAGTTCGGGCGGGACAGCGGCCAGCCCGGCGACAACGCCGACTACGTTCTCATCCCCATGGACGACGACCCGCACGAGCAGCCTCTGCTCTCGGGGGCCTCAGGGACCTTGTACTCGATCCCTGCCCAGACGACCGCACCCTCCGACTCGACCTCGAAGACCTCGAGTTCCGGTCTTTCCCACACCAATCGGAACATGTCCACCAACAAGGCCTCGCGGGCCTCCTTGGCACCGACCCAGATCGGGCTGATCCGCGCCTACGGAATCGCCTATGACGTGTCCGGAGCATTGGAACCCGAGCCCACCGACGAGTTCCGCCGGCTCTTCTGGATCTTCGGCTACGCAGGAGGATCGTTCCTGATCAGCATGGACGCCCTGGCGGCGGCCGGCTACGGCGTCGGGACCGAGACCGACAATACCAACTTGTCGAAGCGCGCCCACATCACCAAGGGTGGAGTCAGCACCAACGTCCGCTGTATCCCCATGAAGACCAAGAACGTGACCGGCCAGCGCCAGGGCGACCTCGACTTCCTCAACAAGCTGATCGCACTCAACACCCAGGGCTACATCAACTTCCTCCGGATCCAGGCGCAGCCCAAGATCGCCACCTTCACCGAGAACAACGACCCCGTCACGATGTCGATGATGAATGCCGGGATCCCGTTCACGGCCTTCGGCCTCAGCGGGGCCACCAACGGATTCCACAGCTTCTCGATCGATCCCCAGAGTGCCGGAGAGACCGCTGCCACTATCATGGCAAAGCTCAACGACCCGGCCAATGGCGGACCCTTCAACTGGCTGCACCTGCACCACGAGAACTTTGTGCAGCCCCAGAGCGGGTCCAACAAGTCGGACTGGTACAACGACAAGGCGGATCTGGTCGACTTCATCCGGAACTGGGTGGTCACCGAGCAGCGGTTCATGTTCGCCGCCTGTTGGGCGACCGAGTTGCTCGAGGTGGCACTGGCGAAACGCGGTTCTTCCAATTGGACCGCTTCCGGAGCGACTCCGACGCTGCATACCACAGCCGGACACATCTCGGGTGGTCAGGTTATCGAGTATGGGCAGACCTTTGCTTTTCATGATTTCCACGTACGCCGAGACGAACTTCCGAACCGGAACAACACCTACTACCAAGGCAACATCGCGAGGGGTTGGGGGCTCGGGTGCGCGACCAACGAAGCCTGCTACGAGGAGTCCGAGATCGACAGCGAGCAGCCGGACAACTCGAACGCCTACCTCCAAGACTACCTGAACCCGTTGCTCCAGAACCATGGAGGGTTCGCCGGGCTCGACTACAATGAGGACACCGACCAGGTAACGACCGTGATGACGGCCTCCGACTACATTCGGGAGCGAACCGGTGCTACCGATTCCTACAGACATCTGGGAGATGGCGCACTGCACTGTGCCAGCGGCGAGACCATCTCACAGTTCGGGATTCCCAACCCCCCGACTCCGACACTTTCGGACGCCAGGGAGTGCTTCCCGGACGTCAGCGTGGACTGTACCTTCCGTCCCAGCTTTGACAGCGACGGGGGGCCGATCGAGATGTACCTTGATGAGACCAAGATCGGACCCAGCGGAGCCGGTTGCGATGTCAATGGTGACGGCGTCCTGGGCTTGCTCCCCATGACATGGCTCCGGGAGAACGGTGGAAACAGCGGGAGCAGCTCCTCGGGATGGCGCTGTCCGTGCGGGTCCTCGAACACCAGCGGCGACAACTATCGTCACTTCCGCGAGGACAGTAGTCGGTGGTACTTCCAGCAGCTCGACTGCGACGGCACCCGCGGCGACGGACAGTGGTACACGAACGCGCTGGTCAGCTATGACGGAGCCTCGAATGCCTGTAGTGTCGCCCACAGTCACGAAATCGTGAAGACCCATGTCATGGCGTCTGGCGGAGTCCTCGACCCCCGGGACTTGAACCCAGCGGCGAAGGTGATGATCCTCTCGCAGCAGACTGGGATCAATCCGGGAACTCATGACAACACCGGTCACATCAGGTATCTGACCGGGATCGAGGACGACGACACCACCTGTACCAACGGCTGCGGACGCTGGTCCTACCTCTCCGGCCACTCGGCCGGCAGGGTCAATGGGCATACCGAGAAGACCGCATCGGGTCTCCACTCGAGCAGCGCCCACGAAAAGGCAGGAATCGCGGGAATGCGGCTCTACCTGAACAACATCCTGTTCGGAGCGACCCAGGGTCCCCAGCCCGGTGGCGGTTTCTTCACGCCTGGGACCGGTGCCATCAACCCAGCCGCCCTTGGTCTGGGGACCGGTGCCGGGGAGTTCGGGTCGTCGACCTTCACGAACAACGCCTTCGGATCGATCTTCAAGATCGGGACCAAGGGCGTGGGTCTGCCCATCGGTGCCCAGTTCAAGACGGCTCCCGGGAACTTTGCGGCCCAGACCGACAGCGCCATGAATTTCATGATGGTCGATTCGGTGACCTCGACCACCCGGTCCTCGACCTGGGTGGAATTCCAGGCTCTCCCTGTCGGGGACCGCTCCGGTCATCCCCAGGTCGTGACGGTGGCCACCATCGAGAGGATCCCGGAGAGTCCCGGGGCCATTACCCCGACCCCCGAAGCGAACCTGGACGACTACTTCCCAACGGGATCGCCGGCATCGAACCCGGAACGCAACAAGTCTATCTATGCAGGGAATGCAGCTTACGGCGAAGACGATCCCCAGCAGGCCAGGAGCGTCCACGTGGTGGCCTTCAAGAGCTTCTTCCTGATCGACCCTGCCAACCAGGACCCGGTGACCACCAGTGCCGCGATCGATGCCCACTTCGTGGCCGCCAAGTGGCGGGACGGGGAGGTCCGGGGGTATTTCCTGGGGGAGGTCATCCCCCCGGAGGCGGGCGTGGTGTACCCGGCGTCGCCCACGGCGGATCCCCGGTGAGCGGACCCTTCCAAGGTGCCAGCGAGCGCGGCTCTCTCGTGGGGAGAGGTCGCCTGCCGAGCCGCCCAGGGGGACGGCGAGGCTCTGCGATGCTCGAGTTCACGCTGGCCTTCATGTCCTTCCTGGTCATCATGATGGGGATCATCGAGTTCTCCCGGGTCCTGAACGTGCTGGTGACCCTGAACTCGGTGGCCGCCACGGCCGCCATGGTGGGGGCCCGGGAGGACCCGATGGGCCAGATCCGGAACGCCGATGTCGTGCAGGCGGCGCAGAACGCGTTCGGCGTGTACAACTACCTGGACCCGGCTCGCCTCACGGTCACGGCCAACGTGAACCACACCTCGCCCAGTGGCACGTTCCACACCAAGGTCACCCTGGTGTATCAGATGCCGCCGCTGATGATCCCCGGCGAGGTCTTCGCGGCAGGCGAGGCCAATGGTGGGATCCCGATCCGGGTGGCGGTCGCCCGGGCCAACGAGATCCAGATGTTCCGGCCATGAGGAGGGGAGACGCCATGAGGTCCGGTCGTCGGTGGTCGCCCCGGGGGCGTCCGGATCGGCGCGGTCAGGCCCTCATCGAGTTCTGCCTGAGCATTCCCCTGCTCCTGCTGGTGTTCGTCGGGGTCGTCGAACTCACCCGCATGATCTCCGTCTACATCGTGCTCACCGAAACCGCAGGCAGCACATCTCGTCTCTGGTCCCGGAACGATCGGGCGAACCTGACGGCTGCCCAGATCGACGGGATCATCCGAGACAGCCTTGGCGAGAACCGGATCGATCTCAGCGCCATCTCGACCTCGGCCACCACGGTGGCGGATCCCGTCTATTCGAGCATGGTGCGGTGCGTGGTCACCATCACCTACGTCACCCAGCCGGTCGCGCCGATCGAACTCTTCGGGAACAAGGTCTTCGACCCCAACTTCAGTGTCACGGCGGTAGCCGTGTTCCCGCGGGAGCAGAACCTCTAGAGGAGTCGCTTGGTCAGTCCCTGCCGGGCCGACGAGCCCCGGGCGGCTGGCATCAGCCCGCGGAAGTCGATCTCCGGAACCAGGGTCCGAAGGACTTCCGTCCGACTGCGCCCGGTCCTGCTCGCGGTCCTGTTCCTGGCCATGGGCGCGGAACCGGCCCCGGCCGACGGCGAACCCGGCACCGGGGGGAGCCGGCCGCTGGTCCAGACCGGGGCACCGGAACCTTTCGGCCCGGCGGTCGGGCCTCCGCTCGGCCTCCCGCCGCCGGTGCCGGCTCCCAAGGTCAACGGGGTGGGAGCCGCGCGATCGGGGACAGGGGCGGCAGCGAGGAGGCAGGAGGACGCCCTCTCGCGCCGGGTCCTGGCCGAGGTCTAGGAGAAGGTGACGAACGAGGCAGCGGAGGCGACCGGGAGCCGGACCGACGAAGCACCCTCCCTCGAGGCCTCCGAGGTCTCCACGGCAAGCCTGGCGAGTCCGGGAGACCGGCTGGTCGGCCTCATGATGCGACTTCGCCGCCACACCCTCGACGAGGTGTCGGCGACGCTGGAGGCACTGGCGGCGATCAATCGGGACCTTCTCGCCCGGAGCCTCCCTCCGGTGTCCTTGAGTCTCCTCTCCGAGGCCCCGGGACTGGTCCTCAGATTGCCGAGGGGAAGCAGGGAACTCGGGGTCGAGGTCCAGGTCGACTCGGCGATCTGGGACCCTGACGTCTGGCTACGTGACCACGGCATTCCCGGGTGGAGATACTCCGTCGATCCTCCAGGACCGCGGGCTACCTTCTTTCACACCGGTCGGTTGCGTCTCAAGGCGATGATCACCCGGGCGATCGCCCGGATGGGCGGGCTCGATCGGGTGAGGGTCCATGGGAAGATCCGCCAGGGCGACTTCGGGGGCAATGTGCTCGTCACCCCCGACCAGCGACTGCTGGTCGGTACCGGGGCGAGCGCCGAGTTCCTGGAGTTCTTCCGTACCCGAGGCTATCGGGGCCGGATCCATGAGGTCGATGTAGGTTGGCTGTGGACTCGGCACCTGGACGAGGTCTTCGCGGTCCTCCCCGACCTGGAACACCCCGGCCGGAACCTGCTGGTGCGTGCCGACCCGAGGCAGGCCCTGGATGCGCTCCGGGCTTTCCCGGAACCGGAGTGGCGACGGCAACTGGGAGCGATGGCGGAGAACGCCCTGGCCTGGGCCACCCGGTTCCCGGAAACCGTGCTCCTCCAGGACGAAGAGGAGCTGAGGACCGAGATGGATCTCCTCCACCTGGTGCGGGAGGCGACCTCCGGGCGGTACGGGTCGCTCCCCGATCAGACCGGCCAGGAGGTGGACGGTGCCAGGATCCTCAGGCGCAACGAGCTGGCTGCGGACCAGCTCGACGCTCTGGAGAGACACCTGGTGGCGGGCCTCGTCGCCGACGGTTCCGTCCCGCCGAGGGTGGTTCGCCTCCCGGTGGTCTTTCGGGGCAGTCCGAGCGATGGCCGCAGCGTTTCCCTCGTGGCTTCGCCGGCCAATCTGGTGGCGATCGACCGGCACATCCTGTTGAGCGACCCCTTCCTCCCCGTGCTCCGGGAGGCGATCGCCCTCGGTCTCGGCGAAGCGGGCTACCGGGTCCACTTCGTGCCGTCGCTCACCTGGACCGCGGACAGCGGCGGGATCCGCTGCGCCACCCAGGAGGTGCGGGTCCGGGAAGCAGCGGGATCGAACCCCTAGGATCCCGAGGTCGGTCAGTCGTCCAGGACCTCCGTGGGGACCAGCACGCTCACCATCTGGTCCGAGCGTCCGCTGATCTGGCGGATCGAGACCGCCTTCTGGGCGACCCTGGTCCGGCTCTGGTAGCGGGTGGGGAGTTCCTTCTCGAGGATCTCGTCGAACCGGGCGCCGGGGGTCTCGACCAGGGCGGTGTCCCTGGGGTTCTTCAGGAGGAAGCGGATCTGGACCCGGCTCTGGACGTGGAGGAGCTGGGTCACCTGGGCGGTGTTCAGGGCCAGGGTCATGCGGGTCCCGGCGAGACCACCGCCCCGGATCACGGCGTCGGCACCCTTGGCGACCTGGCTGCTGATGAACGACCCGATCGCCATGACCTTCACGTTCTGGAGGATCATCTTGGCGTCCGGACCGGTCGAGCCCTGGGGGTAGAGGGCCACCACGTCCACGACGTCGCCCTGGGAGACGAAGCCGCCCGCGGCGGTCAGCCCGTCGACCGCCACGCTGACGGCGCGCTCGTCGTCGGCCAGGTCGACCACGGTCCGGGGCAGCTTCTGGGCCGGGTCCTGGACCCGGTTCAGCGAGATGATGTCGTGCTCGTAGAGATCCTCGATCACGATCTTGTTGAGGACGTCCGAGGTCGTGACCGCGGCGCTCGCCGGCAGGAGTTCGACCGGGAACGAGACCTCGGTGATGTGCTTCTTCTGGATCGGCTCGGTGAAGGCCGCGATCGGGGTCTTGGTCACGATGATCTGGCTCATGGGCGTGGAGCCCACGGTCGGCAGCGAGGGCAGGGGCGGGGGTGGAGCGATGCTCGGCCCCGACAGCTGGTAGATCAGCGTGAAGACGAGGGAGAACGCGAGGGCGATCAGGATGTTGCGCGTCTGGCGGTTCATGGAACCTCGGGGTTTCCTGGAGGTGGCCTGAGGGCGACCCCTCCCCTTCCTATCGGCGGGACCGGGCACCGGTCGGAGGCCCCAGGGCGAATCTCGTTGCCGGTCCCCAGGGGAAGGGTAGTCCCGATCCCGTCCCGCTGCCAGCCAGAGGCCGAGCATGCGAGCGATTCCGGCTCCCGGGGCGGGGGCACCCTCGGCAGCGTGCTACATTGGTCGGCCGGAGGTCCTGCCGGTGTCGCTTCGCAGCAAGCTCGTCAGCGTGCTGCTCTTCATGGGCCTCCTGGTGGCGGTGCCGCTCGGCTTCCACTTCCAGGACCTCGGAGAGGTCGAGGAAGCCCTGGTGCGCCTGCGCAGTGGCTCCGATCCGGCGCTCACCGCCCGGTCGGTACCGCCCCCGGCAGCCCTCTCGGCCGACGAAGAGGCGGTGCGCCGCCTGGTGGCCGCGGCCGAGGGGAGACTCCGGGAGATGGTGGGCAGGGCGGTGCGCTATGCCGCCAAGCCCAGCGAGACCGAGAGGCGACGCATCGAGGCGGCAGGCTCCGAGTTCGAGGCCCTGTGGTCGATGCTGGCAGGCCCGTCCGCAGCCGGGACCCCTCCACCCCGGGGAGTGGGCGAGATCGTGGGGATCGATCCGGGCGATGTCTCCGGTTGGACCCGGCTCCGCGAGGCCGTGACCCGGCTGGAGGCGGCAGGAGCCTTCGAGTCCCCGGCCCACCTGGCCGAGGCCCGGACCCGCCTGTTCGCGGCTCGGCAGCCGGGCGATCGCACCAAGGCCTCCGAGGGGTTGAAGGCGGCGGCCTTGCCCTTGAAGCGGCGGTTGGACGAGATCCTGAAGGTCGGATCCGGGGAGGGCGAGGCCGGGAGGGGCGCCGGCGATTGCGGGGTCGATCCGATCGAGGATGTGCGTCGGACCCGTATCGAGGACCTGGAGACCCTCGAGGTGATGGTCCGCCACGATGTCTCGAGGGCCGCCTTCCTGCTCGCGGTCGGGGCCCTCTTGGCCCTCTATTTCGCCCGCATCCTCTGGCTCGACGTGCTCGATCCCCTGCAACGCCTCCGGGTCTCCATCAACAACATGGCGATGAGCGGGCGGCCCACCCCGGTGAAGACCGACGGTCCTGCGGAGGTGGTGGACGTGCTCTCGGCCTACAACCGCATGATCGACGGGATGTCGGGGGAGGGCGGCAGCGAGCCGCAGAAGCAGCAGTGCCTCCGCTGCCAGCGCAGTTGCGTGCGGGGCGACAACTACTGCCGCTGGTGCGGCTTCCCCATCGGCACCCCCAGCCAGGTGGGCCCGAGGCCGAGCTGATCCCCCCGGGGCTCCGGCGCCGGCCACTTCCGGCTTGGCAGGGGGGGCCGGGACGCGGTAGCAAGGAGACCGTGAATCCTCTCTCGCGCCGCGGCCAGTCGATGGTCGAGTTCGCGGTCTGCCTGCCGTTCCTGATCCTGCTCCTGGGGGCCCTGGTCGACTTCGGCTTCGCCTTCCACCAGCAGGTCCGCATGTGGCAGGTGGTCCGGGTGGGGGCCGACCTCCTCCACGGGGCCGGGCGCATCCCGGGTCCCGACGATCTGGTCCGGATCCGGGAGGCGGTGGCGTTCGCCGGCCGCGAGATCGGTCTCGAGCCCGGCGACGTGCGGATCGAGGTACCCCGGTCCCACCCCGGGTTCCTCGAGATCGCGGTACGGCTGCCGGCCCCCCGGGTCTCGCCGGTGGCCTGGACCATGGGCAGGGGCGACCTGGCGGTCTCGCTCACGGTGCCGGTCGAGGTCTCCCCGTGAGGACGCGGCCAAGGCGGCAGGCCAGGCAGGCGCAGGCCCTCGTCGAGTTCGCGCTGGTCTTTCCCTTCGTGGTGCTCACCTTCTTCGCGATCTTCGACGTGGCCCGTCTGATGTTCACCCAGATCTCCCTCGATGCCGCCGCGGTGGTGGCAGCCCGCCGGTTGGCGATGAACGATCCCGGCACCACCCGGGGGGCGGTCTACCTGGCGGCCACCGGGGCCGCTCCGGGCGTCCGGCTCCCCCCCCAGGCGATCGAATGGAGTCTGGTCCCGGGTCCCGATGGCAGGTCCTGGGTCGAGGTCCGCATCGCCAGCGAGGAGACCGTGCTCTCGGCCTTCTACATGACCAGCGGCTATCGGGTGGGCCTGACGGCCCGGGCCCGCGAACCCTTGGCCGGCCTGGCCAGCGGCGCGGCCGCGAGGCTTCCGTGAGTCCCCGCCGAGGAGGTCGCGACGGGAACGTGGTGGTGCTGGTCGCCGCCGCCTCGATGGCGTTCCTCGGCCTGCTCGCCCTGGTGATCGATGTCGGCTCCTGGTACGGCGAGCGGGCCCGCCTCCAGGCGGTCCTCGATCTCGCTGCCCGGGAGGGCATGCAGGCTGCCTGGGGCGCCTCCGAGGGAACTGCCGACGAGCGGGTCAGGGCCCGGGTCCGAAGGGTGCTGCTCGCCAACGGGATCCAGGGGGAGACCCTGGAGCTGCATCTGACCGGCGACGCCTCGGGTGGACGCCTGGAGCTGGCGGTGGCCAGGAGGCTGCCCCGGGTCTTCTCGACGGTGGCCGGCAAGGGTGACGTCTCGCTCCTGGTACGGTCCGCCGCCGCCGGGCGCAAGGGAGAGCCGATCCGGCTGGTCCCATGATCCCCGGGGGACGGGACCCGGTTCCCCGACCCGGGTCGGGCACCGGTCCGGAGGAGCCGGGTGCGGCTCCGGGCAGGATCCTCCGGAGGGCGCTCGCCGGCCTGGTGCTCGGGACCCTCGTCCTGGTCCTGGCCTTCGCCTGGGAGGCCGAGTCCGGTCTCTCGGAGACGCTCCTCAAGACCGACCTCGAGGACAAGGCCTCCCGTTTCACCAAGGAGGCCCGGCGGCTGCTCGCGGGTTCGGAGCTGGCCGGGTGGTTCGAGTCGCGTTCCCCGGCCCTGGACCGGTTCGAACGCCTCGTCCACGCCGAGCGCGGCGGCGAGGCCCCGGCCGTGTTCCTGCACCTCCGGGAGCCCGGCAAGGAGGTGCTGGTCTTCCGCAGCCCCGACCTGGTCCAGAAGCTGACGGTCTCGCCGGAAGGCGTGGAGCTCATGGAGGGGGATGCCACCGCCATCCGCCAGGTGGTGGTGCAGCAGGGTGAGAGCCAGCCCCGGGTCCTGGCCGTGTCCCAGCCCCTGGCTGAGGCCCTGGCCGGCGAGCTCCAGGCCCAGGCCTTCACCAGTCCCGAGGCCCGCCTGGAGGCTGCCCTCGCCGAGGCCCGCCGGGACCTGCGGCGTCGCCTGGCGGTCTATGCAGGACTCGGGCTCGTCCTGCTGGTCTCGGCCTTCGCCACCGTGTCCTGGTTCCTGGCCCGGATCCGCAGTCTCGAAGAGGCGACCCGGCGCCAGCAGCACCTGGCCTACCTGGGCACCCTGGCCGGCGGCCTGGTCCACGAGCTGAGAAACCCCTTGAACGGGATCGGCCTCAACCTGGACCTGCTCGAGGAGGCCGTCCAGGGCGGCGAGGAGCGGGTCCAGGCCCAGACATCCCGGTACCTCGCCAGGATCCGACCGGCCCTGGCCCAGCTCGACCGGATCGTGGGCGAGTTCCTGGACTTCGCCCGTCCCAGGGCGGGGGAGATGCGTACCCTCGACCTGGGGAGCCTGGTCCGGGAGGTGGCCGAGTTCCTGGAACCCCAGGCCCGCCAGGCCGGGGTCACCCTGGAGACCTTCCTCCCCCCAGATCCGGCCGACGGACCGTTCCGGGTGGTGGGCGATCCCGACCGTCTCCGCCAGGTGGTGCTGAACCTGGCCCAGAACGCCTTCCAGGCCGGCGGGCCGGGCGGGCACCTGGCCCTCAGGCTGGCCCGCTCGGACCGGGGGGAGGTCATCCTCCAGGTGGCCGACGACGGCCCCGGGGTGCCGGTCGGCGCCGAGGAGAGGATCTTCGGACTCTTCTACACCACCCGGGAAGGGGGAACCGGTCTCGGCCTCCCCATCGTGCGCCGGCTGGTCGAGGACCACGGCGGCACGGTGAAGCTCGAGCCCCGGGGAGAGGCCCCGGGCGCCTGCTTCACGATCCGCCTCCCGGCCGCCCCGGTGGCACACTCGTGAGCGAGGAGGCGGGCGTGCGGAGGATCCTGGTGGTGGACGACGAACCGGCCTCGAGACTGGCCATGGTCGATCTCCTGGAGGCCGAAGGTCACCGCGTCTCCACCGCCGAGGACGCGCCCAGCGCTCGCCAGGAACTGGATACCGGGGCCTTCGATCTGGTGCTCATGGACCTGGTGCTGCCGGGGGTCGAGGGTCTGGAGCTGCTCGACCGGGCCCTGGCCCGCGACCCGATGCAGCGGGTCGTGATGATCACCGGTCACGGCAGCGTCGAGAGCGCGGTCACCGCCATGCAGCGGGGCGCCTTCCACTACCTGACCAAGCCCGTGAAGGCCGCCGAGCTCAGGGCCGTTGCCGCCAAGGCCCTGGAGGACCGCTCGCTCCGGGAGGAGAACCAGGAGCTCAGGCGCCGCCTCGACGAGGTGGCAGGCCTGCCGGGCGTGGTCGGGATCTCCTCGGCGTGGAACCGGATCCTGGCGCTGGTGCGCAGGGTGGCACCCACCGACTCCACGGTCTTGCTGACGGGGGAGTCGGGGACCGGCAAGGAGATCGTCGCCTCGGCGCTCCACTCGCTGTCGCGGCGGGCCAAGCGACCCTTCGTCAAGGTGAACTGCGCGGCCCTGGTCGAGAGCCTCCTCCAGAGCGAGCTCTTCGGCCATGCCCGGGGCTCCTTCACGGGTGCGGTGGCCGACAAGAAGGGGCGTTTCGAGCGGGCCGACGGCGGCACCCTCTTCCTCGACGAGATCGCCGAGATGAGTCCCGAGACCCAGGCCCGGCTGCTCCGGGTCCTCCAGGACGGGATGGTCGAGCCGGTCGGGAGCGAGACCGCCATCCGGGTCGACGTCCGGGTGATCGCGGCCACCAACAAGAACCTGGAGGCCCAGATCGGGAAAGGGTTGTTCCGGGAGGACCTCTACTATCGACTCAAGGTGGTGCGCCTGGAACTCCCGCCCCTCCGGGAACGTCCGGAGGACATCCCGATCCTGGTCCACCATTTCCTGGGCCAGCTCGAGGCCAAGTACGGCCTCGGGGTCACCGGGATCGAGCCGGTCGCCATGGAGCGGATCCGTGCCTGGAGCTGGCCCGGGAACGTCCGCGAACTCGAGAACTGTCTCGAGGGCGCGATCGTGACCTGTGCCGGCAGCCGGCTCCGGGTCGAGGACCTGCCCCGGGAGATCCAGGCGGCCTCGGGCAGTCCGGCCTCCACCCAGGTTCCGGTGGGCGTCCCCATCGAGGAACTCGAGCGTCAGGCTATCCTGGGGACGCTGGAGCGGGTCGGCGGCAATCGGGCCTTGGCCGCCGACCAGCTCGGGATCAGTCTCCGGACCCTGCAGCGCAAGCTCAAGCAGTACCGGGGCGAGGACGACACGCCGGAACCCGAAGAGGACTCCTAGCTTCGAAAGCGGCTCTCGATGGACGCAACCAGGAACTACTACCAGGTGCTCGGCGTGGAGGACACGGCGAGCCCCGACGAGATCAAGAAGGCCTTCCGGGAGCTGGCCAAGAAGTGCCATCCCGACCGGAACCCCGGCGATGCCCGTGCCGAGCGCCGCTTCAAGGAGATCAACGAGGCCTACACGGTGCTCGGCGATCCCGACCTGAAGTTGAAGTACGACCGGCTCCGGGCGCTGGGCGTGGGCTTCCCGGTGGGGATCGACGGCGGCGGGATCGACCTCGACGAACTCAAGGAGAAGCTCGCCACCCGCGTGGAGGAGGTCAAGGAGTACGTCTCCGGCCTCTTCGGGTGGGGACAGAAGGACGAGGACGGAGAGCCCGAGCCGGGGGGGAAGGCTGGCAGCGCCGCCCCGGTGCGGGGCAAGGACGTGACCTGCCGGGTCCCGGTCTCGGCCGAACGGGCCGTCAAGGGCGGGAAGACCTCCTTCTCGCTGCCCGCCCGCAAGGGGATGGAAGCCCGACGGCTCACGGTGGACCTGCCGGCAGGCCTCCGGGACGGCAAGAAGATCCGGCTGGCCGGCCAGGGGCTCCCCGGGACCGGGGGCGGACCGCCCGGGGACCTCTTCCTGAAGCTCCGGATCGAGGCCGAAGAGGGCGTGGCGGTGGAGGACGGCGGACTGGTGCTGACCCGGGTGCTCTCGCTCCGCCAATTGGTGCTGGGCGGCGAGGTCGACGTGACCCTTCCCGGGGGTACCGCGGCCCGGCTCAGGGTCCCGCCCGGGACCCAGCCCGGCGACCGCCTGTCGCTGGAGGCAGGGGCCGTGAAAGCCACGGTCGAGGTCCGGGTGGAGCTTCCCCGCAAGCTCGAGGGGGCGGCCCGGAGCCGGTTCGAGGACTTCTGCGAGGCGGCGGGGATCTCCGGATGAGGTCGGTCGGGAGGAGCCTGGCGAGGACGGCGCTCGTCCTCGCGATGGCCGCGACCGCCCTCCCCGGGCGGGAACGCTCCGATCCGGACTTCCCCGGGAGGCCTCTCAGGTTGGGGCTCGACCTGGCCGTCTCCGCCGAGGGGACCCGGCCGTTCGAGGACCTCTGCGGCGTCCTGTCCGCCCGGCTGGAGCGCCCGGTGGAGCCCGTCACCCACACGGACCGGGAGCGGCTGGTCAACGGGTTCGTCGAGGGACGCCTGGACATGGTGCTGGTCGGGTGCAGGGCTCTCGGCGAGCTGGAGCGCCTCTCGCCGGGGCCCCTGCGCCCGGTGGCTCGGCTGGAACTCAACGGCCGGACCGGCTACCGGGCGGTCCTGGCGGCGCCTCCCGGCCGTCTCCCGGAGCCGCTCCGGTTGGCGGTCGGGAGCCAGGAGTCGACCTCGGGTCTGGTCCTGCAGAAGGGGCGCAGGCGGGTGAGGACGGTGGTGGCGGGCGGACCGCTGGCGGCCCTCGAACTGGTGCTCACCGACCGGGCCGACGCCGCCGCGGTCCCCGAGGAGGCACTGCGCGAGGCGGCCCGCCAGGGCCTCCCGGTCGATGGGCTGGAAGTGCAGCCGCGTTCGGCCATCCTCCCGTTCGAGGTCCTGCTGGTCGGAGGCGAGATCGACACCGATGCCGAACGACGCTTGAAGACCTCGGTGCTGGCCCACCGCTACCGCTCCCCGGGCGGGGTCTCCATCCAGTGGCGGGCGGTGGACGTGCGCAGCCACCTCGAGGGGTGCGATCCATGAGCCCTGCGCGGTCGGCCCTGGGTCCCGGCCGGCGGGTGCCGGCCGTGTTGGCGGCCTTGGCCCTGGCGGCGCCGGTGGTGGCCGAGGGCCTGCTCGAGGTCGGACTCGAGGGCGGGGGAGAGTTCCGGATGAACGACGGCGAGGCCCTCGAGGGACTGCTGCGGCGCAGCCTGGACCGCCGCTTCCCGGAGGGCTTCGGACGGGCCCGGGCGAGCCTGGCGGTCCGGCCCTCGAGCCGGGACGGCGAACTCTCCCTGACCCTGACGAGGCCGAGCGGGTACGACGGGGTCCGGGAAGCGACGGCCCGGATCCGGGTCGAGAGCTACCGGGAGGCCCTCGACCAGGGGACCGCCCGGAACGTGAAGCTCGATCTCGAAGGGTTCGAGGTGGCGCTGGACCCGGAGGTGGTCTGCCGGGCGCTGGGGATCCCCGACCGCCGCCTGGTACTGGCCCGCCTGCGCCCCGGGGAGACCTTCGGGCTCGAGGAGGGGACCCCCGCGGAGCGGCTCGCCTTCGGCCGGGCCGCCCAGGAGGCGGGCTTCCCCCCGGCCAGCGAAGCCGACGAGACCCGGGTCCGCAACGGCACCGGCAGTGCCCTGTGGCTGGTCACGGGAGTGCTGGCACCTCCCATCGGGAGCCCCGGCAAGGTGGTGGCCGAGCCCCGGGTGATCGCCGGGGGAGGGCTCGGGCTCCGGCTCCTCCTGGTCTTCGCGGGTGGACGTCGCCGTCCCGAGCGGGAGGCGCTGGCCCTGGAGCGCGCCGTCCAGGACCGGGTCGAGGCCTGGTGGCGGGACCAGGAGAGGAAGCTCGACGTCACCGGCTTCCTGACCGCGGGGCGGATCGCTCCCGACGGCGAACTCTTCCTCGGCGGGGTCGGCTTCCTGGCCTTCCACCACGAGCAGGGGATCCTCCGGGAGGAAGAGCGGAAGCGGACCTTCCGCCCCACCCTGCTGGTGGGTCCGGATCGGTAGCCGGAGGCTACCCGTCCTTGAGTTCGAAGGGCTCCAGCGCTCCCGAGTCGACCAGTTTCTGGATCCGGCCCTCGGCCCGCTCGAGTTCTTCGCGGCAGCGCTTGGCCAGGCCGATCCCCGCCTCGAAGCGATCGAGGGCCTCGGAGAGCGGGAGGGTGCCCGACTCGACCTGGGTGGTGATCGCCTCCAGCGCCGCCAGGGCGGCCTCGAAGCTCTGGGGCTCGCCCTCGTCCTTGTCCTTCACGCCGGTTCCTCGCACGATTCCTCCTCGGTCTGGAAGCCCAGTCGCGCCTGGCCGGGATCGTCCGCCCGGCGACGGCCCCGCGACCTCCGGGTCGGGGTTCCGGAGCGGACACCTCGCCCCCCGAGGGGGACCCCCTCCGGGTCGAAGCCTGCCACCACCTCGCACTCGAGGCTGCCGACGGCCAGTCGGGCCCGGAGACGGGTCCCCGCCTCGACACCTCGGCTGTCGGTGAGGGGGCGCGGGTCGCCTTCCCGGGTCAGGACCGCATAGCCGCGTCTGAGGACCGATTCGGGCCCCAGCGCCAGCAGCCGCTGGACCGCACCCTCGAGGCGCCCGCGCGAGAGCCGGAGCCGGTTCGAGAGCGAGCGTCGGATCCGCCCCAGGAGCTCGTCGACCCGCTGGGCCCGCAGCTCGAGGAGGTAGGCCGGATCCCGAAACGCCCTGCGGGAGACGCTGCGGCGCAGCCGGTCGGCGTCCCGGTGGACCCGGGACCGGGCCGCCGCGAGCAGCCGTCGCGCCAGGCGGTCGATCCGGCGGGCGAGCTCGCGGGTCTCGGGTACCACCAGCTCGGCGGCGCCGGAAGGGGTGGGTGCCCGGAGGTCGGCGACCAGGTCGGCGATCGTCACGTCGACCTCGTGGCCCACCCCCGAGACCACCGGGATGCGGCTCCGGAAGATCGCCCGGGCCACCGGTTCCTCGTTGAACGCCCAGAGATCCTCGAGCGAGCCGCCGCCCCGGGCCAGGATCACCAGGTCGAGGCCGGGGACCTCCTGGATGCGATCCAGGGCCGCCGCGATCTCCAGGGCCGAGCCGGCTCCCTGGACCCGGGTGGGGGCCAGCACCACCTCGATCCCGGGAGCCCGGCGTCGCAGGATCCGCATCACGTCGTGGAGGGCGGCGCCGCTTGGCGAGGTGACCAGGCCGATGCGATGGGGCAGGAAGGGCAGGCGACGTTTGCGCTCGGGGGCGAAGAGTCCTTCGGCTTCCAAGCGGGCCTTGAGTTTCTCGAAGGCGAGCTGCAGGGCCCCGGTCCCCTGGCGGACCAATCGGAGCACCCGCATCTGGTAGTCGCCCCGAGGGGGGTAGACCGAGAGGGCCCCGAAGGCCAGCACCTTCTCGCCCTCCTTGGGGTCGAACCCGAGGCGGCCGGCCGCGAACTTGAAAAGCACCGCCCGGAGGCTGGCCCCCGGGTCCTTCAAGCTGAAATAGAGGTGTCCGGAGCGGGGCTTCGCCAGGTTCGAGATCTCGCCTTCGACCCAGACCTCGGGGAAGCGGCTCTCCAGGGTCTCCTGGATCGAGGCGGTGAGGGCCGAGACGGTGAGGACGTCGACGCCTTCGGGGGTCGGGCTCTCGGCGAGGTCTTCGGGCTCCTGGGTCATGGGTAGGCGGGGGGCGCCGGGATCCTATCACGGCCGCCCTTCCCGGTCCGGGAGGAGCCTGGTACAGTAGCCCTCGCCCATGCGGACGGTGCTTCGGCCCTGGCTCCTGGCCCGCCTCGCCCTCTGGTCCCTGGCCCTGGCCGGGACCCTCCAGGGGGGAGAGGCGGCTTCCGCCCGGGAACCTCCCCTGGTGGTGGGCTCCCGGCTGGAGCTCGAGGTCAGCGGCGATCGGCTCGAGGCCACCCTCGAGCTCGAGACCTGGGCCGATCAGGTACCCACGCAACCCCTGTCGACCCTCTCCGGGGCCGGGGCGCTCACCTGGGCGTCGCCGGGCACCGGGAGCCGGTTCGGGGCGCCGCTACCGGCCTTCCCCGATGCCCCGACCCTGATCCAGGAGACGCCAGGACTGGTGCGGACCGTCATGCGTTTCGGGTCACGGCTGGTGGAAGGCAGCGAGTCCGTGTTCCTGAGGCTTCCGGCCTGCCCGGACGGGACCTGGGCGCTCACCGGGCGGGAGGCGGTGTCCGGGGATCCCGAGGCCAAGGTCGAGCGGACCGGACCCAAGGCGCATCGGGGACGGATCCCCTCCCACGGCGGCCTGCGGCTGGCCTGGGGAGAGGCCCGCTTCACCCGGGGGGCGAGCGAGCTGGAGCTGGCGGAACTGACCGTCACCCTGGGCAACGACGGTGTCCGGTTCGAGGCACGCCTGCGCGGCTACAGCGCCCGGACCTCGCATCGGGTGGAGCTGGGACCGGCCCTGCGGGTCGAGCCCGCCAAGTCCTCGGGAAGCGGGTCCCGGGTCGAGGGACAGGTGCTGACCCTGAAGCCCGACGGGGCCGAGCTGGGAGGACTCCCGGGCGGCTGGTTCGATCTCGGGCTCGAAGGCCGGATCGAGATGCCAGGGGCCGAGCCGGTGCGCATCCCGGTGCCCAGGATCCGGGACCTGCCGGCGCCGCGGCTGGCGCGGGTCCGGGTCGTGCCCGAGGCGCCCCGCCGGTACCAGATCGGCACCGATGCCGGGGCCGCGGGACGGGTCTGGACCGAACGGTCCCTGGCGCGCCTGGCCAGGGAATGGACCCTGGCCGAGCCCACGCCGGGCGCCTGGCTCGGCCTCCAGCTCATGGACGTACCGGTGCCGGTGCCGGACGTGCCGGTGGTGGAGCGGATCCAGGTGCTGACCATCCCCTCGGAGATCCCTCGCTACCCGCTGGTGAGCCGGGTGGTGTACCGGGTGGCCTCCGGAGGCCACCTCGAACTGCGGATCCCCAGCGCCACCCAGATCGGGAACCGGGTGGTGATCGACGGGGTGGAGCGGCCGGCCACCGTGCGGACCGGACCGGCCGGCCAGAACCCGACCCTGCCGCTCAAGCTCGAACGGGCCCGCACCGTGTCCCTGGAAGTCCTGCACGGGGAGCCCGATCCTGCCCAGGGCGGGGATCCCGGGATCCTGCCCCTGTCGGTACCCTGGCCCGAGCAGGGCAGGGTCGACCTGCTCGACTGGGCCGGACGGACCGGATCCGCCCACGCCG
>CAYOHP010000038.1:7264-48380 GCA_964403795.1 uncultured bacterium | reverse complement strand
AGACCAGTCGGGTCTTGGCCAGGCCGGGCACCCCGACCAGGATGGCGTGCCCCCGGGACAGGAGCGCGATGAGCAGGCCCTCCACGATCTCCCGTTGCCCCACGATCACCTTGGAGAGCTCGGCCTGGATGCTCCGGTTGGCCTCGGCCACCCGGTCGATCGTGAGCTGGCTGGACACGGCGCGCCTTTCGTCCCGGGCGAGCCGCCTCTGGTCGCCCGGCTCGTGCGACGGTACCAGAGGATCCCAGCCCCCGGCCACTGGGAGGAACCTGTCGCGGATTGCCGCCCGGCTTCGTCGGCTCCTAGCTGCTAGGTCCGGGACGAGTGTTCCCGCACCGAGCGCACCAGTTCGGCCGCCGACAGGACGAGCCCAGGGCGCCCGTCCTCGAGCAGGGTCACTCCCGAGACGTAGGGGCGGCTCCCGATCAGGACGTGAGGAGGCTTCTGCACCGACTCGATCTCGCCCCCCACCGCTTCGACCCGGAGCGCCACTTCCTGACCCTGGTCCTCGATCGTGATCCAGGCGGAGCGGTCGCCCGAGGCCTGGTCGCCGGGCGGCGCGGGATCCCAGCCGAGGAGCTCAGAGAGCGTTGCCACCGGGATCCCCGGGTCGGGAGGTAGTTCCCGGGAGACCCCCCTCACCTTGACCAGCGGGAGGACCAGCCGCTCGCCGGAGGCCTCCACCGGGAGCCCCTGGATCACCCCGACCCGGGCCGGCACCTGGAGGGTGACCCGGGTCCCGAGTCCCTTCTCGCTGTCGATCGTCATGGTGCCCTGGAGCTTGTCCACCCGGGCCCGCACCGCGTCGAGGCCCACGCCCCGTCCGGCCAGGTCGCTCACCACCCGGGCCGTGGAGAGTCCCGGGGACAGCACCATCTCGAGCAGCGCCGGACCGTGCAGGGCCTCGGCGGCCTCCCGTCCCAGGAGCCCCCTCGCCACCGCGGCCTCCCGCAGGGCGGCGGTGTCGAAGCCGGCGCCGTCGTCGGCGACCTCCACCGCCACCATGGTCCCGTCGGTGCTCGCGGTGAGGGAGACCGTTCCGGAAGCGGGCTTGCCGGCCGCGGTCCGCAGCTCGGGGGTCTCGATCCCGTGGACCAGGGCATTGGTCACGGCGTGGACCAGGAGCGGGCGCAGCGACTCGATCACCGATCGGTCCACCTGCTGGAGTTCGCCCCTGCGCTCGATCCTCACGTCCTTCCCGAGGCGGGTCGCCAGCCGGCTCGCCTCGGTGGCCAGGGCCTCGAAAAGGGGGCCGATCGGTTGCAGACGGAGTTCGGAGGTGGTCTCCCGTACCTCCTCGAAGAGCGGCGTGGCCTCGGCCAGGTCGGCGCCCAGGCTCCGGATCCAGCGGGCGATCTCCTCGGCCTGTCGAGCCTGATCCCCGGGCTCCAGGGTGGCGGACCCCAAGGCCTCCAGGAGGGCCAGCGCCTCCCGGCCGCGGGCCACCCGGGCCAGCAGGCGGCGGTGGTGGACCAGCAGGTCCCCGGAGAGGCCGAGCAGTCGGTCGAGGGCGTCGAGGGCGACCGCCACTGCCCGCGGCGGGCCGGGCGAGCCCGGGGAATCCGGTTCCGCAGGGGGGAAGGCGGCCACCGCGTCCCCCGGGCCCCCGGGCAGGGGCACACCGGTGATCTCCGCCTCGAGCCGGTCGAGCTGCCGGGCCAGGCGGGCCCGGGAGGGAGCCTCGAGCCGGTCGGCCTTCAGCTCCGAAGCCAGGGCGGTCTCGAGTTCATGGGCCAGGGACGCGGCCGCGTCCTCGCCCACGGTACGGGCCGAGCCCTTGAGGGTGTGGAGTTCCTGGCGGAGGCCCCTGACGGCGCTCGGATCGCCGACCTCCAGGCCTTCCCGCAGCCGGACCAGGATGCCGCGGGCCTCGATCCGGAAGAGGTCGAGGTAGTCCTCCCGGCTCCGCCTCATGGGCCGATCCGGTCCCGTCCGGAGCGGGGGGTCACGATCCCGTGCCCGACTCGGGCTGGACCAGGGCGAGCAGGTGCCGGGAGAGCTCGTCCAGGGTCCCGGCCGCGTCCCTGGCCCGCCTCGCCCCTTCCAGGACCTCCTGGACCCGTCCCCGGGTATCGGAGGCGGTACTCGCCAGGCTGAGGGTGGCCGAGGACTGCTCCCGGGTTGCCTCCAGGATGGTGTTCATCTGGCGGGTGGTGAGGTCGACGGTGGAGACCACCCGCTCGAACTCGTCTCCGAGTCCCCGGAAGGCCTCGGCACCCTGGCGCACCGACTCCGACTCGTGGGCCACCAGTTCGGCCGCGCTCCGGACCCGTCCCTGGGTCTCCTTCACCAGGGTCGCGATCTGCCCGGTGGCCTCGTTGGTCCGTTCCGACAGGCGACGGACCTCGGTGGCGACCACCGCGAAGCGACGGCCTGCGGTGCCTGCGCCTGCGGCTTCGATGGCGGCGTTGAGCGCCAGGAGGTTGGTCTGGTCGGCCAGCTCGTCGATGATCTCGAGCACCGCACCGATCCGGGCCGAGGTCTCGTCCAGGCTCTCCATGGCGGCGGTGAGTTCCTCGACCCGGACCCGGATCCGCTCCATGTCGAGGATCGCCTGCTGGACCCTCTCCCGACCGGTCTGGCATGCCTGCCGGGCTTCGTTGGCGGAGCGGTCGACCTCGGCGGTGGACACCCGGATGGATCCGGCCGCCTCGGCGATCGCGCCCGAGGTGGCGGCCAGCTTGTCCATGTCGGCGGCCTGCTCCCGCGAGCGCTCCTCGTGGGCTTGGCCCACGGTGCGGATCTCGGCGGTGGCCTCGGCCAGTCTCCGGGCCGCCTCCTCGATCTCGTCCACCAGTCGCTGCAGGCGCGGGATCGAGAGCGAGAAGAGTGCCCCCAGGCCCGCCCCGAGCAGGACCAGGAACCCGAAGGCGGCCCGGGAGCGCTCCAGCCACAGGTAGTCGGCCAGGTTCCGGCGCACCGCTTCGACGTCCTCCCGCACCGCCTGCAGTCGACGCTGCGGCGAGTCGCCCGGGGCGCGGGGCAGGTCCGGGTCCAGGAGCTCCGCGGCCGTGGCGAGTCCCTGCTGCACGACGTCCAGGCGATAGGCCTGTCTCTCGCTGGTCGAGACCACCAACAACCCCAGGGCGACCAGGAACAGGAACACGATCCCGTAGCGCAGGCGCAGGGAGTTCAGCAGGCCTAGCCGGGTGGTCACGCGGCCACCTTGGCCACCAGGTCCGGGAGATCCAGGAGATCGGCGTCCTCGGCCCGGTCCGGGGTCGGGTCCGGTCCGGCCAGGCGCTCGATGGCGTCCACCCTCAAGGCGAGCGGGCCGGATTCGGTCCGCACCAGGACCAGCCGCGATCTCTCCGCGGGCAGGGCCGGCCGGCTCCCGAGCAGGGTTGCCAGGCAGAGGACGGGCACCACCTCGCCCCGCACCGCGGCCGCGCCCAGGAGGCCGACCGGGGCCCTGGGGAGCCTGGCCAGGACCGGGACCTTCACGACCTCCCGGCACAGCGCCAGGGGCACCCGGACCCGCCGATCCCCGGCCACGACCACCATCTCCGCCTCCGGGAGGTCGAGGGGGGGCTCGGCTTCCCCGGCCTGGAGGGCGGACCAGTAGTCGCGGCGGAGCCGGTCGAGGACCGCCTGGAAGGGGTCGCCGTCGGGAGCCGACCGATTCCCGGGGCTCACGACCCGCTCCGGACCCGTCCGGCGATCGCCTCCCCGACCTCGCGGGTCCTGCCCTTGCCGCCGAGGTCCGAGGGCAGGCTCTCGATCGGTCCGGCCAGGAACCCCGCCATGGCCCGCTCGATCCGGAGCGCGGCCTCGCCGAGCACGGGTCGCTGCCGGCGGCGGGCGACTTCCTCGAGGAGCAGCACGGTCGAGTGCAGGGCCGCCAGGGGATTGGCCTTCCCGGAGCCGACCAGGTCGGGAGCGCTGCCGTGGACCGGCTCGAACATGGCATGGCGATCGCCGAGATTGGCGCTGGCCGCCATGCCCATGCCGCCCTGGAGGGCAGCCGCCAGATCGGTGGCGATATCGCCATGCAGGTTGGGGAGGACGACCACGTCGAAGTGCTCGGGTTGCCGGACCAGGGCGTGACAGAAGGCGTCGATGTACATCGTCGAGGTCTCGACCCCTGGATGGCGGCGGGCCACTTCCTCGAAGCAAGCCCGGAAGAGCCGGTCCCCGGCCAGCACGTTCGACTTGTCGACGCAGGTGACCTTGGGCTTCCGGCCGCGCCGGCCTCCCCGGGCGAGGGCGATCTCGAAGCCCTTCTCCGAGACCCGCAGCGCTCCCTTGCGGGTCGTCACCCCGGAGTCCACCGCCACCTCGCGCTCACCGCCCCGGTCCAGGTAGCCCTTCACAGGGGTGTAGGCGCCCTCGGTGTTCTCCCGGATCAGGACCATGTCGACCTGGTCGGGCTTCCAGACCTGCTGGAAGGCATCGTGGACCCGGTGTCTTACTCCGGGGAACAGGCGGCAGGGGCGCACGTTGGCGTAGAGGTCGAAACCCAGGCGGAGACCGAAGAGGACTCCTCCACCGGCGATCTCCCCGTCGGGCTTCACCGCCCCTGGGTGGCCGACCGCGCCGAGCAGGACGGCATCGGCCTGGCGGCAGGCGGCGACCGCCTCGTCGGGCCACTCCTTCCCGGTCTCCAGCCAGTACTTCCCCCCGCAGGGGAACTCGTGCCAGGCCAGCGGGAAGCCCATGGCCTCGGCGGCCGCCTCCAGGACCCGGCGGGCCTCCCCGATCACTTCCGGTCCGATCCCGTCCCCGGGGAGCGCCACGATCTCGAGCATGCAGGTCCTCCTGGGCCTTCTAGGCGTGTCCGAGCGTATCACCTGCTACTCTCGACCGGCAGTGCGGCTCGACCCCTTCCAGGAGCTCGGGATCCAGCCGGGAGCCTCTCCCGACCAGGCTCGCGCCGCCTACCTCAGGCGGGCGTCCGAGACCGACCCGGCCCGGACCGCCGGCCTCGATCCGAGGATCCAGGAGGCGGCCCGGAGAGCCCGGGCCCGGGTCGAGGCCGCCTACGCCTGGATCCGTGACCCGTCGGGCCCCTGGCCCGAGGTGGGCGACTCGCTCCCTTCCGGGCCTCCCGGATCCGGGTCCGGGGGCGATCCGCCAGCCCCCGGGGCCGAGCCGAAGAGCTACTTCAAGGCGGTGAGCCGGACCCTGCTCCTCCCCGGGCTCGGTTCCGTCTACGCGGGGAGCCCGTTGCGCGGCCTGGTGGTCTTCTGCCTCTTCGCCTCCGGGGTCGCCGCCTCGCTCTCCTCCCGACTCGCCACCTCCCGCGCCATGGCCGCCGGCGACCTGATGGGCCGCCTCGGGCTCGTCAAGGAAGTCGCGATCGATGTCTATTGGCTGATCGGTCTGGCGATCGCCGACGCCCTGCTGGCCACATGGGCTGCCAACGATCGTCTGAAGAGCCGTTGACGGGACCTCGTGACGCCGCTGAGGCCATGACGCGTCCAGCCCGTCCCCGGGGGGTTTGGGGGGGTCGTCCCCCCAAATCAAGACGCAGCAACCCGAAGGGTTGCCTCGGGAGGGCCATGCCGTGGCGAAGCCATGGCGTGGCCCTCCCGTGCGACGCGATCGATGTCTATTGGCTGATCGGTCTGGCGGTCGCCGACGCCCTGCTGGCCACATGGGCTGCCAACGATCGTCTGAAGAGCCGTTGACGGGACCTCGTGACGACGAGCGGGAGACCCCGTCTCAGGCGCTCTGGGCGCTGGCGCAGGCGACCGGGGGGGCCAGCTCGGGATCGATCTCCGGGACGTAGAACTCGACCCGGTTCCGACCCGAGCGCTTGGCGTGGTACAGGGCGACGTCCGCCCGGCGGAGCAGCTCGGAGGAAGGCAGGGGTCCGGTGGTCGGGAGCCGGCTGGCCACCCCCAGGCTGGCGGTGACTGCGGGTGCCCCGTCCTCGCCGGCCCAGTAGTCCCAGCTCTGGACCGCCCGGCGGAGGCGCTCGGCCAGGATCACGGCCTGGTCGGGGCCGGTCTCGGGGGCGATGACCGCGAACTCCTCGCCGCCGAAGCGGGCGATCATGTCCTGGGTGCGCAGCGCCCGGCGGAGGGCCTGCACCACCCCCACCAGGACCCGGTCGCCGTCCTGGTGACCCCGGGTGTCGTTCAGCTTCTTGAAGTGGTCGACGTCGACCATGACCAGGGCGAGCGGGCGGCCGTAGCGACCCGCCCGGCTGGTTTCCTCCTCGATGACCCGGTCGAATTCGCGGCGGTTGGCGGCTCCGGTCAAGGGATCGGTGGTGGCGAGGTGGACGTGGGTCTCCAGGGCTTCGAGGGTGGTCAAGGCGGCGGCGAACCCCTGGGCCAGCAGGGAAAGCCCCTCGGGACTCTTCCCGAGCAGGTCGTCGATGTGGGCCTCGACCGCCACCACGCCCCGACGGCCGCTCCCCAGGCGGAACTGGACCAGCCCGAAATTGGGGTCGTCCCGGAGCGTGCCCAGGGCCCGGTCGTCGCCGGCCTGGTTCAGCCAGGTGGCGGCTCGCCCCTGGAGGGCCTCCAGGACCTCGGGCTCGAGGCGCGCCGGCCGGCTGGCCAGGCACTCGATCCCCTCCTCCCGGGCGATGAAGATGGCGATCGAACGGGCGCCCAGGCGGACCGCCGCGCTGGTCAGGTGGTGGGCCAGCTCGTCGGCGGTCTCCGCCTTCACGAAGCCCTGGGATGCCTGGTAGAGGATCCCGAGTTCCTCGTGGGCGACCTCGATCTCGGCCTCCCGGACCCTGAGGCGCTGGGCGATGTACCCGGCCGAGTAGGTGACCGCCCCGAGCAGCACGAAGAGGCTGAGGATGCTCGCCTCCACGAAGCCCACGTCGGTGGCGAGGCGGGCCGCGGCCGGGCTGGCGGCCAGCGGGCCGTGGGGCAGGACGCCCGCCGCCTCCAGCAGGGCCACCCCGGCGAACAGCGCCCAGGCCGAGAAGGCCGCCAGCACACCCTGCTGGGGGTTGGTGTGGAGGCTGGTGGCGACCACCTGGACGAAGTAGAGGGGCAGGAGGAAGGTCGCCACCCCGCCCGTCGCCCACAGCGCCAGCGTGATCAACACCACATCGGCGCCGATCATCATGCGGGTGAAGCTCCGGGACGGGCGCTTCTTCCGATGGGCGTTGAAGGCGAAGAGGCCCAGGATCAACGCTACCGCGAAGCCGTTCAGGGGCACCCGGCCGGTGGCTGCCAGGTAGAGGTAGACGAAGGTGACGCCCAGGAGGGTGGTGGCACGCAGGCGGATCGCCCAGACGTGCTTCTCCCAGCGCTCCTTGGACTTGACGACTCCGAGATCGAGCAAGGATCCCCCCTGGCGGACCGATTCCCGGGAACCCCCGGGAGTCTAGCCACTGGGGCCCGGTTTGGGAAGCCGCCCGGTTTACGCCCGGGGTGGCGGTCGGCTAGTGTCCTGCCCCACAAGAAACGGCGGGGACCACCCTGCCCGGCCGCTCCCGGGGTGGAGAGCGGCTCGAGGATCGAGTGAGGAGTATCGTCGTGCGTTCGGGAAACCTCTTCGTGCTGCCGTTGGGCCTGGCGGTCGCCATGGCCCTGCCGGGACCGCTCATGGCCGGCTCTGAACTCTTCCGCTTCGGGGCCCTCCATGGGGAAGCGGGCTGGCAGGAGACCGTCTCCGGCCTCCGGGGCATGAGCCTCGAGGGCGTGGAGATCTCCCTCAAGAACGGGAAGCTCACGGTCCTGGCGGCCAAGGCCCGCCTCGACGACCAGACCACCGCCACCGGGATCGCGGCCGGCACCACGCTGGTCCTCGACGACGGGTTCTTCCAGGCTCCCGTGACCGGGGTGGTCAACGCCTTCCGCAAGTCGAGCTCGGTCGCCATCCAGCGGCTCGAACTCTATTGGAGCGAGGACGGGCCGGAGGCTTCCTCGACTACCCAGGAATCGGTGGCGGTCAAGGACATCCAGCTCCACACCCACGAGGGCGAGTTCACCATGGAGGGCCGCTCGCTGGTCTCCATCAAGGCCACCGGCCGGCTCCACTGGCACCCCGCCGAGAAGCAGCTCCGGGCCGAGATCACCAGCGTCAAGGCCGCCGGGCTCCCGGTGCCCCTCTCGCTGGCGTTCGGGCTGATGGCGAAGTTCGTCAACCAGCCCTTCGTACGCCTCGAGAACCCCGACATGTGGGTGGACGTGGGCTGGTTCCTGAAGTAGGCGCGGGGCCGGCGTCGGGGGCGGGGCACAGCCGCCGTCCTGCCGGGGACCGGGGGGCCGGGGAACCGGTCCTCCGGCCTACCCCAGCTTGTAGCGTTCCACCCGGAAGATCTCGCCGCACATCCCGATCCCGAAGGCTTCCTTCTCGACATGGCCTTCGAGGGTCGCCTTCTGGCCGTCCTTGAGCAGTGCGTCGTCCCCGCCCTTCAGCTGGTACTGGACGCCTTGCAGCGTGCGGAACAGCCACAGTCCACCCTCGAGATCGGACCGGACCACCGAGCCCTGGATCTTCATCATGTCAACGCTCCTCCCCGAGCCGCATGGCTCCCGATGCGAGGAGACAGAGCCCCGCCTGCAGACCGTACCAGAACCGGTCGCCCAGGTTCGCCACCAGATCCGGGACCCAATGCACGTCGGCCACCGGGACCAGCGCGTACCAGGCCATATGCCCGGCCATCCCCAGGGCCAGTCCCGCCACCAGGGCCCGTACCGGACGGGCGGCCCGGAACAGGAGCACCAGCAGGGCGATCGGGACCAGGGCGCTGTAGAACAGCGGGTTGGCGTGGCCCTGGGCACCCAGGAAGTAGAGGTCCCATTCCGGGAATCCCCGGCAGACCAGCTCCTGGAGCGGGAACGGTCCCACTCCCAGGTAGGGCAGGAAGAAGAGACCGGTGGCGCCCACCACGATCCCCACCAGATGGAAGGGGCACCAGTCGATCCCCGGCTTCACCGGCGAGGAGCGCTTCAGGACCAGGAACAGGACGAGGACCAGGACCAGCTTCTGGAGCGAGAACCAGAGGGCGATCCGGTCGACGGCCCGGCGGGCGTCCACCAGCCCGGCCCCGAAGAAGTTCTCCTTGGCGTCGCCCTTCCCCGGGTTCTCCAGGGGCTCGGCGGTCTGCTGCATGACCCAGAGGGTGTACTCGGGCTTGGTGACCCCCAGCGACTTGACCAGGGCCGCCACCCCGGCCGCGTGCGGGCTCGCCATCGAGGTCCCGATGAAGGAGAGGTAGGCCGGCTTGGAGGGGTTCCCGGGCTCGATGGTCTGCTGGAGCACGCCGTCGGGGATGCCGTCCCCGTTGTGGTCGTCCCGGTCCCCGCCCGGGGCGGCGATCGCGATCTCCTCGCCCCAGTTCGAGTAGAAGGCCTTCTGCTTGATCGAGTTCACCGAGCTCACCGCCACGCAGCCCGGGTAGGCCGCCGGGAACGAGACGAAGGGCGAACTCTCGTTGCCGGCGGCGCACACGATGAGCACGCCCGCCGCCTTGGCCTTGGCGCAGACGCTCTTCATCACCTCGTCCTCGGGACCGCCGCCCAGGCTCATGTTGATCACGTCGGCACCGTGGTCGGCGGCGAAGCGGATCCCGTTGGCTACCCCGGCCGTGGTGCCGGAGCCGTAGCGGGAGAGGACCTTCACGGGCATGATCCTGGCCTCGTAGGCGATCCCCGCCACGCCTTTCCCGTTGTTGGTGCTCTGGGCGATGGTCCCCGCCACGTGGTTGCCGTGGGCGTGGTCGTCGATCGCGCAGACCCGGTTGTTGATGAAGTCGTATCCCGGCACCATCCCGGTGTTCTCGAGGTCCTCGAGGGCCGCGACCTGGGGGTTCGCCGGGTCCTTCTCGAGGGTCACCCCGGTGTCGAGCACCGCCACCACCACGCCCCGGCCCCGGGCCACGTCCCAGGCGTCATGGGCCCGGATCTGGGTCATGTGCCACTGCTCCCCGAAGCGGGGGTCGTCGGGGAGGTAGAGGGCCCGGTACACGAAGTTGGGGCCGGCCGCCTCGATGCCGGGGAGCTCCCGGGCCCGGGCGGCCAGGCTCCGGGGCGAGGACCCGACCGGGATCCGCCCCACCACCAGGTTCGCCAGGTCGGCGGTCGGGCTGCCGAACCCGGCGTCCCGCACTCCCAGCGCCGCGGCCCGGGCGAAGCACTCGGCGTTCCCGAGGTGATCCTCGAAGTCGAGGACGATCTCCCCGGGCACGAACTCGAGGCCCTCGAGATCCCCGGGTCGGGCCTCCGGCCTGGCTGCGGCTCCGGTCTCTGCCCGGGCGCCGGCCACCAGCATGGCCAGGGCCAGGGCCAACCCGGCGGTGAGCTTGCTCGCGAACATCCCCGCTCCTTCCTCCGGCAACCAGTATAGAGCCGTTCCCGACGCGCCCGCGGGCGGGGCACGGTGCTTTGTGCGGTGAGGCCGATCCGGTCGCGAGCCGGTCCGCGCCGGGGTCGATCACCTGCCTGGGAAGGTGTAAGGTACCCTCATGCTCCTCGGTGCACCCCGTCGGGCCCTGTGCCTGGCGATCCTCCTGGCGGGACCGGTGTCGGGCGCCGGCCCCAAGGGGCTCTCCCTGTGGCTGCCCAAGAAGCCCAAGGCGGCGGCCCCGGCCACCCCCCCGGCTCCCGCCGCCCCTTCCGGCGCGGCTCCAGCCGAGTCGCCCCGGGAGGCCACCGGCTCCTCGCTTCCCTCCTCGGCCCCCGCTCCCGCCGCCGACCCGGATCCCCTGCCTCCGGACGAGGCTTCCTCCGAGGACCTCTTCGGGTCCTTCGACCAGCCATCGGGTCGGAGTCCAGTCGAGACCTCGATCTTCCCGGTCGTTGCCCGGAAGGCTGCCCGTGGGGCCTCGGACCCCGCCGCGATCGCTACTTCGGGTCCGGCGCCCGATGCGGCTCCGACCCAGGTCCCAGAGGTGTCGCCGGGCACTCCGGGCACCCAGGACCCCGTCGGGGACGCGGCTCCCCGCCTTCCCACCGAGGCGGTGACGCCCACCGCCACCTCGGACGCGTTCGCGGCCGATCGCGAGCTCACGGCCGCGTTGGTCCAGCTGCTCGGGGCCCTCGGTCGCCAGGACCGGCCGGATCCGGGGGAGGCCCAGAGCGACCTCGGGAAGGCCGTGCGGGCCATGGCCCAGGCCATGCAGACGGCCCAGGCGCATCCGGCCGGACCGCTCACCGAGGTCACCCCGGAGGCCCGCGAGATCGTTGCCGCCCTGCTGGTCCCGAAGTTCCTGGCGATGCAGGCGACCGGCGGCCATGCCGCCATGGCGGCGGAGCTCAAGGAGATCACCCAGGGGGGACCGCGCTTTACCGCCCAGGACCTGGCCGGGATCCCGATGGTCGACCGCGGCGATCCCACCCGCAAGCTGGTGGCGCTCACCTTCGACGACGGGCCGGAGGCCGGGCCGACCGAGCGGGTGCTCGAGGTCCTGGCCCGCTTCGGCGCCAAGGCGACCTTCTTCGTGGTGGGGCAGCAGGTGGACCGCTTCCCCCACCTGGTGCGGCGGATCGTGGCGGAGGGGCACGAGCTCGGACAGCACAGCTACACCCACCCCAAGCTGACGAGCCTGCCGGCGGCCCGGATCCGGGACGAGATCGAGCGGACCGACGCAGCCCTGGCCCGGGCGGTTCCCGAGGTCGAGGGGGTCAGGTTCTTCCGGCTGCCCTACCAGATCGGGAATCGATCCCGGCTGGTGCAGGGGGTCCTGGCGGAGCGCTTCGAGTACCTGATCGACTGGTCGTGCGACTCGCAGGACTACCAGGAGATCGGGCCCGACCAGATCACGGCCCGGGTCCTGAAGGGCGGACTCCTGCAGAACGGGGCCATCGTGCTCTTCCACGACCGGCGGCCCCACACCGCCGCGGCCCTGGAGAGGATCCTGCCGAAGCTGCTCGAGTCCGGACGCAAGCCGGCCACGGTGAGCCAGGTGATGGGCATCGATCCGGCGGGTTCCCGGGTACAGAAGCTCGCCAAGGCGCTGGAACTCGTGGTGGCCGGCCGGACCGAGGACGCAGCCCAGGCCCTGGGGCGCTTCACCCTCGAGAACCCCACCTCGGCGGCGGCCCCGGCAGCCCTCTACGGCGCCTACCTGGCAGCGGTCCGGGCGGGCCGCCCCAAGGCCCCCAAGCTGAAGGAAGCGCTGCTCCGGCGCTACCCCGACACCGTCTTCGGACTGGCCCTGGAAGGCGCCTTCTTCCCGGGGCATCGCTTCGTGCCGGGTGGTGCCAAGCCCCGCCCGGCGAAGCCGGACCCGCCGGCCGTGGTGGCATCCGTCCCGGCTGCCGCGTCGGTCCCGGCGGTGCCTCTTCCCGAGCTCCGTCCCCTGCCCCCGGTCCGTTCCACGACCAGGACCCTGGCCCGGGCCAGGCCCCGTCCGCCTCCTTCGCCCCCGACCCCGCTGGCTCCGCCCTACAAGGATCCCCGCCCGTCCCTCGACGGATCGCACATGGTCGATCCCTTCGTGACCGAGTAGGGGCAGCGAGAGGTCAGAAGCCCTGGAGGCGACCGATCAGGTTCAAGGCCACCAGGGCAGCGTTCCTGGCGGCCTTGCCCCGGGTCAGCGGGTAGACCACCGCGTTCAGGCCGTTGGCGTGGTCGCTCACGCCCCGGAGCACGATCCAGGGCGTGCCCGAGGCCCTGGCGACCTGGGCCATGGCTCCGCCTTCCATCTCGTAGACCGCGCCCGAGTGGGTTTTCTGGATCCAGCGGAGGTGGCGGGGATCGGTGACGAAGGCGTCGCCGGTGCAGATGGTGCCGGGCCGGGCCCGGGGCTTGCTGCCGCCCATCGGCAACACCGACTGGAGATCGCTCTCCCGGGCCGCCGCCAGGGCCAGGTCGAGGAGGACCTTGGGGGGGCGGACCTCGCCCGACTTGTGGGGTCCGTCATGGTCCAGGCGCTTGATCGGCAGCGGGGTCGCCGAACCTCCCGCGATCCGTACCGCGTCCGACTGCACGGTGCGCTCCGAGACCACCACGTCGCCGAGCCCCAGCTCGGGGTCGATCCCTGCTCCCACCCCCGAGAAGACCAGGGCCGCCACCTGGAAGCGCTCGATCAGGAGGGTCGCGGTCAGGGCCGCGTTCACCTTGCCGACCCCACCGACCACCATCACGACCTCGCGGCCGTCGACCAGGCCCCGCACGAAACGGCGTCCCGCCACGGTCTCGGCGCCCCGCTCCGGCACCGCCGCCAGGAAGGGCTCGAGCTCTACTTCGGTGGCCGTCATCAATCCCAGGGGGCGGGCTCCCAGCCGGGTCTCGGAGCGACCCGGGCCCGGGGTCGCGAGGGCCCAGGCGGCGATCACCAGGGTGGGCAGCAGACGTCCCGGCAACCGGCTCACGGTGTTGCCGCTCCTGCCCGCTGGTAGAGCTCGAATTGGAGCCGGGCCGCCTCGAGGTCGCCCCGGGCCGTGGCGGCCAGGTAGTTCCGGTAGGCCTGGTCCCGGACGTTCCGCCAGGCGGTCCCGGCGAGTGCCTCCCCTTGCTCCGAGGAACCCCTGGCAGCCCCGCCGGCGCCGGGATCGACCGGGAGCGCCCCTCCCGCACCTGCCGCCGCCTTGGCCTCGAGGGCCTCCAGGTATTCGCCCAGCCCCGAGTCGCGGGCCAGCCGGGCGACCCCGAACTGTTCCAGGAGACGCAGGCTCTCCCGGGGATCGGGAGTCGAGTCGAGGATCTTCTTCAGGCCCTTCTCCATGTAGACCCGGATGTCGCGCCGGTCGGGGTGCCCGAGGGCGTTGCGGGTGGCTGCCAGCAGATGCTGGGTCTTGAACGGCAGCGCGGTGCGCACCTTGCCCGCGGCTCCCTGGGCGTAGCCGGCGACCTCGGCGGCGTAGGGCGTACCCGGGGCATAGAGGCGCATGATCTCGTGCAGGGTCTCTTCCGTCCCCGGGGCGAAGCGGAGCTCCGGGTACTGGACCTTGAAGCGGATCGCCCGGAGCACGTCGTAGGGCCCGGCGTTGTGGATGTCGTCGAGCTCGCCTGCCAGCTCGGAGACGGGTCTCGGAGCCCGGTAGCGGAGCAGCCCGGCCTGGAGGTCGGCGAGGCCGCCGCTCGGATCCCAGACCGACCCGTCGCTCTGGAGCGCCACCTGGTTCAGGGTCTCGGCGCCGGATGCCATCAGGTCATGGACCGACATGGTGAGGCTGCGGTCGGGATTCCGGTCGAGCATGGTGTAGCGGGTCACCGCGCCGGGCCCACCCATCCGCACCACGTTCCAGTAGCCCTTCCCGATCCGCCCGAGCTTCTTCACGAAGCCGAGCACGCCGTCCCGGGTGAGCGCCGACCAGAGTTCGCCCGAGTCGTAGACCATGTCGACGTCCGAGAAGGCCGGGGGGGCGCCCCGCCCCAGCAGGAAGTCCCGGCTGGCCCCACCCCAGGTCCCCAGCCGGAACCCGACGTCGTTGGCCATCGAGAAGAGTTCGGCCAGGATGGGATCGGCCGAGGTCAGGGCCGAGACGTCGTAGCGGCCGTCCACCACCTGCACCGCTTCCGCAGCCGGACTCCGGAGGGGAAGGCCGAGCAGCGCGGCCAGAACGGCCAGCAGCAGGAACCCGGGTCGGGGTCGCCGGGGCTCGGATCGGGCGCGTACGGTCTTCACAGGCATCGCCGCCATTCTAGCCGCGGCTTCGCCCATGCCAAGCCCAGCGGGAGCGAACCGGGGCACGAGCCGCCGCGGTTCCCGAGAGGCGCGGCCCGGGACTACATGCGTTCGAGTTCCCGGAGTCGGGGCGCGAGCTCGGAGCGACCCGCCTCGACCGCCTGGCGCAGGTGGCGCACCAGGTTGTCCCTGACGACCAGGGAAGCGGTCTCCTTGTCGAAGATCCCGGGATCCAGGCGGGAGGCGTCGGGACGGCGCAGGGCGAAGCTCAGGGCCTGGAGCGCCACCCGGTTCCCCTGGCGGGCCAGGGCCGTGAAGGGCTCGAGGGCGTTCGTTACCAGGCTCCCCTCCCCGGCCTCGGAATCGGCGTAGAAGGCGAGGAGCACCAACCGCTCGAGCTCGCGGTCCTTGCCCTCGGCCACCGAGGGCCTGGCCGCGACCCGGGCCAGGTAGCCGGCGAAGGCCCGGGGCTGGCGGATCGCCAGGGCCACCGCCGCCGACTCCCGGAGCCCATCGGGTTCGTCCCGGGACTCGAGGATCTCGTAGAAGGCCGTGTCGAGACGCGGGTCCTGGAGGTCGGAAGCCAGGGCCGAGGCCAGGACCCTCCCCGGGGTCTCGAGTTCCTCGTCGACCAGGGTGGCGTAGAGGGTCTCGATGTCCCCGGCCCGGCGGGCCCGGTGGAGCATGGCGGGGTCGACCGGGAGCCTTCCCCCGGGGCGGCCCGAAGGCGATTCCGGTGCGGTCGGATACCCGGCCGCACCGGGCGTCGACGGGGGAGTCGCCGGCTCGGTACCACTGGAGGTCGGCAGCGCCCGGTCGAGCCGGGTCGGGCTCGGGCTCGGGTCGCTGGATACGGTCGGCTCGGGGCCCCTGTCTGCGGGTCGACCCGCGGACGCCAGGTCGATGGGCGCATCGAGGTCGAGCGCGGGGCCACGGGCCGGATTCGTCGCCGGCGCCCCCAGCTCCCGACGCAGCCGGGCCATCTCGGTCGGGGTGTCGCCGAGGTCGTCGAGGATCCCCGAGAGCGAGGGATCCGCCTCGGGTCGGCTCCACCAGCGGTAGGCCAGTCCCAGGACCAGGATCGCCAGGACCGCCATGCCCGCCTTCTTGGCAGACGTGGGACCGGTGCTGGCCGACCCTCCGACGCCGGGTCCGAGCTCCATCCGCTCCTCCTCGCTTTCCGTGCCTCAGCGACCGGTGAAGACGGGCTTCCGCTTCTCCAGGAAGGCCCGGGTACCTTCGGCCTTGTCCTCGCTGGTGCAGAGGAGCGCGAAGGCCGCGGCCTCGGCCTCGACTCCCCGGTCCAACGGTACCTCACCGGCCATGTGGACGAGCCGCTTGGCAGCCGCCACCGCGAGCGGTCCGGCCTTCTGGATCCGAGCGGCCAGTTCGCGGGCCTTCGCCATCAGATCGGCCGGTTCGACCACGTGGTTGAGGAGCCCGATCCGGTGCGCCTCGTCCGCCTTGATCTTGTCGCCGGTCATCACCAGTTCGAGGGCCCGGCCCTTGCCGATCAGGCGGGCCAGGCGCTGGGTCCCGGCATACCCGGGGATGATCCCCAGGGTGACCTCGGGAAGACCCAGCACCGCCTGGGTCGAGCCCAGACGCAGATCGCAGGCCAGCGCCAGTTCCAGGCCGCCGCCCAGGGCGAAGCCGTTGACCACTGCCAGCGTGGCGAAGCGGGCGGCCTCGAGGCGGGCGAACAGGGTCTGGCCCCGGCGGGCCATGGCCATCCCGGCCCGGGCGTCGCAGGCGGAGAGTTCCCCGATGTCGGCGCCGGCCACGAAGGCCTTCTCCCCGGCACCCGTCACCAGGAGGACCTGGACCGACGGGTCGGACTCGAGGGTGGTCAAGGCCGCTTCCAGTTCGCCGAGGACCGCGGCGTTCAGGGCGTTCAGCTTCTCGGGCCGGTTCAAGGTGAGGACCGAGACCGCTCCGGTCTCCAGACGCAGGAACTCGAAACTCACTTGGCACCTGCTTCCGGGTACTCGAAGAAGCCCTTGCCGGTCTTGCGGCCCAGGTGGCCGGCCCGCACCATCTGGCGGACCAGGGGGCAGGTCCGGAACTTGGGATCGCCGAACTCCTTGTGGAAGATGTCGGAGACCTTCTCCTGGACGTCGATCCCGATCATGTCGAGCAGCGCCAGCGGGCCGATCGGCATGTTGCCCCCGAGCTTCATGGCGGTGTCGATGTCCTCGGGGCTCCCGACGCCCTCGTAGACCGCCCAGGCCGCCTCGTTGAGGTAGGGGATGATCAGGCGGTTGAACAGGAAGCCGGGCGTGTCCTTGGCCTTGACCGGGGTCTTGCCCATGCGGGTCGCCACCTCGGTGGCGGCGGCCACCGCCGCGTCACCGGTGCGGGGGGTGCGGATCACCTCGCAGAGCTTCATCATCGGGACCGGGTTGAAGAAGTGCATCCCGACGAAGCGGTCCGGACGGCCGCTGGCCATCGCCATCTCGGTCACCGGCAGGGAGGAGGTGTTGGTGGCGAAGACGGCGTGGGCCGGGGCGATCCCGTGGAGGCGGGCGAACAGGTCCTTCTTGACCCCCATGTCCTCGACCACGGCCTCGATCAGGAGGTCGGACGATGCCGCATCCTCGAGCCGGGTGGTGCCCCGGATCCGCCCCCGCACCTGGTCGCGCTCGGCGGGCGTGAGCTTCTCCTTCTTGACCATCCGGTCGAGGCTCGAGTCGATGGCCTTCAGGCCCTTCTGGACGGCTCCCTCGTCCAGGTCCCAGAGGGTCACTTCGTATCCGCCCTGGGCTCCGACCTGGGCGATGCCGTTGCCCATGGTCCCGCCGCCCAAGACGAAGAGTCGCGAGATCTCCACGGTCTCCTCCTGTTCCTCCGCCGAGGTCCGGACCCTAGCACGCAGGTCGCCCGGATTCCGCATGGATGTCGGTATCCCCACGCTGGTTCTGTTCGACCGGCGGCTCCGTTGACCCTTCGTCCCGGGCACCTCTACCCTTGCCCATGGCACGGCGGCAGGCGACCCCGGGGGACCCGGTGGTGCGGCTCGTCCCGTCCCGTGGAGGGTTGCATGCGTGCTGGTCGCTTCGGGGTCCGAGGTTCGGGTCGCCTGCTGTGCCTCGGGCTCGTCCTGGTCGGTGGCATTCAGGGCGCCGAGGAGGAGTCGATCGGGCCCATGGCCTCCCCGGCGCTGCCGCTCCCGGACATCGAGACGGTGGTCAACCCTGTTGCCCGGGAGATCCGCTTCTCGACCACGCTCTCGCGTCTCAAGTACCGGCAGCAGACCAATACCCGCGAGTTCGAGCGTCCGGCAGGCCAGGAGAAGGGCAGGATCACCGACAGTATCCTGCGCCAGGAGTTCCAGGTGTCGATCTGGGAGGTTCCGACCGCGGCCGGGATCCTCCGGTCGGAGACACTCCCCCTCAAGGTCGGGGCCAAGGTCGGCGACAAGGTGGCGGCCGCCGACCTCGACGATCCGATCCTGGGAATCGCCTATCTCGACCGCAGGGGCTATCCGGTCGACTACTTCGGCAACGTGCTGGCCATGGAGCAGCCGACAGCCCTGGTCTTCCCCGAGGGACCCCTGAAGCCCGGCGACAAGTGGTCCCGCCGGGTCGCCCCATCGGCTGCCTTCGAGATCCCCACCGAAGCGACCTTCACCTTCCTCCGGGAAGGTCGCATGCGGAGCCGGCTGGTCGCAGAGATCGGCATGGAGGCTACCGCCAAGGGAGAGCTGCCCAAGGGCCGAGGTCTCGCGACCATGAGCGTCCAGGCCACCTTCCTCTTCGATCTTCGGCTGGGAAGGGTCATCCATGCTCGAACCCGCATGTTCCAGAGTTTCATCGGGAAGGCCTCCGGCGGGATCCCCCCCGAGAAGCGCAAGTTCGAGCGGGCCATCGAAATGTGGGCCATGATCTAGTGTCCCGTTCCCGAAGTCCGCCCGCTTGAATGCGGAGCGACTCGGCGCCCGCCGTCGTCGCAGCGACGCCGGAGTGCTGGACGCACTTCAAGGAGCTGCGGCGGCGGCCGGCGTCGAGTGAGCCCGTAGAATGTGGGCGGATTTCGGGAACGGGACACTCGTCCTGGGCGTGCCCGAGGTCTGCAGCTCGCCCGCTCCCTGGGGTCTTGGGGTTCGACGCCTGGACCGAGCCCGGCAGCCCGCAAGCCTGTCGCTCCCATGAAGGTGAAGCCCAGGAGCGCTCCGGCCGTGCCCGAGGGGTCCATCCCCCGAGGCCTGACCAGGGCGATCTCGGTCTACCCCCCGCAGGCTGCAGTCTGGCGCGACGCGAAGAGCCCGCCCCGGAGGGCGGGCTCTTCGCGTCTCGATCTGCCCAGCCCCCAAAGGCGGCTGGGCCGGACGGGTCAGGCCGCGGGCGTGAACACCCTGGCCAGCGAGGTAGCCTTCTCGTGCATCGCCTTCAGGGCATTATGGGCAGCCTGGGCAGTCTGCGCCGGCACCGGCGCGGGAGCCAGCTCGACGGACAGCCAAGCCGGCCGGAAGGTCTCGGCATAGAGCCGCTCCAGGGCCGCCAGCTCGGGCTCGATCCTCGCCTTCTGGGCGTCCGAGATCCCGACCATCATGTCCCGGATCGCCTTGATCCGACGGTCGACCTGCTCCACCATCTGCTGCGCGAAAGCCTTGTGGTTGGCGGCGAAGAGCTGCTGGGGGTTGCCATTGACATGGGCACTCAGATAATTGACCAGGTCACGGCTCATCGACCCGGTGGCATCGTAGGGCTGCCGGCCGGAGGTGGCACCGGGCTGATCCGCCTGGGGGCCTCCGGAGCCGCGCCGGGTCTGGTCGACGTCGCCGGTGGGGAGTCCCCCTGCACCGGAGCCGGGGAGGGTGGTGACGCTCCCGGCGTTGGCACCGGACTGATGGCCCAACAGCACGGACCCTACGCCCAGGGTGGCGATCACCGCGGCCCATTCGGGGTTCTGGTAGTTGGCACCGGTCAACTGGCTCTGCATTCCGAGCAGGACCTGGAGCAGGTTGTCCGCCCGCATCCGGTTATTGAGGTTGGGATCGTATCCGGGCCGGTAGCCACCGTTGGCCTGGACGTCGGCGGTGACCCGGTCGCTCGGGGTCACCCTGGCCCCGGTGGGGGTCTGATCGGCGCGGACCGTCTGGTCGGGACGAGCGCCGGTGCCGCCGTCGGTGCCCATGCCATACGGGTCGACCGCGTCGCCCGGGGTGTTGCGGCGGGTGGTGGGCGTCTGGTCGCGGCGCACGGTCTGGTCAGGCAAGGGACCGGTTCGATCGCCGGCCGGACCCGGCGGGACCCGGGTGCGGGTCTGGTCGGCCGCCGCGGTCTGGTCCGGGGGGGGCTGGGGCGGGTTGGCGGTGGCTCCCCCGGCCACAGGCGCCTTTACCCCGAAGTAGCTGATGTAGAGGTGGCCTTCGACCACCTGTCCCCGATCGGCGAGCTTCTTCTCGGTCCCTGGGATGTTGTCCGAGGTGATCTTCGGGAAGAGCTGCTGGATGTTGGAGACGAGCAGGCTCCCGGACGAGTTCCAGGCCGGGATACCGTTGGCCGCGACCTCGCTCAGGTTCCGGGCCCACCCGTCCACGAACTCCTGGGCCTTGCGGAGGGTCGAGTCCATGGCGGTCTTGGCGGTCGAGGCCGCCGACTTCATGGTGGTGATCTCGGTCTTGAGCTGGTTGACCGCCAGCGGCCTGGCCTTGGTCGGGGTCACGCCGCGTTCCTCGAAGGCCGCCCACTGATCGTCCTCGGGAATGTCGAAGACGGTCGTGAAGTCGTCACCGGCCTCGGCGTAGGCCTTGTTCATCTTGCCCGAGACCCCGTAGGTGTCCTCGGACAGGTTGAGGAACCCTCCGAGGTCCATTCCCAGGAGGTTGACCCTGGCAGGGCCGTTCGCCTGCTGGACGAGCTGCCGGGCCTCGCCGGGAGTCCCGACTTCGACGAAGCGGTAGCGGTAGTACTGGTTCCAGGGAAGGAGCCCGGTGTGGGCGGTCGGCTGGGAGAGGGCCCGATCGAGCGCAGCGCCGTCGGCGAGCGCTGCATCGGCCTTTGCCACCGCTGCCTGCTCGTCCCTGACGGCCTTCTGCCAGGGAGCATTCTGCACCAGGTCCTGGAGGCTCTGGGCACGGGTTCCGCCCGGAAGTGCCAGGGCGAGTGCCAGCGTCGCACCACCAACCAAGCTGGATCGAGTCACGGATCGAGTCACGAGGTCCGCCCTCTCCACCTGCAACGAGGTCTGTTCCGTAGTCCGTCCCCTCGGGTGAACCCCGGGGGCGGTTGGTTTCCCGAACGAGCGACCGGCATGGACCGGCGCATGACCCACTACGGCCCCCCCACGGAGCAGGTTGCGCGACCGGACGAAAAAAGCTGGGCACGTCCCATGCTTGCCGCTTCGCGACCAGCCCCTATACTGGTAGGGTGACCCGAGTCTCGCCCCCCACATCCCAGGCCGATCAGGTCCAGGGCTCCCCCACCCCTCGGGAGGACCTGGCGAGGCCCCCGGGGCGCGCCGCTGGCCGCCTTCCCCCCCTCGCGAGACCTCCACGGTCGGGATTCACCTTCACCGAGGTGATGGTGGCGGTGATCGTGATGATGGTCGGCCTGCTCCCGGTCTACACCATTATGCAGGGCAACTCGAAGCGGGCCCAGTACAACAAGATGCGGTCCTTCGCCGGGACCCTGGCCCAGAACTACCTGGAGCGGATCCGGGCCTGTTCGCTCGACTTCCTGGACGGGGCTGCCGCCACGCCGACCGGCGGGCCCACGCCTTCGGGCCGGACACTGGACGACGTGGTGCCCCAGAACTCGGCGAGCGTGCCGCTCTTCCAGGAGGACCAGCTCATGAACCCGCTGGTCGACCCTTCGGTGCCCTCCGACCCGGAGATGAAGAGCCTGCTCGCCGAGTGGGACCGGCGGCGGAGCTTCTTCTCGCTCCAGCGCCTCCCGGTCAAGAAGGAGTATGCCCCCGAGCTCTACGACCTGCGCATGCGGGTCCTCGGGGTGAAGATCTTCTGGGGCAAGGAGCGCCAGACCGCACAGCCCCCTGCCACCCTCGATGAGCTCACCCTCGGCACCGAACACCTGAGCCTGGTGGCCTTCGCCGGGGAAACCCTGTTCCACCCCCCTCCCAAGCCGGGGGGAGCGACACCGCCATGAGGGCGCTCGCTCCGCTCCGGTCGCCGAAGGAGACGTGACCATGTCGCTTCGCACATCCTCGCGGTGGGCCCGCCTGGCCCGCCTCGCCACCTTGGTCGGACTCGTGCTCGGTTCCGCCGGCCAGGCCCAGACCACCCAGTTCGGTCCCAACCGCCCGACCCTGCCGGCGGCCCACCAGTGCCCGCCCGGCCAGGTCTGCGATCCCTTCGGCCAGGACCGGCCTGCGGTGACCGAGCCCCGGACCCCGGTCGCGGCCGGCGTACGCAACGTCAACAACACCGACAACCCGGCGTCGATCGCCGAGGCCCTCGGGGTGCTCCGGTCGCCCACCGGCTGGCCCGGTGGCCAGGCGACCATCGATCAGGTGAGCGGGACCATGGGCGGCGAAGCGGTGGCGGCGGCAGCCAACCGGATGGCGGCAAGCGGGTCCGGGGACGGATCCGGGGGGTGGCTCGGCTTCCTCAGGGCGTTCGCAGGGCTGATGGCGACCTTCGCCCGCTAGCCCAGGAAACAGGGGATCCATGCGGCAGATGCCGACGTTCGGGGGACCCAGGTGGCGCGGCCGGGGCGGGATGGGCGCGTCCGGCACCAGGGAGGGCGCGCATGCGCAGGCCGGATGGAGCCCGGCCGCGGAAGTCCGGCGCCGGATCGAGGTCGCCCGGGCGCCACGAGGCGGTGCCGGCACCCTCATCTTCGTCTCCTTCATGGCGATCGTCTTCCTGTGCGTGATCGGGCTCTTCCAGTTCCTGGGCGAGCAGGTGGCCCGCGGCCAGAAGCTGGCGAACGAGGCGATCTATGCCCGCTACCTGTCGGATGCGGCGCTCTCCGAGGCCACCGCGGTCCTGAACAAGCAGATCAATGTCGACGGTCAGAAGATCACCGACCTCTTCGGGAAGACCATCGCCGTCGATTCCACGGCTCGCATCGCCAAGAACATCCTGGGCGGCTCGTCCCCCAAGAAGCTCGAGGTCAGGCTGATCCAGGACACGGTGGCTGCCAGCGGCGACCCGTGGGCCGGGGTGGCCGACAGCGAGCTCGCCAAGCTGGCCTTCGCGGGCGAGTCGGCGGGCCTGGCGCTCCTCCTCTGCGAGCTCGAGGTCGGCAGCATGAAGGTGCGGGCTACCCGAGGCTTCCAGTTCCGGCTGGTCTCGCCGGCGCCTCCTACCGGGCTCGACAAGGTCGCCTTCCTGGCCCACCAGTGGCAGTACTTCCAGGACCGGGTCCAGTACAACACCAGCGAGCTCTTCGACCTTGCGGCCCAGGCCGAGGTCGCCCGGGTCATGGGCGGGATGATCGTGGAGGACCGCCGGGACGCCTACGAAGGCTCGATCGACATGGCGAAGTGGGTGGCGGCCCTCTCGGTGGCGCTGCTCGAGGCCTCGGACGACACTTCGGCCACGCCCAGCCAGGCGGTCAAGAACGCGGTCAGCCAGCGCTGCGGCTCGAACCTCGAGAAGTGCCGCGGCCTCGCCAACAAGCCGGATCCCTGGAACAAGCTGGACTTCGTCTCGAGCTGCCTCTACATGTCCAAGGAGCTGCGGGAGGCGTGGGAGGCGATCCTCTTCAACATCCCCAAGCAGCTCCAGGAACAGGGCTGTCCCCAGGCCGGCCAGCCGGACACCAACCGGACCTCCGACACGGCCTACGTCTTCACCAAGTACTTCGACCTGGGCGGTGGCACCTGCAGCGGGGTCAGCCAGCTGCAACCGGCCGAGATCGAGACCAAGCTCAAGGAAAGGCTGTATCCGACCTCCGACGACGCCGGTCTCTGGGAGCCGCCGGGGAACGGGCAGAACTTCTTCATCGCCAAGTGCGGGTACTACCTCGCCAAGGGCAAGACCGACATGAAGCCCTACGTCGAGGAGCTGGATCGCCGGTACACCGAGGTCGGCTGGAAGCCGGTGGTCGAGACCGTGCTCAAGCAGACCCTGCACCTGAACATCCAGTCGATGCAGCAGGACGAATTCACCGCCGGCAAGCAGTTGACGCTGGGCATGCTCCTTTCCTGGTCGAAGCTCGAAACCGGGGCGCCCGGATCGTCCGGTAGCGGCGGGTCGGGACCCAGCCTGGTGGAACAGAAGGACAAGGCCAAGGCCGCCCTCGAAAAGCTCGAGATCTCCGAGTCCACCGACGTCGCCCCCCTCACCTATCCCGGGTTCCCGGATGTGAAGCAGGGCCTCCAGACCTACTGGAACGGCACGCCCAAGCTCGCCGACGTGTTCACCACCGCCGCCCAGCCCGGTGCCAACCGTATGCCGAAGCTGATGGACGACCTGAAAAAGAAGACCACCCAGTGGGTCGATGTGGTCGGCGAGTACCTGAAGAAGGAAGAGGTCCGGAACATCACCCGGGGACCGGTCTACATCCCAGGCGAGTCCGGTCTGGAAATCACCCAGGAACGCCTCGAATACCTCTCGCTCCCTTCGCCCACCAAGACCGACATGAAGAAGAACTTCCCTCTGGCGTGGGCTCCCTGGTGGGAGGAGGGTGACACCGCACCGACCCTGGGAGGCTCCTACGGAGGGCTCCCCGAGCCCAAGGCCTGGAAGTTGAAGCGCGAGCACCGCGGCTTCCTGACGGTGCACGGGAACTGGTCCAAGGTCCTGGGCGGCTCGGGTGGCGGAGGCCAGAAGTACGAGCCGGACTACAAGCCGACGCCCGAGTTGCTGAAACAGCTCAAGGACACCGCCGCCGACGTGGTGGCCAACCCCAGCGCCGAGCCCGACGGGATCGCGCTGCGGGTGGCCTCGGCCTGGGGCTCCAAGGACCCGACCCAGGGGTTCAGCTCCGAGGTCCAGACCATGGTGCAGAAGATGATGGAGGGGGACAACGCCCGCTTCCTCCAGTTGAAGCCCTTCAACCAGTCGCTCGAGTTCTATGACGGAAACAGCATGATGGCGCAGAAGGACAAGGGCATGGACGGGGATGCCATCGAGGAATGGGCCAAGGGCTGGAGCGGCCGCTTCGACGAGTTCAAGAAGGTCCTGGAGGCCACCCACCAGAAGCACCAGAACCCGCCCTTCAAGGCCTGGCCCAAGGAGCCGCCCGATCCCGAGCTCTCCTCCACGGCCGGCTGGAAGACCCCCTTCGACGAGTCCAAGGGCCAGGAGTACGTGGGGGTCTGCCTGAAGCCGGACGTGAACAAGAAGCGGGCGGCCTTTAGGTTCAAGACCTGGGCCGACTTCCAGACCTTCCTGGTCTCGACCGACTACGCGGTCGAGGGGGTCTACTTCATCGACCAGGCCGACGCCACCATCTCTCTGGGCGGGAAGGTCCTCCAGGGCAGCGCCTACCTGGTCTTCCCGGGGCCGGTGAAGATCCAGGGCGAGATGGCCTCTTCCGGAGGTCCCCTGGTGCTGGTGGCCCAGGGCGTGACCCTCGAGGGCTCGGGCACCGTCTTCAAGGGGATCATCCTGTCGAACGGCGAGTTCACTTCCGAGAACGGCTCGATCGAGGGGAGCCTGGTCACCACCGGCACCCCGTCCGACACCGTCAACGCTCCCCAGCCTAACTACAACTCGGTCGACGAGTACAAGCAGGCGATCCAGGGGAAGCTGAAGCCGGTCACCATCAAGTACAAGAGCGCCTATGAGGGCACGACCGCTACCAACCGCAAGGACTTCCTGCGCCTGATCATGAGTCCCTTCCGGGTGGCCCAGGACTTCGAGGTCCGGCGGGAGGCGACGAATTGAGCAGCACCGAGCGGCGCCGGCGCGGCTACACCCTGGTCGAGCTGGCGATGGCCATGACCATCGGCACCATATTGGCGCTGGGGATCCTGAACCTGCTGCGCAACGGGCTCCGCATGTTCTCCCAGACCGAGGAGGCCCTGGAGAGCCTGCAGACCGCCACCTTGTTGAACGAGATCCTGCAGCGGGACATCCGCTACATGGTCTTCCCCATGGTGAAGGCCCCGGTCGAGGGCACCCAGCCCACCAACCCCGATGCCATGGCGCCCTTCAAGACCTGGGGCCAGAACCGTCCGGTCGGCGCCGGACTGGTCTTCGATCTCGGGAACCAGAACGACGCCAAGTTCGCCTTCTACCGGACCCAGGTGACCGAGGGCGGGAGCGGCCTGTTCGGGATCGGCGGCGGCAGCGCCAGCTACGACGTCCAGTACGTCGAGTACACGGGCATCCAGAGCCAGAAGTTCCAGGGCCCGGTGCCGGTCTTCGTGCTCAAGCGCACCGTCTTCGACGTGACCTACGACGCCGACGGCAATCCCTCCAAGGGCAGCCAGGTCAGCGAGAACATCTACAAGACGTTGTACTTCCGGCGGCTGGTGCTCTCGCTCCACGAGGCCCCCGAGAACGACCTGGCCCGGGGCACGCCCCAGAACGTCGCCCAGGTCGTGAACACCGTGGTCTCGGCCATCGCCAACGCGGCGAACCCCGCTCCCCCTGCCGACAACCTCTACTTCTGCCGGATCATGGTCGCCGGCGTAGCGGTGGGGCGGGTGCGCCAGATCGGGGCCGAGGCCGAGCGGGGCGGCAAGAACCAGCCCATCGACCTTCTGGTCAGCCTGATCCACCTCGACGGGATCACCGAGCGCTTCCGCTGGCGCTCGCTGGCCTTGAACTGGAACGCCGACCTGCCGCGGCCGGCCAACTAGTTCGTCTGCAGCTCGCCCCAAGGGGCTCGCTCGCGGTCGGACTCCGCCTACGCTGCTTCCTCGGGCGGAGCCCGAGGCGCTGCGGCTGCGCCCGATCGGGGCGAGCCCCCCGGGGGTTTGGGGGTTCGACCCCAAAATCAATCCGCAGCAACCCGAAGGGTTGCGCCGGGACGTCGGGGTCGTGGCGAAAGCCACGACCCGGGCGTCCCGTGCGCCTCGCTCGCGGTCGGACTCCGCCTGCGCTGTTTCCTCGGGCGGAGCCCGAGGCGCTCCGGCTGCGCCCGGGATCGTCGCCCTTCCTTTCCGCTTCCCTGACTTCGGGCTACATTCCGGCCGTGCCCGACACCTACCGGATCCTGGTCGTCGATGACGAGGCGCTCAATCGCCAGCTCCTCTCCGACATGCTGGCGCTCGGGCGCTACGATGTGGAGTCCTGCGCCGAGGGCCGGGAGGCGCTCGCCAAGCTCGACGAGAAGACCTTCCACTTGGTGATCACCGACCTGCGCATGGCGGGCATGGGGGGGCTCGAGCTGCTGGCCGAGGTGCGGATCCGACATCCCCGGCTGCCGGTCGTGGTGGTGACCGCCCATGCCAGTCTCGAGACCACCATCGAGGCCCTTCGCCTGGGCGCCACCAACTTCCTGAAGAAGCCCTTCTCGCGCGACGAGATCCTGGGGGTCGCCGGCAAGAGCCTCAGGCCCTGGCACATCAACGCCGGCAAGCGGGCCGTGATCCCGAGCATGAAGAAGACGCTCTCGATCGACGTGCAGTCCCGCGCCGAGGTGATCGACCCGGTCTTCTACCACCTCTACGACGACGCGGTGAGCCTCGGCTTCCCCGAGGGACTGCTGCGCATGAACGTCTACCTGGCCCTGAACGAGGCGATCGCCAACGCCATCGACCACGGCAACGCCGGCGACGAGACCAAGTCGATCCGGATCGGCGCCGAGCTCACCCACGAGGAGCTCCGGATCACCGTCAGCGACCAGGGACCGGGCTTCGATCCCGACCTGGTCGCCGACCCGACCCTGCCCGAGAACCTGCTCAGGACCCGGGGGCGGGGCGTGTTCCTCATGCGCTGCTACATGGACCGGGTCGAGTACCACGACCGGGGCGCCACCGTGGTCCTGGTCAAGCGGGCCGACGGCACCGGGGAGACCCCGGCCGCACCCTGAGGTCCTGACATCTCCACGGGGCACCTTGCCCCCTGCTTCCCTGCCGGATTCCCGTCCGGCTCCGGTCTAAGCCGGGCCCGCCCGGCTGCCGAAGATTCCTGCGAGGGCGCCGACCCCGCTGGCGTCCTCGGGAGGAACCCCGATGGGCAGCTCCGGCTACGACACCCGGCTCCTGGCGGCCGTCCTCGCCCTGGTCTCGCTCGCCCTGCTGCTCTCGGCCCGGGGGGGCGTCGGTCCAGGGATCGGCTCGGTGCCGCTCAGCCTACCCGGGCTCTCGACGAGCCGGCGCTGAGCTTCGCCCCACATCCCTCAGGCGCTGAGCGCGCCTTCCCGGATGGTCCGGGCCAGGGGGTCGAGAACTCCGTTCAGGAATCGGATCCCGGGATCGTCGAGGAAGTCGCGCCCGAGTTCGAGGGCCTCGTCGAGGACCACCCGGGCCGGCACGTCGGGCCGCCCGAGGAGTTCGGCGGTGGCCATGCGGAGCACCGACTTCTCCACCTTGCCGAGACGCGCCAGGGTCCAGTTCTCCCCCAGGTGCTCGGCCACCAGCCGGTCGATCTCCTCCCGGCGACTCCAAGCCTCGTCCAGGAGACCCTTGGCGTACTCCGCCACGGTCTCGTGGGCGTGGGTCATGGCGACCAGGTCCGAGAGCGCCTCCGTCGGGTCGCCGGGACGCACCTCGAGCTGGTAGAGGATCTGGGCGACCAGCAGGCGGGCGGCGCTGCGCGGGTTCTCGGGAGCCGACATGGGAGACGGATCGTACTCCTTCCCGCCGCGACCGGTATACTCTCCACGCTCCCAAGACCCATGGTGCTCCCGATCCTCGTGCTCCTGCTGCTGGCCGGCAGCCCGGCCCTCGCCGAGGGCGGCGACTGGCTCGCCGCGCTGGGTCGCCAGGTGGCGAGCCTCGACCGGGCGGCTCGCCCCCCGGAAGCTCCCGACTTCGGCAGGGTCGACCTCTTCGGGAAACCCTTCCGGCTCTCGGGACTGGCGGGCAGGACCGTGGTGCTGTCGTTCCTCGACCGCGACTCGGTGCCCGAGGCGGTGCGCTGGCTGGATCGCCAGACCACCTGGTTCCTCCACCAGGAGGGGATCACCTTCGTGAACGTCTTCTTCCCGGGAGGGATCTTCTTCCTGGTTCCCCGGGGCGAGGCGGTGGCCCGGATCCGGCGCGAGGTGGACGAGACCCGGGCCGGCATGGCGGAGGGCCTGGACCCCGCCTCGCGGCAGCGTCTCGAGACCGCCGACATCCGCTGGGTGGTCGACTGGAAGCGCGAGTGGAGCTCGCTCTACCCGGTCGAGAGGGGTCGGGTGAACCTCTTCCTGCTGGACCGCGAACGGCGGATCCGGGAGGTCTGGCGCTACCAGGACGACGAGCCGCCGGAGCGACTCCAGGAGGCCGTGGTCCGCCTCCTGGCCGAGGTCCCATGAGCTCGGGCAGCAAGACCTTCAGCCGCTATGCCATCACCCGCAAGCTGGGGGCCGCCGGCCCGCACGTCCAGGTCTTCGGAGCGGTCCAGTCGGGACTCGACCGGGAGGTCGAACTCCGGGTGCTGAACCGACGCATCACCGACGACGAGCCGGGCTTCGTGCGCTTCCAGCGCGAGTTCCAGGCCCTGGCCCAGCTGGACCACCCGGCCTTGATCAAGGTCCTGGACCTGGGCGCCTTCGACAACCGGGTCTACTACACCACAGGCCTCAGGGATGCGGTCGACCTGGCGGACCGGGTGAGGGAGCTGGGCGGGCGCCTGGAGCCGGCCGCGGCCCTGGAACTCCTGCTCCCGGTCGGCGAGGCCCTCTCGCTCATGCATTCGAAGGGCATCGTCCACCGGGACGTCTCGATGTCCTCGATCCGGGTCGACAAGGTCACCGGCCGGGCCTACCTGGCGACCTTCGCCCTCCTGAAGATCCTGAAGCTGCCGAGCCTCACGGAGAAGGGATTCCGGGCGCCCCAGCCGGGGGCGGCCATGACTCCCGAGGCCTCCGAGGGGTGGCCCGAGGACGAACGCACCGACGTGTTCCTCTTCGCCACGGTCCTCTACCAGGCCCTCACCGGCCGGTCCCTGCCCACGCCTCTCGAAGTGGCCCAGGGCAAGGGCGGATCGCCCTTCGAGTTCGCGCCACCCTCGGAGCTCGTCCCCGGCCTGTCCCCCAAGCTGGATGCGGCTCTCCTCCCGGCACTGTCGTTCAAGCCCGAGGGCCGTCCCGCCACCATGGAACTCTTCGTGGTGGAGCTGAAGCGGGCCTTGCAGTTCCTTTCTGCCAAGGAAGTGGCCCGGGCCTCCGGGCTCCCTACCCAGGCGATGCGGGCCACCGCGGCTCCTTCCCGCGGCAGCTCCCGGGGACGCACCCTGCGAACCCAGGCCACGGGCCAGGGGGCCGACCTCAAGAGCCGCGGCGGTCTGCAAGGCCTGGTCGGGATCTTCGCGGTGCTGGTCTTGGCGGTGCCCTTCGCACTCACGGGCGGCGAGGAGAAGGGTGGACCGGAGATCGCTCCGGCCGCCTTCCGCCAGGTCCAGGTGAAGGCGCTCGACCAGGGAGCGGTGAAGAAGCAGCTCGAGGCCCTGACCAAGGAGCTCACCGTCAAGGCCACCGAGCCCGAGGACTTCGAGGCCCGCTGGGGCGTCCTCCGGGCCTTCGTGAAGATCCTGCCCGAGGAGGCTAAGGCCAAGGACTTCCCCTCCTCGGTGATGGCCAACCTGCGGATCGCCTTCTTCCGGGATCGCAAGGAGGCCTGCCGCAAGCTCGACGAGCTGCTGCGCAGGGCCGGCGAGATCTCGATCGCCCTGCCGTAGCCCGTCGCCAGCGAGCTCCTTGTGGGCGAGTGGCAGGCCTACACGGTTCTTGTCCCTGCCCGGTCCCCGGAACCCTGCCGCCTTAGCCCGGGGGCGTCCCGGAGACCGCCAGGAATTCCGCCAGATCGGGGCGGGCCGCCGGATCCTCGGCGCCGGCAGCCTGGAGCAGGGCGGCCCGCCGGGGCTCGGGCGCGAGGCCCAGGCGGGAGAGGGCGTAGATGTCCTGGGCCGGGTCGGGAAGGGCGCCCGAGAGCTGCTCGGGACTGGCGTGCCCGGGGGTGCCGGCTGCCTCGGCCGGGGATCCGGAGCGGGCCGCGGTCCCGAGGTCGATCAGCACCGCGGGACCGGTCTCCGGGACCAGCACGTTGCCGGGCTTCACGTCCCGGTGAACCCAGCCGGCGGCGTGGAGCGCCGCCAAGGCCCTCACCACCGAGTCGAGGATCCGGTCCGAGTCGCTAGCGAGCTCCTCCGGTCGTGCCGCGTAGCGGAGATCCATCGGGCTCCCTTCGACCCGGGCCATCACCAGGTAGGGGACTCGGCCCCGGGAGACCCGGACGAACTCGGGGAGCTCCGGGGCCCGTACCCTGGCGAGCACCTCGGCCTCGGTCCGGAAGCGGGCCAGGGCCTGGCGGTCCTCGAGGGCCCTGGGGGCCACCAGCTTCACCGCCACCGGGCGCCCGGTGGCGCGCTCGACGGCTCCCAGCACCAGGCCCTCGGCACCCTCTCCCAGGGTCGAGAGGTTCCGGAACTCCCTGCCCAGGAGGTCCCGGAGTGCCCTTCCCGAGAGCACTCCCATCCGCCGGTCCCGTTCCGCCCGAAGCCGGAACAGGGCGTCCGAGACTCCCGGGAAGCCGGCATCCCGGGCATAGAGGGCGGTGAGCTGGTGGAGCGCCAGCTCCAGGAAGCCGGCCTCCTCGAGTTCCCGGGCCAGGATCCACCGGAGCTCAGGGGCGAGGTCCCAGGTCTCGCTGCCGGAGAGGACCTTTGCCACCGGTCCCTCCAGTCCCTCGGGCAAGAGGGCGCGGGCCTTCTGCACCCGGACCCGGGCGCTGGCCTGGAGTTCGGGGGGCAGCCTCCCGAAGTCGAGGCGGGCCTCCCGGTGCTCCCCCTGGGCCAGTCGGATCTCCATCCCGGCGACCAGTTCCTCCTCCGAGGGCCAGACGACCTCCGCCTCCCGGCGTGGCCAGACGGCCTGGAGCAAGGCGACCAGGCCCAGTCCGAGACAGCCGACCAGGCCCCCCGCCACCGGCAGGAAGAGGCCGGTCGCGGCACTCGCGGCCGCCGCCACCACCAGGGCCCCGGCCGACAGGATGCTGGCGGGTCCCCAGAGCGAGGGTGCCAGGCGCAGTCCGAGCAGGGGCGCAGCGGCCCCCAAGAGACCCGCCACCCCCCGGCCGGCCTCGGCGACCAGCCGTCCGGCGAGCAGATCGTCGGCCACCGCGGCGTGGATGGCGGCACCCGGGAGCGGCCCCAGCGAGGTCTCCTTGATGTCCCGTAGGCTCGGAGCCGTGGCTGCCACGAGGGCCACCCTCCCTGCCACCCGGGCCAGGCTCCCCGGGTCGCCGGCCAGGATCTTGGAGAACTCGACCGTGTCGAGGAAGCCGGGTGACCGGAGCACCCTTACGTCCAAGCGGACCGGTTCCGCCGGTAGGCTTCCCAGGCGCGCCCCGAGGCGGCCGGCGAGGGCCGCCCCGAAGAGCAGGAGGTCGCCGGAGCCGGGATTCGCCAGCTTGAGGCGCACCTTGCGATAGACCGAGTCCGGGTTCTCCTCGATCGGGAGGTTCACGAAACCCGCCGGGGCGGCCTGGCGGGTCAGGATCTCGGGGGGACGGTCGATGGCCACCACGGTCTCGAGGGTCCCGTCGGCGCCCAGGCGGTGCTCCCTCTCGGCCACCAGCGGGACCATGGCCCGGGTCTCGGCGATGGCCTTGGCCAGCGCCGCATCGTCGCCCGGCCGGGTCTCGCCCGAGAAGAACACGTCGATCGCGATCGCCCGGGCACCGGCCCCGTAGAGGCGGCGCAGCACCTCGGCGTGCCTGGCCCGCGCCAGCGGGTAGCCCCCCAGGGCCGCCAGGGTCTCGTCCCCGATCCCGACCAGGGTCACGCCCACCCTGGGTTCCGGGGCGGGCAGCTTCGCCTGGAGGCGGTCCCAGATCCGGTCGTCGAGTCCCGCGAAGCGCCCCTTGGCCGAGAGCACCCCGGAGAGGATCGCCAACCCGAGGAGGGCGAGCCGGGCGCCGGAGGCGGGCGTCTCGCCGGTGCTCCCGGCCTCGCCTGCCCTCCCGCCCTTCAGGGGAAGCCCCCTCCTCCGCCGCCGATCGAGAACCGGCCCGTAGGGTCGGGTCCACCGCCACCGCCGGGCGCGGTCACGCTGGTGCCCACGTCACCCGGGTTTCCGGGGATATCGGAGAAGGCGTCGAGCTGCTTCCAGTACGACTTCACCACGTCCTGGACCTGCAGGGTGTCGGCCTCGGTGTCCTGGCCCGAGACCACCAGCGACTGGTCCCGCACCTCCATGTCGGTGGCCTTGGCGGTCACCTCCAGGCTCTCGAGCACCTTGAACTCCTGGCTCGGGACCGGCAGCATCCCGGGCTGCCATGCGAAGCTGGCCGGATCGGTCGCGAACTGGATCCCGGAGGCGGTGGCCCCTCCCCAGCTCCCGGGGAAGTCTCCCGGTCCGTTCCCGGGCCAGGTCCAGCCCTTGCCGCCGAAGCTGAACTCGTAGGCCAGGCCGATCTCGTCCCGGGCGGCCTCGGGGTCGTCGAGGTCCATGCGGGGCAGGCTCCACGAGAGGACCTGCCCGCCCGAGGCCATGAAGGCGGCATTGGAGCGGCTCGCCACCTCGGGGCTCGACTCGGAGAACCCGTGCCAGGAGAGGTTGATCCTCCAGACCTGGTCGGCGGGGGTGAGGTAGCGGGTCACGATCGCCGAGGCCAGGGCTCGGAGGGTGGCCTCGGGCGGCGGATTGGCCAGGCCGGCTCCGCCGATCATGGCCGAGAGCCCCTGGTAGAGCTTCTCGGCAGGATCCTCGGTGGGTCGTGCCGAGGACTCGCCCAGGCGGGCGATCTCCACGAAGCGCTCGTAGTCGTTCTCGAAGGCCCGGATCCGCTCCAGGAAGACCCGGTCCCCGTCGACCTTCTCCCCGAATTCGTCGACCGCGCCGGCCTCCCCGCCCTGGTCGTAGGTGGCCCGGTGGCCGGGCGCCCCGTAGCGGACCAGTTGCACCAGCGTCCATGCCAGCTGGATCTTCTTGAGCGCCGCCTTCTTGTCGTCGGGGATGGTGGTGGCGGTGGCGGCCACCCCTTCGATGGGCGCCAGCCCTTCGAGGAAATCGAGCAGCTTCTGGCGCGCCCCGCCACCGCCCGCGGCATCGATGACCCGGTCGATCTCGGTGGCGAACCGGCCCCCCTTGAGGTCCCGCACGAAGGCGTTGGCGAACTCGATGGTCTTCACGTTCACCATGGCGCGCAGCTTGTCGCGGTCCTCGGGCCGCTCGAGGTCGATCGAGCCGTCCTCCGGGAAGAGGAAGAAGCTCTTGGTCGAGAGGCCTCCCTTGACGCCCTCGGCCGGACGGGCTCCGGGGGCCGGGACCAGGAGGAGGACTCCCAGGAGGCCGGCGAGGAAGGCACGGCAACGGACGTGATGCATCGGGATCACCGCACCCTCACGTTCGAGTAGGAGACCGAGGTGGCCCCCTCGGATTTCTCGAAGGCATAGACGTTCTCCTCCGGCAGGAGGACCACCGCCTCGTAGAGGAGCACCCGGCTCTCCCCGAACACGCCCTCGGCGAAGAGGTCGATGCGGCTGTAGGTGAGGTTCTCGATCCGCCAGGCCTTGCTGGCGGCGTCCCCGCCGCGCTTGTCCTCGGGCACCTCGTTGGCGACGTCCTCGGCCACCACCCGGTAGTAGCCCTCGTCGGCTCCCTCGCCCAGGGTGGCCTCCAGGGTTCCGACCCATCCGTGGGGACCCTGGGTCTGCTTGTACCAGCGTTCCTCGAAGGAGTTCTGGTAGATGAGCGCCGAGGCATGGGCGATCCCCGCCTGGGCCAGGAGCTTGGCCCGCTCCCGGTCGATGGCCTTCTTGGTGAGCCGGTATTCGCCCTTGGAGGACTGGAGCAGGGTGGTGGCGTAGAGGCCGAAGAGCACTAGGGCCGCGATCACCATCGGGATCACCATGCCGCGCCGGAGCGAGCCCCGCATCAGTGCACCTGCCGATTCAGCGCCACCGTGAACGAGAACTCCTCGCCGGCCCGCTGGGCCGGCACCAGGGCGTCCGGATCGGGCTTCAGGGCCAGCCGGATCCCCAGGAGCGATCTCCCCAGGCGATAGAAGCGGACCCACCCGAGGGCCAAGTCCCGGTCGAGCTGGGTCTTCTGGGTGGTGCCGTCGGGCTTCACCGCCTCCCGGACCAGGTGGACCGGCGCCGTGCGCGCCAGCCCGGTCATGGCTTCGAGGGTCTCCAGTCGGTTCCCCGTCGCGTCGGTGGCCATGATCTTCACCCGGGTATGGGTGGCGTCCAGGAACTCCACGTCCGAGGTCACCGAGGCCCAGCCCGGCTTCTCGATGGCCACCGCCTGCTGCAGGTCACGGGTGACCAGGGTGATCAGGCGGCGGACCTCCTGGAGGTGGGCGACCCGGGTGGTCGACTCCACCGCCCGTTTCTGGTGGTGGACGGTGTCGAGGGCGTACACCAGGACCAGCGAGAACAGGCCGGCGACCACCATGAGCTCGATCACCGTGAAGCCGTGCCGGCGTCGGACCCGGCCCGGGCACGGACTTCCGGCCTTCCCCGACCTCATTCGTAGGCCCTGTCGACCCAGGTCTCGAGGACCAGCTGGCGCGGGTCGTCGGCCAGCTTCCAGTCGACCGTGACCTTGACCTTGCAGACCGAGGCCCTGAGCGAGCCTTCCCGGACCTCGAAGTCGGGATCCACCGAGGTCGTGACCTGGTAGCGCTCGTCGACCGCGAAGGTGCGGAACCCCCCGGCCACCAGGTGCTCCCGGACGACCATGTCCAGGCTCTTCCTGTTGATGGTGGCGGCGTGCCGCAGGGTCTCGATCTGTTGCAGGGCGATGTGCAGCGCCCGCAACCGGTCCTCGGTGTACTTGGTGGTCCGGACGCCCGATTGGAACAGGCTGAAGACCGGCACGAAGACCGCCGCCAGGATCGCGATCGCGACCAGTACCTCGATGAGGTTGAAGCCTCGTCGCATGCCTTCCCAGGGTGCACCAGGAAGCGCCTGGAGCCAAGTGTTCCGGTCGGTGCCCGGGGCGCTGCCGGGGGGCCGGGGATCCCCGGCCCGGCTACGGCGTCTCGGTCTCGAAGCCGCCCTCGGCGGCGTCCCGGAACATCTGGTGGGCATCCGAGGGAACCGCGAACCCGGCGATCTGCTGGCTCTCGTCGACGGTGGCGCCCTTGCCGGCGCCGAGCAGCTTCGACTCCAGGGTGGAGACCACCTCGACCAGGCCCTGGATCACCGAGACCTTCATCAGCCGGTCCTTGAGCTCCACCAGGAACCGGGTTCCCTTGACCGCCGCCAGGGCGATCGGGGTCTCGACCTTGAAGCCACGCATGTCCTTGGTCACGTTCAGCCAGACGCCGCCGGCCTGGAGATAGAGCCCTCGGGAGCGCACCTCGACGGTGCTCCCGGGCCGGATCTTGACCCGGGTCCCGTCGGGGTAGACCAGGGATCCGTCGAATCCGTCGTCGACCTCGATCCGGTCCTGGAGGCGAAGCGGGCTCTCGGCTCCCGCGGTCTTGCCGTTGACGAGTGCCGAACCGGAGGCGACCACCAGCGTGCATCCGGCCTCGGGCCGCAGGGCCGCGGGGCCCGAGCCGCCCGGCGAGAAGACCAGCAGGGCGACTCCCAGGGCTCCGGCCAGGGCCAGGCCCGGGGCGACCGGGGCCGGCAGGGCGTCGAACCAGGCCTTCAAGCGGGAGAGCAGGCCGGGGGTGGCATGGCGGGCCATGAACTGCCGGGCGAAGTCCGGGCGGGGGGCCTCGGCCGGGAGCTTGGCGAGGCCCCGGGCCACCGCCTGCAGGGTCTCGAGTTCCTTGCGCAGGGAGGGATCCTCCTGCATCCGGTCGAGGAGCCGCTCCGACTCTTCCCGGGTGGACGTTCCGTCCACGAACCCGAGGAGGAGATCCTTGTCGTCGCCCGCGTCCACGGGATCCTCCGTTCGCCGGCCGGTCCTTCGCCGGTTCCGGTTCCGCCACCTGGGGGGAACCGGGAGGGGGGGCCGGGGATAGAAAGAATTTCCCCCCGGCCTGTCCCCCAGGGCGGGACGGTCGTCCTACTCCCTCCGCACCAGGCGGTCCCGGATCCCGGACAGGTCCTCGGGCCGGTCGCCCGGCCCGGCTGCCAGAAGCCGATCGAAGAGTTCGGCGAGTTCCGGGTCCAGGTCGGGGCGTAGCGAGGAGAGCGGCACTTGCGCCCCCGCCCCCGCCCCCGCCCCCGCCCCCGACCCGGGCCGGCCAGGAGCCTCCCCGGTCAGGACTTCCCGGGCCACCACCCCGTAGGCGTAGAGGTCGGCGGCCGGGCCGGCCGGCTCGCCCCTCACCTGCTCCGGGGCCATGTAGGCGAGCGTCCCGATCACGTCCCCGACCCTGGTGAGCTGCCGGCTGGCGGCCCCCTTGGCGATCCCGAAGTCGATCACCACCAGGCGCAGGTCCCGGGCCGACCAGCGATCCGGGACCGGGCTGCCGGCGCCTTGCGCGGATCCCGTGGCCTCCCGGTCCGGGGCCCCTCCCGGCTGGCCGGCGCCCTCGGATCCATGGGGCTCGGCTCGCACCAGGAGCAGGTTGTCGGGCTTCAGATCGCGATGGAGGATTCCGCACTCATGGATGTAGTCGAGGGCCTCGGCGAACTGGCGGAGGGCCAGGAGGCCCGTCTCCCGGTCGAGGCCGCCTCTCGCCAGGGCGGAGCGCAGCGTCTCCCCCGAGAGGTGCTCCATGGCGTAGTACGGCACCTCCCCGGGGTAGGCGCCGTAGATCTGGACCACGTGGGGATGGGTGAGCTCCGCCAGGGCCTCGATCTCGCGGAAGAACCGGGCCGAGCCGTCGGCGTCCCCCAGGATCGCGGGGTTCACGACCTTCAAGGCCACGGCCCGGTCGAGAGCCGCGTCCCGGCCTGCCAGGATGAGTCCCATGGCCCCCTGCCCCACCAGTTCGAGGTCCACGAACCTGCCGTCCATGGCCCGCTTGATCCCGGCCAGGTCCAGGAGCGCCAGGCCGCCCAGCTGTTCCTCCCGGGCCGCCTCCAGCCGGGCCCGGATCTCCGGGTCCCCGGGGGCCTTGGCCAGGGCCCATTCCAGCGCTTCCACCCGGTCGGCGAGGCGGTCGTCCGCCTCCAGCTTCCGGTCCAGGGCGAGAAGCTCCTCGGGGAAGAGGCTCGAGAACTCCCGGGGCGGCTCGCCCCCGGCCCCCGAGAGGTAGGCGTAGAGCCCCGCCCTCACCTCGCGCAGCGGTTCGGGGAGTCGGGCGACCAGGACCGCGAGGTCGGGCGGTGCGGCGCCTGGAGCCGCCAGGAGTTCCGCCAGCACCCCGGCCGCCACCTCCCGCACCGAGGGCTTCGGCGGTGGCGCCACCAGGACCAGGGCGGCGGCGATCGCCACCCAGCCCGGCAGGGGATCGACGAGGATCCCGAAGTGCCAGGCGAGCCCCGAGGCGAGCGCCGTGGCCATGGCCGTCCCCAGGGCGGTGCGCCCGGCCCCGGGCTTCCCGGCCAGCCGGAGCCGGAACACAGGGAGGGCGACCAGCAGGGCCGCCATCAGGAGCCAGAGGCCCCGGGGCCGCCACAGCCATCGACCGGTCAGGGCTGCGTGCAGGCCCTGGGCCACGGCTTCGGCGTGGGCGAGGGCTCTACCCGGGCTCCTGGGGCCGTTGACCGGATCGGCGGCACCCACCACCAGCACCCGGCCGGCGAGCTCCCCGAGGTTCGCCTCGGCCTGCTCCATGGTGAGGCCGGGCGGGGCGGAGGCGAAGTCGATCCACGGGTCGGAGGCGAAGATCCCCGGTCCGGCAAGAGGCACCTCGAGCCGGGTCAGGGCGGTCTCGACCTGGGTCCCGGCCAGTCCCCGGGCGGTCCGCAGCGCTCCGCCATGCCCGGGGGGAGGCTCACCGGCCGGGAGGAGGTCCCGGGCCCCCGGCACCGCGGGCCTCCCCAGTTGGGCCACCACCAGGAGCGCCGGATCGGCAGCCGCCAGCACCGCGAGGCGGGAGGCCGGCACCTCGTCGACGCCGGGGCCCGAGATCCAGACCACCGGGGAGGCATCGACCCGGGGTGGGACCGACCAGCGCCGGGCGAGCGCCCGCCCCACCACCGGCTCCACCCCGGAGAGCACCGTCAGCCCGGCGAGCAGGGCCGTCAGGCCGAGCCCGGCCCGCGAGTTCAGAGGAGCAGCCAGAAGAGGAGGAGCACGACCAGGACCGTGCTCGTGACCATGCCCCAGACCGCATGGGCCCCGAACCGCTCGACCATGGGACCCAGACCGAGCGCCCGGAGGTGGACCTCGCCGGGTCCGCCCTCGGCAGGCGGCTGGGCCGCGGCCACCGTCGGCAGCGCCCCCCGGGAGACCTCGATCGAGGGCATCTCGTCTCCCCGCGGGGCGGGTTCCGGCGGCTTGGGCTGCGCCGGGGCGGCGGCCGTGGCCCCGGTGCGACGGGCCCCGGCGGACCGGGAGGTCAGCTTGTCGCGGAGGCCGGTGAGTTCCTCCTTCAGGGCGATGGCGGTGGGGAAGCGTTCGTCGGGGTTCCAGGCCAGGGCCTTGAGCAGGACGTCGTCGATCCGGGGATCGAGGGTGCTCCCGACTTCCGAGGGCTTGCGGATCGTGAAGGTCCCCTCGGGGTTCATGAGCACGGCCTCGCGGGGCAGCGGATCCTCGCCGGTGAGCAGCTTGTAGAGCGCCGCAGCCAGCATGAACAGATCGGTGCGGTGGTCGATCTCCCGCTTCTGGAGCCGCTCCGGCGTGAAGGCCAGGGGGGCGACCTGGGCCACTCCCTTGGCGGTCAGATCCTCGAGGTTCAGGTTCTTCACCATGTTGAAGTGCGCCACGTAGGCGATCTTCTTCTCGGGGGCGTAGTAGATGCTCTCGATCCCGATGTCGCGGTGGACCAGCTGCTGCTCGTGGAGGTAGGCCAGGGCGTCGGCGATCTGGACCCCCACGTCGATCACCTCGGGCGGGGCCAGCCGGGGCCCCTTGGTGAGGAATTCCTCGAGCGGGGCGGCGTTGCGCCGTTCGGCCACGTAGTAGATCTTGTCGTCGGCGAGACCCCAGTCGTAGACCTTGACCACGTTGGGGTGGTCGAGCCGGGCGATGGTCTTGAACTCCCGCTCGAAACGCAGGTAGGTGTCGGACTCCTTGCCCACGAACTGGTTCAGGACCCGGACCTCGACCTTGCGGTTCAGGTCCCGCTGATCGGCCTCGAAGACGGTCACGTTGCCCGGCATCTGCCGCAGCTGGCGCTTGACCTTGTACTTCATCGACGACATCGCCGACAGCGTCGCACACGCCCGCGCGAGGGGCAAGGTCCGGTGGGGGAAGGCTGCCAAGGCGCGCCCGGTCCGGGTCGCTCCGGTGCGAGTCTCGGAACCGTCTCCCGAGGGAGGTCCTGTCGCATGGCTGCGACGACGCGGGAGGGACGCTCGGGACCCTGCCGTGTCCGCGGTTCCCCGGAACCGGGTCAGGGAGCACGTCCTGACCGGTCGGGATGACGGGTCCCTGCCTCGGGGGAGGCGTCGCCCCGGACGCGTGGATCCCGGCACGCGACTTGCGAGATGTGGCGCCCAAGGGGATCCGGGACCTCTCGAGTACCGGGAGGATCCCGGTCCATGCACCCGTCGGTCCGCCTCGGGCCCTCGGGATGGAACTTCGGAAGGGAACTCCATGCGACGACGCCTCGCGTCCCTCGCTTCTCCGTTCGTGGTCTGTCTCGCCCTCGGCCTCACCCCGGCGCCCGCCATCGCCCAGACCGGCTCCGGCTCGGGGACCGGCAGCGGCACGGGCAATGGAACCGGCCCCGGGACCTCGGGGAACCGGCTCCCCCTGCTCGACCGGGTGCCCATGCCCGGCGAACTCGCCGGCCGCGGGCTCGCCGACCTTCCCCTGGCGGGTCCCTATCGCATGGAGACGGACTGGGCCCGGATCTACCCGCCGGAGTGGGCCATGGGCTCGGGGACCGGGACCGGGGACGGCACCGGGTCGGGTACCGGTTCGGGAACGGCCCCGACCGGCTCGTTGCTCTTCGATCCCCAGAAGCTGGCGGGATCCGGCACCGGGAGTGGCACCGGCAACGGGACCGGGGTTCCCGGTTTCGAGGGCCTGACGGGGCCCGGTACCGGATCCGGGACCGGCTCAGGCACCGGATCCGGCACCGGGACGGGGACGGGGACGGGCTCGGGAACCGGGTCCGGGACCTTCGGTCCGGTCCGGGAGCCAGGCCGGGCCTGGGATCTCTTCGCAGGCCGGGTGCGGGCCGAGTACGACTTCCAGCTCTCGCCGCAGGGCAGCGCCTTGGAGGCCGATGCCCGTCATCGCATCCGGAGGCTCGACCAGGAACTGGCCTCGGCCCGGGCCGCGGGTCGCACCATCTACCCCTACCTGTTCGAGGCGGTGGTGGGCTGGGCCGGGGCGGAGCTCGCCTACCAGCAGGCTCCCGAGCGGACCGGCCAGGAGGCCGTCGTCAAGCTGGCCCGCGATCTGCTCGAGACCGAGATCCAGCACTGGCGGACCGGGAGCCGGGCGACCATGTTCCAGAACCCCTACCTCGCCATGGTCGGTCGTTCCGCGGCCAACGAGCTCTACCAGCGTTCCCCGGAGCGTTCGGCGGCCGAGCGCATCGGGCAGCGCATCCTGAAGGAGTACGAGGCTGACCTCGCCCTCCACGATGCCCGCGGCGAGCGCCCCGGGTCGTCCCGGTGGGCCCAGCGGATCGCCCAGA
>CAYOHP010000038.1:0-7254 GCA_964403795.1 uncultured bacterium | reverse complement strand
GCGGAACTCGGGTTGGCTCGAGAGCGACGCCAAGTGGTGGCTGGAGCGGGTGCGCCGCATGGTGTGAAAGGATCCGTCTGGACGGGTCCCCGTTGGGTCCCGTCCAGACGGGCAGCCCTAGGCGGTCACCAGGATGGCCCGCAGCAGCTTCAGGCCGTGGTGGATCCGGAACTTGGCATTCTCGAGCGTGATCCCCAGGGTCTGGGCCACGTCCTTGATGGCGAGCCCGGCCTGGTAGCGGAGCAGCAGGCTCTCCTTGTAGATGGCGGGCAGCCGGTCGAGTCCCCCGAGGAGCCGCTGGGCGTCGAGGTGCTTGCCGGCGAACTCGCTCGGGTCCATGCTCTCGAGGGCCTCCGAACCCCTGGCGAGCAGGGCCTGGGACTCCTCGCTCGAGAGATCGGCCGCCGACTCCTTGCGGCCCCGGACGTGCTTCAACAGCTCGTTGTGGGCGATCCGCATGAGCCAGCCCTTGAAGGCGGCCGGCTCCCTCAGGGTGGCGAGAGAGTTCATGGCCCGGAGGAAGGTCTCCTGCATGAGGTCGTGGGCCTCGTCGGAATCCAGGCCGCGCCGGCGCAGGTAGCCGTAGACGAGGCCCTGGTTCGCCTCGACCAGGGGGCCGAAGGCCGAGGGGTCACCGGCGACGACCCTCCGGATCCTCTCCTCGTCGGTCACCGGGCCTCCTGATCCTTCGCGATCGAGCGTACCGCGGGCCTCGCCCTCGACCCCCCCGCTCGCTCCGCTCGGGTACACCCCGTCGCCCGGGAGTACAGTCCGATCCCGGGGGGAGACCAGTGGGTGCCCTCGATGAAGGTGTCGATCCTCAGGGCCGAGGAGGCCCGGGCCCGATCGCAGGCGGTGGCCGACCCCGAGTACCGGCTCGGCCTGGAGCTGGCCCCCGCCGCCAGCTACCGGGGTCGGGTCGAGATCCGGTTCCGGCTGGCGGCACCCGTCCCCGGATTGCATCTCGACTATTCCGGCCGCGAGGTCTCCCGGCTGGTCGTGAACGGCGAGGCGCTCGCCCCCGCGTCGTGCTTCGACGGCCACCGCATCGCCCTCGACCCCTCTCGATTCGAGGAGGGCGAGAACCGGGTCCTGGTGGAGTTCGCCAGCGCCTATGACCACGACGGGGCCGGCCTCCATGAAGTCGTGGATCCCGCCGACGGGCGGCACTACCTCTTCACCCACTTCGAGCCCTTCGACGCCAACCGGCTCTTCCCCTGCTTCGACCAGCCCGACCTCCGGGCCCATTTCGAACTCGAGGTCCTGGCGCCTGCCGACTGGATGGTGGTGGGCAACGGCCGGGTGCTCTCGACCCGGGACCAGGGCGGCTCCCGCCTCCACCGCTTCGAGCGCCTGGGGACGTTCTCGACCTACCTCCTGGCGCTGGCGGCCGGACCCTTCGCCTGCTGGGTCGATCCCGGGGCCCGGGTCCCCTCCCGCTTGTTCACGACCCAGTCGCTGGCGCCCCACATGGACTCCGGCGAGATCTTCGAGGTGACCCGCCAGGGGTTCGATTTCTTCCCGGGCTGGTTCGAACGTCCCTACCCCTTCCCCAAGTACGACCAGGTCTTCGTCCCCCAGTTCAACATCGGCGCCATGGAGAACGTGGGCTGCGTGATGCTGAACGCCGACCGCTACCTCTACCGCCACCCGCCCACCGAGGCCGAGCGGGAGCGCCGGGCCGAGACCGTGCTCCACGAGATGGCCCACATGTGGTTCGGGGATCTGGTGGCGATCCGCTGGTGGGACGAGACCTGGCTGAAGGAAGGTTTCGCCAGCTACATGGCCTTCGTGGCACTGACCCGGGCGACCCGCTTCCGGGACGCCTGGGCCACCTTCCAGGACCGGATGAAGGCCTGGGGTCTGCGCCAGGACGAGCTCCCCTCGCGCCATCCCATCCTCGGCGAGGTCCCGGACACCGATGTCGGGGGCGCCAACTTCGACGGGATCACCTACGGCAAAGGCGCGGCGGTCCTGAAGCAGCTCGCTTCCTGGCTGGGGAGCGAGACCTTCCGGCGCGGCGTGGCTGCCTTCCTCCAGGAATTCGCCTGGCAGGCGGCGGGCACCGCGGGGTTCCTGAAGACCCTGTCGCGGGTGGCGGGCCGCGATCTCTCGGGCTGGGCCTCGGCCTGGCTCGGGACCTCCGGGTGCGACGAGCTCCAGGCCGAACTCGAGATCGAGGAAGGCCTGGCGCAAAGCGTCCTCATCCGGCGAAAGGTGGCCTCAGGGGACCCTGCCGACCGTCCCCATAGGCTCTCGCTCGCGGTCTACGAGGACGACCCCTCGGGAAGGCTGGGTCCCGAGCCCCGGCGGATCGAGGTGGTGGTCGATCGCGAGACCACCCGGGTCGAGGCCCTGCAAGGAACCCGGGCGCCGGCCCTGATCCACCTCGACTACGGCGACCATGCGGCGGCCCGGGTGCTCCTCGACCCGGCCTCGGCGGCCCGTTGCCGGAGGGACTTCCGGGAGATCCCGGATCCCCACCTGCGCCTCACCCTCTTCGCCCAGTACGGCTACGAGATCCGATCCGGGCGGAGACCCGCCGCCGACCTCCCCGACCTGTTCCTGGAGGTGGCCGGAGCCGAGACCCGGGCCGCCTCCCTGGCGGCCTGGCTCGAACCCTTGGTCTCGGTCGTCGACCTGTTCCTCGAGGACCAGGGCCGGGACGCATGGATCCCCCGGCTTGCCGCCCTGGCGCGGGAGCGCCTGGAGGCGACCCGGCCCGGAACCGACGGGGACCGGGTCTGGTTCGACCATCTGGTGGCCTGGAGCCGGGATCCGGTGCGCCTCGACGAGCTGGCTGCCGTGGTGGCGCGGCCTCCCGACCCGCTGGCCTGGCTCTCCGGCGATCCGGACCGGCGCCACGCCGCCATCCTGCGCCTCTTCGCCCACGGGCACGACCGGGCAGCGTCGCTGCTGGCCTCCGAGATGGAGCGGGATCCCGGCGAACGGGCCCGGACCGCCAGCCTGAAGTGCCAGGCCGCGAGCCCGGATCCGGACGTGAAGGAACGCGTCTTCGCCCGCTTCCTCGAGGACCGGGAAGCACCCCTCGATCGACTCCGGGAAGCCATGAAGGGCTTCCAGTGGGTCCATCAGGGGGCGGTCCTGGAGCGTTTCGCTTCCGCCTATCTGGAAGCGCTCCCCAGGATCTCGGAGGAGCGGAACCGCCCCTTCGCCAAGGCCTTCACCTCCGAGCTCTTCCCATGGTTCCCGGTGACGGCCTCCACCCTCGCGGCGGCGCGGCATCTCCTGGAGAGCGACGCGGTCCTGCTCCCCTCGGTTCGCCGAGGCCTGCTCGAAGCCAGCGCCGAGCTGGAGGAAGCCCTCCGCTCCAGGAGCCTCGGCTAGGAGCGAGCGCAGCCGGAGCGCCCCGGGCTCTGCCCGGGGAAGCAGCGAGGCGGAGTTCGCCCGCGAGACGGGACACTAGGTCAGCGCCACACCCCGAAGGGGTGCGGGAGGCCCGCTGCCTCCTCCTCCCCCAGGGGAGCGGCCAGCACCTCCTCGACCACCGCCGAGGCGGGTCCCTCCGACAGGAAGCCCTCGAAGCGGGCGATCGCGTGCTCGGGGCCGGCGGCCCATGCCTCGACCCTCCCGTCCGGGAGGTTCCGGACCCAGCCGGCGAGGTCCAGCGACTGCCCCATCTGGCGGGTGTGCCACCGGAAGCCGACCCCCTGAACCACCCCCCGGACCAGGTAGCGTCGGGCGATCACCGTCAGGAGAGCTCCGCCAGGCCGGCTTCCACGGCCCGGAGCTGATGGCGCGCCTCGTCGACCCGGGCCTTCTCGGCGGCCACCAGTTCGGCCGGGGCCCGGTCCACGAAGCCGGGGTTCGAGAGCTTCTTCTCCGAGGCGGCGAGCTGCTTCTCGAGCTTCTCCCGCTGCTTCTCCAGCCGGGAGCGCTCCTTCTCGGGATCGAGCACGTCGGCGAGCCAGATCTCGACGTCGCCGGTGACCGCCACCGCCGCCCGCGCCGGCTTCTCCGGGCTCTCGGCCACCACCAGGCTGGCGAGCCCCGCCTGGCTCTTCAGGTGCTCCTCGAGGCCGGAGAGCAGGCGGGCCGCTTCGCCCCGGGCCTTGGCCACCGCCACCAGGCGCTCCTTGGGCGGCACCTGGTAGCGGCTCCTGAGGTCCCGGATCGCCCGCACCACTTCCTTGAGGCGCACGAAGTCGCCTTCGACCTGGTCGGACCGCCACTCGGACTTCGCCGAGGGCCATGGGGCCAGGATCAGCAGGCTCCCGGTCTCGAGCGGCGACCCGATGCCGCGTCGCGGCGCCTTCTCCCCCAGGAGCCTCCAGAGCTCCTCGGTCAGGAACGGCATGAAGGGATGGAAGAGCCGGAGCACCTGGTCGAGGACCGTGGCCAGCACCGAGCGGGCCAGCGGGGCACGGGACTCGTCCTTGAGGCGCGGCTTCACGAGTTCGAGGTACCAGTCGCAGACGTCGCCCCAGAAGAAGTCCCGGACCGCTCCCACCGCAGCCGAGGGGTTGTAGGCCAGGAGCCCGGTCTCGACGGTCTCGATGGTGCGGACCAGCCGCGACAGGACGAAGCGGTCCTCGGCGGCGAGCTCGGAGAGCGCCGGCAGCGGCGCTTCGTGGCGGTCGCCCAAGGCCATGAAGGCGAAGCGGGCGGCGTTCCAGAGCTTGGTGCAGACGGCCTTGCCGACGTCGAACCGGTCGCTCACCAGGGTGGCCCGGGGCACCCCGTCGAGGGTCCCGAGCACGTCGAACTCCTTGCCCGAGTCGGGGCAGAGGTAGCTGAAGATGGTCCGCCCGTGCTTGGCGGTGGCCAGGTCGACGAGGTTCCCGGTGTAGGGCGAGACCGCCTGCACCGGGAGCCGGATGTCCTGGGTCCCGGTCTGCATGTCGCAGAGCACGTAGCGCAGGGCGTCGGCCCCGTAGCGGTCGATCACGTCGACGGGGTCGATGCCGTTGCCCTTCGACTTCGACATCTTCTCGCCCTTGCCGTCGAGGATGTTGGCGTGGATGAACGAGTGGTGGAAGGGCACGTCGCCCTCGAGATAGAGACCCATCACCACCATGCGGGCGACCCACAGGGTCACGATGTCCCTGCCCGTGACCAGGCATGACCCCGGGTAGTAGTAGGAGAGCGAATCGGGGCGGTCCGGGGCGGCGCCCAGCGGGCTCTGTCCGGCGCCTACCGAGGCCGAACCCGGGTCGGGCCAACCCAGCGTGGAGAGCGGCCAGAGGGCCGAGCTGAACCAGGTGTCCAGGACGTCGGGGTCCTGGGCGAGTCCGAATCGTGAGATCAGGTTGGCGGCCTGGGGCGTCGCCTCCCCGCCTTCCACCCGGAAACAGAGCTGCACCTCGAAGGGGCCCCGGGTCGCGCTCGAGAGCTCGGATTCGAAGGCCGAGAGGGCATGGGCGGTGCCGTCGGGGGCCAGGATCCGGGCGTGGCAGTCGGGACCTTCCAGGCCCCGGGCCAGGTGGACGAAGGCATGCAGCCCGGTGGCGTCCACCTCGGTCCGCCACACCGGGATGCGGTGGCCCCACCAGAGTTGCCGGCTGATGCACCAGTCGCGCTTCTCGGAGAGCCAGGCCAGGTACATCCCGGCGTAGCGCTCCGAATCGGGGTGGAAGGTGAGGTTCCGGCCCGACGGCGAGCGCCAGTCCTTCTGCACTGCGTCGATGGCCGCCTGGGCGAGGCCGGGAGAGCGGTGTTCCTTGGCGGTACCGCGGCCCATGACCAGGCCCCCCGGGGTGGCGACGTCGGCCATGCGGACGAACCACTGCTTCGAGAGCCAGGGCTCGATGGGGGTCTTGGAGCGGTCCGAGTGGCCGATCGGGATCACCCGGTCCTCGACCCGGACCAGGAGTCCCCTGGCCTCGAGGTCGGCCACCACCCGCTTGCGGGCCTCGAAGCGGTCGAGACCCTGGTAGGCTCCGGCGGCCGAATTCAGGCGACCGTCGGAGGCCAGGATGTTCACGATCCCGATCCGGTCCCGGTGGCGCCGCCAGACCTCGTAGTCGTTGGGGTCGTGGGCCGGGGTGATCTTGACGCAGCCCGACCCGAGCTCGGGCTTGGCCCACTCGTCCAGCAGCAGCGGGATCTCCCGCTCCTGGAGCGGGAGCATGACCCGCCGTCCCTCGCGGGCCATGTCGCGGAGGCGGACCAGCACCGGGAGTTCCCCGGCGATCCGGGCCTCCAGGCGGGCCACCTCGGCCTCGGCCTCGGCCTTCTCCTTGTCGGAGGCGGCCGCCCGCTTGGCCCGGGCGGCGTCCAGGCAGGCGTGGAGAGCCTGCTCGGGGTCCGGGTGGACCGCCACGGCGGTGTCCCCCAGCATGGTCTCGGGCCGGGTGGTGGCGACGATCACCCGGGTGGGCTCCCCGGGCAACGGATCGACCACCGGATAGGCCAGGTGCCAGAAGTGGCCCTGGACCTCCTCGGTCACGATCTCGTCGTCGGCCACCGCGGTCTCGAGGTGGCAGTCCCAGTTCACCAGCCGGTCGCCCCGGAAGATGAGGCCGTCGCCGAAGAGCCGGAAGAAGCACTCCCGCACCGCCCGTGAGCAGACCGCGTCCATGGTGAAGCGCTGGCGGTCCCAGTCGCAGGAGCAGCCCATGGCCTGCTGCTGCTTCACGATCCGCTGCTGGTACTGGTCCTTCCACTGCCAGATGCGGGCGACCAGGGCCTCGCGTCCGATGTCGAGGCGGGTCTTGCCTTCGAGTTCCAGGAGGCGCTTCTCGACTACCGCCTGGGTGGCGATCCCGGCATGGTCGGTGCCCGGCTGCCAGAGGGTGTTGGCGCCCTTCATCCGGTGCCACCGGGTCAGCAGGTCCTGCATGGTGTTGTCCATCGCATGGCCCATGTGGAGCGCACCGGTGACGTTGGGGAGCGGCATCATGATCACATAGCGCTGGGCGCGACCATCGGGGACGGCCCGGTAGGCGCCGGCCTCGATCCACCTGCGGGTCACCTCGGATTCGACCCGGGCGGGCTCGTAGTGCTTCTCGATCTCCTCGCTCATGGGCTCGCTCCCTTGCCCCGCCATCGTAGCGGATCCCGCCGCCGCCGGCGCCCGTCGGTTCGGGTGCGCGGCCGAACGAAACGGGCGAGAAGGGCGGGGAGCCTGCCTCGGCGAAGCCGGAGCGCCCCGGGTTCACCCCGGGGGAGCAGCGGAGGCGTAGCCGGCCCGCGAGCGAACCCCTTGGGGTGAGCTGCAGACGAACCGGGCGAAGCCGGAGCGCCCCGGGTTCACCCCGGGGGAGCAGCGGTGTGTCTGGCATGTCCGAGAGC
>CAYOHP010000037.1:0-49501 GCA_964403795.1 uncultured bacterium | reverse complement strand
CGATCTGGTGATGCCCGGATTGGGAGGCAAGGACATCTGCCTCAGGATCCGGGCCTCCGAACTGTGGCGGGACCTCCCGGTCCTGATCCTGACCGCCAGGGACGAGCGGGCCGCCATGCTGGAGGGGATCGACGCCGGGGCCGACGACTACATCCCCAAGACCGCGGGATTCGACGTGATCCGGGCTCGGGTCCGTGCCCAGCTCCGACGCAAGCAGGTGGAGGCCGAGACCCGCAGGATCCGCGAGGACCTGCTGGCCAAGGACCTGGAGGCCACCCGGGAGCGGGCCGCCCGGGAACTCGCCGAGTCGCGGGCGGCGTTCGCGGAGGAGCTGGCGGAGAAGAACCGGGAGCTCGAACTCGCCAACGAGGCGCTCTCGGCCTTCAATGCCTCGGTGGCCCACGACCTCCGCGCGCCCATCACCGTGATCATGGGTTTCGCCGAGGCGTTGAGCGAGGACTATGGCGGAGTCCTGGACCAGGAAGGGCTCGATTACCTGAGGCGGATCCGGAGGGCCGCGGACCGCACCCGGGAGCTCGTCGACGACCTGCTCTGGCTGGCCCGGAGCGCGGTCACTCCCCTGCGCCTCGCCACCGTGGACCTCTCGGCCTTGGCCCGGGAGATCCTGCATGGGTTCGCGGAGCGCGAGCCGGATCGCAAGGTGGAAGTGAGGATCGATCCCGGGTGCCAGGTCGAAGGGGATGCCGGGCTCCTCCGGATCGCCCTGGAGAACCTGCTCTCGAACGCCTGGAAGTTCACCCGGGGCAGGGAGCCGGCCACCGTCGAGTTCCGGAGCTGCCGGAGCGGGGACGCCCCGGAGTTCCTGGTCCGGGACGATGGGGCCGGATTCGATCCGGGACAGGCCCACAGGCTCTTCGGGGTCTTCCAACGGCTCCACGCTCCCGACCAGTTCGAGGGCACCGGGATCGGCCTCGCCACGGTGCAGAGGATCGTGCGGCGTCACGGGGGCACCGTCTCGGCGGAGTCGTCTCCCGGGCGGGGAGCGTGCTTCCGGTTCACCCTCCCGGAAGCGGCAGCCGCGGGAGACCGGCCGTGAGCAAGGAGAGCCTGCGGATCCTCCTCGTCGAGGATAGCGAGGACGATTCGATCCTCACCCGGCGGGAACTGCACCGGGGCGGGATCGAAGCCTCGGTCCGGGTCGTGGCCTCGCTCGCCGAGGTGCGGCAGGCGCTGGCAGGCGAGACCTGGGACGCGGTGCTGACCGACTACCGGTTGCCGGGGTTCGATGCCCTGGACGTGATCGCGGCGGTCCGTGCCCGGGACCAGGGGCTCCCCGTGATCGTGCTCTCGGCCACGGTCGGGGAGGAGGTCGCGGTCGAGACCTTGAGGGGTGGCGCCAACGACTACGTCCTGAAGTACAACCTGGCGAGACTGGTCCCGGCACTCCGCCGGGAGCTGGACCAGGCCAGGGCCCGGAGGGCTTCGCAGGCGGCCCTTGCGGGCAGCGAATCAAGGCTGGCCATGGTGCTGCAGCAACTCCCAGTCGTGCTGTGGACCACGGATCCCGGACTCCTGGTGACCTCCCCCACCGGGTCGATCTTCGGCGGGATGGGATCGGCACCGTGGCTCTGCCCGGGAGAGCCCGTGACCCGGCGGTTCCCGGCGCCGCATGGTGAGGCGTCGGTGGAAGCGCTCCACGGGTCGGCACTGCGGGGCGAGGAGACCACCTTCGCCTTCACCTGGGAGGGGCAGCGATACGAGGCATGGGTCCGACCCCTGCGGGGTCCCGACGGGTCCATCGAGGGAACCCTGGGCATGGCGCTCGACGTGACCGGTCGGAGGCAGCTCGAGGACCGGTTCCAGGCGGCCCAGCGCATGGAGGCGGTGGGGCGCCTCGCCGGCGGGGTGGCCCACGACTTCAACAATCTCCTCTCGGTGGTGTCGGGGTGCGCCTCGCTGCTCGGCGAGACGATCGGGCCGGAGAGCGAGGGTCAGGGCGACCTCGAGCAGATCCACCGTGCGGTCGCCCGGGGGGCCGACCTGGTGCGCCAGCTCCTCGCCTTCAGCCGGCGCCAGATGCTGGCTCCCAGGGTCCTCGACCTGGCCCAGAGCCTGCGGGAGGTCCAGTCGCTCCTGCAGCGGGCCATCGGCGAGGACATCCTCCTCAAGTTCCGGATCGAGGAGGGGCTGGGTGCGGTCCGGGTCGATCCCACCCAGGTCGAACAGATCCTGATGAACCTGGCGATCAATGCCCGGGATGCCATGCCCGAAGGCGGCAGCCTCACCATCGAGGCCCGCAATGTCGTCCTGGGCGAGGACTACCGCACCGCCTTGAAGGGCAGGCTCCAGGGGCCGGCCGTGAAGCTGGCGGTCTCGGATACCGGCTGCGGCATGGAGGCCGCGGTCCGGGAGCGGATCTTCGAGCCGTTCTTCACCACCAAGGACGAGGGACGCGGCACGGGCCTCGGGCTCTCGACCGTGTACGGGATCGTGAAGCAGTCCGGCGGGGACATCTGGGTCTACTCGGAGCCCGGCAAGGGTACGAGCTTCCACATCTACCTGCCGCGGGCCGATGCCCCGCCCGATCCGGTCCCGACCCCGGTCGTCCGCGATGCCCTGCCCGTCCCGGGCGGGGACGAGACGATCCTGGTGGTCGAGGACGAGCCCGACCTCCTGGCGCTGGCGGTGCGGGTCCTCTCGCAGCGGGGCTACCGGGTCCTGTCGGCCGGGAACGGGAAGGCGGCCCTGGAAACGGCGGCCGCCCATGAGGGCGGGATCGCCCTCATGGTCTCCGACATCGTGCTCCCCGGGATGCGCGGCAGCGAGATCGCGGCTCGTCTGGGGGCGCTCCGACCCGGGATCCGGGTGCTCTTCATGTCGGGCTACACCGAGGACGCGATCGTCCACCGGGGGGAACTGGAAGCGGGGATCCACTTCCTCCCCAAGCCGTTCTCGCCCCGGGCCCTGGCGCAGAAGGTCCGCGAGGTACTGGACGCTCGCGAGGAGCCCGCTGGGTAGGAGCGCCGGATGCTGGTTCCCGGCGCCCGGACATCGTTCCCGTTCCGCTCGGGATCAGTCATGCATCCCGTCGAGCCACCAGCGCTCGCCGGGCCGCTCCCGGAAGACCCGGAGCACCCGGCCGTCGCCGAGCACCAGTTCCCAGTACTCGCGGTCGAAGGGCCGCTCGCTCCACCAGGCCCCCGAGAGCAGCCAGGGACCGGAGCGCCCCGTCACCCGGGCCGGTCCGGGGCCGAGTCCCAAGCCCGGCTCGGGACCCACCGAGACCGGTCCCTCGGGTCCGGCGGCGAGTCGCAGGCGCCGGGGAGGGCGCACGCCCCGCACCTGGGAGCAGGCAGGCAGCGGGTCGAGGCGTGCCCGGGCCGACTCCGGCCGGAAGCCGTCCCGGTCGAAAGCCGCCGGGCGCGGATCCACCGGGAGTCGGGGTGCCCCCAGGCGTTCCGAGCCCACCAGGCCCTCGAGTCGCGACACGGTGCGGGCCAGGGCCAGCGGCGAGGGACCGGCCGGGAGGAAGAGCGAGAGCTGGGTGGTGCGCGGGACCTCGGGCTCGAGTTCGAGCTCGATCGCCTCCACCGGGCGGTCGGGAGGATCCCGCTCCAGGCGGGCCGAGAGCAGCCGCAGCAGGGGGGCCGCCTCCCGGGTGGGCTGCGCCAGGGGGAAGGCATGGAGGGTGAGCCCCTGGTCGGGATGGGTGAAGGCCACCCGCATCGTCGACACCGAGAGGCCGCGGGAGACCAGGCCAGGGAGGAGTCCGGCGAGGGCCGCCCCGACCTCGGCCAGGATCTGCTGTCGGAGTTCGAGGGGGGCCTCCGGGTCGATCCGGAGACGATGGCGGCGCGGCTCCGGAGTGGGGGCATAGGGGAAGGGGTCCCGCCCCCGGGCCCGGGCTGCCAGCTCGAGGCCGGGCTCGCCGAGGCGCTCCCGGATCTGGCGGGGGGAGAGGCGCTCGAGGTCGCGGCAGAGATGGAGGCCGAGGTCGCCGAGCAGCCCGGCGAGCCGGGGCTCGGGATCCAGGACCGCCAGCGGGAGCCCGGCGAGGAAGGCGGCGTCGCCCCCGGGGACGACGACCGTGACCGGCGACGGATCGGATCGGGGCGCCACCCGGGCCGCCGCCTGGGCCGCGCTCCGGGAGCTCGCGATCCCCACCCGGATCCCGAGCCCCCGGTCGGCCAGGGCCTCGACGAGGGTGGTCCCGTAGCCGGCTTCGTCCCCGAACAGGCTGGTGACCCCGGAAGCGTCCACCAGCAGTTCTCCGGGGGCGAGCCCCTGGAGCGAGGGGGCATGGGCCCGGGCCACCTCGGCGAGGCCCTGGTCGGCGTGGCGCTCGTGCTCCTCGCTCCGGGCCAGCACGACGAGACCGGGCAGCTGACGCTCGGCCTCTCCGCTCCCCTGGCCCGGCCGGATCCCCAGGGCACGGGCCTCCGCCGAGACCGCGATCAGGCGGGCTGCCGGTCCCTTCCCCTTGCAGCTCGCCCCGAGGGGCTCGCTCGCGGGGGTCTGCGCCTGGCTGCTCCCCCTGGCGGGGCCAGGGGTGCTGGGCTGCGACCCCTGGCTCTCCACCACCGCCAGCGGGCGTCCCCGGAGGCGAGGATCGGCCGCCACCAGGGCCTGCAAGGGGAGGTCAGGGACGAGAAGGCATGCGAGGCGCATCGCATGGGGAGAGGATACAGGAACAAATGTTCACTATCAAGCGGGCCGTGGTCCGCGCCGCGGCGGGCGCTCGCCTCGGGCGGCCTCGGGTGGCCGGAGCTTGAAGGTCACGACCACCTGACCGTGGTCGGAGCGCCAGACCGGGGCCGGTTCGTCGGAGAAGGTGCGGTCGACCAGGTGGTCGTTCAGGACCCGCACCGTCTCCACCGCTCCGATGTGGCGAGGGTGCTGGCGCACGAACTCCTGGCTGACCAGGATCTGGTCGAGGGTGTCGTGGCGCCCGTTGTGGATGTGGGTGAAGAACACGTCCCGGGGATCGAGCCGGGGGAGCGCCTCCCGGGCCGGGTAGAGGAGTACGTCCCAGATCCGCGACTTCACGTCGGGCGGCAGCGAACGCCAGGGCGGGGTGCCGGCCAGGAGTTCGGTGGTGACCGCGGTCTCGCCGTCGTTCACGTCCCCGAGCACGATCACCGGATGGTCGCTGCCCTTGAGGCTGGCGAGCACCAGGGTCCGGAGCGCCGCCGACTCGGCGGCCCGCAGGATCAGCGAGCGGGCCTTGCCGAGCGCCCGTTCCCGGGGGTCGTGGGGGTCCCGGTCGTCGGGGACCATGGGACGCTTCGACTTCAGGTGGCAGACGAAGACGTCGGAGGCCACCCCGTTGGGAAGCTCGACGGTGGCCCGCAGCACCGGGCGGGAGAACCTCGTGATCGGGATGGGGGAGCCCTCGAGGTCGAGACATCCCTCGGGGGGGAAGTCGGCGATCGATTCCCAGGAGAGCAGGGGGAGCCGGGTCGCCAGACCCACGGCCGGGAACTCGCCGTTGGCGGAAGGCGCCAGCACCCCGCCTTCCCCATAGCTCTTGGAGGCGCCCACGGCCTCGAGCAGGGCCTCGAGGTGGAAGACCTCCTGGAAGCCCACCACGTCGGCGTCGAGTTCCCGGAGCTGGTGGGCGACCCAGTCGATCTTCCTGCGGTAGTCGGCCCGCGAATAGACGAGCCGCTGGTAGTAGGTGACCTCGGGAAGGACCAGGTTCAGCAGGTTGAAGGAGGCCACCCGGGTCCGGAGCGGCGGCGGACCCGAGCGGCGGCGCGGCTTCGCCATGGGCCTAGGCCGCGGCCTTCTTCCCCGAGGCCATGCGCATCCCCATCACCAGGATGGCGATCGCCCCGACGATCAGGGCGGCGCCGAGCAGCGGCCGGTAGAAGATCCAGCCGATGGCGATCACGATCAGGGACAGGAAGCTCGCCAGGAAGAAGGAGAAGAACCCTGTTCCCATGCGCAGCAGGTCGCCCACGAAGGGGAGGATGTCGGCCATCACCGCGAAGGGCTCGAAGAGCATCTTCAGGCCGATGAACATGAGCAGCCAGCCGAGGAAGCGCAGGCCCCAGAGGATCATGGTGTTCTCGGTCTCGGCGGCCGAGAACATCTGGTCGGCGGTGCGGTCGCCGAGTTCGAGGCGCTGGATGGGCTTGCCGGCCTTGGTGGGGTACTCGCGGAAGCCGGTGCCGGACTGGGCCGAGAGCAGGCTCACGACCTGGGGGAGCACGGCCCGGAACCGGATCCTCAGGTCGCCGATCGAGGGGTCGGAGGGATTGCGGCCCAGGTAGAAGCCGCCGCCCTCGAGGTGGAGGCGGTCCCGCAGGGCCGGGGGGGCCCGGGCCCGGTCGTTCTCGGAGACCGGCTGGGGGGACCAGCCGTCGATGTCGTCGACCAGGTCGCCCGGCAGCAGGAAGGCGCCCAGACTCACCGAGTCGGCCTGGGCGACGTGGTGGGGGACCTCCATCGAGGTGGGGTTGTGGTGTTCCCCGGAGCGCTTGAAGTTCGACGACTTGATGACGCTGCTCGACCAGGTCTTCGTGTAGTCGTAGTGGGTGATCGTCTCCTCGCCGCCGCCGATCTTCTTGCGCTTCTCGGTGCGCTTCTTCTCCTGCCACTGGTACATCTCGACCTGGCGCTCGAAGCGCAGCGCCCGGGCCGAGATCCCGAACATGGGGTCGGCCAGGGTGGCGGAGGTGTCGGCCCTTCCGGTGACGTGGAGCAGCTTCCCCTCGTTGGCGGGATCGACCTGGTCGGACTTCACGGAAACGACCGCGCCCCGACCTTCGGTGAGGGCCTGGGCGGTCTGGACGGCCCGGCCTTCGTTCCAGAACATGAGGGCGCCCGAGCCGACCATCAGGAGCAGGCCGATGGCCACTCCCCCGATCGAGCCCATCAGACGGCTGAACCAGCCCTGGTGCGAGACCTCGGTGAAGCTGTCGGACATCGCGTCCCTCCCTGTCAGGGTCGACGCGGCCACGGTAGCATGGGGGCCGACGCGAGGGATTCCCGCCCATGGCAAGCCACGACCACACCCACGAACACGGCCCCGGATGCTCCCATGACCACGACCATGGACACGGCCACGGTCACGACCATGGCCATGCCCACGAGCACGGTCCTGGCTGCTCCCACGACACCGGCGAGGAGAAGCTCCCTGGGATCCGCCACGTGGTGGCGATCGCCAGCGGTAAGGGGGGCGTCGGCAAGTCGACGGTGGCGGTGAACCTGGCGCTCGCCCTCTCGGCCCAGGGCAAGCGGGTCGGGATCGTGGACGCCGACATCCTGGGTCCCAGCGTCCCCACCATGCTCGGGGTGCCCAAGGGCGTGCCGCCCCGCATGGTGGGCGACCAGGCCCAGCCCGAGACCCGCCACGGCATCAAGGTCATGTCGATGGCCATGCTCACCGGCGACGACCAGCCGGCCATCCTGCGCGGCCCGATGGTGACCCGCTACCTGACCATGTTCGTCCGGGGCGTGGCCTGGGGAAGGCTGGACTACCTCATCCTCGACCTGCCCCCGGGGACCGGCGACGTGCAGCTGTCCCTGGCGCAGGGGACGCCGCTGACCGGCGCGGTGATCGTGACCACCCCCCAGGACGTGAGCCTGAACATCGCCCGGCGCGGGCTCAGGATGTTCGAGAAGGTGAACGTCCCGATCCTCGGCGTGGTCGAGAACATGAGCGGCTTCGCATGTCCCCACTGCGGGGAGGAGACCCCGATCTTCCGCTCGGGTGGCGGAGAGCGGATGTGCCAGGAACTGGGTGTGCCGTTCCTGGGCGGGATCCCGATCGACGGCGCGGTGGTCGAGGCCGGCGACACCGGGACCCCGTTCGTGTCGAGCCATCCGGGATCCAAGGTGGCCGAGGCCTACCGGCAACTCGCCGGACGGCTGGGGGACGCGGTCGAGGCCAGCGCCGGAGCCGGCACCGAGGCCTTCGACTGGAACTGGGTGGAGGGCACGGGGACCCCCTCCTGGCGGCCGGGCGCGGTGAACCGGGAGAAGGGCGACCGCAAGCGACCCGTCGGGTTCATGCAGAAGGATCCGCGCACCCTCTCCATCCTGTGGGCCGAGGGGACCCGCTACGAGTACGACGTGCGCGACCTGAGGCTCCTCTGCCCCTGCGCGGCCTGCGTCGACGAGGGCACCGGACAGAGAGTGCTCGATCCCAAGAACGTGCCCGCCGACGTGGCGCCTCGCCGGATCTTCACGGTGGGGACCTATGCGGTCTCGATCCACTGGAGCGACGGGCACGACTCGGGCATCTATTCGTTCGAGCTGCTCCGCATGCTCGGGGACCGCGCCTCGGGCGGTGGCTTCGACGTGTGACGATCCCCGGGCTTGCGCCACGGCGCGGGAGCCCTGGACCGGCGAACCGGATCCCTCACCTCGCCAGGACGGTGGCCAGGGGATCCGCATGGACCCGCCGCCACTCCGGGCTCCGGGCCAGGGCCGCGATCAGGGCCGAGCCGGTGGGACCGAGCACGACCCGGGCCGCAGCGAGCTCCGAGTCCCGCTCCCACCCGGGCCGGGCGGACCAGGTGTCGAGCGAGCGGGCGATGCGCCGGTCGCCGTGGAGGGCGGCCCGGCCGTCCATCGAGACCGGGAGTTCCGGGAGCGCGAAGATCAGGTAGCCCCCCCAGTCGAAGGGGTTGTAGAGCGGGCCAACCAGCCCTTCCCGACGGATCGCAGCAACCGCGTCGGCCGGGAAGATCCGGGCCGTCTGATGCAGGAGCGCGGCCTCCGAGAAGCCTCGACCCCAGGCGGCGAGTCCGGTCCCGAGGAGCACGAGCGCGAGGACCGGGCCCTGCGGGGCACCGGGCAGGGGCACCGGGTCGGCCGGGTCCGGGCTCGGGCTCGAGCTCGGGTCCGGGGCCTGCCCGGTCGCCAGGGCGAGTGCGGCCAGGCTGCAGAGCACCGTCATCCACACGTCCCGGGCGGCCCGGAAGCCGAGGGCCCCTCCCACGAGTACGAGCGCCAGGGGAAGGCCGCGGGGCCGGCGCGACCCGCCGATCGTCAGCAGGGCCGCCGCGAGGAGTCCGAGCACACCCCAGTCGGGAAGCGACCGGAAACGCATGGCCTGGAGTTCCGTCCCCATGTCCCAGATCCCGGTCTGGCCCGCGATCTCGAGCAGGTGGCGATGGAGCGCGGTCCCGTGGGGATTGGCCAGGGTCGCCAGTCCGCAGAGGATCGCGAGGCGGGAGAAGGGCAGGGGGAGCGGGTCGGGTCCGTTGTCGAGGCGGGTCGCTACCCAGGCCACGGCCAGCACCGCCAGCCCGTAGACCCACTGGACATGGAGGTTGGCGACCAGGGCGTAGCCCAGTGGCAGGACGCGGTGGAACGGATGGGTGCGACCCTCGACCCGGGCCAACACCACCTCCAGGGTGACCGCCACGAGCAGGATGCTCGCCAGCCAGGGACGCGGGGTGAGCAGCGGCGAGACGGCGAAGAGGCCCAGCCCCACCAAGGCCGCCTCCCTCACCGGGTTTCCGAGGCGATCTGCGACCAGTCGGCGCAAGCTGGCGACCAGAGCGAATGCTGCGCCCAATCCGGCGAACACGAGTCCTGCCAGCCCGGCGCGGAGGTAGAGTTCGAAGCAGGCCAGGTCGAAGATCCAGCCGTAGGCGACCCACTCCCGGCCCAGGGTCGGGAGCGCGAAGGGGTCGCTCGTCGGGATCGCTCCGTGGGTGGCGATCCAGCGCCCGGTGGCGAGGTGCCACCAGAGATCCGGATCGAAGATCACCGGGTGCACCACCACCGCCACCGGGATCAGGAAGACGAGGGCGGAGAGCAGGTGGGCGATTGCCGGGGGCGGGCCGCTACGCATTCCGTTCGTGTCCTTCGACCTGGGCCTGAGCGTCCCAAGGTGCCATCTCCAGCCACGCGAGGCAACCTCGGAAGCCGGGATCGTCGATCGAGACCCCGGAGCCGGGCCTGATATCCTGGAGGAGAGGGGGATCCCATGAAGAAGCCCGACGACCCGGTGTCCCGGCGTTCGCTGGCGATGTTCCTCGGCGGTCTGGCCCTGACGCCTCTGGCAGGTGGCGCCATGCTCCTGGTGGTCGCCCGGGTGGATCTCGGAGGGGACGGACTCTTCCTCTGCCTGCTCCCTCCCGCCGCGGCCGCGGCTCTCGCCTACCGAGGAGCGATGGAGATGACCTACGGCCGGGAAGGGGCTGCGAAACTCCTCGAGGCGGCCGCCCGGGACCGGGATCGCACCGTCGAGGAGGTCCCCCGCGGCAGCCTGGGAATGGCGTACTTCCTGCTGACCAACTTGCACACGGCTTCGGGAACGCGGGTCCTCTTCATGCTGGCGCTCTTCCTGCTGGGTCTCTTCTTCTCGGCGATCGCCTCGTTCGTCTTGGTGCTCTGCGGATTCTGAAATCCGTGGTCGTCGCGCCTCAGCCGCCGACGTCGAAGCTCAATCTGCAGCACTTCAGGTCGATCGCCCGCTCCTCGTCGTCGAGGCCGACCCCGGGGGCGATCCGGTAGCGCACCGCCTTGCCCTCCCGCTCCCCGACCACCAGCTCGGCGTCCCGGAGGACGCGCAGGTGGTGGGAGAGCAGGCTCTGGTCGACGCCCAGGAGACCGCAGAGCTGGGTCACATTGCGAGGCCCGTCGAGCAGGCGGCGTAGCACGGCAAGCCGGGTCGGGTCGGCCATGGCCTTCAGCTTGGCGCTGCAGTCCGCGGGGTCGAAACGACGGGGCCGTCTCCCGGGCCTGCCGGCTGCGGGCATCACGCAGGGCCTCCCTTGCCGGCATCCATCGTAACGCGCCCCACCCCGGCGACGATCGAGCTCCCGGCGACCGCGCCGTGATACGTTCTCGACGACGATGATATCGACGAAGGTTCATAAGATATGGGCTCTGGTCTTCGGCCTCGGCGTCCTGTCCGCGGGGTGCGGGAGCCGGGCTCCCACGATCGTCGTCACCGGGTCCAGCACCATCGCACCCCTGATGGGCGAGATCGCGGCCAGGTTCGAGGCGGCCAATCCCGGGGTGCGGATCGATGTCCAGACCGGCGGCTCGGGCCGGGGCGTGAAGGATGCCCGCAGCGGGCAGGCCGACCTCGGGATGGTGAGCCGCTCGCTCCGCGAGTCCGAGCGCGACCTCACGGCCTTCCCCATCGCACGGGACGGGATCAGCCTGATCGTCCACCGCGACAACCCGGTGGCGGAGCTGGACCGGGCGCAGGTGGTCGCCATGTACCGGGGCGAGGTCGAGGACTGGGCGAAGGTGGGGGGGCGGCCCGGGCCGGTCACGGTGGTCCACAAGGCCGAGGGGAGGAGCACGCTCGAACTCTTCCTCGCCTACTACGGGCTCACCAACCCGGAGGTGAAGCCCGACCTGGTGATCGGGGACAACCTCCAGGGGGTGAAGAGCGTGGCGGGGAATCCCGGCGCCATCGGCTACGTGTCGATCGGGACCGCGCTCCATGACGCGGCCTCCGGGGTGCCGATCCGGCTGCTGCCGCTCGACGGGGTGGTGCCCTCCCTGGAGGCGGTGGCCTCCGGGAGGTACCCGCTGGCACGGGACCTGGTGTTGGCGACCCGGGGCGAACCGAGGGCCGAGGTCCGGGCCCTGATCGAGTTCGCCCGCTCGGAGGCGGTGCATGACCTGGTCCGGGGACAGGCCTTCGTCCCTTTCCCGACGCGACCGTAGGGCCGAGCTCCTGGTGAGGATCGGGGCCTCGCTCGGGGTGCTGGTCGTCGGCCTGCTGGTCGCCAGCGTGGCGATCGAGTCGGTCGATGCGCTGCGCCGGGTGCGGCCGCTGCGGTTCCTGACCGACGAGTCGTGGTACCCGCTCTCCGATCGGTTCGGGATGGCTCCCATGGCGGTCGCCAGCGCGGCGGTCGGGGTGGGGGCCGTGCTGCTGGCGGCGCCCCTGGCGCTGGGGACGGCCTTCTGGTGCCGGGCCTATGCGGCGGGGCCGCTGGCCTCGGCGCTGCGCCGGCTGCTCGAGGTGATGGCCGGGATGCCCAGCGTGGTGCTGGGTCTCTGGGGCCTCACCGTGGTGGTTCCCCGGGTGGCGGCGGTGCAGCCCCCGGGGGCCTGCCTGGCCACCGCCTCGCTGGTGCTGGCGGTCATGCTGCTTCCGACCCTGGCGCTCGCCTACGACGAGGCGCTGGCCACCCTGCCGGTCGAGTGCCACGAGGCGGCCGCGGCTTTGGGACTGGGACGTCGCGCCACCCTGCTCGAGGTGATGGTCCCGGCGGTGCGGCCGGCGCTGGTCTCGGCGACCCTGCTCCAGCTCGCCCGGGCGCTGGGCGAGACCATGGTGGTCCTGATGGTGGCGGGCAACGTGGTCCAGGTCCCGGGCGGGCCCTTCGACCCGGTGCGCACCCTGTCGGCGAACATGGCACTCGAGATGGCGTATGCCCAGGGCGAGCACCGGTCGGCGCTCTTCGTCTCGGGCGGACTGCTGCTGGCGACCGGGGGGCTGCTGCTCCGGCTGGCGCGTGGACGCTTCGGCGGGGTGCGTCATGAGTGATGCGGGGAAGGCGGGGGGCCGTGTCCCCGAGGGCCTGACCGCGTGCCCCGAGGGTCCATGGCTCGCCCTGGCGGCCTGGGGCTCGGCGTCCGTGACGGTCCTGGTCATGGCGGCCATCCTGGGCGACCTCGTGGGGCGGTCCGAGGGACTCGGCGATGCCGGCTTCCTGACCCGGGAGGTCCTCGACGCGGGCCGGGCCGGGGGCATCGGTCCGGTGCTGGCCTCGACCGGCGTGCTCATGGCGCTGGCAATGGTGCTGGTCGTTCCGGTCGGGCTGGCCACGGCGCTCTACCTCGCGGAGCTGGCGCCGGTCGGGAGCCCGTGGGGCCGGGGACTGTCCGCCTGCCTCGATCTCCTGGCCACGGTGCCCTCAGTGGTGTTCGGGCTGTTCGGGAGCGCCTTCTTCTGCGGGTTCCTGGGTCTGGGGGTGTCGCTGCTCTCCGGTGGTCTGACGCTGGCCTGCATGACGCTCCCGCTCATGACGCGACTCGCCGAGGACGCGCTGCGCGCGGTGCCGCGCGAGCTGCGGGAGGCTGCGGCCGCGACCGGGCTGTCCCGGGTCACGACCTGGAGGGAGCTGCTGCTGCCCGCGGCAGCCCCTGGACTGGTGGCCTCGGTGCTCCTGTCGCTGGCGCGATCCATGGCGGAGACCGCGGCGCTGCTCTTCACTGCCGGGTACCTGGCGCGCTGGCCGACCGGGCCGCTCGACTCCGGGCGCGCCCTCTCGCTCCATGTCTACGATCTCGCCATGAACGTCCCGGGCGGCGAATCCAGGGCGGCGGCCTCGGCAGTGGTGCTGGCCGGCGTGCTGGTGCTGGTGAACGGCGGGTCGCGGGCGCTGGCAGCGCGCTGGATGCGGGAGCGTACGGGATGAGCGGCGAGCGGACTCCCCCCCCGGTGAGGATCGCCCACCTGAGTCTGCGTTACCGGGAGCGTTTGGCCTTCGAGGATGTGTCGCTGGAGATCCCGTCGGGGAGCATCACGGCCCTGGTGGGACCCTCGGGGAGCGGGAAGTCGAGCCTGCTGCGCTGCCTGAACCGGCTGGTCGACCTGGTGGCGGGGACGGTCGTGACGGGTCGGGTCGAGATCGGGGAGGTCGGGATCCTCGGCGAGGGGATCGACCTGCTGGCGCTTCGTCGCCGGGTGGGCATGGTCTTCCAGGTGCCGCATGTGTTCGCACTCTCGATCCGGAGGAACCTGGAGCTGCCGCTGGAGGAGAGGGGGGTGGCCGATGCCGGCGAGCGGGACCGGCGGATCCGGAAGGCCCTGGAGGAGGTCGGACTGGCCCGGGAGGTGGAAGGACGCCTGGAAGAGCCGGCCGGTCGGCTCTCGGGTGGGCAGAAGCAGCGGCTCTGCCTGGCCCGGGCTCTGGTGCTGGAACCCGAAGTGCTGCTGCTGGACGAACCTACCGCATCCCTCGACGTGCTTTCGGCGGGTGTGGTCGAGGAGACCATCGGACGGCTACGGGGGCGGTATACGGTGGTGCTCGTCACCCACAACCTGGCCCAGGCGCGGCGGCTCGCCGACCGGGTTGCGGTGCTCTGGTGGCAGGACGGGGCCGGGCGTCTGGTGGAGGTCGGGAGCGTGAAGGAGGTCTTCGAAACACCGCGCCAGGCCGTGACCCGGGAGTACGTGGAGGGGCGGAGGGGCTGAAACCTTGGGGGGAGCTTCCGCGACTGGGGCTGCGGACGCAGGCCTACACTGGCGAGGGCGGAGAGGGCGGGATCCATGGAACGGGGCAGGACGGCGGGGCTGGCGATGCTGGGACTGGCGGGTCTGGTCGCGACCGGGAGCGCTGGTCCTCCGGCCGCGAGTGAGCCGGAGGGCTGGCTGCGGGACCGGAGTCGACATCAGGCGGTCGAGGGAGTCGCTCCTCCTACGGCCACGGCGGGGCAGCCGCGACAGGTCGGCGGGCTCGAGTTCGCCTGGATCCCTCCGGGGAAGATCCTGATGGGGGACATGCGCCTCGCCAATCGCGCCGAACTCAACGCCCACCAGGAGCGGGTGAGGCGCTGGACCTGGGAACCGGAGTTCCCGGTCGAGTTCCGGGACGGCTTCTGGATGGCCGTCACCAAGGTCACGGTCGACGCCTATCTGAAGGTCATGGAGGGTCTGCCCGCGGCGTATCCGTCGAGCGGGATCGGGAGGTCGCCCCCCGATGGCCGGAGCCCGGTGATCACGGACTGGTACCAGGCCATGGAGTTCTGCCGGCGGGTCACCGAGGTCGCCCGTCGCAATGGGGAGATCGGGGAAGGCTGGGTCGTGACCCTCCCGAGCGAGGCGCAGTGGGAGTACGCGGCCCGGGCCGGCGGACCGGGGGTCCTCCCCCGGGAGCGGATGTTCGCGCTGGCCGGGGTCAAGGCATGGAATCCGCGCCGGGGCGATCCGCGCCCGGTCGGACAGGGGGCGCCGAACGACTTTGGGCTCTTCGACGTGGTGGGCAATGCCAACGAGTGGATGGCGGACAACTTCCGTCCCGGGGACGCACCTCCCCATCAGGGAGGACGGGCCTGGCTGGAGCCCGGCTCCCGCTGGCGGACCATGAAAGGCGGGTACGAAGGCAGCGAGCAGTCGACCGGTGCCGAGCTGGACCGGTACGACGCCCACCCGGCCAAACGGTCCAAGAGCCTGGATCACCTGGTGATCGGCACGGGGCTCCGGCCGGCGCTCGTACCCGTGGATTGGGCCGTCCCGTTTCCCGACGGCGTGGATCCTCCCGCCCGCCTGCCGCCGCCGACCCGATGACCCGGGTCCGGCCCGGGCCTGGGCTACGCTCGGCGGCGTGACCCGGGATCGATACCAGGCCGGCGACCGCCTCGGGCCCAAGGGGCTGTTCCAGCTCGTCGCCGAGGAGGTCTACAAGGACGGCAAGGTCGAGCCGTTCGAGCAGCGCATCCTCGCCGACCTGGCGCGCTACCTGAAGATCCCCTCCGACAGCAGCCGTCGGATCGCGGTCCGGGCCCTGGAGCGTTTCAAGGCCAAGGAACTCGGCACGCCCCGGAGGCTGGCGCCCCTCCTCCTCTACGAACGGGTGGTGTTCTTCGCCTGGTCCGATGGGGCCGAGGATCCGCTCGAGGCGAAGATGCTCGGGGCGCTCCGCAGGATGTTCCGGATCTCGGAGCACACCCACGAGCAGCTGGTCGAGAAGGTGACGAGTCCCGGGTACCGCGAGGCGACCTGCGTGGAGGAGGCGCCGCCCACCACCGAGGTGCTGCTCGACGACCTGGTGGGAGACCTGGGACCGGAGGACCCTTCCACCTCGGCCACCCAGGGACCGGGTGCGATGCCGGGGGAGATCCCCTCGATCTCGGGGCTCGCGTCCCGGCCTTCCCCCCCAGTCGAGAGGGAGAAGCCGAAGCCTCCGGTCGTGGAGGAGAGACCGTCGCGGGCGCCGATGCCGGCTCCCGTCCGGATGGCCGGGGACAAGCAGGGATCGGAGCGGTTCCCGATCAGCCCCGGGGGGATCCCGCTGCCTCCGGGGCCGTTGGCGGCGATCCGGTTCGCCGGGTTCGCGGCATGCTTCGGGCTGGTCTGGCTCCTGGGTCTGGGGAGCGGGAGGGACGGGAAGGCGGCGAACGACGGGTTCGGGATGGCGATCGGATTCGGGTTCGCCGTGTACTGGCTCCTGCGGCGGGCCTACGAGGCGAGCCTGCTCTCGGCCGATGCCGCGCTGGTGGTGAGCGCCGCGGGGGTGGTGCTGCCGGCGGCCTTCGGCGGGGGCGGGGAGGAGACCCGGATCGCCCGGAAGGACATCGTGGGAATCTCGGTGTCGAAGGCCATGAAGGACCGGAGCGAATCGGTGCGGGTGCTCCACCTGATGCTGGCGGAGGGGCGACGGATCAGCATCTTCGAGACGGCCTTGGCGGGCGACTTCGACCGGATCCTGAAGAGCCTGGAGAGCTACCTGCTGAAGCCGATCAAGGACGAGGAGCATCGCTACGAGATCCCGACCTCGGTGGGGATCGTCATCCTGGCGGTGCTCGTGATCATGATCGTCGGCATCCTGGCCCTCAAGTAGGAAAGGCCACCCGGTCTCGGCTGTCAGGACCTCGGGGTCCTCGATCGGCGTCACCCCTCGGTCTCGGGCCTGGAGGACCGGGTAGCCGCATTCATGGGGGACGCGATCGTGAGGACTCGCGGTGGGTGGTCCGGGGTGGGGGGGGCGTGCTAGCTTCCCGGCCCGTACAGGGGTGATCCGAGCCGACAGGCCGCCTCCGCGGGAGCCGAATACGGCCCCGGTGGCCTGCCGGTCCAGGGGAGAGGTGTCGGTCCCATGAGCCTTCGCAGTGTGGCCCGCGTGGTCGCGGGCGGCGTCCTGATGCTCGTCTCGGTGGTGGCCGCACAGGCCGGTGCCGAGGCTTCCCGGGTGGCGGCGTTCCGCACCCTCCACGGCCTCTCGGCCGGCGACCCGGCGCTCCTGGAGCGGCTGGCGGCCGATCTCCAGACCTCCATGAACCTGCCTCCGGGCGAGGGCGGGCCCTTCCTCCTGGGTGCCACCCAGGCCACCCTGGCGGCCTTCCCCGATATGCCCGAGGGCTATGCGGCGCTGCTGGGCGGGGCCTCCCGCGGGGCTGCCGACCTCGAGAACCCCCACCGCATGAAGTCGGTGCTCACCTGGTCCTACATGGCGATCCTGGGCGCTCCCGATCCCTGGGCCGGGGCCGGTCCCGAGCTCTTCGCCCGGCTGGTGCGGGCCTGCAACCAGCGGGCCCACCTCCCCAACATGACCTATGCGGAGCGGCTGCTGGTGCTGCGGGGCGGGCTCTCCGACCTCTCCGAGCGGACCGGCGTGCTGCCCTCGCCCCTGCACGGGCTGGCGCTCGCCAACCTCGAGGGCTGCGCCACCAGCTGCGAGCCGGCGGTGGCCTTCCAGGTCGTGACCCGGGGCGCCGCCGCCCTGGTGGTGCACGAGGCGGAGGACGGCCGCTCGGTCTACCTGAAGACCGGTCTGGCCGCCTCGGGCGAGAACACCCCGGTGGGCCTGGCCCGCCAGACCATGGTGCGCTTCGCCTCGGCCGGCGCCGACAGCGACCACATGCCCGACGTGGACCGGGCCCGGCTGCGGACCGCCCTGCACGTCTCGGCGGCCATGGATGACGACGCCCAGGCCAACCAGGTGCTGCGCACCGCCTTCGAGATGATGCTGCTGGCCACCGGGGTCTGAGAGGCCGTGGGGTCCCCGCGGCCCAGGGCTGGTTACGACGTCCATCCCTCGGTCGACCACGGCCGGGCGATGGTCGCCAACCTCCCGGCGAAGACCGGGCGTAGCCTCGCGGAGTGGCTGGCGGCCCTGGCGGCGAGTGGGACTCGGGGTCCCAAGGAAGCCGCCGCCTGGCTGAAGCGCGAGCACGGTCTGGGCACCGGGACCGCGGTCCTGATCGCCGAGATCGCCCAGCCGGGAGGCGAGGTCCGGATCGACCCGGACGCCTACCTGGCGGCGGCCTCGGGCTACGTCGAGGCCCAGTTCGCGGGCCCGAAGGCGGGGCTGCTGCCCGTCCTCGAAGCGGTGCTCGAGTGCGCCCGGGGCCTGGGATGGGACGTGCGGGTCTGCCCCGGGACGACCATCGTGCCGCTCTACCGTCGGCACGTGTTCGCCCAGGTGAAGGCCACCACCCGGGCCCGGGTCGATCTGGGGCTGGCGCTCGGGGGCGCGGACCGGAAGATCCCGGCCCGCCTGATCGACACCGGGGGCGCGGCCAGGAAGGACCGGATCACCCACCGGATCGCGTTGGCGAAGCCGGCCGACCTCGATCGCGAGGCGCGCAAGTGGCTGGAGACCGCCTACCGATTGGACGCGTGAGGGGAGAGTCGCGGACCTGAGGCTCGACTTCAGGGGCTCGCGGCTTCGTCGGGGGCCGGCAGGAAGCGGACCGGGAGCGTGAGGTCGAGGGTCGCCCCGGGGCTGCCGCCGCGATGGCGGACCACCCGGACCCTGGTGGTACGGGTTTCGAGCAGGGTGGAGCGCGGACGGAGCCGGCAGGGGCCGGGCGCCAGCTCCAGGGTGAGGGCGGCCTGGGGACCGGCCAGCGGGGTCGGGGTGGTCACCAGCAGGGCGGTCGTCCGGCCCTCGAGGCGGCTGGCCAGGCGGGGCCAGACCGAGACGGGGATGGGGGCTGGTCGTCGGGGGCCGGTTCCGGGAGCCTCCAGCGCCAGGTCCAGGGCCACCAGCTCGAAGCCGCCGCCCTCGAGCAACAGGTCGGCGACCTCCAGGGCCTGGCGGGCGTGGGCCGGCCGGATCCACAGGATGCGCTCCAGGAGCGCCCCGTCGAGGCTGGCCGAGACCGGGTCGAAGCTGAAGCCGGGGTCGATCCAGGCCACCAGGCCGCCGGCGCGGGTGGCGGCCGCGGCGGCAGTGGCGACCAGGCTGGTGAGGCCGGCGCCCAGGGGTCCAGAGAGCTCGGCGAGCGCGCCCCGGGGGTAGCCGCCGCATAGCACCCGGTCGAGGTCCGGGATCCCGCTCGGGAGCCGGCCGATGGCGTCGGGTTCGGGGGCGCGCCCGAGCCGGGTGCTCGCCGCCAGGCGGCGCAGCCCCGGTTCGAGACGGGCCAGGCCCGTCTCGCCGAGCTTCCGGCGGAGGCCGTCGACGACGCGATCGAGGGGATCCATGGGGAGGGTCCGCCACGGGGAACCCATGCCATGGCAGGCGCGGGCACCCCGGTCACCATGGAAGGATCCGGGAACGCGTGTTCACTGTCAAGCGGGGTTCGCTGCGTGGGTCGTCACGGCGCCGTTCGGGGGCGCGGCGGTCGACCTTCCTCTGGCGACCGGGTCCTACTGGATGCGGTCGTAGCGCTTGCCGTCGATCACCACGAAGCCCTGGCCCATCTGGAAGCTGGCGGTGCCGGACTCGCCCGACTCGCCCTGGATCTGGATCTGGTTCCCCAGGATCCGGAAGCTGCCCCGCTCGGTGGCCTGGGAGGAGCCTCCGCCGCCGCCGTGCTGGTAGCCGCCCTGGCCGGGCTGGGTCCCGGGCACGAAGATGTCGCTGCCCTCGAACTTCTCGTAGCGGCCCCCGGGATGGATGGCGATGACCTCCACGTAGACTCCGTAGTTGCCCTCGTACTGTCGGCGCCAGCGGCCGACCAGCTGGTTCTCGGCACCTCCGCCGGCTCCCGGTTGACCGCCGCCCATGCCGGGGTAGCCGCCGCCCGGGAAACCGCCACGGGGAGGGGGACCGCCGGCTCCGGGCTGCATCCAGGAGGGAGCGCCCTGGGGAGCCCCGCCCGGCTGGCCGTCGCCCCAGCCGTGGCCGCCGCCACCGCCGAAACCGGGAGGGGCGGAGGAGCCCATGCCCTCATAGCCACCCTGCATGCCTCCGGGATAGGCAGGTCCGCCGAAGCCCCCGGGGGGCATCGCCGGTCCGCCGAATCCACCCGGCGTCCGTCCTCCCGGCGCTCGGCCACCGCCGAACCCTCCCTGGGCGCCGCCCCCCATCACCGAGTCGGGATCGATCCCTTGCTGGAGCAGGAATTGGCGGGCGGCCTCCATGGCCTCGGCCTCGGCGGCCTCGTCATCCATTCCCTCGCCGTCGTCCTCGTCGTCCTCGTCGAGGTTGAAGCCGCGGCTCGGAGGCGGCCGGCCCCCCGCGCCCGGACGCCCGCCTGGAGGCGTCAACTGGAACCCGCCGGCGCCGCCCGGCGCACCGGGTGCGAACCCGGGGCGACCGAAAGGCGAAGGCACACTGCCCGTCCCGCCCGGCCCGCCCATGCCTCCGGCCGATCCCGGCAGCGGAGGGGCGAACCCCGGCGGCCACCGGTTGGGCCCGCCCAGCTTGCCGGCCATCCCGGGGGGAGGACCGGCCTTGGCCCCGAAGGGATTGGGCACCCCGCCCGGGGCACCCGAGGCCCCGAAGGGATTGGGGACGGCGGGCGTGGCGGCGCCCTTCTTGGGGAAGGTCCAGCGCCCCACCTCGACCTCGTCCTCGTACTTGATCTTGATCCGCTCGGTGGCGGTCTCCTGCCACTCGATCCGGGTCTCGGCGGGAAGTCCGCCGGCCCCCAGTGCCAGGCCGACGCCGCCGACCAACCACCACGACAGGGACCGACGCATGGATCTTCCTTTCCCCGAGTCCCGGGCTGGGAGACCGGGTTCACAGTCTCTCAGCCTTCCCGAGGCTCCACGGTAGCACCAGCATGGGTCTCCGCCAGGACCCGGATGTGACGCAATACCCGGAGATGGATCCGGTGCAGCACGAAGTCGGCCCACAGCGACCAGTAGCCCACCGGCCACATGTGGTGCTGGTACCAGGTGGTGCCTTCGAGCCGGGTGCGTCCCCCGGGGAGCGGCTGGAGCACGAAGCGGCCCCGCCGGCTCACCATGAACTCTTCGAGATGGGGTGGCTGGATCCCCGGCCAGGGCGACCACTCGACCATGGGAATGGGGCATTCCCGCACCGAGAACTCGAGTCGTCGGGGCGCGTCCCAGATCTCGATGGGCTCGACGAAGGCGCCCGTCGAGAACTCGCAGTAGCGGATCGCACCCGGTCCGGTGCCTTCGATTCGGGCCCGCATCGGGTAGGAGATCCCGGTCCGGAGCACCCAGTCGTCGGGCGGAGGGAGTTCCGAGAACGACACCACATGGTTCCAGACCGCGGCGGGCGGCGCGGCGATCTCGAGGGCGGTGGCGACCTCGAGCAGCGGTGCCTCGGGAGGGACCAGGGCCACCGCCCCCATGAGCAGCGGGGACACCAGGGCGAGCGCCGCGGTGGTGGCGGGCAGGGCCCGGGGCCGGCGACGCTCGTCGGCCTGCACCGCCCATCCGAGCACTCCGCCCAGGGCCGCCAGCGGGAGCGCGATGGGCGCCGCCATCATCAGGCACATCACGCCTTCGATGGCCATGGCGAGGAGCAGCGAGCCCGAGAGCACCGCGGCGGTCACCGCCACCCCCACCGAAGCCCCCAGGGTCCGGGGCTGGTGCCACCCGTGCAGGAAGGCCGCCAGGAATCCCAGACACACCGGGTAGGCCACGAACAGGCTCACCCCGTACTGCCGGAACACCAGCACCGAGAGCAACGTCATCCCGACCGAGAGGACCCCGGTCAGCCCGCAGGCCAAGGCCGCACTCCCGAAGGCACCGGCCGGGACCAGCCGGTCGAGGCGGGAGCCGGGGACCGGAGCCGGCGCCCGGTCGGAGCGATCGGGAAGGCTGGCCAGGATCGCGAAGAAGACCAGGTTCACCACCGGCACGAAGAACAGGGTCGAGAGCCAGGGGGGAAGGCCGGCAGCCCGCAACCGGCGCAGGGTCAGCGCCACCCCGGCCGCCACGAAGGGCATCGCCAGGGCGAGCATGGTGGAGGCGAACACCACGTCGTCGAGGGTCGGCCAGGTGTAGAGGACGGAGCCCGGCAGGATGTAGGCGAGCGGGGTCACGTGCTTGCCGAAGACAGTGATCGCCACCAGCCGGTCGAGCCCCTGCTTCAGCACCCCGAGCCCGATCCCCCACGCCAGGTAGGGACCCCGGGAGAGGGTTCCCCGCCATTCGAAGGGGCCGGGCAGGTTCCGGTAGGGATCGGCGGGGACCGGGAGCTGGTCTCGGGTCGGGGTGTCCAAGCGAAGGGCCCTCTCGTCGAGGCGGTGTCGTGTCCGGGTCACGGTATGTCACCATGCGGGCGTCGGTACAGGCCCGGCTCGCCGGATCCCGGCCGACGGTGCGGAGGCGAGCGTTGGTGCCTGGCAACGGAGCCGAGATCGAGCGGGGGAAGGCCGAGGGCTTTCCCCTGGTCCGGATCGCGGGCCAGCTGCGGATCGCCGACATCGAGCGCATGGAGAAGGAGCTGGTCGCGGCCGGTGGGACCGCCGAGAAGTTCGTGCTCCTCGACATGACGAGCTGCCCCTACATCCCCTCGATGGCTCTGCCCCCGATCCTGGGAGCGCACCAGACCCTGGCGGGACGGGGCGGACGACTGTTGATCGCGGTCTCCAGGGAGCTCGGTGAGATCTTCCGGTTGCTCAAGCTCCAGGGCCGCCTGAACCTGCACCCCGGCTTCGAGGAGTGCCTGAAGGCGGCCCGGGCCCTGAGAGCCTGAGGGGATTTCCCCGGCTGGCTTCGCAGGTCCGAGAGGCTCCGGTGGAGCCTCGACGGGATTCCCGGATTCAGGAAACGGCTCCCGCCGGGAGGAAGCCAAGGGCCGCACCCGGGGGGCTTGCCAGGAGGAGATTCCGCACCGAGAACCTGGATCCGGTGCGGGTCGCGGCTCGCGGCCGGGGAATCCCGGATCGCCTGGCACCGGTCTTGCCTGCCTTCCCCTCGTGAGATCGATGCTTCATGACACGGGAGGAGCAGGCGTGAATCCCGGTGCGGGTCGCGGCCAGGGCCGCATCGTGCGGAGGCTGGTCCTGGCGCTCGTGCTCGCCGGGGTCGCCGGCTTGCAAGCCTCTCCCGAGCCGAAACCTGCGCCGCCCGGGCACCCTCCGGCGGCAGCCGGGAGCCAGGCCGAGTTGATCGCGGTCCCACCGCCCCCGTTCTCGGAGGGGATCTACCCCTGCTCCGACTGCCACGACGGCGAGAACGTCGACACCAAGCGGAGGAAGCTCGAGGGGTACCACGAGGAGATCGTGTTCGAGCACGACGCCGAGAACCGCTGGTGCCTCGACTGCCACGACGCCAAGAACCGGGACCAGCTCCGGCGGGCCGACGGGTCGCCGATCCCCTTCACCGAATCCTGGCGGTTGTGCGGCCAGTGCCACGGGCCGACCCTCCGGGACTGGAAGGCCGGGGACCACGGCAAGCGGACCGGGTCGTGGAACGGCCCCAAGCAGTACCTGCTCTGCGTGCACTGCCACAACCCGCACTCGCCGAAGTTCAAGCCGCTCCCACCCAAGGCGCCTCCCCAGCGGCCCGAGGACGTGAGGTGAGCCATGGCGCATGACGGCTGCGGTTCCGGGAGCGGATGCGGTGGCGGGCCGGGCTCCGGTTCGCCCCGCGAGGACGACCTGGTGCCCGGGGAGCCCGGGTCCGAGCTGGTCATGTCGCGGCGGGAGGCCCTGAAGGGCCTGGTGGCCCTGGCCGCGGTGGCGGCCACCCCGGGGTGCACGGTCCCCGGCGGGCTCCTCGAACGGCAGGTGCTGAAGCACTTCCACGAGCTCACCAAGGAAGACCTGGCCGAGGTCCTGGCCAGGAAGGCCGGCGAGTACCAGCGGACCTACGGCCAGCCCTTCACGGTCGGGGCCACTCCTCCGGCCGAGGGCGTGCAGTTCGGGTACGCGCTGGACGTCTCCCGGTGCGTGGGGTGCCGCCGCTGCGTGCATGCCTGCGTGACCGAGAACAACCAGTCCCGGGATCCGCGGATCCAGTGGATCAGCGTGCTCTCCATGGACAAGGCGACCGGGGTCGACCTGCTGCACGCCGACCTCTACTACAACCCGGAATCGGTCCCCGAGAAGGACAAGTTCTACCTCCCGGTCGCCTGCCAGCAGTGCCGCAATCCGCCCTGCGTCAAGGTCTGCCCCGTGAACGCCACCTGGCAGGACCAGGACGGCATCGTGGTCATCGACTACGACTGGTGCATCGGGTGCCGCTGCTGCATGACGGCCTGCCCCTACGGGGCCCGACACTTCAACTGGACCGAACCGCGGATCCCGGATCCCGGTGATCCCAAGGACGCGGTGAACCCGAAGACCGAGTACCTGGGTAATCGACCTCGTCCCCGCGGTGTCGTCGAGAAGTGCACCTTCTGCCTCCAGCGGGTGCGCAACGGCCAGTACCCGGCCTGTGTCGAGGTCTGCCCGGTGGGTGCGAGGAAGTTCGGGAACCTCCTCGATCCGGCCAGCGAGGTCCGCTACATCCTGGAGAACAAGCGGGTCTTCGTGTTCAAGGAAGAACTCAACACCAGTCCCAAGTTCTACTACTACTTCGGGCTGTGAGGGAGCGGTCGTGGCGGGTCTCGTCGCATTCCTGAGGGCGTCGGTCCGGTTGGTCTTCCGGGGCGGCCGGAGCTACTGGCTGTGGATGTCGTTCCTGCTGGTCCTGATCCTCCAGGCGGCCCCGGCCTACCTGCACCAGCTCGAGGTGGGCCTGATCGCCACCCGCATGCGGGACTCCGTGTCGTGGGGGTTCTTCATCGGGAACTTCACCTTCCTGGTAGGGGTGGCCGCGGCCGGCATCATGCTGGTGATCCCGGCCTACATCTACGAGTGGAAGCCGATCCGCGAGGTCGTCATCTACGGGGAGTTCCTGGCGATCGCCTCGATCGCCATGTGCCTGTGTTTCGTGCTGGTCGACGTGGGCCGTCCCGAGCGGGTCTGGCACATGCTCCCGTTCCTGGGGACCCCGAACTTCCCCTCGTCCCTCTTGGCCTGGGACGCCCTGGTCCTGAACGCCTACCTGGTCCTGAACACCGTCGTGGTGGGGCACCTCCTCTACTGCGCCCAGCAGAAGCGGGACTACAACCACCACCTGATCGTCCCGCTGGTGCTCCTCTCGATCCCGGCCGCCATCGGGATCCACACCGTGACGGCCTTCCTCTACAACGGCATGGCGAGCCGTCCCTACTGGAACTCGGCGATCCTGGCGCCTCGCTTCCTGGCCTCGGCCTTCTGTTCGGGCCCCGCGGTGCTGGTGATCCTGTTCCAGGTCCTGCGCCGGGTCAGCCGCTTCGAGATCCGGGACGAGGCCATCCAGAAGATCGCCGAGCTCATGGCCTACGCCATGGGCTTCAACCTCTTCCTGCTGGGGGCGGAACTCTTCAAGGAGTACTACTCGCACACCCACCACCTGGTGCACTTCGAGTACCTGTTCGGGACCTCGCCGATCCACTCCTCCTCGATCGCGGTCTACGGCTGGGCCTCGGTGATCCTCGCGATCGCTTCCTTCCTGCTGTTCGTGGTGCCTTCCACCCGGAAGAACCCCTACACCATGAACCTGGGCTGCGTGATGATCTACGCCTCGGTCTACATCGAGAAGGGGATCGCCCTGATCATCCCCGGCTATACCCCCGACACCCTGGGACAGGTCTACCACTACGCACCCAATCTCCACGAACTCCGGGTGGCGGCCGGGATCTTCGGGATCGGGTTCCTCCTCTTCACGATCCTGGTGAAGCTCTCGCTCGGGATCCTGGAGGAGGGGGCGGCACCGGAGCCGACCTCTGGTGCCCCAGCGTGAGTCTGCGCACGGAAACCCGTGGCACGCGGATTGCATCGGATGTCCACGAGGGGCGGACCCGGGAGCACCACCCGACCCCTCGGACCTGAAGGGACTGGCCATGGCCAAGCGCGCGAACCTCGTGACCGGACTCCTGGGAGCCTTCGCCCTCGCGGTGTCGATGGGACCCGGGGTGGATCAGGCCTCGGCCCAAGGGGCACCTGCCGGGGACGGGAAGAACCTCAAGGTTCTGCCCGCCAACAGCACCAAGAAGGACATCGCCAAGGTGATGAAGGAGTGGAACCAGGCGCTGGGCGTGAAGTGCGTCGCCTGCCACAAGAACCTGAAGCAGCCGGAGCTCGACGATACCGACCTGAAGAAGATCTCCCAGGACATGGTGAAGCTCATGGCGGAGGTCAACAAGGTCATGCAGCCGTCGTTGAAGAACGGCCCCATGACCTGCTACTCGTGCCACAAGGGCGCCCAGAAGGTGCCCAACCAGCCCGAGGGCGCAGGCGGTGACGCCGAAGGGAACTGAGAGACCGACTCCGGCTCCGTCCCGAGGGTTCGCACCCATCGCTCGGGCTCCTTCGACGCCCGGGCTGCTTCGACACCCTCCGTGGTCCCCGGTCATGGGAGTGCATGCGGCACACCCGGGTCGTGGCGACGACGGGGGGTGTCGCGTTGCTCCCTGCTCTCCGGGCCGACTTCCGTGACACGCCCCCAGTGTCGGATTCGTCACCGGGGTGACGGTGACGACGTGACGGAGGTATCGGATCGGCCGGGTAGCCCTCGGGGAACCCCTTGGGTGGCCTCTCGAACCTCGGGCGCGAGGCGCGTCCGGATCTGGCAGGCGGATTGCTTTGCTTCCGGATCGGTACCCCTCGGGGGGGTCATCGCGAGGTCGCCATGCAACACGAGAAGGATCGGGAACAGTCGGGATCGGTCAAGGACCGGGCAGCCGGATCCGGGACCCGTGGTCGGCTCGGGGCATCGCTCCGGCTGGTCGGGGGCGCGGTGTTCCTGGCCTGGCTGGGAGAGACCCTCCTGGTGCAGGCCCGAGGCGGAGGCTCCTGGGCCGGGGTGGCCGGCGGTCTCTTGGTCGCGGGCAGCGTCCTGGCGCTCGGTCTGGTGGCTCGCCATCGCCGGGCCCTCTGGGAGTCCCTCGGCACCGTCGAGACCGCCTCGACCGTGCTGGCCGCCTTCGCAGCGGTCTGCGTCGCGGCCTCGCTCGTCCTCCAGGCCAGCGATCTCGAGGCCCGGGGCCTGAAGGGCGAACAGGCCTACCAGGCGTTCCGCGAGGCCGAGGCGAGCTTCGTGCTCTCCCTGCTCCGGCCCCGCAGGGGTGGGGGCGGCGGCGATCCGGCAGAGAGCGACAAGCTCCTGGCGGCCTTCGGTCCCGAGCTCGGAGCCGCCCGGGCCAAGGATGCCCGCAAGGGTCGCGAGATCGAGCGCCAACAGGTCCAGGGGAAGGAGTTCGCGGAACGCCACGACGCCTGGTTCCGTGCCCTCTACCGCTTCTGCGGGGCGACCGGACTCTCGGATACCTATCGGAGCGGCTGGTTCGCGACCCTGATGTTCCTGCTGGTGGCTTCGCTGATGGCGGGGACCGCGAAGCACACGCGGCGGCGCACCAAGGGGAGCTTCCTGGTGACCCACGTGGGTTTCGTCCTCCTGGTGGCGGGCTTCGGCCTCAGTCGCTGGACCTCCCGGCGCCTGTACCTCCCGATGCGGGTGGGCCAGTGGTCGGAGGCCGCCCTGGGGCCTGATGGCGAGGAGGTGAAGCTCCCCTTCCGGGTCACCCTGGCGGAGTTCGCCACCGAGTACAGGAAGCGCCTGGTCGCGGCACTCGAGGGCGAAGAGACCTTGCAGGCCAAGCTGGAGACCCGGATCGGTTCCCGCTTCGCCCTGGACGGCGGAAAGTACCGGGTCGAGGTGCTCGAACACCTGGCCCGGGCCCGGGCGGAGGCCCGGATCGTGAACCGCTCCGATGCTCCCTTCAAGCCGGCGGTGCGGATCGACCTCCAGCGGGGAGCCGGTCCCGGTCCCTCGGGATGGCTGTTCACCGATCCCCCCGAGCAGGCGGTGCTCCACGACGCCGAGAGCGGCGTGCTCGTCACCTTCCACCGCTACGAGGACCTCGAGCTGGGGCCGATGGCACCCGACGCATGGGGCTCGCTGCGGCTCTCCTCCGAGGGGGCGACCGAGGCGGACGAGCCGGTGATGGCGGGACGGAAGTTCGAGTACGCGGGACGGAGTTTCGAGGTCCGGAGCGTGGTCCGGGACTTCGCTTCCCGCGGCATGGAGCTCGGCGAGCAACCGGTCCGGAACCCGGCCGTCGAGCTCCTGGTGGCCAAGGCGGGCGAGGAGCCGAAGAAGCGCTGGGTCTTCGCCTGGCTGGACTTCGACCGGCTGCATCCGCCCCCGCATCCCGAGGTCCGGATCCGGTATCGCTACTCCGATCCCCGGATCGCACCGGACCGGGTGATCCGGCTGGTGGCCCGCCCCGAGGGGATCGAGGTGGTCCGGACCGGGAGCGATGGTCGGTCCACCCTGCAGCCCATCGACGTGGGCGCGGTGCTGGCCTCGCTCGACGGCGGCGGGGCGGTACGCCTCGAGCAGTTCGTGCCCCGGGCCGAGTGGGAGACGGTGGTCGCACCCCAGGTCTCCGCCCCCGCCCAGGTACCGGTCCTGCCGCCTGCACCGCCCAGACAGCCTGCTGGCTCGGGTTCGAGCCGGGCGACCGGGGGCGGCCATGGGGGCGCCCACGGTCCCGGCGATGGACACGACCACGGGCATGCCGAGGGACATGGCCACGGATCCGGGGATGGACACGCCCACGAGCCCGAGACCCGGGACGCCCTGCGGGTGCGGGTCACCGTGGGGACCAAGGCCGAGGAGCGCTGGCTGATCGCCGATGAGCCGGAGCTCGGGACCTGGAGCGACGGGCGCCTGACCGTGGTGTACGGCTCGGACGCCAACGACGTCGCGGAGTGGCGCTCGACCGTCACGGTGGCGAGCGGGGGCGAGAGCCGGACCCGGGTGGTGAAGGTGAACCACCCGATGGACTTCATGGGGTGGACCTTCTACCAGTCCGATGCCCGGGCCGAGGAGCCCGACTTCTCGGGTCTCCGCCTGGTCTACGACCCCGGTTGGCCGCTGGTGGCGTTGGGGCTCCTGTTCTCCTGCCTCGGGGTTGCCTGGGCATTCTGGATCGATCCGCTGCGGGCCGGGGAGGCCCGGAGCGAAGGAGGCGAGTCGTGACCTACGAGAACATCCGCATCCTGGCCCTCTGGGTCTCGATCGCTTCGGTCCTGGCCTTCCTGGTGGCGACTGCCCTGGCACTGCGGAGCCGGGAGCCGCAGGCCGAGGACGGGGCGGGGCGCGGGGCGCTCCTGACCGGGCTGGCGACCAGCATGGCCACCGCCGCGATCCTGGGCGGAGCGCTCTGGGAGAGGTCCCTGGAGGTGGGGCACGCCCCGTTCCAGACCTTGTACGAGGTCCTCCTCTACGGCGCCCTCTGCACCGCCCTGTCGCTGGTCGCGGTGGTGGTGACCAACCGCCTGCACCAGGGTGGAGTGCGACGGGTGGCCATCGGAGGCGGCCTCGGTGCCCTCTCCATGGCGCTGGTGGCGCTGGTCGTCGGTCCCGGTCACGGCTACTACGGCGATGACGGACTCTCCCTGCCTCCGGCCTTGCAGAGCGTGTTCTTCGTCCCCCACGTGATGGTCTACCTGTTCGGGTACGGAGCCGCCATGGTGGCGGCCTTCGCGGCCGTGCTCCAGCTGGTGGCGAGCTGGCCTTCGGGACCGGGATCGCTGGTCTCCGAGGCGGCGGCCCGGGAGCTCGATCGGATCGCCTACCGCAACGTCTGCCTGGCCTTCCCGTTCCTCTCGATCGGCCTCGGACTGGGCACCGCCTGGGCCTGGTACGCCTGGGCCGACTACTGGTCCTGGGACAACAAGGAGGTCTGGGCGCTCGTCTCCTGGCTGATCTTCGTGGTCTACCTGCATCTCAGGAGGGTCCGGGGATGGCAGGGGCGCCCGGCAAGCTGGTTCGTGGTAGGAGGAGGGGTGGCCATCGTCTTCACCCTCCTCCTCTTCGGGTACCTGCCCGCCTCGCACTTCAGCGTCCACCGGTATGTCGGCTGACGTGGGCAGAAGGGAGCCGGCCATGGCCGCGGCCAAGCCGAGCCTGATGAAGCGCTTCGTCTACTGGATCCTGGGGATGCGGGCGGCGCTCGACCTGCCCTTCCGGCCCCGCACCGCCGGGCACTGCGTGAGCATGATCCGGTTCCGGGTCTTCGCCGAGAAGGCCGAGGTCCTGCCCAAGGTCTGGACCGCCCAGCGGAACATGCTGGCCGGTAACCCGGGGTTCCTGGAGGCCGAACTGCTCCGGGGCGAGGCGCCCGACGAGTTCGTGATCATGACCCGGTGGGAGACCCCCGGGCACCTCGAGACCTGGAAGGCCAACGCCAGGGAGCAGGGGGGGAAGCACATGGCAGCCATGCTCCGGGGCGAGTCCACCATGGTGAGCCCACCCTACGAGGTCGTCCGCTACCAGGTGATCGCTTCGAGCGGGTGATCCTCGGGGCCCCGGGACGCGTCCTGTCGGTGACACCCGTCACGCTGGACGCATGACGCCCGCCTCCCCCTCCGGCCGAATTCCACTTGGCATGGCCCTTGATTGGAGGTCCCCGGGGGGACCGGGATTCCCGATCGGGGTAGTGTGGGACCGGTGCGGGATCCGACCCCCGGAAGGAGGGAGTCCATGCCGGAAGCGCGGACTTCCATCCTGGTGGTCGACGACGACACCGACCTGCTCGAGGTGCTCCAGGAGCTGTTCCGGGACGAGGGGTACGAGGTGAGGACGGCCTCGTCGGGGTCGGCCGCTCTCGAGAGCGTACGGGAGCACGGAGCCCCGGACCTCGTCCTCCTCGATGTGATGATGCCCGACATGGACGGCGAGGACGTGGCGAGGGCGCTGGCCGCCCAGTCGTCCACGACCCGGATCCTGGTCATGAGCGCCCTCCCGACCCAGCGGGACCGGGACCGGTTCCGGGGCTGCCGGGTCGAGGCCTTCCTGGGGAAGCCGCTGCGGTTGGACCGGCTCCTGGAGGCCGTGGCCCATGCCCTGGCTGGCCCGGGCGCCTGAGCCGCGCGTTCCCGCCGGTGGGAACGGAACACCGGTCCCGGGAATGATCCTCGGGTCCCGTGCGGATGGCACGCGGATTGCTTCATTCCCGTGCGTGGGAACGGCGCCCGGAGGAGGGCCATGTCGAACCGCTGCCAGGGGGAGTGCGATTGCAGCCGCGGGCGGGTCGCCGGACTGGGACCCCCGCCCCAGGCGCTGCAGGCTTTCGTCTCGGTCGCGCCTCGACTGCTGGCCGGCCTGGACGGCCTGGCCGCAGAGGCCGCGAGCCTGGCCGCCCTCCAGGGCAAGCCCGGTCCCGCCGGCCGGATCGGTTGGGTCCGAGCCCACCTCGAGCGGTGGATCCGGGACCTCCTGACCACTCCCTTCGGACGGGATTTCCTGCTGGCCCGGGTGGAGCTCTTCCGCCGGCACGAGCGCATGGGGATCCGCCTCTGCGATCTGCTGGCCCTCACGAATGCAGTGCGGACGTCCCTGGAGGCGGCGATCCGGCGGGAGGGCGGCGATGGCGAGGCAGCGGGATTGGCGGTGCTGGCGGTGCACCGGCTGCTCGACCTGGATCTGCTGATCTGGAGCCATCTGCGGCCCGAAGCCCCGGCTGCCAAGGCGGCGGGCCAGGTCGCCGGGTGCCGGGAGCTGGGATCCTCGCTGGGTTCGGGCCTGCTCGCCGGTCAGGCGACGCTGGCGGTGGTGGTGGATGGCGAGGGACGGGTGGTCTCCCTCGATCCTGATGCCGAGAGGGCCCTCGGTTGGACCACCGACGAACTCCGGGGCAAGCCCCTGCCCGAGGCCGAAGGTCTGGAGCCGGTGCGCGGGCCAGGCCCCTGCGAAGCCGGAGCGGGCGACCTGGGTCCGGCCCGGCCGATCCTGACCCGGAGCGGCGAGCAGCGGCTGGTCCGGTGGACCGCGTTGCCCTGTGGCGACGAGAATTCCCACGAGACCCTGCTCGTGGGGCGCGACGTCACCGAGGAGGCGCGGCAAGCATTCGAGACCTGGACCGAAGCCCGCCGGGCCTCGGTGGGGCATCTCGCCGCCGGGATCGCCCACGCCATCGGGAACATGGCCTCCTCGATCTCCGGGGTCCTCCAGACCCTGGAGCGCAAGGTCGCCGACGAGTACGTGCTGGGGAAGACCCGGGTGATGGCGAAGCACGTCGCCCGGATCACCGAGGTCCTGCAGAAGATGGTGGACCTGGGTCGGATCCCGAGCCGCGAGTGGCGGTCGCGGTCCGTCGGGGACGTGATGGCCAGGGCGTTGGACTACGCCCTGCTCGACAAGCGGATCCGGAGGGTCCAGCTGGTCGTCGACCTGGATCCCCAGCCCCAGCCGGTCCTCTGCCTGGAGGACTACCTGCTGGAGGCGTTGCTCTCCCTGCTGCTCTACTGCCTCGAGGCGGCCGACCAGAACCCGCCGGGACGCCGCCCCGAGCTCCGGATCGAGACCTTCCGAGGTGGATCCGAGGAGGTTCCCATGTTCGGCCTCCGGCTCACCGAGACCGGCCTGGCCGAGGAGGCGAGGGAAGCCGCCTGCCGGCCCGATGCCGGGGGGGTCATCCCCGAGCATCCCAGTCTGGCGGCTTCCGGGCAGATCGTCGCCCAGCATGGCGGCGAGCTCGGGTTCGAGTCGATCGGGGAAGACGGATTCCGGTTCGTGGTCGCCATGCCGGCCCGACAGGAAGGACGAGCGCCATGCTAGGTCGCGTGCTGGTCGTCGACGACGAGGAGACGGCCCGGGAGGAACTCTGCGAGGCGCTCCGGGACGCCGGCTACGCGGTGGACAGCGCGGGCGACGCCGAGAGTGCCCTGCCGCGCCTGCAAGGTGCGTCCTACGACGTCTGCATCAGCGACATCCGTCTCCCCGGCTCGGACGGGATCGCCCTGCTCCGGGAGGTGAAGACCCAGAGCCCCGAGACCTCGGTGCTTCTGATCACGGCCTACGGCGAACTGGTGACCGCCCTGGAGGCGATGCGCAGCGGCGCTGCCGACTACCTCCTGAAGCCGATCCTCTTCTGCGAGATCGTCCGCAAGGTGGCGGCCGTGATCGAACAGCGGAGGCTGGCGGTCGAGGTCGCCACCCTGAGGCGCCGGCTGGCGGGCTGCGTCGGGAGCCATCGCCTGGTAGGCGATGGTCCTGCCATGCAGGCGGTCAAGGACCTGATCGCCAAGGTGGGACGCACCGGTTGCAACGTGCTCATCACCGGCGAGAGCGGCACCGGCAAGGAACTGATCGCCGAGACCATCCACGCTTCCGGCGATCACGCCCGCTCGCCCTTCGTGCCGGTGAACTGCGGCGCCATCAGCCCGGGTCTCCTCGAGTCGGAACTGTTCGGCCATGTGAAGGGCGCCTTCACGGGAGCCGTGGATTCGAAGGAAGGCCTGTTCGCGGCGGCCGGGGACGGGACCATCTTCCTCGACGAGATCGGGGACATGCCGATCGAGCTCCAGGTGAAGCTGCTCCGGGTGGTGGACAGCCGGGAGATCCAGCCGGTCGGCTCGGTGCGCCGGGTGCCGACCCGGGCCAGGGTCGTCGCCGCCACCAACAAGGACCTGGCTGCCGAGGTGGCCGCGGGGCGGTTCCGGGAGGATCTCTTCTACCGGCTCTCGGTGGTGGAGATCTGCTGTCCGCCCCTGCGGGAGCGCCGGGAGGACATCCCGCTCCTGGTCGAGCACCTGGTGGCGAAGCTGAATGGCGAGCTGCGCCGGAGCTTCGCGGGGGTGGACCGCCGGGCCATGCAGATGCTCGTCGGCCACTGCTGGAAGGGCAACGTCCGGGAACTGGCGAACGTGCTGGAGCGGGCCATGATCGTCTCCGCAGGCGACCAGTTGATCCTTCCCGAGGATCTGCCCCAGGTCCTGCGGGAGCCGGTCGGACTGGTGCCGGAGGCCTGCGTCGACCTGCGCGAGGCGACCCGCCGGTTCGAGCTCGCCCACATCGACCGGGTGGTGGCCCAGTGCGGGGGCGACAAGCGGGAGGCCGCCCGGCTCCTGGGGATCGGTCTCTCGTCGCTCTACCGGAAGCACACCGAGAACGGCAGCGAGCGTCCTGTCGGGCAGGCGAGCCATGGCTGATCCCGCGCTGGCGACCCAGGGAGTCCCTCACGGGTCGTCCCTCCTGGAGGACGGGGGCCAGACCGAGCTGCAGGATCAGGTCACCGGGTGGTCGGCACAATGGGAGGAGCTGCGGCAGGTCCTGCGGGACCCCCGGAGCTTCCATCCCCGAGAGAACCCCCTGGCGCTGGTCGGACTCCTGTGGGCGGTCCCGGTGCCGGTCTTCTTCCTGGCCCTCGATCTCCACGCCCGGGGCCTTCCCTGGAGCCTGGAAGGGGTCACGGCCTGCCTGGCCGGGAGCTGGGTCCATCTGGTGGCGCTGGCCCACGTCCCGGCGTTCATGGTGGTGTTCGGGGCCTTCGGGGCCCTGCTGCGGAGGGGCCAGCGACGCAGCCACGAGCTGGTCGGACGGCTGACCGGGATGGTCGACCGGCTGCGCCGGGCCAGCGCCGAGCGGGACGAGCTGGAGCGGTTGAAGGACGAGTTCGTCTCCAACCTCACCCATGAGTTGAAGACTCCCTTGTCCTCGACCTGCGCCTACTCCGAACTCATGCTCCAGGGACGCTTCGGGGACCTGACCCCCAAGCAGAACCACGCGCTGGCGGTCGGTCTGCGCAACCTGCGGCACCTCGAGCAGCTGATCGACGGAATGCTCGAGATGGCCCGGCTCGACGCCGGCCAGGTGCGGTTCTCCCGGGAGCCCTTCGTGCTCCACGAGGTGCTCGACGACGTGACCGCCATGCTGGAGGCCAGCACTGAGGAGAAGGGGTTGCAGCTGCAGCGGAGCTACCCGCGCGAGGGCTCCGAGGTGCTCGGGGACCGGGACGGGATCCGGACCGTGGTGCAGAACCTGATGGCCAACGCAGTCAAGTTCACCGAGGCGGGAGGGACGGTCACCCTCGAGGCATGCCCCGGAACGCCGGGCCGGATGCGGGTCGAGGTGAGGGACACCGGGATCGGAATTCCCGAGTCGGCCCACGAGCTGATCTTCCACCGCTTCCGCCAGGTGGAGGGGGCCCGTACCCGTCGCCACGGCGGGGCCGGGCTGGGCCTGGCGATCGTGAAGCGGATCCTCGATGTCCAGGAGATCCCGATCCGGCTCGAGAGCCAACCCGGCAAGGGGTCGACCTTCTGGTTCGAGCTGCCCCTGGCGGAGCCTCGCCTGTGACCTTCCCCGCCATGCTGCTCCTGTTCGTCGGTAGCGGGTTCTCGGCCCTGGTCTACGAGGTGGTGTGGTTCCACCTGCTGCGCCTGGTGATCGGTGCCTCGGCACCCTCGCTCGGGGTGCTGCTGGCGAGCTTCATGGGCGGGCTCTGTCTGGGGAGCCTGCTGATCCCCCGGATGGCAGGGAGGGACCGGAACCCGCTCCGGGTCTATGCCCTCCTCGAGCTCGGGATCGCGGTCTCCGGGGTGGCGCTCCTCACCGGACTGCCCTGGGTGCAGCAGCTCTACCTCGAGGCCATCGGGTACGGCGAGGCCAGCCTCCGGCTCCGGGCCCTTGCCTGCCTGGTCTGCCTGCTCCCTCCCACCATCCTGATGGGCGGCACCCTCCCGATCGCGGCCCGCTGGGTGGAGGATGACCCCGAGGGCATGCGGCGCCTGGGCTTCCTCTACGGCGCCAACCTGGTCGGGGCGGTCTCGGGGACCCTGGCAGCCGGCTTCTGGCTGCTCCGGCTCCATGACGTCGCCTTCGCCACCTGGGTGGCGGTGGGTGTGAACCTGGTGGTGGCGGTGGTGGCCCTGGGTCTGGCGGCGTCCCGGTCCGGGGACGGAGCGGCAGGCAAGGACGTCGGCGGGAAGGTCGCCGGAACAGCCGGCATCGAGGTCGCGGGTTCCGGGGAAACCCCGGGTGGGGACCGGGACGTCCGTCCCTACCTGGTGCTCTGCCTCTCGGGGTTCACCGCCCTGGCGGCCGAGGTGGTCTGGACCCGCCAGCTCTCGCTGCTCCTGGGGGCGACCGTCTACACCTTCTCGATCCTGCTGGCCGTGTTCCTGGCCGGACTGGGTGTCGGCTCGGCGGTGGCCTCCTCCCTGGTCGCCCGTCTACGTCGGCCGGCGGAGGCGCTGGGGTGGTGCCAGCTCGCCCTGGTGGTGACGATCCCGCTGGGAGCCTGGACCATCCTCCAGGTGCTCCCCTGGTGGACCCTGGATCCGGTCTCGGCGGAGGACCCCTGGAAGCGCTTCGCCTGGGACACGCTGCGGGCTGTCGTCGCCATGGGACCGGCGGCCCTCTTCTGGGGGGCCAGCTTTCCGCTGGGGATCGCGGCCAGCGCCGACGGGCGCCGCGACCCGGGGCGCAGGATCGGTCTGCTCTCGGCGGCCAACACCCTGGGTGCGATCGTCGGGGCCCTCGGCTTCAGCCTGGTGGTGGCTCCCGGCGTCGGGACCCAGGTCGCCCAGCAGGCCATGGTGGCGGTGGCCGCGGTCTCGGCGGCGATCCTGCTGGTGCCGGCCCGGGGTCCGGGTGCGCTGGGGCGGGCGGCGGCGCTGGCCGCCGGTGGGGCCCGGGTCGTGCCTCCGGTGCCGGCCGGACTGATCGCCTACGGGCGGGTCGTCCACCAGTGGGCGACCGGTGCCGAGTTCCTCTACCTCGCCGAGGGTTCGAGCGCTTCGGTGGCGGTCTCCCGCTACCCGGACGGCCGCCTCGACTTCCACGTCAGCGGCAAGGTGGTGGCCTCCACCGACGAGCTCGACATGCGGGTGCAGCGCATGCTGGGTCACCTGCCGGCCCTGGTGCATCCCCGACCGCGCACCGTGCTGGTGGTGGGCTGCGGGGCGGGCGTCACCGCCGGGACCTTCGTCCGCTACCCGGAGGTCGAACGGATCGTGCTGGTGGAGATCGAGCCGCGCGTCATGGAGGGAGCCCGCGACCACTTCGGGCCCTGGAACCACGACGTGCTCCGCGACCCGCGCACCGTGGTGGTCCCGGACGACGCCCGGCACTACCTGGCGACCACCCGCGAGACCTTCGACATCATCACCTCGGACCCGATCCATCCCTGGGTCAAGGGTTCGGCGACGCTCTACTCGGAGGAGTACCTCTCGCTCTGCCGCGACCGCCTGAACCCGGGCGGGGTGGTGACCCAGTGGGTGCCGTTCTACGAGACCAGCCCCGAGGCGGTGAAGAGCCAGATCGGCACCTTCCTCCGGGTCTTCCCCTACGGCTCGGTCTGGAACAGTGCCACGCTCGACGAAGGCCATGACGTGGTGCTGCTGGGGCACAAGGGTCCTCGCCGCATCCGGGTGGCGGACCTCCAGGGCCGGATCGACGCCGATCCCGAGCTCCAGGCTTCGCTCGAGGGCGTGGACCTGGGGACCGCGGTCCAGCTCCTGGGCACCTACTCGGGGCAGGGGGGCGACCTGGATCGCTGGCTCGCCGATGCCCGGCTGAACACCGATCTGGGGCTCGAGCTCCAGTACCTGGCGGGGATGGCGCTCGACACCCAGATCAAGGATTCGATCTACGACTCGATGGTCGCCCACCGGGTGTATCCCGACAACCTGCTGGAGGCGACGGCTCCCGAGGAGGCCGCCCTGCGCGACCTGATCGAGGGTCCGTAGGGTCCGGCCGTCAGGGTCCCGGGGCGGGGGGATCCTTCCCGGTCAGCATCTCCCGGCGGCGTTCCCGCCAGGCGGTACGGGCCGACTCGAGCTCGGCCGCGACCTCGGCCATCCGGGCCTCGTCCTCGCCAGCGGCCATCGCCTCCAGGTGATCGCGGTGGGCCTGGCGCATGGTCTCGTAGCGCATGATCGTCTCGGGGTCGCGACGGGCCCGGCGTTCCCCTTCGGCGGCGGCCGCCGCTTCGGGGGGAGAGAGCTGCCCGTCGCCGTCGGCATCGAAGACAGCCAGGCGCTCGGCCCGGTGTCGGGCGTGCTCGGCAGCCGAGGCACCGGGAGGAGGACCCGGTTCCGGCAGGGTCCGACCGGCGGTCCCGCAGCCGGCGATCCCGCTCGCCACCCCGAGGACCAGGGCGAGGGCGAAGGGGGCGGTGATCGGGCGACGGCGGGGGAGGCGGGTCATGGGTCCATTCTCGCCGCCGGGAGCCGGGAAACGAAAGCCCCCTCCACCCGGGGGGTGGAGGGGGTTGCTAGGACGGATCGGGTTCCCGCTTGTGGTCAGAACGGGAAGCCCATCGAGAACCAGATCGTGGTGTTGGAGTAGTCCTTGGGCCGCTGGTCGATGAAGTTCTGGCCGTTCTCGGCTCCCGCCGCGGTCAGGTTCACCGGGGTCCAGCCGGCGGTCTCCCAGTCCTTCCACTCGAAGGTCTCGTGGCGGAGGCCCAGGATCAGGGTGCGGTCCCTCTTCAGCTTGTAGTCGAAGCGGAGGTCGTAGGTCTCCTGGACCATATCCGAGATCTCCGGCAGCGACTCGGGCACGAAGGCATTGCGGTCCGGTCCTGTGATGCCGACCGAGGGGATTCCACCCCCGGTTCCCACCGGGCTGGCGAAGTCGATCTGGGTGTCGTTCTTGGCCCGGGTGTAGCCGAACTGGCCGGCCAGCTTGTCGGGGACGAAGGTCCAGTCGAAGCGGAACCCGAAGGTGTCGATGTCGTCCTCCTGGTCCATGCTCCAGTCGCTGGCGATCGGGGCTGCGGTGGTGGCCCCGGGGTCGCCACCCGGGTACGGATTGCCGAGGTTGGCCCCCGACTGCCAGTCCCGGCTGTCCATGCGGCTCTCGTGGGTCTCGAAGTTGGCGAAGAAGTTCACGCCCCAGCGGGACCCGGGCTTGCGGTAGTCGAGGTCGATCCCGTAGAGGCTCTCGTCGTCCTTCTCCATCCCGAAGGTGTTGTCCTCGTCGTACTCGTTCTTGGCCGACAGGGCGGTGAAGGTGACGGCCAGCGAGTCCCGGGGCACGAAGGTGGCCTGGGCCTTGATCTGGTCCCGCTCCCGGGAGGCCTGGTCGTACTTGCGCATGAACGGGGTGTTGTTCGGGACGATCGCCGGCGGCGTGATGAAGGCGTAGAAGGGGCCGTAGACGTCGTAGCCCTGGTGGTCCCGGTCGGCGTTGTCGTAGCTGAACCGGAGGTTCCACTTGTCGTTGGGCCGGGAGTCCCAGATCAGCGCCCAGGTGTCCTCCTCGGACTCGGCCACTTCCCGCTCGTGGCGCTCGATGTCCTGCTGGCTGTAGCGGAGCTGGAGATTGTTCTTCTCGTTCAGGTCGTAGCCGAACTGGAAGTCGAGGGTCTTGCGCTCGTAGCTTAGGTGTTCGGTGGTGCGGGCCCCGGTGACGTCGGCGGCGAAGGTGCCGTCGGCGTTGGCAGTGCCCCCGAAGGCGATCTTCGAACCCTCGTCCTCGTACTCGTAACCCCGGTAGCTCAGGTTCACGTGGGTCTTGTCGGAGGGCCTCATCGTGTACTGGACCTTGAACTGCGTGGTCTCCACCTCCTGGTCGGCGGTGAACTGCGGCGGGATCGGTGCGGCCGCAGCCAGGCTCGAGGAGAAGGCGACCAGCGGGTCGTTCTGCTTCATCTTGCCCTTGGCGTAGTTGAAGTTGAAGCGCCCGTCCTTGGCGAGGTTCCGGACCGAACCGGCGATCGAGTACTGGCTGCGCTGGTTCTCCGGGGCCAGGTCGAGGAGGTTGGTCGAGCGGACGTCGGCGGCGGTCCGGGAGCCGCTCTGGAAGGTCATGGTGTCGTTGCCGTTGTGGAAGTTCGACAGCAGGAAGCTGGCCCGCAACCAGAAGTCCCCGAAGCTGCGCTCGGTGGTCAGGTTGTAGTCCATGGTCTCGTAGTCGATCGGGATCGGCAGCTCGTAGCGGTCGTTCCCGTCGAAGGCGTACCCGACCCGGGTCCCGGACCGGCGATCCCGGGTCACCTTGAAGATGGTGTCCGACTTCTCGCCGTAGAAGTCCAGGTCGAAGGCGGTCCGGTCCCTCTGGAGGCCGACGTCGATCAGGGGTGCCTTGGCGTACTCCTGCATCCAGCGGGTGCCGCGGGCGGTGGCGGTGCCCAGGATGGCGGGATCCGCGAGCATCGCCGGGTCCATGGTCAGCGAGGTGGTGCCCACGCCCTTGAACATGGTCTTGCCGTCGACCACGAAGGTGTGGGGCGTGCCGTCGTGCTGGACCGAGAACTTGGCCCGGTCGCCCTTGTAGGTGGCCCGGAGGTTCCGGTCGTTCCGCCCCAGGTTCTCGGCGGTGGCCTCGAAGCGGTAGTCGCCGCCCTGGTCGGTGACCCGGAGGCCGTCGACATAGGCCTGGGACTTCCGGTCCGTGTACTGGTGGTAGACCCAGGAGCGGCCCTGGGTGGCGTCCTCGTCGACCGCCTGGTAGGCCACGTCGCCCTTGGCCTTGCGGTACTTCAGGTCCTTCTCGGGAGGCCGCTTCTTGGTCGGCTTGGCGGCCGGCTTGGGAGCGGGCTTGGGAGCTTCGGCGACCTCCGCTTCCTCCTCTTCCTCGGGCTCCGGAGCGGCGGCCGGAGGCGGCGTCAGCGAGCCCTCCTCGGCGGCCGCCAGGTCGGAGCGGATGGCGTCCTCCGTCCGCTGGTGGAAGCGGGACAGGAAGGTCACGGATCCGTCCGGGACCTTGGCCGCCCCTTGGTACTTGGCGACCACCCGGAGGAGATCCTGGTGATAGCGCTCTTCGACACTGGCCGCCTGGGTAGGGGCCACCGTGGCGAGGGCCAGGGCCCCCATCAGTGCCACGCCGATTGCGGTGTTCATGACGGGTTCCTTCCAGGGTCCCTGCTAGCGCAGGTAGGCCTTGCCCGAGGGGTGGTTGCTGCCGTGGACCTGGGAGTGGCATCCGATACAGGGGGTTCCAGGTCCGCCTCGACCTCCCAGGAGTCGGAGCGGGACCTGCAGATTGGCGGCCACGCCGGTGCGGCTGGCCGGGTTGATGGCGTAGAGGGTCGAGGGGTGGCGCTGGGCGCCGTGGCACCGCTGGCAGAGGTAGGGCATCCGGGTCTGCAGCAGCTTGGCGTGCGAGGAGCCGTGGGCCTTGTGGCACGAGAGGCAGTTCTCGGTCACGGGAGCGTGCTCCCAGACGAAGGGTCCCCGGTGCTCGGCGTGGCAGCTCAGGCACTTGTCATTGACACTCACGTCGTCGATCAGCTTCTCGCCGACCGAGCCGTGGGGGTTGTGGCAGTCGCTGCACTGCATCCGCCCCTCCTTGATGGGGTGGTGCGAGAAGCGCTGCATGTCCGACTTCAGGCTCTTGTGGCACTGGGTGCAGGTCTCGGTCTGGGTGGCGAACTTGGTGTTCTTGGGGTTGCCACCGTGGATGCTGTGGCAGCTCAAGCAGGAGACGCCCCGGCTCTCGTGCTGGCTCCCCTGGAAGAGGGCCAGCTTGCCCTTGTCGTGGCAGGAGAGGCAGGTCTCGTTCACCGTCTTGGCGGGTGCCTTGGTGAAGTCCATCATCCCGCCGACGCCGGCCCCGCCCCCTTCGTCCACGTGGGCCTCGCCCGGTCCGTGGCAGGACTGGCAGGAGTGTTTGGCGGCCGGGGATCGCTTGTCGCCGAAGAAGGCGTGGGAGCTCGACTTGAACTCCTCCCACCGTTCGGTGTGACAGTCACCGCAAGTGGAGTCGTCGACATAGCCCGAAGGCGGCTGGTTGGCCCATGCGCCTCCCGGCAGGAGTCCGGCCGCCACCAGGGCGGCGACGAAGATCGTGGGCCTGACCACAATGCACGCACCTTCCCATTACGCCGGTGGCCGTGCCATGCCCTGGCCTCGGTGTCGGCACTCGGGCCCCGACGACCGGCATTCCGCAAGACGAATGCCAGGCATTCCACGCCGTGCCGAACGGCTCTCCGGGCGTGCATGCGGGCTACGCCCGGAGCGCCGACTTCCTGCCGGTGGGAAGGCGGGAAAGCGGATTTCTCATCGATGAGACCAGGCCGGGAGACGGGCCTGGTCTCCCTTCGGCAGGGATCGCAGCGAGTTTCGACGCGTCGTGGAGCGCCATCGGTCACGGGTCGGTAGACCGTCGCGCCTGCTCGTCCTGGAGGAGGCTCGGGAATCCGACCAGTGGGAAGGAATTCCCGATTCTGGGAGTCACGGGAAGCCTGACCGCGACGACGGGCAACGCACTCGTCCGTCCTGGAACCTCACGATCCGTTCGTCTCCCTCGTGAGACGCACCGGTGAGTCGGACCGGTGCGGAGTTGCCGAGGCGCGACCCCTCGGGGGACCCGATGTCTCTCGCGTGAGATGCGTCGCGGCGCATCCACCGTACCCGTCCATCCCAGGGTCCGAGCGGCTCCGGAAGCGGAAGAACGAGGGGTCATCCGGGTCGTTCTGGCACCGGCGTTGCGTCCGCCGCCTCCAGGGGGCCGGGAAGGATCGAAGGAGGCATCCGTCATGGACCTGGAACATCGGCCCGGGAGCCCCGAGGACCGGAAGCGGAAGGTATGGGACTGGCTGCTGAGGTTGGCGGTCGCCGTCCTCCTGGGTGGGCCCGGAAGTGCCGCCGCGGCTCCCGGAGGGTTCGCCGGCACGGCCGCCTGCGCGGACTGCCATGACCAGGCGGGCTCGATGCAGGAGTCCGCGCACCGGGCTCTCTTCTCCGACTCGCGCCTGCAGACCAGACACAAGGGGTGCGAGGCCTGTCACGGTCCCGCCGCGGACCACGTGGACGAGGGCGGGGCCTCGGGTCCCCCGGTGAACTTCAAGACCGGTTCCGCGGACGCCATCAACAAGGCGTGCCAGAGCTGCCATCGCCAGGAGGAACTCGCGTCCTTCTCGACCGGCGGCCACGGGCGGGACGGCAAGACCAGCTGCGTGACCTGCCACTCGGTCCACAGCGCCAAGGAGGACCGCCTCCTGAAGCAGGCCCAGCCCGACGGATGCTACCGGTGCCATCCCGGTACCCGGGCATCCATGAACATGCCGAGCCACCACCCGATCCGCGAGGGCAAGATGACCTGCACCGGGTGCCATAACCCCCACGGTTCGGCCTCCGGCGCCCGCCACATGCTGGCCCGGGAGACCACCAACGAGACCTGCCTGAAGTGCCACTCCAACCTGGCGGGTCCCTGGGTCTTCGAGCACGCGCCGGCGGCGAAGGACTGCCTCACCTGCCATCGAGCGCACGGTTCGGTGAACATCCAGCTCCTGAAGATGCCGGAGCCGGCCCTCTGCGTGAAGTGCCACAACCCCGAGCACTCGGGTTTCGCGGCCCGGACCAATCGGACCCGGAGCCTCCAGCGGCAGCTCGCCTACCAGAACTGTTCGGCGTGCCACCCCCAGATCCACGGCTCCGACCAGGACCACGGGTTCACGCACTAGTCGCCATCACCTCGGATCCAAGGAAGGTTCGGTACCTCGTGAACACCACAGGAACGATGAGGAGAATGCTGGTCACGGCCGGGCTCGCCGGCCTGATGGCGGTCGGCTCCGCGGGAGCCGCTCCGCCGGACGAAGCGAAGTACCGGGCGGACCTGGCCCGGGTGGTCGCCAAGTACGGCGACGCGGCCGCGGTGCCGGAGGGCTCGGTGAACTTCCTGGCGCGGTTCTACCGGACGTCGATCGCCGGGATCCGGGCCGATCTCGAAGGGGTCGGCGAGGTGCCCCCTCCGGTGCCGGCTGTCGAGGACGAAGAGGCCGCCCCGGACGACGGGGACCCGCTCCCCACAGTGGCGGAGACGGACCCGGCTCCGGTCCCGGCCGCGGCTCCGGCACAGGCTGCGAAGGCGGCTCCCCGCCAGTCCTCGCGCACCAGGCAGCCGGGGCGGTCCACGGTCTCGGTGGAGATCGAGGGCGGGGGAATCGACGACAAGGGGACCCAGGGAAAGGTGAGGGAATACGACCGGCGGAAGTATTCGGCGGGGGACCTGCGCAAGCTCCGGGTCGACCACCAGGGCCAGGACGGGAACTTCTGGGTCGATCTGCGCCATCCCCTCACCCGGAGCTGGGAGGATGCGGATATCGGCTACCGGAGCCAGGACGTGAGCTTCCGGTATGCCATGCGGAGCCTCACCCACAACGACGCCACCAACTTCCAGAACATGGAGTTCGACGGCGTCATGGGCGTGATGGTCCCCGCCACCCTGGCCAATTTCTCGGTCGCGGGAGAGGGGACCTGGGAGCCCAACATGAACCGGGTCGACGAGAATCCGGGGTTCGACTTCTACCTGGACCGGAGGGAGCAGGATCTGGCCTTCGCCCTCGGCAGCCTGACCCGGCGTCGGCTCCGGTTGGGGTTCTGGAAGGAGACCGAGTCCGGGTATCCGGAGCTGAAGCGGCCCAATCCCGCCAATCTGCCGGGGTTCTCGACCGTGGAGCACCCCCAGAGGCGTTTCAAGCACCCGGTGGATCGGGTGGCCAAGGAGTTCGAGTTCGGCGGCGACGGGCTCTTCGGCAGGGACCGTGACGCGGCCGGATATGCCACCTACTTCCACACCGTCCTGGCCGACGACACGCCCGACATCGCCTCGCTCATGCGGGGTGGCAACGCGGCGGACCTTCGGCCCGTGACCCGGGCCTTTCCCGAGAAGAGTTCGGACGGCTTCCGGGCCGGGTTCTCGGTCCCGCTGGGCGACCGGGGCCGGATGCGCCTCGACCACGTCACCCGGGACCGGACCAGCGGCTGGAACGGCTACAACCTCGACACCAACACCTTCACCGCCTCGGTGGACTACCGGGCCGAGGGCGGATGGGGCTTCTTCTCGAGCTACCGCGACTTCAGCCGGCGCACCGGCCGGAATTTCGGGTACGTGCCGGTCGACGCCATCCCCTCGAACGCGGCGGGCTCCAACAACGTGATCGAGAACCCGGCGCAAGGGATCTACGACGAGGACAGCGAGGAGTTCGAGATCGGCTTCCGCTACCTCGGCTGGGAAGACCACCAGGTCTCGGTCGGGTACCGCTCCGAGGACTGGAAGCAGCCCAACGCCTTCCGCACCGCCAACTCGCTGGCCCTCCACAACGCCCTCGTCGCCCTGGGCGTGGACGACCGGCTCCTCTCGGTGAACGAAGAGGGTGACCGGGACGGGTTCTGGGTGAAGTTCAGCGGCGCACCGACCCGACGTCTCGCCTACCGGGCCGCTTACGAGCAGTATGACGCGGATCGGGACTACTTCACCCGCGGCCAGGGCCAGGAGACGGAGGACCTGACGGCGAGCCTGTCCTACGACTTCCGGGACGACCTGACCGGCTACCTCGAGTACTCCGATCGCTCCCGGAAGGGTCAGATCGAGCCGTACCAGGAGGAGGCCCGGAGCTTCACGGTGGGCGGGTTCGGGATGGCCGGCCGCTGGGGCGTGGGCCTCGCCTACACCCGGGAGGAGTTCGACAACGACTACCTGGCGAACTGGCAGCAGCCTTCCGGCGCCGGCGTCCGGCCCTTCGTGACGATGATGGACTTCTACACCTCGGAGAACGACGTGTACAGCCTTACGCTGACCCCGCCCAAGATCCGGAACCGGGTCCAGCTCGGGTTCGACCTCACCCACACCGACTCCCGGGGCATCCTGCCTTCGGACTACTACGACACCGCCTTCACCACCGGCGGAGCCATCTTCATCGCCGGGACCAAGTACGGCGAGATCAACAAGGTGGACGTCGACATCGACCGGATCGCGTTCCGGGCCGACTTCGACGTGGGCCCCAAGGACGGCTCGGACCAGAAGGTGGGCCTCGAGTACACCTTCGGCCACTGGAACGACTCGGTGGACCGGGTCGGCAACGGGAACTTCGGGGCGGCCTGGATCACCTACAAGCGGAAGCTCTAGCGAAACCCGGATCCGACCGACGGGCCGGGTGCAGGCGCACCCGGCCCGTGACGCGTGGGCCGCAACGCCCTCCCGGAGAGTTTCTCAGTTCCGGAAGGCGTCCGGATCCAGGCCGAAGCGCTTGAGGATGCGGTACAGGGTGGCGCGGGACACGCCCGAGCGCCGACAGCAGTTCTCGATGTCCCCTCGGGAGCCCCGCAGCAGGTCATGGAAGTAGCTCCTCTCGAAGTCGTCGAGTTGCCGCTTCCGGAGCGCGTAGTACCCCTTGCCCTCGTCCTCCGTACCCGTCCCGGTCCCGCATTCGGCCAGGATCTCCTCCGGAAGATCCGCCACCGAGAGGCTGGGGCCCTGGGCCATGGTCACGGCCCGACGACAGGCGTTCTGGAGTTCCCACACGTTCCCGGGCCACGAGTAGCGCTTGAACACGGCTTCGACCGGCCGGGCCAGGCTCTCGATCCGCTTCCGGTACTCGCCCGCGAAGGTCTCCACGAAGTGGCGGGCCAGGAGCAGGACGTCCTCGCCCCGTTCGGACAGGGGAGGAACGTCGATCCGAACCACGCTGATCCGGTAGAAGAGATCCTCGCGGAGCCGGCCGGCGGCCACCTCCTCCCTGGGATCCCGGCTGGTCGAGGCGACGACCCGGATGTCCACCGGTTGTTCCTGGGTGCCACCCACGGGCCTCACCTGGCGCGCCTGGAGGACCTGCACCAGCTTCACCTGCATGCCCGGAGGCATCTCGGTCACCTCGTCGAGGTAGAGGGTCCCCTGGTGGGCGAGGCCCACCAGGCCCTGGCTCCGGCCGCGGTCCCCGAGACTTCCCTCGTAGCCGAGGAGTTCCGCCTCGATCTCGGACTCCGGGATGGTGCCGCACCCCACGGGAACGAAGCGGCCCTGTACCCGTCCGCTGCGCCGATGCAGGCATGCGGCCACCATGCTCTTCCCGGTTCCCGGCTTGCCGACGATCAGCACGTCCGCCGGTGTGGCGGCCACCCGCTCGATGGCCTCGAAGACCCTCTCCATGACCGGGCTGTGGCCCAGCAGATCGTCGAAGCGACTGCGGTCGAGCTGCCGATAGAGGAGCCGGACCTCCTGGAGGCGTGCCCGGGCGTCGAGGATCCGCGCCGCGGCAGCCAGCAGCTTCTCGGGAGGGAAGGGCTTCACCAGGTAGTCGGTGGCGCCGAACCGGAGGCTCTCGACCGCATTCTCGATCGAAGGATAGGCGGTGACGATGAGGACCGGGACCTCCAGGCCGTGTTCCCTGGCATGGCGCAGGAGATCGATGCCGGTCACCTCCGGCATGGAGAGGTCGGTGACGACGAGGTCGAAGGCCTCCGCGGTCAGTCGATCACGGGCCGCCCGAGGGTCGGCCTCCAGCCGGAGGTCCAGTTCCGGCAGTTCGCCCAGGATGTCGCCATAGGCCTCCAGGACCTCGGCGTCGTCGTCCACGACCAGGACCCTACGCAGCGGCATGTCGGGATCCGTCCTCCTTCCTGGGCCCATCCCCCGACGAGTCCTCCCTCCGGACGCCGGGATCGGGTCGGGGAGGCGCACCGCTTGCGATCGGGAGATCCAGGCGGATCACCGTTCCCCCACCTGCCGGGCACTCGAGTTCGATCCGTCCTCCTCGGGCCTGGAGCAACTCGCGGGCCGATGCCAGGCCGAGGCCAGTACCCCCCGCTTTGGTCGTGAAGTACGGCTCGAAGAGCCGGTCCCGGAGGTCGGGTGGAACCCCGGGCCCGCTATCGGCCAAGGTCAGGAGGATGCGGTTCGGGGCGTCGCCGGAACCGGCCGGGAGGGAGGATGTCCGGAGCTCCAGGCGACCTCCTTCCGGCATGGCATCGAGCGAGTTCCCGATCAGGTTGATGAGAACCGCCTCGAGTTCATGGGGCGGGAGCCCGACCGCCACCGCGGCCCCGGAACTCCCGTTCTCGACGGTGACGCGCTGGGCCAGGATCCGGTCGGAGAAGAAGGCGAGCACCCCGGCCACGGTGTCGGCAAGGAGCGCCTGCGATCCGTCGGCATGGGCAACCCTTGCCGCCCCCAGAAGGCCTTGCGTCAAGGTCCCGAGGCGCTCCGCCTGGCGTGCGATCTTGTCCAGGTCCTCGGCGACCCCGCCCGGCGCCGATCCGTCGAGCAGCCTCCGGATGCGGTGGGCCTTGGCGCTGATGACGAGTGCCGGGTTCGAGACGTCATGGGCCACCCGGGCCGCGATCTCACCCACCGCGGCCAGCTTGCCCAGCCGGACCTGGCGCGCCTCGGCCTCCTTGTCGCGGGTGATGTCCCGCACCAGGACCGCGACACCGGCCGTCCCCCCAAGGCGCACGATCCGGGCCCTGAGCACCGGTCCCTCCCCGCCTCGGGGTGCCCACTCGACCACCTGTTGCTCCCCAGTCGCGAGGGCGCGGGCGAGTTCGGGCGTCCGGGAGATCCAGACCTCGACGGCCCCTTCCGCGGGATCGCCTCCGTCCATGCTCCCCGACATCAAGGCCGCGATCCGGGAGTTCCGGAGGATCGGGTGGAGTCCGGAGTCGAGTACCAGGATCCCGACGCCGGCGGCCTCCACGATCTCCACCAGCCTGCGGTGCGCCAGCTCCGTGGCCAGGGCGCTCCGGGTCACCCTGCTGTGGGCGGCGCGGATCCGGGTCATCAGGAACGAGGTGAGTCCCGCGGCGGCCGCCAGGAAGATCGCAGCGAAGCTGACATCCACGGCCACCTCGTCGGCCATGAAGGCCCGCTCGAACTCGCTGTCGTGACCGATCCCCAGGCTGTAGTGGGCGAGCACTCCGGTGAGCTCCCCGATCGCCAGACCCGCGTAGAGGACCCAGGCCGTGGTCGCGATCCGGTAGCAGTCGCCACGGCCGAGGAGTATCCCCGCCAGCACGACGTGGAAGACGGCAAGGTGCCCGAGCGGGTGCTCGATCCCGCCTGCGAAATGGACCAGTCCCTTGTGGAAGAGGAGATCCCCGAAGAGCTGCAGGCGGAGGAGATCCGAGGATGCTCCGGTGCGTCGGAGCATGCTCGCGTAGACGAGGTTGGCCGCGAACAGTCCCAGGGAGACCAGCCCCAGCGGCAGCATGGCGGTGGGGGCCACGATCCCGGAGACACCCCCGATCCCGGGCCCCAGGACCAGGATCCCGGAGGCGACCAGCCAGCGGGCCCGGATGAGCCAGGCGGCTGCAGCTTCCAGGTCGATCAGTCCGGGAGCCTCGCCCTCCGGTTCCTGCTCGCTCCCGGCCTCGTCCAGGAGACCCAGACGGACCCCGCCGCGGACGGACCAGGCGAGGGTCCCGAGGACCAGTCCCGTGCTCCCGAGGATGCCCAGCAACACCGGATGGGGGAGATCCCACCAGCCCACCGCCTCGGTCCCCACGGTTCCCGGTCCCATGGGTTCAGCTCCCGCCGGGTGGGGGCATCATCGGCCCTGCCCGTCCGTCGCGTGCGTCCCGTAGCGGATCTGCGACGCCCGCTGGGTCGGCTGGGTGACGTGGAAGAAGGGGAGGCTCTCCGCCATGTGGCAGGCATTGCAGGCTGCGGTCACGAGCTGGAACCGCCGGACGAAGACCTCCGGGTCCCGAGCGTCGATCGCCTCCTCGATGCGGGGCAGCACGCCCAGGAACACCCGCGCCGAGGGCCCCCGCTTGGGACGTCGCTCGGTGGCGGTCTCGAGGACGGTCCGGATCTTCCGGACCTGGTAGCGAGCGTAGGCCCAGTTCCGGTCCTGGCCGGCGAACCAGAGTTCGGCGTAGCGGTAGTCGGTCTCGATCATCGCCACGTCGAAGCCGCGCAGCTGGCGTTCGACCCTGGCAAAGCGTTCCTCGGGCGTGCCGACCAGCCAGGGGGCGGGGGAGCCCGCTACCGACGCATCGGGGACCACTCCGGCAAGCAGCACCCCCAGGACCCATGCCACCCTGGACCCGCTGCTCGTCGCCATGCCACTCCCGGCCCGAGGCTCCTGGGAAGGGCGGTCCCCGTCCCGTGAGCAGGATCCCATGAGAGCGAAGACCGCCGATCGCGACTGTCGGGCTCCTCACATTCCGAGAGGACTCCTCGGGGGTCCGGTCTCTCAGCGTCCGATCAACCAGGCAAGGGCGGCCCCGGCCCGGAGTGCCCAGGCGCTCT
>CAYOHP010000036.1:14251-49676 GCA_964403795.1 uncultured bacterium | reverse complement strand
CCTGCTCTCGGCCGAGCGCAAGGGCGGCAACGGCCACTGGACCATGCACGTGAACCCGGAGCCGGGATTCCTCCTGGAATCCCAGGACCGCCTGGTCTACCTGGCGATGCGCCCACTGCCCGAGGGCTGAGGGGGAAGGCCGGGAGCGGCGCCCCGGCCCGGGTGCCCCCGCCGCCCACCACCGGGGAGGAACCCGCACCTCGGGGGTGCCGATCCCTCAGGCCCGTTCCAGCGTCGCCCGGATCGCCTCCACCAGGGGTCGATCGCCCTCGGGATCGAACGTGCGGGCGGTCGCCCACTGGTAGCCCAGCATGGCCGGACCGCGCCGCTTGACCGGGTCCTCGTCGGCGTAGCGCGGCGTGACGTGGGCATGGAGAGCCGCTTCGCTGTTGCCCAGGATCTCGTAGTTGATCCGCTCGGCGCCGGTGACCGCGAGCCGTGCGTCACCGAGTCGCGTCATGTCGAGGAGGAAGGCGGTCCGACCCGCGGCATCGAGGGCGTTCAGGTCCGGGACCACGGGGTCGGGCAGCAGCAGGCAGTAGCCGGGGAGCGGCTGCACGTCGCCGATCACTACCCAGCCGGAGGCGAGCCGCGTCACCACGTAGGGGTTCCGCCCCTCCCGGGCCAGCTGCACACGTCGGTGGATCAAGGTCGGCATGGAGCCCGGACGGTCACCCCCCGAGGAGCACGGTCACTTCATGACGCATGGCGTCGAGCTTCTTCTTCGTCCCCGGGGCGCGCTCAGAATCCGATCCACGACTCCGAGGATCGGGTGGGTTCCGACGGCTGGGATCCTGGATCCGCCCCCTGGGTCGACGACGCGTCCGGGGAGGGCACCGGGCCCGGACATGGCACCCGGGAAGCGGCTCCACCCAAGCGGAGACGCGTGTGCGGCGTCTCGGGCTCCGAGAGGAGAGCGGAGGTGAGGTGGTAGCCGATCCGGTCGCTGGCCCTGTCCAGGACCGCCAGGGCCACGCTCGTCGGTGCTTCCAGGTCGAAGTCGAAGGGACCGAGCATCGGGAGGTTGCGGTCGGCCTGCCGGGGAGGGAGCGTGAGGCGGCCATTCTCCGCTCCAGGGAAACCCACGAGCGCCTGCCAGTCGTCGGGCATTCCGTAGCGCGGTCCGACCCCGAAGGAAGGCTCGATCGCCCGCGCCACCACAAATCGGATCCGCTTCGAGGCCCCCTCCGTCCTGACCTCGGGCACCCCGGACGCCATCTTGAGATGCGCGGCCAGCTTCCAAAGAGGCACGGAAGCCTGCAGTTCCACTTCGAAGTGGTCGTAGTGCGGGCACGTCTCGATCTGGATGTGTTCCGGCCTGACGCCCTGCGAGCCCGCGACTTCGAGGACGTCACGCATGGCATGGGCCAATGCGTACCAGACCATCTGGGTCTGGACGCGCTGGGCGAGGGCACAGGGCGAGAGGAGGAGTACCACGAGGACACACGACGCGGAACGGAGCACCATGGGCGACCTCCCGGGCTGTCGCCAGTGTAGCGACGCTTGCCCGTCTCTCCACCCGGGAGCTATCCTCGCCGGCTCCCCGCTTGGACGGGGCTCGAGGAGCTTCCCATGAACCCGCTCGCCCTCCCCCTGGCCGCCACCCTGCTGGCGCTGGCTCCGCCGTCGCTCCCCGCCTCGGGCTGCGCGGTCCCCTTCCTCGCCGAGCACCTGCCCCGGGTGGCACCGGCCAGCTGGCTCCGGTCCCGCAAGGCCGACCAGGGCACCGCGGGCAGCCTTCCCTCGGCGCGTCATGAGGCGGGCTCGAGCCGCGAGTTCTGGGCCTGGGACCTCTCGGTCATGCCCCCGGGCTTCCGCCGGGTCGCCGCCACCTGCCGGGTGGTCTCGGACCATGCCTACCTCTTCGTGGAGGACGAGCTGGCCGCCGCCGGCAAGGTCACGCCGTCCGACGTGGCGGCCCTCGACACCGCCCTGCATCGCGCCACCCCGGGGTACTCGGTGGCTCCCGGCAAGGGCATCCTCGAGCTGGAGCGGCGCTTCCTCGGCGAAGCCCCCGACACCCTCGACGGCGATCCCCGGGTCTACTTCCTGGTGCTGCGCATGGACACCTTCAACGGCATGGGCTTCGACGGCTACTTCAACGCCTTCGACCAGATGACCGAGGCCGAGGCCTGGGAGCAGTACCAGCAGCACTCCAACGAAGCCGAGGTGCTCTACCTGAACGGGGCCCGGGGCGACATCTCGGGGGCCTACATGCGGGGCGTGCTGGCCCACGAGCTGGCCCACCTGATCGCCCACCGCTACGACGGCGAGGAGGAGCCCTGGCTCTCCGAGGCCCTGGGCGAGGCGGCCATGCAGCTGACCGGCTACTACACCGACCAGAAGCACGTGGCCCGCTACACCACCCGGCCCGAGAAGCCGCTGGTCTCCCAGGGCTACGCCGACTACGGCGCCGGCTTCCTGTTCTCGGCCTGGCTGCGCGGCCTCGAGGGCCCCGAGGTCTGGGGCGACCTGATCCGGGATCCCGGCAAGGGACTGGTCTCGGTCGAGGCGGTGCTGGCGGCCCGGGGCCATCCGGTCGACTTCGAGGACCTCTACGCCGCCTGGGCGGCCGACAACCTGGCGAAGGGCATGGGTCGCAGGGTGGCCGCCTACCGGCACCCGGGGGTGTCCTTCCCTCCCTTCAAGGTGGCCCACCGGATCGGCGCCGAGGGCGCCACCCTCGAGGGCAAGCTGGCGCGCTGGGGCTACGCCTTCGTGGAGCTCGCCCCCGGCGGTTACCACCTGGAGGGCCAGGGCGACGCCGCGGTGTTCGAACTGCTCTCCGGGCGCCCGCCCCGCCGGGTCTCCCTCGACACCGATGGCGAGCGGCTCGACACCCTCGACGAGACCCGCTGGCTGCTGCTGCTCGGCACCGGGGTCGACGCCTACCGGCTGGTCGTGCAGGCCCAGTGACCTTGTGATCCCGGTCCGGACCGGTACCCTCGGTCCGTGGCCACCCCCGCCAAACGCCTCGCCACCAATGTGCCGGGTCCGTTCTACGTCGATTCGACCTGCATCGACTGCGACACCTGCCGGTGGATGGCCCCCTCGGTCTTCGACGAGGCCGACGGTGCTTCGCGGGTCTTCGCCCAGCCCGGCGACGAAGCCACCCGGCTGGCCGCGCTCCAGGCCCTGGTTTCGTGCCCGACCGGATCCATCGGCACCGTCGAGCGGACTCCGTTCGGCCCCGTCTTCGAGAGTCTGCCGACCCGGATCGACGGCGAGGTCTACCACTGCGGCTTCCACCACAGGGATTCCTTCGGGGCGGCGAGCTACCTGGTGCGGCGGCCGGAGGGGAACGTGCTGGTCGATTCGCCGCGGCACGCCCGCCCGCTGGTGGAGCGCCTTGCCGCCATGGGAGGCATCGATCTCCTGTTCCTGACCCACCGCGACGACGTGGCCGACCACGCCGACTTCGCCCGCAGCTTCGGGTGCCGGCGCATCCTCCACGAGGGCGACGTCGGGCATGACACCCGTGAGGTCGAACTCCGCTTGCGTGGCACCGAGCCCGTCGAGCTGGCCCCCGACCTGCTCGTCATCCCGGTTCCCGGTCACACCCGGGGCTCGGCCTGCCTGCTCTGGCAGGAGCGCTACCTCTTCAGCGGCGACCACCTGGCCTGGAGCCACGAACTCGGGCACCCGATCGCCTTCCGGGGCGCCTGCTGGTACGACTGGGACGAGACGGTGGCCTCGGTGGCCCGGCTCCTCGACCACCGCTTCGAGTGGATCCTCCCCGGCCACGGGCGTCGCTACTTCCTGCCGGCCGGCGAGATGCGGGCCGCACTCTCGCGGGGCCTGGCGGTCATGGAGACCTGGTAGCCGGATCCCTGGCCCCGAGGTTCCAGGGCCCTCGGTCCTCCGGGTGATACCGTTCCCGCTGGTGATCCTCCAGACCTTCGGCGTGGCCCGGCGATGACCGGGATCGAGCCCCTTCCCGGGGCGCCCTCCTCTTCTGCGTCCGGCGGGACGGTGCCCCTCTGGCTCCGCCTGCTCGGAGTTCGACCCGGCGACGACGCCGAAGAGCGCACCCGGAAGGGCATCCTCGGCACCTACGGGCTCTTCCTCTTCCTCGGGATCCCCATGGACGCGGCCGCCCTGCTGGCCGAGGGCGAGACCAGCACAGCCGGGGTGCTGTTGGCCTGGTCGATCTTCACCGGCCTCGGCTACGCCTGGTACCTGTGGACCGGGTCGCGTACCGGGTTCCAGCGGAGCCAGTTCGCCGCCATGCTGGTGGCCCCCCTGTCCATGCACATCCTGGCGGGATGGGAAGCCGCCACCCGCTCGGGCCTGGCATGGACGGCCCTTTCCCCGGTCGGGGCGCTCCTGCTCTCCCCCCGTCCCGAGGCCCGGCTCTGGTTCTTCACCTGGCTCCTCTCGACCGGGGCGGTGGGGATGCTGGACCCCATGGCCCCCCTGGCCGCGGGGCGCTTCGCCACCTCGACCGCCCGCTACTTCCATGTCTCGGTGATCCTGGGTCTGCCGGCCCTGCTGCTCTTCCTGGTCGACCACTTCCTGCAGCGGCTCCTGGAGGCACGTACCGCCCTGGCGGCCGAGCACGACCGGAGCGAACGCCTGCTCCGCAACATCCTTCCCCCCTCGGTGGCCGAACGCCTGAAGAACGGTGAGGAGCCGATCGCCGACCGATTCGAGGAGGTCACGGTCCTGTTCGCCGACCTCAAGGGGTTCACGCCGCTCGCCACCACCACCCCCGCACCGCGCCTGGTCGAGATCCTGAACCGAATGTACCGGGAGATCGACGCCCTCGCCGCCGGGCTGGGAGTGGAGAAGATCAAGACCATCGGCGACGCCTACATGGCCGCCGCCGGGGTTCCGGACCCCCATCCCCGCCACGCAGAGGCCGCGGCTTCCCTGGGCCTGGCCATGCTCGAGGCCGTGGAGCGGGTGAACCGCGAGCTGGGGATCGCGCTCCAGCTGCGGGTCGGGCTGCACACCGGCCCTGCGGTGGCCGGGGTGATCGGCACCCGCAAGTTCGCCTACGACCTCTGGGGCGACGCGGTGAACACCGCCAGCCGCATGGAGAGCCACGGGGTCCCCGGCCGGGTTCACCTCAGCGCCGAGACCCGGGCCCGCCTGGGCGACGAGTTCCCCTGCGAGGACCGGGGCGAGATCGAGGTCAAGGGCAAGGGTCCGATGCGGACCTACCTGCTGGTGTCGGCCGCCCGCCCCGGCTGAAGGCTCCGGAGCTCACGAGGCCTCCCGACCCGGCCCCGATCCGGACCGGGAACCCCGGATCGGGGGTCACCGCCGCAAGCGGCTCCCGGTCCAGGATCCGTCGTCGGTGAGCGGCGGCTCGCTCCCCCAGAGGAAGGGCCGGGGGTCGTCGATGCCGGTCTCGGAGGCGGGCCGGGGGTCCTCCTGCAGGAAGGCGGCGGCTCCCCCCAGGACTACCCGGCTCTCGGTCGAGAGCGGCACGTTGGCGCCGGCCGGAGGCGCCACCTGGACGGTCAGCACCAGGCGGCCCTGGGCCGGGGCCGAGCGGACCGGGTCGTAGCGGAAGCCGAGCCACCAGAGCGGGATCGGGAAGCTCGAGGTGGTCGACGGCACCACCATCACCTCCTGGCCCACGTTGGGATAGGGTGGAGTGAAGGGACGGAAGGGCTTGCTGAGCTGGACCTCGATGGAGCTGCCCACCTCGATCAGCCCGATCCCTCCTGCGCTCAGGCGTGCCCCCACCACTCGCAGGTAGGTCTCGTACTGGCGCATGAGGTCGGCGTCCTCGCCCTCCCCGCCCTGGCGAGCGTCGGCACCCAGGCTCCCCACCACCCCGAGGTTCCCGTCGAAGACATAGGGATTGCCCCAGGCATCCAGGGGCAGTTCGTGGATCACCGCACCCACCAGGGGAGCCAGGCTGCTCCCGCCGAGCAGCGTCCGCTTCTCCTGGGCATACCGGTGGATCCCGCGCGCCAGTTCGTCGAGATCCTGTCCGACCTTGGCGCGGCGGGTCGCCGCCAGGTGGTCCTGGAACCAGGGAACGGCCACGCCGACCAGGGCAGCCGAGATCGCCACCACGATCAGGAGTTCGATCAGGCTGAAGCCGTCGCGCCGCCGCATGTCCCCGACCTCAGGGGCCGCCGGTCGGGCTTCCCGAGGCGGCCTGCATCTCGACCTCGAGGCGGTTGCGCCGGTCCCAGGCCGCCCGCTTCTGGGCCACCAGGAGCGGGTTGTCCGGGAAGGCAGCCATCATCGAGAGGTAGATGGAGACCTGCCGGTCGGCCAGGGGAAGGGCCAGGTCGAAGCGTCGCTGGGACGCCAGCAGCGCGATCAGGGCCTCGAGTTCCATGAGCCCGGTGCGCACCGCCAGGTCGTCCAGCGGAGCCGGCCGGACCTGCTCCGAGAGGACCATGGCCTGCGACTGGAGCGCCGCCAGGGCGTCCTGCGGGATCCCTCCGACCCGCTGCTGGTGGCGCAGTCCCTCCCGGGCCTGGCGCAGGTTCCGGACCGTAGCGAGGACCTCGGCCCTCACCGCCGGATCCTCGGCTACCCCCTGGCCGGAGTAGCCCTTGGCAGGCTGGACCGGCAGGTCGCCCCGACCGCCGTAGGCCCCGGCCATGCAGCAGGCCACCGGGCAGCCATCGGGGCAGGGACCATCTTCCCCGCTCGCCACGCAGCAGTGCTCGGGACAGCTCTTGAAGCAGTTGGGTCCAGTGGGCGGCGGTTCCTCGGCCCATCCAGGGACCGCCATGGCCAGGCCCAGGGCCCCCACCAGGAGACCGATTCCGATGCGCATGGATCCTCCCGAACCGGTCCATTGTGACAGGATCGTCCCGACGTCAGCGATCGAACCGCGAGCGGAGCGACCGGAGTTCCTCCTTGACCCGGGCGTCGGCGGCTCCGTCGGTACCATCGAGGCGGGCGATGCGGGACTCGACCAGCGAGGCCACCACCTCGGGATCCCCGTGGGCCAGAGCGTCCTTCAGGAGGGCCAGGTGGGACCGCAGCCAGCGAGGCCGGTCCGGGGGGCGTGAGCCCACGGCCAACGCCGCCACCAGATCGGAGAGGTCCTGGGAGTCGCTGCCCGAGGCCAGGGCCGAGACCGCGGCCTCGACCGGAGGCCGGTCGCGGCGATCATGGGAAGCTCCCACGAACCGCCCCAAGGCCCGACGGGCACCCGGTTCGGCCCGGGCCACCAACTGGAGGCACGCCTCCCCCGAGAGTTCCGGGGAGGCGTGGCGGAGCAGCGACTCCAGCGCCCGGCGCGCCGGGTAGCCGGGCACCTCGGCCACCTCCCGCAGCAGTCCCAGGGCCTCGGAGAGGGGGAGCGAGCCGTCGGGTACCCGGGCCCGGTCGAGGATCTCCCGGCGCAGGATGGCGCGGTCGCCGAAGGCCAACCGAGCCTCGTGGGCGAACTCCTGGAGCCCGCCGATCTCGGGGGGAGCCTCCTCGGATCGCGGTCCCAGGCTTCCCCAGAGCGAGAGGAGGAGTACCACCGCGCCGGTAACCCCGAGACCCGGCACCCATCGCGACCACCAGGGCGCGGGCTCGAGTTCCTCCACTTCGGGCTCCGGGAGCCCGGGAGGGCCACCGGCTTCCATTTCGGCGAGCCGGGACTCGACCTGGACCCGGAGCCGCTGCTGGTCCTCGGGAACCAGCTCCATGAACCGCCGGTAGGCGACCGCCGCCTCGTCCCAGCGGCCCAGGCGATCGAGGGCCAGGCCGACCAGGCGCGGTGGATCCGGATCCCCGGGATCGAGCGAGCGGGCCGTCTCCAGGGGCCGGAGCGCCTCCTCGAAGCGCTGGGCGTCGACCAGCAGGACCCCGAGCTCCTTCCATGGTGCCGGGTCGCCGTCGTCGCGGGCCAGCGAACGCCGGAACTCGGCCTCGGCGGTCTCCATGTCGCCGGCCTCGGCAGCCACCGCTCCTGCCGCATAGGCACGCGCGGCTTCGGGCTCCGACGATCGACCGGGTCCTGGAGGCCGGCAGCGGAGCACCCGGGAGGGGGCGAACCCGGGTCCCGCCGAGGGCACGGGCGAGCGGCGCGACCCGACGGCGCCGGAGGCCCGCTCCAGGCCCTCGAGTCGGACCACCGCCAGCCGCCGCGTCTGGTCATGGTCCCTGGGACAAACCTCCAGGGCAGCCCGCCAGGCGGCGATCGCCTCGGGCACCCGGCCGAGTCGCTCCCGGGCGATGCCCAGGAAACGGAAGGCATCGCAGCCCTGCGGATCGAGCCGGGCCGCCTCCTCCAGGGGACGCAGCGCCTCCTCCCAGCGCTCCGACTCGACCAGCAGGATCCCGAGTTCGATCCAGGTCGGGGCGTGGCGGTCGGCCCGGGTCAGCGCCAGCCGCAGCTCGGTCTCGGCGGCCTCGGGGTCATCCCGCTCCAGGGCCTCCAGGGCGGCGCGGTAGCGCCGGGCCGCGTCGGGGTCCCCGGGAGGGGTCGGATCGGGAGGCCGGCACCGGGCGACGGTCTCCCGGGTGACCCGGGACGCCCCTTCCAGGGCCTGGGCACGCTCCTCGGCGAGGCGCGCCCGCACCCGCTCCTGGGCGACCCGGGTGGGCGGCATCGCGGGATCCTCTTCGGGATCCGGACTCGAGGTTGGATCGGAGGCCGACACGGGGGAGTGTGCCCCATCCTGGGTCCTCGTGGAGGCGGTCCGGGACGGCACTCCCGGCCTTCCCCAGCTATCGAGCGGAGCGCAACCGACGCGAGGGAGCCGCCTTCTGCCTGCGGGGTTTACGGGGGGACGGACCGCCCCCCTCGAAGTGGCACCCTCAGTCGGGGAAGACGATGCTGAAGTAGCCCTTCTTCTTCAGCAGGGCCGCGGCGTCCTCGCCCTCGGTGTCGCCGAGGAGCTTCTTGCAGACCTGGGTGACCTCGGCCCAGATCAGGTCGGACCGACCGCCATGGGTGAGCCCCCCCATGTTCTGCCACACGGTCTCGGCGAACTTGGAGAGGCTTCCGTACTGACGATCGATGGTCTCGAGGACGGTGGCCATCGGATCGAGTATGCCACGAAACCGTCGGGTTGTCTCGGGTGGTGTACCGTGTCCCGCAGAACGACGGGTGGTCCCATGCGACTGCGTCTCCCCGCCCCTTCCCGGGTCCCCTTGCCGGCCTTGGCGGCGGCCGCTGCCTTGCTGGGAGCCGCCGGCGTCCACGCCCAGTGCCGCAAGCCCCAGTCCTACCTCTGGCCGGCCGACCCGGCCACCGTGTTCGAGCTGCTGGAGAGCCGGGGGATCGACGCCCGCGGGCTGCGCCAGATGGCCGGCTGCGCCGAGATCTTCTTCCGCCCGGTGCCCTCGCAGGCCGCCGCCCAGTACATCCCCTGGCTCGGCTTCGACAACGTCCACATCCCCTTCTCGATGCGGGGCGAGGCCAGCCCCGGGTGCAGCCGCCCCGGGCTCTTCTGCCCCCACCGGATCGCCCTGGGCACCGGCGATGCCGAGCGGGTCGTGAACGCCGGCGTGATCGTCCACGAGCTGGCCCATGCCGAGTACGACGTGATGTGCCGCTCCCGCACCCACCGCGCCCGCGAAGCCCGCTTCGACCGCCAGTACCGGGACGTGCTCGAGCTGCGGGAGCTGGTGAAGCGCCGCCCCGGCTTCGACAAATGGCCCTGGGTCCAGGCCCAGGAGATGCAGGCCTACTACATCGAGGAGTCGCTCCACGCGGTACTCGAGCGCATCGAGAGCGTCTTCCTGGTCAACCGCCTGAACGTGAACCGCATCATCCACAGCCGGGCCGACCGGGAGGCGCTGGTGGTGGGCGGGCGCGAGCAGCTGGTGGCCTCGCCCGAGGACCCGACGCTCGGATCCCTCTGGCGCCACGACGTCACGCAGGTCGGGGGAAGGAAGGGAAGCGCGTACTTCGAAGGGGAGCCGATCGACCTGGAGATCCCGGAGGCGATGCGACGCCGATTGTTCGACGACGTGCTCGGGTTCCGCTTCCCGAAGACCGGCGACGAGATCGTGGCGGTGGCCCGGGCGCTCGACACCCCATGGGCCCGGGAGCAGCGCCGGCTCATCACCCATGCCCGGGACCGCCGGGTGGAGCGCCTCGAGGCCGCGGCCGGCGGGGAGCCCGGGTTCGCCGGCCTCGGCGAGGTCGACGGAGGGCCGGCAACCGGCGAGACCGGGACCACCGAGGCCGAGGCCGCCCTGCTGGCCCGGGTGGGCGGCGAGCCCGGGGTTCGCCCCCGGGCCCGGGCCGTGCATGCCCCCCTCACCCCGATCGCGCTGGCCCACTTCGAGCGGGAGTGAGCCGGCCCGGCCGGGGTGAACCCGCAGGCCAGGCAGAACGTAGTCGGAGTCGATGGCACGGTTCGGCAGGCCCGCGGGCCTGACGGAGTACGGGAACGGAGGGGTCGCAGGTGACGGGAACGTTTCGCCGGGGATCTTGGATCGGAAGTCTCGGGATCGGGCTCCGTGCCGGGCTGGTGCTGGCGGTCCTGGCCGGGTCCGCGGCCGCGGAGGACTGGAAGGCCTACCTCTTCCCCGACGAGGGTGCCGGCCTGAAGCGGGTCGCCACCGGGGACGCCTTCCTCGACATGATGGCCGCCCGGTGGCCGAGCGGGACCCCCGATGTCCAGGACGTCCTCACCCTGGGGATGCAGATGCCAGACTCCTTCATCCGGCGCGGTTCCCACAACACCTGCGACCGCTTCACCATCGCCGACGACGACGGGACCCAGGTCCAGGTCCGGCTCTACCACCTCCCCAGCCAGTACCAGTCGGACGGGATCTCGGCCTTCGGCCTGCTCGGTCGCGACGCCGGCTGGATCTTCCGCATGATCGACCGCCGCCGCGGCCGGGCCGCGGTGGCTGCCCAGGCCGAGGCTGCCGGCCTCTCCGAGTTCGACACCCGGGTCCTGGCGGCCTTCGCGGCCAGGCTCGGCCGGATCGACGAGCTCTCCGACCGGGGTGCCGGGAAGCAGCGCATCGTGACCGCGGCCATCGCCAAGTTCCAGGAAGGTCTGACCGGGCTGGCCCTGGACCGCTACCCGGTCTACGACGGGCTCCTGACCTCGGAGTTCTACTGGGACGAGCAGTTGACCAAGGCCTTCGAGGAGGCGGTCGCCGGGATGTACGTCAACGAGGGTGGGTGGTTTCACGACTCCGCCGACCAGCTGGCCGCCAGGGGCCTGGGCATCCTGGGCGCCAAGGTCGCCTACCACCTGGACTTCTTCCCCAAGGGTCCCGGGGACTACCGGGGCCAGTACCGGCAGAGCCTGATCCAGCGCGACCTCGCCCGCCACGATGCCTACCAGGCCTGGCTCGCCCGCCAGGTCACCGGCAATGCCGCGGTGGATCGCGAGCCCTTCACCACCGAGTTCAAGTACTCGACGCCGGCCGGCTTCGCCCGGGTCGCCGCCATCATGGCCGCGGCCCGCCAGCGGGCCGACCTGCTCCGCAGGGAGCTCCCCGCCGTGGGCCAGGTCCCGGGCACCGGAACCCCGGGATCCGGCTCGACTCCCCGACCGCGCACCTCGCCGGGCTCGGGCGGCAGCCTGATGGGGAACTGAGCCGACGGCGGCTTGCCCGCCTACCCCAGGTTCCGCAGGCTCTCGTAGACCGCGTAGCGGAGGGCGTGTTCGCGGGGATCGTCCCAGATGCGGTAGCCCATGCGGGTCGGGGCGTACCCGTATCCGATGCGGGCCTCGGGGTCGGCGAACCCGAACGAACCGCCGGCCCCGAAGGCGCCGTACGCCCGGGCGCTCGTCCCCCAGGTCGAGGCGTCCCGGGGCTTGCCGAAGCCGAGCGAGAACAGCGTCCGGAGCTGGAGCACCAGGTCGAAATTCCCTCCCGAGGGGATCGGGGCGGGCTCCTCCAGGGCCCGCATCGTCTCCGGTCCGAGTCCGAGTTCGGCACCGCCCTCGGCGAGCACCGAGTAGACCCGGGCGATGGCCCGCACCTCGCCGATCCCGCAGGAAGCCGGCAACTCGAGATCCAGGTAGGGACGACGGGCCAGGTCGGAGGGGCGTCGGTAGCGAGGGTTCCGGAAGGTACGACGGGTCAGCGACCAGGGCAGGGCCACGGCCAGGGCGAAGCGCCACGGGACCTCGCCGGCCTGGAGGACGAGGCCCAGGGGATGGAAGTCGTGGATCCTGGCGATCCTCGAATCGGGCACCTCGGGCGGGAGCCCGATGTAGAACTCGATCCCCAGACGGGCCGCCACTTCCTCGGCGAAGAACCTCCCCAGGGTCCTGTGGGCCGGATCGATGCGCCGCACCAGCTCGCTCTCGTACCAGCCAAGGGTGAAGGGGTGGTAGCCCTGGCGGGTCCCCGGTTCCCAGGCGGGTCGCTGGCGGGCCAGGATCGAGGCCAGCCGGTCCGGGTCCCGGAGGTCGTCGAGGCCCAGGGACACGTCCACGGCGGAGAGTCCCGCCTGATGGGCGAGCAGCTGCCGGACCGTGATCCGTTCCTTGCCGTTGGCCGCGAACTCCGGCCAGTAGGCGGCCACCGGCGCGTCGTACTCGAGGAGTCCTCGGGAATGGAGCATGGCGAGCGGCATGGCGGCGAGGCCCTTGGTGGTGGAGAAGACCGCCAGCAGGGTGTCCCTCTCGAAGGGAGCTCCCGACTCGTGGTCCCGGACCCCGCCCCAGAGATCCACCACCGGCTCGCCCCGCCAGTGGACGGCCACCGCTGCGCCTTCTTCGCCCCGCTCGGCGAAGTTGCGCCGGAACTCCCGCGCCACCGGCTCGAAGCCCGGGGCCACGGTGCCGTGGACGGGAGTGGCGATCACGGTCCCGGTCCCGGCAGCTCCCGATCGCGGGTAGGGAGACCCAGGTCCTCCGCCAGCTCGGCCTCCAGGACCTCGAGCTCGAGGCGGGCCTCCTGGGCGGTCCAGGCCGCCAGGAACCGGTCGGGGACCACGGGCTTGCGGGCCTGGCCTTCCACCGGAGGATCGACCATGGCGAAGAGCCGGATCCCGGCCCAGGGTTCGAGCAACCCGTCGGGCATGTCGAACTGGACCACGTCGTCGACGGTGATGCAGGCCTGGGGCCCTGGACCCTGGTAGTCGCGGATCCGGAGGCGCGCCAGCCGCCCCCGCCAGGGCGCCACGTACCAGATCGACCGGCGCATGCGATCGTCACCCTCCCCGGTGGCCCGATGCACCCGCTCGCCGTCCACCAGGAGCTCCACGGCCTGGGACGCCAGGTCGGCGGTTCCCCCTACGAGCAGGCCCATGTGGGTGCCGAGGATCGGGAACGGTCGGCTCACCAGCACCCCGGTGTCCTCGGCCCGCTCGTGGCAGGAGCCGACGCAGCCCTGGCCCCGGAATCGGTCCGGGACGATCCAGGGACTGCCGGCGGCAGCCTCGGGCCCGGAGCGGAACGCCTTGCCCAGTCGGGTCCACCCGGGCAGCTTGGAGCTCTCGAAGTCGAAGCTCACGGGGACGTCCGGGACCCGGACCCAGCGCTCCCGTTCCCAACCGGGGTCTCCTACCCGGGCGCTGGCCCGGATCGGCGCCAGGTGCCGGAAGAAGAAGGAATCCAGGGTCCCGAGATACTGCTCGCGCCGGGGCACCTGGGACATGCTCATCACGGCCTCGATCGGCGGCGCCCCCCAGGGACCCGAGTCCAGCAGCCGGGCGATCTCGGCCAGTGGCCCCATGGCCCCCAGGGCCATGGTACCGAGCAGGAGCTGCACCCTGGGTTCCGCCAGCCGCCGCCCCGCCTCGTCGAGGCAGCGGGCCAGCGCCCCGGCCAGCACGAACTGGGCGGGCAGCGGCATGCGCATGCAGAGATCGCCGTAGGTCCCGAGGCGGTACCAGGGCGCCACGACCAGTACTGCCAGGCCCGCCAGGTACCAGTCGCGCCGGGCCGAGGTCTCCCGGACCAGGCCGGAGGCGATCCAGAGGTGGACGCCGAACTCCAGGAAGTAGAAGAGCACCAGCCGGTTCCAGTGACGGATTCCCCAGAACGTCGTCAGCCACCCCTGGGGCTCGACGGGGAGATGCGCCGAGTACCAGGCCAGGAAGAGGAGCCCGAGGACCGGTGCGGCCCCCAGATCGGGCAGTCGGGAGAGGCGGGAACCCCTGGCCTGGACCAGCACCAGCACCACGAAGGGGATGGCGCCAAGCGACACCATGGGGGAGAAGAGGAACGAAAGGCTCCAGGCGAACACCGCGCCCCGGGAACTCTTCGCATGGAAGGCCATGTCCATGAGCAACCCGGTCAGCACCCAGGCCCCCAGGGCATGCTGGGGGCTCCAGTAGAGGACCGGGAACACCCCGGGGAAGGCCACGAAGGAACCCGCCCACTGCAGGGGGCCGTGGGTGCCCACGGGGATCTGCCCCCGGGCCAGCATCCAGCCCAGGAAGTGGAGGCCGCTGGTCGCCAGGAACACGAGCACCGTGCCCACCGACCTCCGACGCTGGTGCTCGGCGAACCAGAACAGGGCGAGCAGCGTCCCGGCCAGCGTCCACGCGAAGGTCGCGAGCTGGCAAGCCTGCCATCCGAGGAGCTTCCCGACCCGGGCTCCAGGCAAGTACCAGGCGAGGTAGGAGACCCGAGCACCGTGCTCCCCGATCCCGGTCTCGAGCTCGTGGTAGAGCACCGGCCAGGGCCTGACCATGAGGTCCTTCAAGGTGGGGTTGTGGGTCACCAGGTAGTCGGCGTTCTGGTATCCGAATCCCCCGGCCCCGGAGGTTCCCGCCCACAGGATGGCGATCGCCGCGATCCAGGTATCGGTCCGGGTCCAACCATGCTCCCGCTCCGGGTCCGGCTCCCGGCCCCGCTCCCGGCGCCGGTCCGAGAGGTGGGAAAGGGCCGCGGCCAGGAGCAGCAGGACCAGGGTCCAGCCCAGCCCAGGGCGCAGCCAGCCGGAGGCGAAGATCAGGTTGGGGACGAGCAGGTAGAGGATCGAAGCCGTGTGCAGGAACCGGGATCGGCTCATCCCGTCCGCCGCTCTCGGGTCGAAAGGGCGCGCCGATAGGCGAACAGGTCGCCGAGGCTGCGCCACGAGGCCCGGGCCAGGGCCGTCCCGGCCAGCCAGGACCGGCCGGTCCGGCGCTCGCGGTGGACCAGCCCGATCACCCTCACCGGCCTTCCCGTGGCGAGGGCATGGACCGCCACGAACAGGGAGGGGATGCACGGGGAGGCCCGACCCAGGGAGCGGAACTCCTCCCAGACCTGCCGTCGGAAGATCTTGAAGGGACTGGCGGCATCCCGGACCCGGATCCCGAAGAGGAGCCGGAGGCTGATCTCCAGGCCGAGCGCCACCAGTCGACGCAGAAGCGGGGAATCCCGACCGACCCGTTCCCCCAGCACCAGGTCGTGGTCCCGGGCCGCGGCCCAACACTCCCCGAAGCGCCCGAGGTCGACCTCCAGATCGGAGTCGACGTGCAGGATCCTCTCCCCGGAGGCGGCATCGAACCCAGCCACCAGGGCCGGACCGTGCCCGGAGTGCTCGATCCGGAGCACCGAGATCCGGGGATCCTGGCGGGCCGCCTCGGCGAGGAGCTCCGGGGTCCGGTCCCGGCTGCCGTCGTCGACGAACAGGGCCACCGCCCCCGGGACCCGGTCCAGGATGGCGGAGCGGACCTCGGACAACGCCTCCACGATGCCTTCGGCCTCGTCATACGCCGGGATCACGACCGTGAGGGGGGGGCGTTCCAGGCGACCGACCTCCGGCCCGGGGCCAGCCGGGCGCGGTGAGTGTATCTCGGCGCCCTCCAGGTCGGAACCGTACCCTTCCCGGACCCATGACTGTTTCCGGTTGCCACGGTCGGCGGTCTACCTTCTTCCCCGAGCCGGGAGCGAAGGGAACCCCGTGGGAACCAAGGTCAGGACCGCGATGTTCCTGGTGGTCCTCGCCTGCCCTCCAGGAGAGCTCCTGGCCCAGAGCGCGGCGGCCTCCATCGTGCGGCTGGATGCACTGGCGGACGAGCTCGTCAGGTACGCACCCGGCATGGACCCCTCGGACCTCGGGGCGATCCGCTCCGAGGCGCTGGCAGCCCACGCCTCGGCCCTGGCCTACACCGACCCGGTCCTCGGATCCCCGCCGCAGGTGGCGGCACCGCGGGCCGCCCTCCGGATCGCCAACCTCCTCTACCACCGTCACCGCGACCCGCAGGGTGCCAACGCCATCCTGGCGGCGATCCGGGCCGGCTACCAGGCCAATCCCCTGCCGGCCTTCCAGGCGGCGGCCGCAGGCATCTCCGTGAAGACCACCGCCACCGCGGTCCTGCCCCCGGAGTTCAAGCCCCACCGTGAGGTCATCGTCGACGACAAGGCCGAGACGGTCGCGTCCCTCGACGATCTGGTCGCCGGGAACAAGTCACCCAGGAAGTGAGAATCCCCATGCGGACGTGCCACGCCGAGCCGAGAACCTGGCGCCCAGAGCGGTCCGGGCTGCTCGTCCTGATGCTCCTGGCCGGCCCCTTCCTCGGAACCCTGCGGGCGGCCCCGGTGGTCGCGAGTGCCGAGGTGACCCGGCTCAAGTCCCTCAGGGACGAACTCGTGAAGATGGTGCCGCCGCTGCACCCGTCGGACGCCACGGCCATCAAGGACGAGGCGATCTCGGCCCTGAACGCGGCGGTGGCGGTGGTCGGCCAGATCGACGGCGCTCCGGTCCCGCTGGTGGCGATCCGCTTGGCCCTGGGCATCGCCAACCTCTTCTACCACCGCCACCACATGCCCGCCCACGCGACGGCCATCCTGGACGCGGTCCGGGCCGCCTACCAGGCCGTGCCCCAACCGGCCTTCCAGGCGGCGGCGGCGGGAGCGAACCTCGCCAGTACCGCCATCTCCAGCCTCCCGCAGGAATACAAGCCCTACGAGGATGTGCCGGAGGCCTCCGAGGAGGCCCGCGGCGGCTGACGCCCGGAGTCCCAGGAGCCTGCTGGCGACCATGATCCCGCCCCGAAGCCGTCCGAGCCTCCGCACCCTGCGGCGCGGCTTCTCGCTCATCGAGCTGCTCCTCAACCTGGCCATCATCGGGGCCCTGGTCGGGATCGCCGTCCCCCTCTACCAGGATTTCATCTACACCGCCCAGCGGTCCAAGGCCGGCTACGACCTGGAGGTCATCAAGGGAGCCATCTCGCGCTTCGAATCGAAGGACGGGATGTTCTCCGGCACCTCCATGAAGCCCCTGCTGGGGCGACATCTCTCGGAGATCCCGGTCGATCCCTGGGGGAGCCAGTACTTCGTCGAGGGGAACCTGGGGGTGATCGGGACCCTGGGTTCCGACGGGGCACCCTACGGCGACCTGAGCGACCAGGACATCACGGTGCACTACAAGCCCTACCTGATCCCGATCCGGGTCGGGTACACGGGTGGCTTCGGGGTGCCTTCCTCGGACAACGTCCTCACCCTCCGGACCAACAAGGTCTTCGGCGTGGTCTCGGGGATGGAGGCCCAGGCGGCCAACGACGTGGTACTCGTCCGGAGCGTGGACGAGCCGCCCATCCCGCTCAGCCAGCTCGGGTTCCAGTACAGCCCGACCGACACCAAGCCGGGTCAGGGGCTCCTGGTGCTCAAGTGCTGCAGCGCGCCCAATCCGAACGTGGATCCGCCCGGGGCGCCCCGATTCCCGATCCGTGCCGGCGACCTGGTGAACCTCTCGGGCCTGGTGCTCTCGATCACCGAGTACCCGATCTTCGGGGGCCCGCTCGCCGAAGCCGCCGACGACTTCATCTACGGAACGCTCCCCGCCACCTCGTCCCTGGGCGGACTCGTGATCGAGAGGGATTCATGAGCCAAGGATCCAAGCCGGTGTCCACCGGTACGCTGGCGGGAATCCGGATCCGGACCGCGCTCCTGGGTGTCCTGGTCGTGGTGGCATCTCTCGTCCAGTACCGCTCCGCCGAGCGGCGACGGACCATGGCCGAGGTGGCCGCCGAGTCCGCCATCATCAGGAACCTGGCGGACCAGGGACGGCTGCCCGAAGCGATCGAGCGGGGCGAAGCCTTGATCGCCAAGGTGCCGGAGGATCCCTTCGCCTCCGCCCTGGTCCTCGACCTGATCCTCTCCAAGGGCGACGGCGTCCGGGCCGAGTCGTTGGCCCGCGGGCTCCTGGATCACGACCGCAAGCTGCATGGGATCCGCTTCCGCCTGGCGCTCGCCCTGATCCAGCAGGAGAAGAATCCCGCCGCCGAGGCGGAACTGGCGGCGGTGCTGGCCGCGGCTCCCGACCTGGCGGCAGCCGGCTGCGAACTCGGCAAGCTCTACGAACGTACCGCGCGGCCGGAGGAGGCCAAGAAGGCCTACCAGGCGGTGCTCGCCCGCCACGCCGGCTATGCCGACGCCGAGGCCGGGATCCGGCGCCTGGCCCTGAGGCCGTAGCTCAGGCCAGGCCGCTGCGCATGTCCGCGACCAGCTCGGCCAAGGTCTGCTGGCGCGCCTCGGGTGCCTTGGCCAGTGCCTTCTGGATCGCAGCCTCCAGGCCGGCGGGAATCCCGAGGCCGGGATCGAAGGCGGGTGCCGGAGTGGTCACGGTGTCGGTGCGGCTGGCGAACGGCGCCGCCCCGGAGAGCATCTCGTAGAGCGCCACGCCGTAGGAGAAGATGTCGGAGCGGAGGTCCACGTCGACGCCCCGGATCTGTTCCGGGGACATGTAGCGGGGCGTGCCCAGGACCTGGCCGGTGACGGTCAGGTGCGTCTCCTGGGTGAAGCGGGCGATCCCGAAGTCGATGACCTTGGCGTTCCACTGGTCGTCGACCAGGATGTTGGCGGGCTTCACGTCCCGGTGGACGATGCCGCGCCGGTGGGCCAGCGTCAGGGCCGCCGCGAATCCCTCGCTGATCCGGAGCACCTCGGCCGGGGCGAGTCGCTGCCGCTCGTCGAGGACGTCCCGGAGCGAGCGGCTGTCCAGGAACTCCATCGAGTAGTAGGGAAGGCTCCCCTCGAACACGTCGTAGATCCGGATCAGGTTCGGGTGCTCGAAGGAGGCGATGCCGCGGGCCTCCTTCACGAACCTCCGGTAGACCTGCTCCTCGTTGGCGTAGAACGGGGACAGCACCTTGACCGCCACCTGGAGGCCGCCCCGGGCGGTGTCCTTGGCCTGGAACACGAATCCCATGCCGCCGCACCCGAGCAGGGAAACGCCGGCGAAGCGCGAGTCGAGCACCCGGGCGGCGATCATCTCCCCGACCTGGGTCTCGCCGAAACCTTCCATCTGGTCCTTCAGGCGATCCAGCCGGGTCCGCACGTCCCGGTAGCTGATGTCGTTCACGTAGATCTTCTCGAAGACGCTCCTCGCCAGGTCGAGCTGGCCTCGCCGTTCGCAGATGTCGGCGAGGGCGTAGGACTCCTCCTTGTCGACCTTGCCCAGGTCGAGGGTGCCGAGCGCGGTCCGGGCCGCCTGGGAGTCCCCGGCCTCGAGCGCCACCACGGCCAGGTAGAAGCTCCCCTTCTGGCGCAGGGCGCTGTCGAGCTCGGCCACCTTCCTCAGGTACTTCATGGCGTCGCCGGGGCGCCCCTGGCCCAGCAGGCGGAGCCCCAGGTCCAGGGCCTTCTTGGCCTCGCGCTGGATCTCGGCGTCGACCACCGTGACCGACCCGCCCGCGGCACCCCGGCCCCGGGCCAGGTAGACCGCCACTCCGATCCCGAACGCCACCAGCACCACCCCGAGGCCCAGCAGGACGGGCGGGATCCCGGTCCGGCCGGGCGCGGCGTCCAGGCCCCTTCCGCCGCCGGCCTCGGAGAGCCGGTTCCCGGCCTGGCGCAGCGACTCCCGGGCCAACCGCGCCGCGGTGGTCTGGGCCGTGGCCAGTACGCTCGCCACCGCGGCCGAGAGGGCCCGGGCGTCCTCCGGCCTCCGGTGGCGGTGCAGGAACAGGTTGGCACCCTTGAGCGCCAGCTCCCGTGCCAGCTCCTTCTCGGCCCGGCCTTCGTACTCGGCATCGGAGTACACGAGCTCGGCCAGCGCCTCGGAGACGCCCGAGCGGAGTTCGACGGCCGTGGTCTCGTCGATCGGGGGCGGCGCCTTCTCGATCCTCTTCACCAGGTCCAGCATCCGGGTCAGCTCGGAGGACTGGCACCAGGCCGGACTCACGACTCCCCCGGCAAGGAGGACCAGGAGCAGGAGCGCCCGGACCGGAAGGTATCCGTGGCTCATCCTCCTGCACCTCCCCGTCCCGCAGCGGCCACCCGTTCCAGGGCCTCCTGGAACTTCTCCATGGTCGGCGTCCGGCCCGCCTGGTCCTTGGCCAGCGCCTCGACCAGCACGGCCGAGAGGCCCGGCGGGGCTCCGACCTCGGGAGGCAGGGGCGGGGGTGGGTCGCGCAGGCGGGCTCCCGCCACCTCGAAGGGAGGTGCCCCGGCGAGCATCTCCCAGACCACCAGTGCCAGGGAATAGACGTCGGTGCGGTGGTCGAGGAGACCGCCCATCAGCTGTTCCGGCGACATGTACTTGGGCGTCCCCATGTGCTGGCCGGTGGCCGTGAGCTGGCTCTCGGCCGTGAAGCGGGCGATCCCGAAGTCGATGACCTTGGGACGGGAGGCACCTTCGATCATGATGTTCTCCGGCTTCAGGTCCCGGTGGACCACCTGCTGTGCATGGGCATAGGCCAGGGCCGCGGCGCTCCGGATGGCGATCTCCAGGGCCACCTCGACGGGGATGCGACCCGAGCCCGCGATCAGCTCCTTGAGCGAGAGGGCTTCCAGGAACTCCATCGAGTAGTAGGGGAGCTTACGCGGGAACACGTCGTAGACCTTGACCAGCCCCGGATGCTCGAGCCCGCGCAGACCGTGGGCCTCCCGGAGGAATCGCTCCCGGACCTCCTGGTGGTTGGCGAGGAACGGGGAGAGCACCTTGATGGCGACGCGCTCGCCCGACCGCTCCTCGTCCTTGGCCCGGAACACGAATCCCATGCCGCCGCTCCCGATGAGTTCGACCTCGACGAAGCGGCGGTCGAGGATCTTGACCGCCAGGGTCCTCGCCATCTCGTCCTGGTCGACCCGCGAGAGTCTCGCCTTCAATCCCTCCAGCCGCTGGAACAGCTCGCTCGAACCGGTGCCCGTCGAGGACACCTTCTCGAGCAGGGTGCAGGCGGTGTCCAGGCGTCCGCGCTTCTCGAGCTCGTCGGCCAGGTTGCCACTCTCGTGTTCGGTGAGGTGGGTGAAGTCGATGGCCGAGACCAGGCTGGTGGCCGCCTCGGCATCCCCGCGTCGGAGCAGCACCAGGGCCAGGAAGTAGCGGCTGCGGTCCTTCAGTTCGCTCTCGAGCCGCGCCACCTTCTGGAAGTACTTGATCGACTCGTCGGTCTGGCCCTGCTGCAGGAGCTTGATCCCGAGCGCCAGGGCCGCCTGTGCCTCCCGCGCCGAGGGCGTCGCCCCGGTGGTGGCGGTCACCCCGACCATGGGACGGAACCGGTACCGGAGCCAACCCGAGAAGGTCAGCGCCGCGAGCAGGGAGAGGCCGCGCCCGACGGGGATCTCGACCCGACCGTCGAGCGCCGCGGCCAGGGCTGCGGCCCCCAGCACGCAGCCGGAGGCCGCAGCCACTGCCAGGGTCGCCCCCGGGGACCTGAGGAACCCGGTGACCGCCACCGCCATTCCCAGGGAGAGGAGCAGGCCGGCTTCCAGCCAGCCCGGGAGACGGCGTGGAGTCCTCCCCTCGATCAGGGCCTGGACCGCGGCGGCCAGGGCCCGGGCCTGGTCGCCGCGCCCGTCGCGGTCCGCCATCACCAGGACGACCCGTCCGCCGAGCAGGTCCTGGGGGAGCGGTCCGGTCCCTGGGTACTCCACCGGCCGGACCAGTGCCGCAACCCATCCGTCCACCCCGGCCGACCCGTCGACCGCCAGCGTCACGGGGGGAGGTGGTTCAGCTCCGCCCGGCTTCGGCTTCCAGGCCACCCGGTCCGGCCGCGACACGGCGTGGAAGGCCGGGAGGTCCCATGCGACCCGGATCAGTTCGACGGCGGCCGAGCGGTGGTCGGCGTCCCGGGTGAACTGGCCGAGCGAGACCCTCGGGCGCAGGGTGCCGAGGCCCCTCGCATGGAGGAAACCGATCCCGGCCGCCGCCTCCCGGAGCGGTTCGGGAGGCAGGAGGAGCCGGCGGCCGCCGGAGGGGTCCACCCGGGCAGGGAGGACGACCCGACCGAACCGGCGGATGGCCGCCTCCAGGTCGGGGGGCGTGGTCGCTTCCCCGGGCGGAAGATCGAGGAACACCGCGGTGGCCCCCACCCGGTCGAGCTCGCCCAGCGTCTCGACCAGGCGACCGGGCTCGGGGGCCTGGAGCCACGCCACTCCCTCCGGACCCCGTCGCGGTCGGACCAGGGCGGAGAACCCGGCCAGGGTGCCCTGGATGCGATCCTCGATGGTCAGCAGGGCGACGGGCTCGAAGAGGTGGAGGGCGAGCAGGAGCACCACACCCACCACATAGAGGGTGCGGGTGTGCCCGAGCAGCACCACCTGCGAGCCTTCGGAGCGGGTCCCTGGTTCCGACACGTCTCCGGGTCCTCCCGTCGGGGTCCAGTGTAGGCATGGCGACCGGGAACTCCGAACCTCGGTCCCGGGGAGCAGCCCTGCGGGGAGGCGCGCCCGGCTCCCGGGATCAGCGGATGGCCCGCTCCCATCGGGTGAGGGCCGCCTCCAACTCGACCTTGACCGCGGCCGGCAGGAGTTCCACCGGGAGAGGTGCGGCTTCCGCCGGATCGGCCACCAGGTCGTAGACCTCCCGGGGGGTTCCCGGGCCCAGCCTCTCCACGAGCTTCCAGCGATCCCTCACCGCGATCCTCCGGCCTCCCAGGAAGGGATGGAACATCACCATGGTCCGATCCGGGGCCCGGGCCTCCGAGCCCAGCAGGGAACGCCCCTCGAAGCCGGGAGGCACCTCGGCCCCGGCGAGGTCGAGCAGGGTCGGCACCAGGTCGAGCTGGCTGGTGGGCTCCCGGACCGCTCCGGGTGCGAGTCCCCTGCCTTCCAACCCCGGACCGAGGACCGCTCCGACGGTGAGGAAGGTGCTCTCCTGGTGGGATCCGAACCAGCCTGGAGGGAAACCCGGATCGCTGCCATGGTCGCCGGAGATCACCATCACCCAGGGTCGTGCGGCTCGACGCTCCAGCTCGGTCACGAAGCCGGCCAGCCAGGCATCGGCGAGGTGGGCCGAGTTCCTGTGGTGGTCCTGTTCCGATCGAGGCGGGTCGACCAGGAGGGGTGAGGTCCCCTTCGGGAGACGGAAGGGCAGGTGGTTGGAAGAGGTGGTCAGGACCGTCAGCCTCGGCCCCCTTCCCGGATCGGCCCGGTCCTCCCGCTCCAGCCGATCGAGGACCCACCGGAAGAAACGGTCGTCCTGGAGGCCCCAGCCCCAGAAGGCGCTGCGCTCGCCGAGCGGAAGGTCGGAGGGCTGGACCGACACCACCTCGCGGAAGCCCAGGCGGGGGAGGTAGCCGTCGTATCCCTCGAATCCCAGGTCGCTGCAGGCACTGAAGTAGCGACTCTCATAGCCGAGATCCGCCAGCCACTGGGGGAGCGCCGGCGGGAGCGGCTCCGGGAGATCCAGGGCCGACGTCTGCGCCACCGGGAACCGTCCGGCGAGGAGGGGAGCGAGGGTCCGCGACGAGTGTACCGAGACCGCGTAGAACCGCGTCAGGAGCAGTCCCCGGGACGCCAGCGACTCGACGAAGGGCAGGACGGCTCGACCGTCGGCGGTGCGGGCGCCCAGATAGCCCCCGTGGATGCTCTCCCAGACCACCAGGAAGAGGTCGGGCCTGACTTCGTCCGCCCCGGGCCGGAGCGAGAGGCGGATCCTCTCCCGGGGGACGCCGCGGCCGGAACGGAAGGTGGGAACCAGGCTCCCGGCCAGGGCCCTCGCCAGGCACCCGGCCGGATCGAGCAGGTGGGACGGAGCCAGACCGACCAGCGCCAGCCAGGCCAGGAGCGCCGTGGCCCTCCGTCGCGCCACCGCGATCCCCAGGAAGGCCACCAGGGCGGCACTCGTGGCCAGGATCGCGAGCCCGGATACCTGCACGACCTGGTGCGCCAGGGCGACATCGACAGGACCGCCCAGGACGCGCTCGACCGCCACCATCGCCAGGATCGTCCCGGCGTGGGCAGTGGCCGCCACCCGGGCAGCCCGTGCCTCGGTGCCCAGGAGGTGGCGGACCGCCTTCCCCTGGAGCCACCACATCCCGGCGGTCGCCACCGCTTCGATCCCGCCGGAGCCCGGCAACGACAGGCGGTGGACCGCCCAGAGGAGCGGCACGAGGACCTCGGCGGGCGCGACCCCCGGGCTCACCTCGACCCCCGGACCGGCACGAAGGCCTGCCACCCGTTCTCGGTCCCGCACCGCCGGTCGCAGATCCGCTCCGCGATCTTCTCGAGCACCAGTCCGGGCACCTCGGGCGCGCCGACCGGATCGAGGGGTCGCTCCGGGGTGCCGATCCGCACCACCAGGTCGACCTCGCCCTCGGGCGCCAGCGTCTCGGGTCCCTGGATCCCGACCAGGGTCTGGAGCCTCACGTCCCCGGCCCCCAGCTCCCGGAGCGAGAGCATGAGCCCCCCCTCGAGGGCGAGCGGGCCGGCGATCAGCGCCACCGCGCGCGCCCCGCGACGACGGATCAGCGAGACCAGCTCCCGATGGGCGGTGCGGAGATCCGGCATCAGCACATAGGCGGCCGCCAGCGGGCTCCGGTGCAGCAGGCCGCCGGCGAAGGGATCGCTCCCCTGCCAGGCGATCACCGGCCGGGTCGCCTGGCACCAGGCCGAGGGCCAGGTGTGGACCACCAGCGCGAGGGACGCCACGAGCGGCAGCCGTCGTCCCGCGATCCGGGCCACCAGATGCGCCATGAGCGGTGCCCCGGGCACCAGCAGCGCCAGCTGGAAACGGGTGATCCAGGGCTGCCACTTGAGCGCCACCACGCCGACGAGGCCGGCACCCGCGGCCAGCGCACCCAGCAGGACGAGCGTCCCTCTCCCGGAGAGCGCCACCGACACCGCCAGGAGACCGAGGCACGCCTGGAGCGGCCAGCCGGACGCGAACTCATGGTACGCCCCGGGTTCGATCGTGAACCGGAGGGCCATGAACGAAGTCTCGAGGTCGGGGTCGGGACGACCCAGGACCTTCTCGGCCTCCCGTACCGCCGCCTCGACCCCGCGGATCCACGGTTCGGGGAGACCACTGGCGTGGACCCCGAGGTTCCGGAGGCCCACCGCCAGGATCGCCGGCGGCGACCAGGTCCCGTTCCAGACCTGGGTGGAGGTGTCGCGCGGGACACCGGGCCGGATCGCCTCCAGGCAGCGCAGGACGTGCGGCAGCGGCAGCAGCAGACCGGAGAGCAGGGCGGCGATCCGGATCCGGCGCTGGATCCCATGGGCGATCACGGCATGGGACGCCAGGTAGAGCGCCATAGGGATCCCGTAGACGCCGCCGCTCGGCTTGGTGGCGACCGCCAGGCCGAGGGCCAGCGAGCCGAGCAGGATCGCCGCCGGATCGGCCCGGCGACGCCCCAGGCGCAGACACGCAACGGCGGCGACTCCCACCCAGAAGGCGACGATCCACTCCTGCTTGATGTTGCTGGCGTAGAGCGTCCCCTGGTGGGTTGCCAGGCAGAGGGCGGCCGCCACCAGCTGGCCCGAGGCCGGGAGGCCGAGCTCCCGGGCGAGCAGGCTGGCGACCACTCCGCTGCCGGCATAGGCCGCAGCCTGGGGTACCCCCGTGCCCAGCACCCCCCCGCGCAGCGCGAGGAACTGGGCCACCGCCATCTCGGCGAAGGGGAAGCCGAGCACATCCAGGGGACCGGAGGTGCGGTAGGGGGCCACGCTGCCCAGTTCGAGCCAGTGGAGCACCCTGGGGAGGTGGTACCAGAGGCCGTCGAAGCTGTGTTCGGGCGCGAACCAGGCAGTGGCCAGGACTCCCGAGACCAGCACGCCGAGAGCCGCCAGCAACAGGCCCGAGAGCCAGCCACCGGGCTCGGACGGGGTCGAGGGAGCGGGTCCGGCCTGGTCCGCGGGCACCGGGGATCGCGTCCACCACGCCCGCAGGCCTACCGTGGCGGCGACGGTCAGGATCACCCAGGTCATCCGGATCGCCGGCTCCCGGAAGGCACGGAAGGCCGAAAGCACCTCGGCGACGACCAGGATCACGGTCCCGAAGACCACCGAGGCCTCGACGAAGGCGTCCCGTCCGTCGCGCCCCGACCGATCCTGTTCGCCGGATCGACCCCGGACGCGGGCGTCGAGGCCCGCCAGGACCAGGGCGAAGAGAACGAAGGGCGCGCACAGGAAGGACATGGACGGGGTCGGCCCCCAGGTCGAGGCGACGGCACCTGCCGTCGCCGGCGGAGCGTACCTCCCGGGTCGATCGATGGGGCACGCTCCCGGGTGGGGACCCGAGGAGGCCTGCCATGGGGAAGAAGAAGGACAAGGGCGACCTGAAGCGGGAGAGGGAATCCGACTCGCCCTTCGAGGACCGCATGGTCGCCGACCTGGCGGCCAGTTCCGACCTCTCGGCGTCGGGTCCGGCAGCGGCCTGGGTCGGGATGGAGCCGACCTTCCAGGATCGTCGCTCGGTGGAGCTGTGGCGCGAGATGGCCGCTCGGCCAGGAGGCGAGGACGCCTACTTCCGCCACGATCACATGCTCGGCACCGCGGAGAAGCTCGCCAAACGGATCAAGAAGCGCTACGACGCCGATCGCAAGTCCGGCGGACCCGCCTGCCTGTTCGACGACGTCGACCTCGACGAGGAACTCGACCAGTGGGGCAACCGCCGGTTCTGCCTGCGCTTCGAGTTCCGCGACCGCTCGCAACCCGACTTCAAGGTCCGGATCACCATGGACCCCGAGACCTTCGAGTACTCGATCAAGCCGGTGCCGCTCGCCTGGTTCGAGCTCCCGGAGTTCGTGGCCTTCCTCGAGGACTACGTCTGGGCCCCGACCCGAGAGCTCGGCCTGGTCCCGACCATGGCCCATGGCGGCTGCCAGTTCAGTCTCTCGGCCCGGGCCTGGATGGGCGGGAGCCTGCTGGCCGACGACATCGCCTCGCTGCTGAACCACCCCGAACTCTCCACCCTGATGATGGACTGGCCCAACCCCGACGACCGCGCCTTCCGGGCCACCACGGCCCGCTTCTCGGCCTTCCGCCGGGTGCTCGCGGCCTACCGGGAGGGTCGCTTCCACCCCGCGGTGCTCGGCACCCTGACCGCCGGGAACGCCCTCCTCGACCGGGGTTGGGGACCCTCCGCCGAGGCCCGGCCCGATCGCATGGATCCGGCCCGGGGACCGCTCGGGGACCCGGGCGAGGTCTTCCGCACCAACTTCGCCTTCGCCCGGGCGGTGCGCCACCAGGCCCAGCTCATCGACTGCGGGTACTGGCAGTCGGCGCACCCCAAGGAAGTCGGCTACCGGCCCGACCAGATCATGCGCTACAGCGAGGGCAACCTGAACCGGCTCCAGATCGCCGGCGAGTGCCACGTGAAGAGCGACAAGGTGCTCGACCCGGAGCGGGTGCCGGACTTCGACCGGCCCCTCGAGCCGGCGATGCTGTACCGGGAAGCCTCCTGGGAGAACCGGGGCCAGATGGGTCGCACCAGCGCCGCCGATTTCGTGGAAGCCCTCTTCCTCTACGTGAATCACGCCCGCTGGCTGGAGGCGAATCCCGGCGTCGAAGTGGTCGCATCCCTCCACCAGGACCAGCTCCACGGGGAAGCCGCCTCGACCCTGGTCCGCCACGGAGGCACGGCCCGGCTCGACCAGCTCCGGCGGGAGGCCGTCGCCGCCAACCTCGAGGCCTCCGGTGGACGCGTCCGCTGCGACTTCGTGGAGCCGGAAGTCCTCTTCTGGGAGGCCTGGCGGGCTCTCCCGTCCGGCGAACGTGCCGAGATCGCGGTCGAGGCCGTCGGCGGATTCGTCGACTACGTGGGGAAGGCTGCCAGCCGCGACCCCCGCCCCCAGGCAAGGGACCGCGATCCCATGGAGGCGCACCGCCACCGGGTCCATCCGATCCTGTGGGACGCCCTGGCCGACGCTCCGCGCGGCTTCGTCCTCCCGGTTCCGGTCCGCCGCGAGCTGGACGCGTTCCGGGCCGACCGGAAGAAGTACCTGGAGCGCCGTCCGGCCTACTCCACCACCGACGACCGTCCGCCCTGGGAGCCGGGATGAGCGAGGGCGGACCCCGCACCGGGCCGGACGCCGATCTGGTGCGAGCCCGGGCCGAACTGGCCCGGAGACCGGACGACGTCCAGGTCTGGCACCGGCTGGTGGCCACCCGGGCCCGGAGTGGGGACCTGCTCGCCGGCCTGCGGGAGGTGCGGTCCCGCATGCTCTCGGGCCTGGCCCCGCTCGGCTCCCAGGATCCGGGAGCCCCGGTCCCGCCCTCCTACCAGGCATTCCTCTGCCTGGTGGCGACCAGCGGCTACGGGGTCGGCGATCCGGGAGCCACCTCCTCCGAGCCGGTGCGGATGGTGGCTTCGGACGGGGCCAGGGGCCGGGTGGCGGTCCTGCGCGCCGGGAACCGGCTCGAGATCCTGGAACTCCGGCGATACGGGACGGTCCCGGCCCTGGCCCTTGCCTGGGAGGTACGACTCGGCTGGAGCCCGCAGGCGCTGGCCTGCTCCCCGCAGGACGGATCGGTGTGGATGGTCGGGCTCGACGGGTCGCACGAGGACGGCCGGCTCCGTCACCGGTCCTGGACCTGGTCGCCGGCCGACCGCGAGGCCGAGGAGCGGGAGCTGGGCGCGCCCCTCTCGCACTCCTACCCGGGGAGCTGGCGGTTCCTGGGAGCCAGCGGGGACGGTCGCCGGTTGCTCCTCACGCCCACCGGATCCTGGGACGAGCCGGCCCTGGTGGTGATCGAGCGCGACGCCGCCTGCACCCGAGCCGACGCCATCGTCGAGACCGTGGCCCCGGGCGGGATCGCCGAGACCCGGGTGGATCCCGGGGGTCGGGTCGCCCTCGTGGTGGTGAACGCCGGCGACAGTCCGCTGGGCGGGACCCGGATCCGGAGCTACCGGATGGACCTCGCGACCGGAGCCATGACGCGCCTCTCGGGAGCCGATCAGCGGTATGCGGACTGGGGCTTCGGACGCGACGGGGAGCCCATCGCCTGGGGCGCCGACCCGACCCATGGGCGGGAGGTCCGGGTGGGACCCGACGGCTGCGTGGTCCCCGAGGGTGACCTGCTCGAAGGCCCCCGCCACGGACCGCCCGGCCGGGTAGCCCTGGATCGGGTGGCGCGGGAGGGGTTCCCCTGGGGGGTCGCCCAGGGCGGTCCCTCCCGTCGGCCCACGGTCCGCTACGGGATCGGCGACGGGTCCGGGACCGTGGTACCGGTGGTGGTCACGGCCTCGGGTCGGGAGCTCCGGGTGCTCCTCCCCGAGGAACCGCTCCCGTTCGATGCCTTCCCGGCTTCCCCCTGGGATTCGCTCACGTTCCTCGGGGGAGGGAGGATGCTGGCGGCGATGGCTGCCGGCGAGACCGTGCTCTACGGGTGGCCGGGCGGGGAGGTCCTCGGCCGCAGCCCGCCCGAATTCCATCGCGAGGGTCTGCGTCGGGACTGGACCGGCCACCTCCATGGACTCGGTGCCAAGGCCCTGCGGGCCGACTCGGGCCCGGCCCTGGAGTCGAGCGCCAGGTGGGTGCTGGGCGGCCCGCGCACTGCGCGTCCTCCGTACTGGGAGGCGGACATGGCCTTCCCCCTCCTCGATCTGCGCACCGGGATCCAGCGCGAGCTGGTGGCCCGCGACCTGCCGGTCCGCCAGTACCACATCCGGCTGCTGGCGCCCGACGCGGCGGCCGTGGTGGTGCTCCGCATCGACGGCGAGATCATGGTGTTCCGCCCCGAGCGACCGATCGAGGGGACACCCCAGGGCGCGGTGATCCCCATGCGCTGCGACCCCCGCTTCCGGGCCACCGTCCAGGGTGCCGAGGCCGCGGGGTTCATGGAGGCGCCGTCGCCGCTGGTCTACGCCGCGGCCGATCCCCGGGAAGGAGTCGTGGCTTTCGACCTCGAGGGAAACCTCCAGCACACATGGCCGGGGATCGAATTCTCCGGGAGCGTCCAGACCCGGTTCCTCCGTCCCCACCCGGTGCTGGGTCTGGTGGGCCTGGGACCCGAAGGCCTGCTGGCGCTCTCGCCCGGCCGGCGGGAGGCCCACCGCTTCGGCCCCGACGACCGGGAGATCCTGGGATTCTCGCTCTCCTCGGATGCCCGGACCGTGGCCCTGGCCCTCGCCGAGGGCAGGATCGAGGTGCGTCGCTTCCAGGAACCGGCCACCGGTCCCGGAGAGGCCTTCGCCTGGTGCGAGGCGCCCCAGCGCCCGAGGCCGGTCTTCGAGCTGGGGCCCGAGGGTGCCACCCTCCTGGTCTCCGAGGGGACCTGGCTCCGCATGCACCCCCTGGGCTGACGCCGACGCACCCGGGACATGGAGGCGATCCGACCCGGTCATCCTGACCGGGTGCCGGGCAGGGGGACCGTCCGGAGGCCACCGCACGACCCCGGCGAACTCGGCGAGATCCGCTCCTGGAGCTTGGCCTCGGTCTTCGGCGGGAGCCAGGCACGCGCCTTGCGATCCCGGTCTCCGACCAGGTCGCGCCGGCCTGTCGGCCGGCCACGGACGCCAGGAGTTCCCATGTCCCGTCGTGCCCCCCGCCCCATCCCGCGGCTCCTGTGCCTGTGCCTGGGCCTCGCCCTCGGCTCGGCGGCTCCCTCCCTGGCCCAGTTGGGCCTCGACCCCGAGGCCTCCCGATCGCCTGGGACCCGACCGGCGCAGCCTGACCTCCCACCGGCCGCGGTCGCGACCGCATCGCCACCCGTCGGGGAGGAGCGCGGGTCGGTCACGCTGAGAGTCCGCCGTCCGGGGCGTCCGGGCAAGCCCATCCCCTTCTCGGGTCCCACGCCGACCTCGGCGGTGCTCGGTCCCGACGAGGAGTTCGAGGTCGAGCTCCACGGACTCGCCGGCGAGGCCCCGGAGTCCATCCTGCTCGCCACCGGAACCGGGCGGAGCGCCGCCGCCAGCCGGATCGGGACCGGGGGAGGGCCCGCGGTCTACGGACCCCTGCGGGTCGCCGACCTGGCCGGGCCGAGGGCGCGGATCCGGGAGGCGGCGATCTTCCAGACCACCTCCAGCCCCGACGCCGAGACCTTCCGACAGACCCTGGCGTCACCGCCGGCGGCCGGCCGTCGCTCGCTCCCTGGTCGGGTGGTCTCGCAGATCCGGGAGATCCCCCACGAGCCCCGGAGGGGGGAGCCCATCGACCGGACCGCGCACCCGACCCGACGATCCCATCCCCACCTGGCCGGACGGGACCTGTTCGAAGCCGCGGGTGTGCGCGAGGAGTCTCTGGTCGTCCGCTCCCCGTCCGGTGCGGAGCTCGCCCGGGGAGTCCTGCCGCAGGCGGGCCGGGCCGCCTGGGTCTACTTCTCGGGCCACTATCCCGCCTACAGCGGCGCCCAGCTGCATGGCGACGACCTGTTCCCCACCGGGATCCGGGGAGCCGCCTGGCGGGATCATCTCGAGGTGCTGGTCCTGGCCTCCTGCTACGCGGTGGGAGTCGGGGCCGCCGGTGCCCATGATGCGGAGCCGGCCCATGGCTGGCAGGGCGCGGCATGGTGGGAGAAGTTCGAGGGCACGGTCCTCGGCTACCGGGGGCTCGGTCCCACCGGGACGGTGGCCGGCGAGATCGCCCGCCGCTTCCTCCGCAAGGTCGCCGAGCTCGATCCCGATCCGGCGGACCGGGCAGGCCACTCGCGGGTCGTGGCCCGCGCCTGGATGTGGGCCAACACGGTGGGCCTGGCCGCCTCCGATGCCGCGGCCCTGGACGCCTCCGGGACCTACTACTACAAGCTGGGCGGGAACAGCCGGGCCGCCACCGACCCGCGCCTGGCCGGGGCCCGACGTCACCCCTCGGGCTGGTTCGAGGCTCCCCGGGAAGCATGGCGGGACGGAGCGAGCCGCAACCGGGTGGCCTGGAACGAGTTCGACGCCCTCTTCCGGCCGCTGGCCGAAGCCTGGAACCAGGAACAGGGAGGTCGCCCCTTCACCGAGGCACAGGCGAGGGCCCATCGGGCCTGGAAGGCCGGCACCCTGCGCCTCGAGGTCGCCGAGGACGATCCCACCCTGGTGGTGCGGCTCCGCTCGCTGGTCGTCTACGAACACCACATCTTCTACGACATCCACGACCCCACCCGGATGATGGCCGCCATCGCCTGGCTGAAGGAGCAGCGGGGCCGTGACCCGAGCGTCGCGGAGGTGCGGAGCTTCTTCACCTGGCCGGCCGACTTCCCTCGCCCGGCCCGCTTTCCGGGCCCCGATGCCCAGCGCCGGGTCTCCGACGACGAGATCCGCTCCTTGATCGTCCACTCGGACAAGGGAACGATCCCGGGCTCGGGCGGGATCATGCGGCCTCCGCCCTGAGGACGGGGACAAACCCGAACGGGCGGCTCCGGGAAGGGTGCACCCCGGAGTCTCCATGGCCGACAATGGCGCGGATGGAACCTACCCGAACCGACTCCGAACCCATCCCGAGCCGCATCCCGTCCCTGCGCCGGATCGCCGCCAACGACCGTCCCTTCCGTCCCGAGGGAACCCGGGTCGTCTACTGGATGACCTCGGCCCGCCGCCGGGGCTGGAACTTCGGCCTCGAGCGGGCGGTGGAACTGGCGATCGCCTGGCGGCGTCCCCTGGTGATCCTCGAGGCCCTGCGCTGCGGCTACCGCTGGGCCAGCGACCGCATCCACACCTTCGTCCTCCAGGGGATGGCGGACAACGCCCGGGCCTTCGCCGGCACGGGCGTCGCCTACCACGCCTACCTGGAGCCCGAACCCGGCGCCGGCCGGGGTCTCGTCGAGGCCCTGGCCCGGGACGCATGTGCGGTGATCACCGACGACTTCCCGTGTTTCTTCCTGCCCCGGATGCATGCCGCGGCCGCCGCCCGCATCCCCTGTCGACTCGAGCGGGTCGACGGCAATGGTCTCCTGCCGCTCAGGGCCACCGATCAGGTGTTCCCCACCGCCTACGCCTTCCGCCGCTTCCTGCAGCGCGAGCTCCCGCCGCACCTGCTCGTCTCCCCTCGTCCCGACCCGTTGGAGGCAGCCGGGATCCCGCCCGCCGCATTTCCCCCCGAACTCGCCCGTCGCTGGCCGGGTACGCCGCCGGCACTCCTGGAGGATCCCGCCCGCCTGGTCGCGAGCCTCCCGATCGACCACGGCGTCGGTCCCGGGGCCCGACGCGGGGGTGCGGAGGCCGGGTGCCGGCAGCTCGAGACCTTCGTCGCCAGACGCCTCTCCGGCTACGGCGCCGACCGCAACCACCCGGATCGGGGCGGCGGGAGCGGCCTCTCGCCCTATCTCCACTTCGGGCACGTGGGGGCCCACCAGGTGCTGGCCGCGATCGCCGATGCCGAGGACTGGTACCCCGATCGCGTCATGGGGGCGAAGGCGACCGGCAAGAAGTCCGGCTGGTGGGGCATGGGGGAATCCGCGGAGGCCTTCCTCGACGAGGCGGTGACCTGGCGGGAGCTCGGCTACCACCAGAGCGCCAAGCGCGCCGACTACGACCGCTACCAGGGTCTCCCGGACTGGGCGAAGCGGACCCTGGCCATCCACGCCGGGGATCCCCGCCCCCGGATCCACTCGCTCCCGGAACTGGCGGGGGCGGCCACCGGCGATCCCGTCTGGAACGCGGCCCAGCGCCAGCTCGCAGGGACGGGCGAGCTGCACAACTACCTGCGCATGCTCTGGGGGAAGAAGGTCCTCCTGTGGAGCGAGACCCCCGAGGAGGCCTCGCTGCGCCTGGTGGAACTCAACAACCGCTACGCCCTCGACGGTCGCGACCCGAACTCGTACAGCGGGATCTTCTGGGTGCTCGGGCGCTACGACCGTCCTTGGGGGCCGGAGCGCCCGATCTACGGGACGGTCCGGTACATGACCAGCGAGAACACCCTGAGGAAGCTCGAGATGCGGGAGTACATGGATCGCTGGGCGCCGACGCGACCCGGCCCGGCTCCGGGGTAGGATCCGGACCGCGGATCCACAGGAGGACGACCATGGGAATCCACGCGGACATCCAGAAGGAGATGGTGGCGGCCCTCAAGGCGCGCGATTCGGTGCGGCGCGGGGCGCTCTCGTTCCTGGCCTCCGAGCTGAAGAAGGTGGCGGTCGACAAGCGCATCCCCGAGCTGCCCGACGCCGACGCGGTGCCGATCCTGCAGAAGCAGTTGAAGCTGCGCCAGGACGCCCTCGGGCAGGCCCAGGCCGCCCAGCGCGCCGACCTGATCGAGTCGAGCGAGTACGAGATCCGCTTGATCGGCGAGTTCCTCCCCAAGGGCCTGTCCGAGGCCGAGACCCGGGCCCTGGCCGAGGCCGTGGTCGCCGAACTCGGTGCCTCCACGATGAAGGACATGGGGAAGGTCATGGCCGAGGTCGGCAAGCGGGCCGCGGCCGTCGACAAGGCGGTCCTCTCCGGGATCGTGAAGGGCCTGCTCGCCGGCAAGTGAGCGGCGGGCGGGAACCGGGGATCAGAGCCTGTGGACCTTTCCCCGGCGTCGGCCCGAGAGCGACCCGGCGCCCCGCATGCAAGGCGATCGACGAAGCGGGCAGTGGATCCTGCCTGCGAGGAGAACGCTGCCGCAGGCGGGGAAAGGTCCACAGGCTCAGACCTTCGTCAGCAACGCCTCGGCGAGCTCCCGGGCGTCGGCCAGGTTGACCGACATGGTCCGCGCCGCCAGGGCGCCGACCAGCGCCACCACCGCAGCCTCGCGCCGGCGCACATCCATGACCAGGGGGTCCGTTTCGCCCGCATCGGGAGCCACGAACCGGGTCGCCGCCTCGGCGAGCAGGCGATCGCGCAGCTCGGGTTCGTCGAGCAGGCCGCGGGCAGCATGCGGGGTGAAGGTCCCGAAGCCGGATCCCCGCAGGTAGCGGAACCACCGATCGGGCGGCGTGGCCAACACCCCCTGCTGCACCAGGACGTTCCGGCACAGGTCGAGGCAGTCGTGGCAGATCACCGGATCGACGGGCAGACCCTCGGGCGGGTACCAGGCGACGATCTGCCGACCACCTCCCTTGCGTTCGCCGCAGAAGGCGCAGGTGTCGAACAGGCTGCGGCCGGCCAGCGCGGGCGGCGCGCCCCCCGCGGGGCCGGAGTCCGCAGCCGCGGTGGGCGGTGGCCCTCTGCCCGCGCCCTCCGGCAGCGGGACGACCCGTTCCGACCCGGCGTCCGTCTCCGGGGCGCAAGCCAGCATGCGCGCGTCGTCCACGACCTCGAGGCAGGTCGCCACGCACCCGTCGCAGATCATGAGGTCGGGGCCCGCGATCAGGGTCCAGCACTCGTGCTTGCGATCGCCGCAGAAGGCGCAGCGGTCGAGGGCATCCTCCGGGCTCCATGCACCCTGTGCCATGGGGACCTCCGGGTCGAACCGTACCAGTTCGCCGGCCCGGTACAATTCCGACCATGCACCTGGTCGAGGACTACGGCCCGGTCCGGGCCCTGACCATGGGGAGGAGGCCTCTGGGCTTCCTCCCGCCGGTGATGACGGTGCGCTGCTTCGCGGTCGACGGCCTGCTGGTGGATGCCGGGCTCGCCA
>CAYOHP010000036.1:0-14241 GCA_964403795.1 uncultured bacterium | reverse complement strand
ATACCGCGCCGGTCCTCGAGTTCGCCCGATCGGAGGGAGTGGCGAGGGTCGCCATCACCCACCACCACGAGGACCACTCGGGCGGGGCTGCCGCCCTGCAACGCGCCGGACTCCCGGTGGACGCCGCGCCCGCCACCCGCGAGCTGGTCGCCCGCGGCTTCTCGACCCGCTTCTACCAGGCCGTGGTCTGGGGCCCGGCCCCCACCGCCCGCCTGGGCAGCCTGGCGCCGGAGATCGAGACCGACCGCTACCGCTTCCAGGTCCTGCCCGCACCCGGACACTGCGAGGACCAGGTGGTGCTGTTCGAGGCCGGGCAGGGATGGCTCTTCTCCGGCGACGCCTTCCTGGCGGAGAAGGTGAAGCTGTTCCGGGGTGACGAGGACTTCGCCGCCACCGTCGCCTCCCTGGCGCGCCTGGTCGACCTCGACTTCGACGCTCTCTACTGCGCCCACCGTCCCTGCCCCACCGGAGGCCGGGTGGCCCTCCGGTCCAAGCTCGACCACTTCCGTTCCCTGGAACAGCAGGTCCGAGCCCTCCACGCCGAGGGGTTGGACATCGCCGAGATCACCCGGCGGGTGCTCGGCAGGGAGCCCCTCGGGCTCTGGCTCGCTTCCCGGGGCGACCTCTCGAAGCGGAACCTGGTGCGCTCCATCCTCTTCGGCCCGGTCCCCCGGCCCGAGGTGGCGGCCGTGGTACGCGACCTCGCCGGCTGATCCCCGGTGCCCCAGGGGCGCCTCACGGGGCGATCCCCAACCAGGCGGCCAGCTCGGCCCGGCGCTCCTGGTAGAAGCTCCGGCGAGGAATGCTGGCCCGGCGTTCCCGCCACCAGGTGCGGATCCGCTCCTGGCCGGCACGGTCCGGCACGTGGTCCCCGGGATGGTCGATCCAGGCCAGGATGCCCTGGCAGAGGACCGCGGCCGTCGACTCGTCGAGGGAGGGAGGCGCCGCGAGCAGGGTCGGGATCCCGGCCCGGAACTCCCGCAGGGCCTCCTCGGTGCGCCCGAGGTCGCGCAGGGTCTCGAGCCTCTCGGCCGATCCCGACACGAAGACGAAGGCGCGGTACCCGGTGCCGGTACCCAGCGCCATCGCCCGCTCGACGGCCTCGAGCTGGGCCCTCTGCCGGGGCTCGACCGGGAGCCGTGCCAGGCGATGGCAGCGGATCCCCAGCCCGTGGATGCCGGCTTCGAGCCAGGCCAGCCAGGGGGAACCTCCCGGTCCCGGGGTCAGCGCATGGAAGGGAGCGACCCCGGCCTCGGAGTACCAGAGAGGATGGAGCTTCTTCACCATCGAGACCGCCATGCATCCCAGGACCTCGGTCTCGGGACCCTCGACCTCGAGGGCTCGGGCGATCCGGTAGAGCATGGAGCGCAGCTCGAGGACCCCCTCCCGCATCCAGATCCTCACCGGGATCCGGGGACCGGGGAGGCCGAAGGCCTGTTGGGCGAGGATGCGGAGCGAGGACGTTGCCAGGGCCCGCGAGGGGAAGGCCTCCACCGGGAACCCGGACCCGACGTCCCGGTCCGAGGCGTAGGCCTCGCGCTGCGCCTCCAGGCGATCCAGGTGGGAGAGGGCGCGGAGGTAGGAACTCCAGGCTGCACCGGCCCATCCCTGGAGCGAGCGCACTCCCCGGGTCGGCACCGGGAAACCGTCGTCCAACAGCGCCGGATCGACCGCCACCTCCAGGGCCTCCGGCGCCTCGCACAGGAAAGGGGCGAAGGCCTCGGGGAGGTCCTGGGCGACCAGCTGGCGATCGACCTCCCGCAGGGCCTCCACGGTCGCGGCGTCGAGGGACTCGGGCCTGCCTCCCTCCTGGAGCCAGAGCAGGAAGTCCTGCACCCCCGACAGGTGCTCGAGCAGACCGTTCCAGTGGATCGGATCGGGAGAGAGCAACTCCCGCCAGCCCTCGGGCAGGCCCTCGGAGGGCGGCTCCCGCGCCATCCCCTCGGGATCCACGACCAGGCGTGAGGCCTCCTGCAGCTCGGCCGCGACCTTGCGTGCGATCTCCGCGACCGGGGTGCGGACCCTCACCGTCGAGCTGCCCGCGGAGCCCGTCGCCTGCCCCACCGACCCGCCTCGACCCCCGCTGCCTTCGCCCTCCCGGGACCCGACGATCCTCGCCCCCAGCTTGGCGAGCACCAGCCCACCGGCGACCAGTAGCGGGAGGGCCAACCAGACCGGCGAGCGTGCCGGGAGGGCACGGGGCGGCAAGGCCGACGCGAGCACCGGAGGGCTCGCCGGCACGACCGGGTCACCGAGGTCGGTGGCCGTCGCGGTCCACTCCGCGACCGGTCCGGCCAGGGCCTCGAGCGCCGCCTTGCCCCCGACCCGCCGCTCCGGGTCGCCCACCAGCAGTCCCCGGATCACCCGCGCTTCCGGCGACCCCTCGGGAACCCGGCGCAGCCGGACCTCCGGGACCTCGAGACCGGAGACGAACGAGGCGATCTGGACCGGGTCGTAGGGCAGGCGCTTCTCCAGCAGCGTGTAGAGCGAGACCCCCAGGGCCCACCAGTCGGCCGCCGGCCCGCAAGGATCGTCCCGTACCATCTCGGGCGAGAGGAACGCGAAGGTCCCGGGCATGGCTCCCGTACCGGTGAGCTGGGTGAGGTCGGGGTCCTTCGCCAGCCCGAAGTCCATGAGGACGCTGCGTCCATCCCGGGTCAGGAACATGTTGGGCGGCTTCACGTCCCGGTGGACCAACCCCCTCCCATGCACGGCCTCCAGGGCGTCGGCGATCTCCAGGAACCGCGCCAGCGGCCGGGCACCGAGCGGTGCGGTGCCGAAGTCGCTGCCGTCGAGGAGTTCCATCGCAAGCCATGGGAGGCCGTCGGTGATCCCCGAGTCGTAGATCCGGATCACATGGGGGTGCTCGATCGAGGCCGTGACCCTGGCCTCCCGGAGGAACCTGGCGACCGCGTTGGGCCTGCCCGGTTCGAGCATCACCTTCACGGCCACCGGTCGCCCCAGCTCCCGGTCCTCGGCCCGGAAGACCGCGCCCATCCCGCCCCGCCCGAGCAGCTCCCGGACCCGGAAACGAGCCGCCAGGCCCGCCGGGAACGGGATCTTCAGGCCCTCGGAGGACGTCGCCATGGGGATGCTCCGGGGACGAGTGTAGCGGCCGGGCCGAGCCACCGGACGGAGCCCGTCGGGCGACCCCGGATCGCACCGGATCGCCTCCCGGACGCTGCCCTCGCGTCCTTTCGCGATAACAAACTTGCTTTCGCGTTTCCGATGGCATATCTGTAGTCACGAAGGAGGGTCACCATGGCACCCTACGACCGGGACTCGATCCGGGACCTGCGCGAATCGCTCGGCATGTCCCAGCGGGAGTTCGCCGACCACCTCGGCCTCCCCCAGGCCACCGTGAACCGATGGGAGACCGGACGCACCACCCCGAGCGGCGAGTACCTCGGGATGATGTACGACCTCGCCCGCCGCCACAGCCGCAGCTTCGAGCCCTTCGCCGACTCGACCCCGAAGAAGGAGCGGGTCTCGATCGCGGTGGAAGCCGCCCGCGAGTGGCTCCGCAAGTCGCGGGGACCGCGCGGCAAGGACCGCTCCGCCTGGTACGAGCTCTTCCACCAGATGCTCACCCTGGCCGCCGGAGCCGACCGTCGCCTCCAGGTGCTGCTCCACCAGGCCGAGCGCCGGGCCGACGCCCCCGAGGGCGAGCTGGCCGACCTGCTGCGCGAGGTGGTCGACGTCCTCGACAGCCATGACGCGGCCCGCGTCATGGGCAGGCGGTGAGCCATGACGCGGCGACGCTTCCTGTTGCTCCGGCCCCTGCCGCGCCCCGGCTGGTTCTCGATCCGCCCGGTGACGCGCCCCCGACCCACCGACCCGATGGCCGACTCCCTGGTGCCCCCCGACCCGCGCCGCACCCTCACCGAGGGACTGAAGGTGCCGGTGGGTCCGTGAGGATCACCGACAGGCCTCGGGAGGTTGCCCGGGTCAGACCGGGCCGGGGAGCCCGGCCGGAGCCTCGCGACCGGCCCGGGGCGAGGGCAGGGCCCTGAGGGTCCGGGAGAGCCCGGCCGGGAGCGCCACCTCGGTGTCCAGCGCCCGGGGCAGGCCGAGGGTGGTGTCGAGCACCTCGGCGGCGGCGGCCGCCGAGCGCAGCAGCATCTCCCGGTCTTCCCAGGCCACCCGGTCGAGCAGGTGGCTCCCCCCCGAGGCATCCCGCATCCAGAGCTCGACGCCCTTGCGGAGCTCCAGGGGGAAGCGCCCCGGGATCTCCGCCAGCCGCACGTCCAGGCCTTCGACCTCGGAGAAGTCGCGCCAGGACTCCTCCAGCCGCAGCCGCACCGGCCCGAACCAGAGGCTCCGCGAGATGCGCTCGGCTTCCGGGTCCAGCAGGTACTTCCGGCGGGATGCCAGAGGGCCGAGGATGGACACCGCGATCCCGCCCCAGAAGAGCGGCTGGATCATCCGCAGGATGGCCTTTCCGGCGCCCCTGCCGATCAGCCAGGGGTTCTTCAGCAGGGCGGCGGCGATCGCGAACATCGCGATCAGGGTCACCAGTGCCGGCAGCGCCGCCGACCCCGTGCGACAGAACTCGAGTTCGCCGGCCACCGCACCCGGTCCGGTCACGAACACCCGGCCCTGGCAACCGTAGGTGGCGCAGCCCCGGTTGAAGCGCCAGCACTTGCGGTGGTGGGGGGTCGAGCAGTCCTGGCACAGGACCAGGCCCGACCGGGAGAGTCCCTCGCGGCAGATCGGGCAGGCGGGAGGACGAGCCTCTTGCTTGCCGTCGGTGCCCTCAGCCTGCGTCCCGGTCTCGCGCGGTTTGCCTGCCCTGGCCATGCAGGCCAAAGGTAGCACCGCCCTCCCCGGAATCAGTCCGACCCGAGACGGCCACCCGTCAACTCCGGCGCAGGGGGAGCCGGCACCAACTCGGGTGCCAGACGTACCGGGAACACCGAGCTCGCCTCGAGCCTCCGGAACAGATCGACGAGCTCGGCCAGCTCCGGGCTGCCCTCTTCGAGAGGAGGCGCGAGCGACACGGGTTCGCCGGGTCCGACCCTTACCGCCACCGCCTCGTAGGCCCGGCGACCGCGGTCGCCGGGGACCTCCATGAGTTCGAACCGCTCCAGGGCATCGAAGGCGACCACGGACCGCTCCTCGACCTCCCAGTCGAGCAGGGCCAGCGCCTGCGAGACCTGGCGCTTGTCGAGGTCCAGGTAGAACCGGACGCTCGACGCCAGGATCCATGCATAACAGACGACCATGAGTGCGGCGAGCTTGAGGGTGATGTCCAGGTCCCCCACCGTGAAGGCCAGCATCGCCCCGAGCTGCGCCAGGTAGAAGGTCAGGGTGGGGAGCACCGGCGCCCAGCGGTAGCCGGCGTAGGCCCCGGCCCGACGGCGCGGCATGCCGATCTTGCCTTCCGGGGTCCGCGCCGGCCCGGCAGCCACAGGGGCCTTGCGGCAGCCGAAGCGCCCGCAGCCCTTCGAGTACTCCCAGCAGTCGAAGTGGTGGAGCCCACCGCAGAGCCCGCACTTCTGGGGTGCCGGCCCCACCGGTTCCCCGCAGACCAGGCATGGGACCTGGCGCAGATCGACCTCGGCCGGCCGCAGGGCCACCAGGTCCACCGAGTCCGAGTTCCCCTCCGCCATGCTCCCGACCAAGGTAGCGCGGGGGAAGGCCGCCAGCGCGCCCCCGGCACCGCCTCCCGATGCCGACCGGGTCGCGACCGCACGACAGATGTCGGGCAGGCCACGACCGACGTCGTCCCCGGTCCGGTCGCGCCCCGGCCAGGGGACGGCATCGCTCCCCGGGAAGCCGCATCGGGAGCCGGGGAGCGCCATGGCCTCCTTCCCATGCGATCGGATGGCACGGACCTGGCTGGGAAGGGACCCGGAAGGACGGCGACCCGTGGACTTCCTGATGCGCCGGCTGGTCGGTTTCGCACTGGTGTGGGTGGTGTTCGGGATCCTCGAGACCGCGCTGGCCCGGAGGCCGGAGCAGGCCCGCCTGCGCCGCGGGTTCGGGACAGACGTGGCGTGGTTCTTCCTCGGGCGACCGCTCGGCGACCTGGCCACGGTGCTGGTGCTGGCGCCGCTGGCGGTGGTCCTGTGGCTGCTGGTGCCGCGGGGTCTCGAAGCCGGCGTGGCCTCGCTCCCGGGCTGGGTCCAGGTGGCGGCGGCGCTGGTGGTGAGCGACCTGGCGGGCTACGCCTACCACCGGGCCGCCCATCGGGTGCCGTGGCTCTGGAGGATCCACTCGGTCCACCATTCGAGCCAGGAACTGGACTGGCTGGCCTCGGTGCGGGTGCATCCCCTCGATACGGCCCTGGGGCTGGCCGCCCGGGTCGTCCCGCTGTTCGCGCTGGGGTTCCCGCTGGGGATCCTCGGCGGGGTCGCCGGCCTGCTCCGGCTCGAAGGCCTGCTCTTCCACGCCAATACCCGCATCGAGTACGGGCCGTTCAAATTCCTGGTGGCCAGCCCCGAGTTCCACCAGTGGCACCACGCCCGGGAGATCGACGCCAACTACGCCGGGCAGTTCCCGGTCTGGGACTGGCTCTTCGGGACCCTGCACCTGCCGGAGGGGGAACGGGCCGAGGTCTTCGGGACCCGCCAGCCCCTGCCCGAGGGCTTCCTCGCCCAGCTGGCCCATCCGCTGCGAGGGTAGAGGGGGAAGGCCGGGAGGCAGCCCCCGGGCAGGGTCCCGGGAACCCATGGACCTCGGTCCACCCCCCGGGTTAGTCTCGGCGGCCGGCGAGGTCGGCCGCACGCACGGTCGATCCGCGGGAGGAGTATCCAGGATGAAGCTCGACGCTCGTAGGATCCCGGCCGGAACCCTGGCCATGGCGCTCTCGTTCACTGGCCTGGCCCAGGCCGTCTCGTCCGCCTCGGCCGCGGTCCCGGCCCAGGCCGCCGATGCCCTGGTGCTCGGCGCCGAGGCCGGTTGCTCCGGCAAGTGCAATGGCAAGTGCGGCTCCAGCGGCGGCGGGGACACCCTGACCCTGGGGACCGAGGCCGGTTGCTCCGGCAAGTGCAACGGCAAGTGCGGCTCCAGCGGCGGCGGGGACACCCTGACGCTGGGCGCCGAGGCCGGTTGCTCCGGCCGCTGCAACGGCGAGTGCAGCTCCGAGCCCCCTCCCCCCGGGGCCTGAGCTGACAGGCCTCGCCTTCGGGATCGGGCTGAGGCGGGACCACTACGACGAGTTCCTGGCTGGGGATGTGGCGCGTTCGGGACGTCTCGACTTCGTCGAGATCGTCTCCGAGAACTACATGGGCCAGGACGGGCTGTGCCGGGCTGTCCTCCGCGAGGTCCGGAAACACCTGCCGGTGGTTCCCCATGGGGTCGGGCTGTCCCTGGGATCCCGAGATCCCCTCGACCCGGGATATCTCTCGGAGCTGGCGTCGCTGGTCGAGGACCTCGATCCCCCCTGGGTCTCGGACCATCTCTGCGTGTCCGGCGACCAGGGGCTGGCCTACCACGACCTGGTTCCCCTGCCCCGCTCCCGGGAGGCCGCTTCGCACTTCGCGGCCCGGATCCGGGAGGCCCGAGGGAGACTCGGCCGGGAACTCCTGGTCGAGAACCCCACCGCCTACATGCGGAGCACGCCCGACGAGTACGACGAGGGCGGGTTCCTGCGGGAGGTCGCCGCCCAGGCCGGATGCCGCCTGCTGCTCGACGTGAACAACCTGGTGGTGAACGCCAAGAACCTGGGGGGTGACCCGTTCGCGGCGGTCGAGGCCCTGGCACCGGGATCGGTCGCCCAGTACCACCTGGCCGGGCATGCCTGGGGCGGGGACCGGTGGATCGACACCCACGGGGAGAGCGTCCCCGAGGAGGTCCGGGAACTCTGGAGGTACGCGCTCGAACGGATCGGGCCCGCCTGGACCCTGGTGGAGCGCGACCAGCGGGTGCCCCCGATCGAGGTCCTGCTCGACGAGCTCGACGAGCTGCGGGCCCTCGCTTCGCGCCCTGCGGTCCCCGGTCGTGCCCCGGCCCGGAAAGCGACCCTGCCGACCGGCGACCGACCGGCCGAGGCGTCCCCCGCCTCGCTCGCGGCCGACCCGCCGAGGCTCGTCGAGACCCTGTCCCTGATCCACGACGCGATCTCCGGCGCCCTGCCGCCAGGGGAGACGGCGCCCCGTCTGGGGGTGCATCCCGACCAGGTCGACCTCTACCGGAAGTTCCATCTGGGCCACGTCCGGAGCGTGCTCGAAGCGGGCTTCCCCGCGACCCGCAGGCTGCTGGCCCCGGACCTCTGGGACCGGGTCGTGCACGGCTTCCCGCACCGGCACCCCTTCCGGGACCGGGTACTCCAGAGAAACGGCGACGCCTTCCCGGCATACCTGGCGGAGCTGGCGTCGTCGTCGATGCTGGACATCCCCGAGGCCGCGGTCGACCTGGCCGAGCTCGAAGCCGCCGGCTATCGGGCCGCGGTGGCCCCGATGGAGACGGCGCGGGTCGGCGCCTCCTCGGGACCGCGGCTCAACCCCACGGTGCAGGTCCTGATGCCGGCGACTCCGGTCCTGGAACACGTCCGGGCCTTCCAGGCGGAAGCCCGCGGGGAGGCCCGATCCGACGACGGGGATCCACCGGTCTGCGACGCCGAGGGCCGCGCCGGCCTGGTCTCCGGGAGCGAACTGTGGGAGACCGACGCTCCCGCCGGACTCGCCGGATCCCGGCTGCCGGTGCTGGTCTGGCGACACCCCACCAGCCACCGTGTCCGGGTGCGGGAGGCCGACCCCGCCTTGCTGCTCGCCTTCAAGACGGCCCACGACGGACTCGCCCCCGAGGACGCCGCGGATGCCTCGGGCCTCCCGCTCGGGGAGATCGAAGCCGCCCTGGCCCGGGCCGGCGAACTCGGCCTGGTGCTGACGGGAGCGGAGCCCGACTCCGGGGCGGCTTGATCAGCCGACCAGGCTGGCCGCTCCCAGGGTCCCGGCCCGATCGCCGAGCTCCGAGGCGACGATCCGGGGCTGGGGTCCGGCGGCCCTCACTGCGTAGCGCAAGGCCTCGCTCCGTACTGCCGCGACGTAGGGCTTGCCGAGCTTCTCGACCACCCCTCCCCCGAGCACCACGAGTTCCGGGTCGAGCACGCTGATCCAGCTCCCGACCGCCATGCCGAGGTAGCGGATGGCTCCCTCGATGGCTCCCTTCACCACCTCGTCGCCCTTGCGGTAGGCGTCCCTGAGGATCCCGCTGGTCATGCGGTCCTTGCCCCGCTTGGCCAGCAGCCCGGTGACCTCGCTCGGTTCGCCCCGCTCGATCCTGCGCCGGATCTCCCGCTCGATGGCGGTGCGGCTGGCCAGGGCCTCGACGCATCCCCGGTTGCCGCACCCGCACAGCGGCCCGTCGGGCAGCAGGATCTGGTGGCCGATCTCGGCCGCCGCGCCGCGGGCGCCGCGGTACAGCTCGCCCCCGACCATGAGGCCGCCCCCGATCCCGGTCCCCACCCAGACCCCGAGTACCGACGACGCTCCCCGGGCTGCCCCCTGCCGGGCCTCGCCCAGCACCGCGGCGTTCACGTCGTTCTCGATCCAGACCGGGACCCCGAGCTCGCGCCCCAGTTCGGCGGCGAGCGCCACCCGGGTCCAACCCAGGTTCGGGGCGTGGTGCACCTCGCCGGTTCCCGGGTCCACCGCTCCCGGCACTCCGACCCCCACGCCTCGCAGCGCGCTCTCGGTGACCCCCGCCGATTCGAGGGCCTGGGTGACCAGTCCCACGACCTGGGCCCGGATCCCGGCGGGACCGGATCCCACATCGGTCTTGGCCTCGCTCTCCGCCAGGATCTTCCCGTCGGGACCGAGCAGCGAGGCCCGCATGCTGGTGCCGCCGACATCCACCCCGACCGCCAATGTCTTCCGGGTCCGTGTCGCCCCACCCATGCGGCCTCCCTCGTGAGCCGCATGCACCGTACCGCGGCGGGCCCACCGCTCCCGACCCGGGGTGTGGGGTCAGGGACCCGCCGTACCTGCCCGCTTCAGCGCCAGCGACAGGGCGCCAGCGGGGCGAAGGGATCGAGGGTCTTCAGGGACCGGAGCTTCTTCTCGGCCCCGACCACCTCCAGGCGCTTCTGGGTGAGAAGGGTCGGGGAAGCCTCCTGGATGCGCCGCCAGCGGGCGAGCATCGGCAGCATCTTCAGCGCCTTCAGGGGATTGCGGATCACCGCCGAGATGGCGGCCGCCGTCACTTCCTGGCGGGTCGGTGCCTGGCAGGGGCCGAGCCAGCCGCACTGCTTCGAGAACAGATCCTGCACTTCGGGGAGCTGTTCCAGGACTTCCTTGCGGAAGGCCGCCCGCTCCTCCTCGAGGCGGGGCAGGATCCGCTCCAGCTCTGCCACCCGTTCCCGGAGAGCGGCCAGGTCGCGGTGGGCTTCCAGGTGCTCGCCGAGCCGCTCCAACCCCAGTTCGAGCCGGTCCGGGCTCCACCGGGCGGAGGAGGCCCGGGCCTCCTCGTCCCGGGCGTCGCAGTGCTCGCGTTCGAGTCCGTCGAGGTGACCCCGGAGGGCGGCGGCCGTCGCCTCCGCCGGGGACGGGAACGTGGCCGTCCGGTGGTACCCCGGGGACTCCCGGAGTACCTGGATGGCGGTCGCCAGCAGCAGACGGGTCCCCTCGATCCCCAGACCCGAGGCCCCCGGCAGTCCGGTCAAGGACGCCACCGGATCGGTGCTCGCGATCTTCCCGGATGCCCGCTCCAGGATCCGCTCCCGGAGCCGGGTTCCCGGCGTACCCTCGGGGACGGCCACCGGCTCGGCAGTCCCTGCTCCGGCGCCGGGAACCGGCTCCCCGGCCCGTCCCGGGAAAGGCAAGGCGAGGAAGAGGGCACCCACCAGGGCGAGGGAACGGGCGAACTTCCGCATGACGGGGACCTCCGTGTGGCTCGTCCCGAGGGTAGCCCAGACGGGGACTTCCTCCCCCCGGGAGGCGACGGTTCGCTCCCGGACCCCCGGACGGCTACCGTTTCCCGGACGCCGCGACGAGGAGACCGGATCCGTGTCGGCCCGCCAGTCCCTGGAACTCCCGCCCGCGCTGGAGGCGCGCTACCAGATCCTGGCCCCGCTGGGCGAGGGCAGCTTCGGGCGTGTGGTGGCCGCCCGCAGAAGCAAGGTGACGATCCAATGGTCGGCACCCTCTCCTACCTCCCCCCGAGGTCCTGCGGGGCGGGGACGCGACCCTGGCTGCGATGGAAGTCCTGGGACGCGAGCCATGACCGGGAGAGGCGTCGGCACCGATGGGTGAAGACGGAGACCTCGCTCTTCCCCCCGCGCTCTCGGCGAGGTACCGGGCCCAGCGCCTGCTGGGACGGGGCGGGTTCGGGCGGGTGGTGCTGGCCCAGGACCGGGAACTCGCCCGCCCGGTGGCGGTGAAGATCCTCGAGATCGGGGACGACCGCGACCCGAGCCGGCTCCGGTTCCTGCGCGAGGCCAAGCTCACCGCCACCCTGGAGCACCCCTGCATCGTGAGGGTCTACGACTTCGGGGCCGAGGGTCCGGGCTGCTGGATCGTCTACGAGTACATCGACGGCCAGGATCTGGTCGAGAGGGCCGAGCGCGGCAAGATCGACGCCCGCTCGCTGGTCGACTGGGGGACCCAGATCTCGAAGGCGCTGGCCCACGCCCATCGGCATGGCGTGATCCATCGCGACGTGAAGCCCGGGAACATCCTGTTGCGCCGCACCGGGGAAGCGGTGCTGGGCGATTTCGGGATCGCCCGCAGCGAGAGCCGCGACACCCTGAGGACGGCCGCAGGCCTGGTCCTGGGGACACCCGCGGTGATGGCACCCGAGCTGTTCCGGGGAAGGGAGCCCGGCCCCGCCTCCGACCAGTTCGCGCTGGCAGCCAGCCTGGTGCTCGTGTGGACGGGTACTCCGGTCTACGGGACCGCCGAGCTGGCCGGCATCCATGCGCGCCTGGCCGAGGGCTTCCGTCCCCCCGCCCTCGGCACGCTCCCTCCCGGGCCGGCCCGGGCCCTGGCGCGGGCGCTCGCCCCGGAACCGGACCGGCGCTTCCCCGACATGGACTCCTTCGCCGCCGCCCTCGAAGACCGGAGCGGACGCGCCGAGACTCCTCCGGCGGGCAACGACCCAGGGGACTCCCAGGACGCCCCGCGCTCGCTCCTGCTCCCGCTCCCGCTGGCGGTCACGGTCGCCAGTCGTTCCGGCCCGCCGCCGGGTCGAGCCCTCCCTGTCGGGTGGATCGCGGTCCTCGCGATCGGAATGCTGATCGCCTGGCTGGGAGTCCTCCGGGACCGCGATCCGGGGACACCCGGAAGGCTCGCCCTCGCCGACGACCGGCACCCTGAGGGCCAGATCGAGGTTCGACCGATCCGTCGTCCGCTCCCGGCCGGCCTGGACGAACTCCGCTTCGAGCACGGTGCCGACGAATCCCCCCAGGGCGGCTCCCTCCCCCTCTCCTCCCGGACCTGTCCGGATGCCGAGCTCTCCGCCCGGCTCGATGGGACGCTTCTCGAGCGGGTCCGGTCGCAGGCGCTCGCCCTGGGGATCCCCCTCGAAGGCCCCAGACCGGGGCCCCGCCGGGAGGCGCACGCCGCGGTCGCCGCCCTGCTCGACTTCCTGGTCCACCTGGTCGGGCGGGATCTCGCCCGCCAGTGGGAGAAGATCGAGGCGGGAGGAGAGTCCGAGAAGAACGCCATCGCGTTCGGGACGGTCGAGCTGCTCCAGGGTCCGATGAGCCTGGACCTGGACCTGCGATTCCTGATCCGCCGTATCCTCGAGCATGACGGGGAGTGGCTACGGCGAGGGCGGGAACCCGAGGTCAGGGCCTGGGCCGGGGCGCTGGCCCACGGCGCCAGCCCCGAGCTGCTGCAGGAGACGCTCGCATGGCTCGGGAGCGACGAGGCCCGCACCATGCGCGTCCCTCCGGCCTGGCGGACCCTGGCCCGGGCGCGGATCCTGTCGGGGAAGATGGCGACCCAGACCTTCGGGTGCCAGGTCCTGCGCCAGGAGATCGAGGAGGCCGCCGGCGAGCTCGGCGAGCGGCTCGCCGACGACGCGGGTCCGGTCCTGGTCGAGGCCGGGCTGGCGCTGGTGCGAGCCCTGGAGCTGGCGGGTCCGTGCCCCGAAGCCCGCTCGCTGGATCCCTCGGCCCAGCGGGCCATCGCGGCCGCGACCCAGCGGGCACCGATCCTGGGCGAGAGCCGGCCGGAGCCCCAGATCCGCATCCCCGGCGTGGAGACCCGGCCTCCTGCGAATCCGACCGCGGACGGTGCCGCCTTGTCGGCCAGCCTGAGGGCCCTCCTGCTCCGGGAACGCATGGCCCTGGGCGATCCGGTGGCCGACCGGCTGGCGGCCGCCCTGCGGGGGCACCTGTCGACCGACGCCGAGAGCGCCGAGGCCATGGAGCGGTACAGCGGCGCCCGCGGCGACCTGGCGTTCTCCCGCAGCTCCGACCCGGTGACCCTGGCGGCCGCCTGGAGCCGGTACCTCCCGGCCCTCTACGGGTTGATGGCCGCGGTCTCCCGGGAACGGGCCGGGAGCCGGGAGCTCGACCCGGAGTTCGTGATCCGCCTGGAGGACGCGGCCGACCACTGCCACACCGTGCTCACCACCCTGCGGAATGGCCCGGCATGGCCCCAGGTCCGGGAGGAGACGCGGAAAGCCCTCTGGCTCCTCGATCCCTGTATGCCTGCGACCCCTTCCGAGGTGCTGACGGTCCTCCAGGTGATCGGCCGGGCGGTCGCCCACCCGCTCGAGTCCTGGCTCGATGCCCGGACCCATCTGCGTATCGACGCCCTCGACCCGGGCCGCGCCAACCTGGGCCCCGGGGACACACCGGGATTGCCGCCCCTCGACCCGGCGCTCGCCATGGACTGCAAGGACCACCTCGCCTCGGTCTCCTGGCACCTCGACCTGGAGCGCCAGCTGGCCCGCAAGCTCGAGGGAGCCATCCCGGGCTTCGTGGCCGATCATGTGGGCTTCCCGCGGGCACGCTGCCGGCGCATGGCCCATGCGGTCCTGGCGACGGCCCGGTGCGGCGAGGCGACCCCGAGCTGGCTGCTCGAGCAGATCCGCGCCGACCTGGCCTGGCTCGCCGACCCCTCGGGCTTCTCGGACCAGTCGGGACCGTCGGAGTTCCTCGCCTGGACCCAAGGGCTGCCCCCTCCGGCCTCGGTGGGCTCGGCGGTCTACGCGGAGCAGCGGGACCGGCTGGCAGCCGCCTTCCGCGCCTCCGGGGTCGGGAAGTAGCACGGTGCAGGGAATCCGCCCCCCGAAGGTCCTCGAGGAACGCTAAGAGATCCTGTCCTGCCTGGGTACCGGAGGGATGGG